>JBDHHR010000023.1:0-37641 GCA_039589295.1 Gemmatimonadota bacterium | reverse complement strand
GTCTCGAGTGGCCCTCGCCCCGGCCTCGCATACCCATTTTCTGAGCGGTGTGGACTTCGCGCTCGGACCGGCGCGCGAGGTCGTGGTCGTCGGCGATCCAGCGGATCCGGCCACTGAGGAGCTGCTCGGCACCCTGCACCGGCGTTTTCTGCCACGCACGGTCTCTCTCCTCAAGCGCCCCTCCGTCGCCGGGTCGGACAGTCTCAGCGAACTGGCGCCGTTTACCAGGCCGCTGGAATCCGTCGCTGGCCGGCCGGCCGCCTACGTGTGTCGGGATTTCGTCTGTGAGCGACCGGTCACCGTTCCCGAGGACCTGGGCCGCCTGCTGGGCCTGAGCGGCACGACCGAACGTTAGCCGTCCCCCCGCGGCCTGGTGCCGCGCTTGCGCCGGGGGACGACGGGTGAAGATTGCTCTGCAGACCGCGGCACCGCATCTCGCCGCCCGTTTCGGAGCATGCGAATGGAAACCTTCAGCGAATACTCGGCGTGGCTGTTGCCCGTCGGCCTTACGGCGGTCGGCTTAATCGTCGGCATCCTGGTGGAGCGGTTTCTCCTCGGCCGCCTGCGGCGCGTGGCGCGCGACACTCCATGGGAATGGGACGACTTCGTGGTGGATTCGCTGGGCCACGCCCCGACCCTCCTCCTCACCGCCGCAGGCGCCTACGCGGGCCTCCTGGTATCCGATTTTCCCCTGGCCCGACAGACATTGACCGTAGCCATGCCGGCGTTGTTGATCTTCGCCGCTACGGTCGTGGCTGCTAAGCTGGTGGGGGGGCTGGTGCGGTACTCGACCAGTCGCCCCGGCAGCGCTCTTCCCGGCAGTGCGCTGTTCACGAATATCGCGAAAGTGCTCGTATACACAGTCGGCGTCGTCATCATCCTGCAGACTCTCGACATTCCGATAACGCCCCTCATTACCGGTCTGGGGATCGGCGGCATCGCCGTAGCACTGGCCATTCAACCCACTCTCTCCAACGTCTTCGCCGGCATTCAGGTCCTGGCGGCGAGGCAGCTGTCGGTCGGCGATTACATCCGGCTGGACACGGGCGAGGAAGGCTACGTGGTGGACATCAAGTGGCGGACCACGACGATCGAGGGTCTGTTCGATGACCATGAGATAGTCGTACCGAACAGCAAGCTCGCGGATGCCATTGTCACCAACTACCACCTGCCACGGAAGGTGTTGTGGCTGGACTGCGACGTTGGCGTCGGCTACGAGAGCGATCTGGAAGAAGTAGAGCGGGTGTCCCTCGAGGTGGCTGCCGAGGTCACTCGCCAATTCAGCGGGAACGTGCGAGGCCTGGAGCCTGCCCTGCGGTTCCACACATTCGGTGACTCGAGCGTGGACTTCACCGTTCGCATACCGGTGGAGGAGTTCTCACGGCAGTTTCGCGTCCGCCACGAGTACGTCAAGCGTCTGCACGCCCGCTATCGGGATGCAGGAATCAACATCCCTTTCCCGATTCGGACGGTGAACCTGCCGGAGTCACTCCGGCCCGGCGGCGAGGGGCGGGACACGGGCTTCTGAGCCCAGCGCGAGATGGCATCGAGCTGCCGCGGCGCTTCGCGCGGGGGGGATTGCGGCGGCATATCAGACGCGGCCGGCAGGCTTCGAGCGGGTACAGCAGAGTGCCCGGGAGGCGTCGGCGGCCGGTTGACGCTCCCTCACCGCCGGTGTAGGATAAACGGCTGTTTTCTCAGCACAGATCGTATTTAGCGAGAGAATTGCAGCGAGGGACGCATGACCGAACTGTCGGCTACGGGGACACCAATGATGGTGCTCTCCGGCACGGCCAATCCGGAACTGGCCGGGCGGATAGCGAATGAACTCGGCCAGCCACTGTGCGCCGTTACCGTCGAGCGGTTCGCTGACGGCGAGATCTTCGTGCGGATAGACGAGAACGTCCGAGGGCGGGACGTTTTCGTCATTCAGCCTACGAATCCGCCGGCCGAGAATATCCTGGAGCTCCTGCTGCTGATCGACACGGCCAAGCGTGCGTCTGCAGCACGGGTGACGGCCGTCGTGCCATATTTCGGTTACTCTCGACAGGATCGGAAGGACCAGCCGCGGGTGTCGATCGCCGCGAAACTGATGGCAAACCTGATCGTGGCCGCCGGTGCTGACCGGCTGATCACGATCGATTTCCATCAGCACCAGTTACAGGGGTTCTTCGACATCCCGGTAGACCATCTGTACGCGGCTCCTGCGCTGATAGAGCACTACCGGTCGCTGGAGATGGATGAGCTGGTAGTCGTCGCCACCGACGTCGGGGCGGCCAAGATGGCCCGTGGATACGCCAAGAGGCTCGGAGCCGGATTCGCTATCGTCGACAAGCGGCGTCCGGGCCCGAACCTGGCCGAGGTGGTGAGCGTGGTTGGAGACGTGGAGGGCAAGAGCTGCCTGCTCCCGGACGATATGGTGGACACTGCCGGGACTATGACGAACGCCGTGAAGGCCCTGCGCGAGCGCGGGGTAAAGGACATCTATTTGGTCGCTACTCATGCGCTCCTCTCAGGTCCGGCGGTGGAGAGACTGAATGAGGCGGAAGTGGTGGAGATCGCAGTGACGGACACCGTAGCGATTCCGGAGGAGAAGAGAGTCGCCTTGACGAGCCTGAGGACGGTCTCTGTGGCCGGCCTGCTGGCAAGGGCGATCGAGGGCACTCACTACAACAGGTCGGTCAGCGAGCTCTTCAACTAATCGACCGGTCGGGGGACCGGTTCACGAGGTCGGAATGAGCAGACAGGTTACGCTGCGTGTCGAGACACGCGAAGATTTCGGAAAGGGAGCGGCACGCCGGTTGCGCAGGGAAGGGAAGATCCCGGGGAACGTGTACGGACAAGGGATGGAGCCGGTGGCGGTTCAGGCGGACCAGCGCGACCTGCAGCAGCTGATCGGCGCGATCAGCGTGGATAACACGCTCATCGACCTAGAAATGGACAACGAGCGGCCAAAGAGAGTGTTGATCAGGGAGTTGCAGCGGCATCCCTTCCGCCCCCTGATCCTCCACGTCGATTTCTTCGCTATCCAGGCCGGCCAGAAGATACGCGTCGGCGTACCGATCAGGCTGGCCGGGTCACCGCTGGGCGTTCGAAACTCGGGTGGCATCCTTCAGCGGAACCGGTATGAGCTCGAGGTGGAGTGCCTGCCCCGGGAGATCCCCGAGTACTTCGAGCTGGACGTGTCGGAAATGGAGATCGGGGACTCGCGGCACGTCTCGGACGTGGACGCGGGCGGACTGACAATGCTGGAGGAAGAAGGCACCACCGTTTGCACCGTTCTGGCCCCGAAGGTGGTGACAGTCGAGGAGGAGGTAGAAGAAGAGGCCCTGGAACTCGAGGAGGGAGAGGTCGAGCCGGAGGTGATAACGGCCCGGCCGGAAGCGGAAGAGGAGGAGGGCGAGGAATAGCCCACGCTCTTACCGCGCCTCCCGAGTTGAAAGTCATTCTGGCCCTCGGCAATCCGGGCGAGCGCTACCGCGACACCCGTCACAATGCTGGCTGGTGGCTGGCGGACCACCTGGCCGTCAGGTGGTCGTTTCCTCCGTTTCGTCCCAGTGGACCGGAGGCCTCGTCCGACGGCAGGGTTCGCGGCACGGCCGTTCGGGTCGTGAGGCCCCTGACTTACATGAACCGGAGCGGCCGCGCGCTGGAGCGCTACGCTCAGCTTCCGGACTTCCGCGCCGTCGCCGACCTCCTGGTGCTGGTGGACGACGCGGCGCTTCCTCCCGGCAGCTTCCGCTTGCGAGCCCGCGGTTCCGCGGGCGGGCACAACGGCCTGGCATCGGTCGAGTCGGTACTGGGATCGTCCGAGTACGGTCGTCTGCGAATCGGCGTGGGTGCACCTCCGCATCCCGAGGTCGATCTGGCGGCGTGGGTGTTGGCGGCACCTTCCCCAGCCGAGGAGGAGGCGGTGCTGGAGACGTTCGAACGTAGTGCCCAGGCCATCGAGTGCTGGGTCGCCGAGGGAATCGAACCCGCGATGAACGCCTTCAACCGCTCCTGACAGGAGCCGGGCGGGCCGACGTGCAACGAGAAGAGAGGAGAGACGCTTCGTGGAGCTTTCGATGACCTGGGCTCTGTGGTTCGGGCTCGGCGGTCTCCTGTTCGCGATGCTGCTGTTCGGATACGTACGCTCGCAACCCGCCGGCAACGAGGTGATGCAGGAGCTGGCCGAGGCGATTCATTCGGGGGCCATGGCCTTCCTGAAACGGGAATACTCAGTGCTGATCCCGTTCGTGGTGGTCGTCGCGGCGATGCTCTACTGGCTGATCGGCAGCCAGACGGCCGCGGCGTACGTATTCGGCGCCGGGTGTTCGATCGTTGCAGGCCTGCTGGGCATGCAGGCGGCGACACGGGCCAACGTTCGGACCACCGAGGCCGCCCGGGATTCGGGGCAGGGCAAGGCTCTGCGCGTGGCGTTCGGCGGAGGCGCCGTGATGGGTCTGGCGGTCGGAAGCCTCGGTCTCGCAGGTCTCGGAGCCGTGCTACTCATCTTCCGTCCCGAAACGGTAGGTCTCAGGGCTTTCGGCGAGATCGTCAGCGGCTTTGCCATGGGCGCGTCGTCGATCGCGCTGTTCGCCCGTATCGGCGGCGGCATCTACACTAAAGCCGCCGATATCGGGGCGGATCTCGTGGGCAAGGTGGAGGCGGGCATTCCCGAAGATGATCCCCGAAACCCGGCGACGATCGCGGACAACGTTGGTGACAACGTCGGTGATGTCGCCGGCAAACCCGGCGACGATCGCGGACAACGTTGGTGACAACGTCGGTGATGTCGCCGGCATGGGGGCCGACATCTTCGAGTCGTACGTCGGTTCGATAGTGGCTACGATCGTCCTGGGAGCCACGGCGGTCGCCGTCGCGGCGGACAGACGTCTGGCGGCGATGTCTCTGCCGATCATCTACGCCATGGTCGGCCTTGTCGCCAGCGTGGTCGGGGTGCTCTCACTGAGGCTCCTGGAGCGGATGAGTCCGGCGGCGGCACTCCGCAACACTACGTTCGTGGGGGCCGGCCTCTTCTGGGTCTTCGCCTACCTGGTCACCATCCGGCTGGACGTGCTGGGCGGTGCATCCGGACAATACTGGACGTGGCTGCACCCGGCTGCCGGACCGTTCTGGGCGATGCTCTTCGGTTCGCTGGTGGGGATCGCGATCGGGCTGGCGACCGAGTACTACACCGCCGGCAAGCCGGTCCGCAAAATCGCGCAGGCGTCGGAGACCGGGGCGGCTACCAACATCATCACGGGCCTGGCGGTCGGGATGGAGTCGGTGGCTCTGCCACTGCTGTTCATCTGCGCCGCCATCTTCCTGGCCTTCAAGTTCGCAGGACCGTACGGCATCGGGATCGCGGCCGTGGGCATGCTGGCAACGGTAGGCGTTACGATGACCGTCGACGCGTACGGTCCCATCGCCGACAATGCCGGCGGGATAAGCGAAATGAGCGGGCTCGGATCGGAAGTCAGGAGCGTCACGGACCGGCTCGACGCACTGGGCAACACTACGGCAGCCATCGGGAAGGGTTTTGCCATCGGTTCGGCGGCTCTGACCGCGCTGGCCCTCTTCTCAGCCTACGCCAACGCCGTCGGCCTGACGGAGGGCGGGATCAACATCGTCAACCCGCTGGTCGTCATCGGCTTGTTCATCGGTGGCACGACGCCTTTCTTCATCGCGTCGCTGACCATGACTGCCGTCGGCCGCGCTGCCGCTGGAATGGTCGCCGAGGTTCGGCGCCAGTTCAAGGAGATTCCCGGCCTGATGGAGGGAACAGCCAAACCCGATTCAGCCCGCTGCGTGGACATCTCGACTCGGGCCGCCCTCAAAGAGATGGTGCTGCCGGGCCTCACCGCCATTCTGGTGCCCATCCTGGTCGGGCGCTTTCTCGGCGTCGAGGCGCTCGGCGGTGTGCTCGCCGGGGCGACCCTCAGCGGGGTGCTTCTTGCTCTCTTCATGTCCAACGCCGGCGGAGCGTGGGACAACGGCAAGAAGTACATCGAGCGCGGAGCGCACGGCGGGAAGGGCTCCGAGCCTCACAAGGCTGCGGTGGTCGGAGACACGGTCGGCGACCCCTTCAAGGACACCTCCGGCCCTTCCATGAACATCGTCATCAAGCTGATGAGCGTGGTATCGTTGGTGCTCGCTCCGTGGTTCGCTGCCGCTCATGAGGCGCCGGGCGCCGCAGGCGAGGTCGGCGCTGCCGTGCGGCAGGTGGTCGCCTGGCTGCACTTCATGGCGTGAGGAAGCCGTATACGGCTCGGCCGTTTCTTGATGCGACTGGATACGGAGAGTAGGTTGCAGCGGGCCGCCGGTCGTTGCAGGCGGCCCGGAGGCGCCTCGGCGCCGCCGACATAGCTCCTGCCACGGGAACACAGTCCCGGGGCCGAACAGACCGAAGGAGAGGGGCATGAGAGACTACGAGATCGTCTACATCTTCAAGTCGTCGCTGACCAGCGAGGAGATCGAGGGACGCCTCCAAGGCTACCACCAGAAGATCCTCGCCGGGCCCGGCAGCGAAGTCACCGCCGTCGAGCACTGGGGCAAGCGTCAGCTAGCCTACCCGATCGATCGGAACGACAACGGATACTACGTCGTCGCCCAGTTCAAGGCAGAGCCGGCCGTATTCCCTGAATTCGAGCGCGTCCTGAAGCTGGACGAGGCTCTTCTTCGACACTTGGTCGTCCTCTCGGAAGGCGAGCTTCCGTCGCCTCCGTCACTCGGGGTCGAGGAGCCGTCGGCTGAGGAATCATACGGCGGCGACACGGGAGACGACGAGGCCCGGGGTGATGACTCCAGGTTAGAGAAATCCGACGGCGCCGAGCCCGATTCCGATGAGTTCGAGATTGGCGAATACGAAGAGGAGGAGGCGTAACGCCATGGCCTACAAGAAGGTCTGCAAGTTCTGCGAGAATGGGGTCGGCCGGATCGATTACAAGGACGAGCAGACGCTGGGACGCTTCCTGACGGACCGCGGCAAAATACTGCCCCGACGCGCCACCGGAACGTGTGCACGACACCAGCGGCAGCTGGGGACGGCGATCAAGCGGGCACGTTATCTGGCGCTCGTCCCTTACATCCAGGGCTACCACGCCTGAGTCGGTGGTGCGGGGCGTGATCAGCTCCGAAACGCCATGAGCATGAGCGAGAGAGGCTGGACACTGCTCCGGGCCGGCCTGCTGGTCGCGGCTGCAGTCCTCCTGTCGCCGATCAGCCCGGTGCTGCTGATCCTGGTTCCAGTAGCCCTTCTGCTCCTGGCGTTCAGGTCGGCGGACTGGCTGTCGCTGGCCATAGGCGTCGCGACCCTTGTGCTCGCGTTCGGAGATGCGGGAAGCCACGGGGGAGACATGGGATGGCTGGTTCAGCGAGGCTGGGCGCTGCTCCTCGGCGGGGCGTTCGTGGGAGCCACCGCTGCCACTCGCAAGGGGCTGTTCGGGCGCTCGCTGGCGGCGGTCGCCATAGCCATGCTGGTGGTCGTCGCACTCGGATTTGCGCGACCGCCGCTGCTGCAGGAGCTGGACTGGTGGATGTCGACGGAGATCCGCCACGCGGCCGCTGCGGCCGAGGGACTGGTGGGGTCGCTACCGGGCTCCGGGGACACGGCGGTGCGCGCTCGGTACGCCGACGCGGTCTACCGGTGGGTCAGTTTCCAGAGCGACGTATATCCGGCTTTCCTCGCTCTGGCATCGCTGGCAGCACTGGGAGTGGCGTGGTTCGCCCTCGGCCGGCTCTCAGGTGTGGTACGCAGTCTGCGTCCGGTGCGGGAGTTTCGGTTCAGTGACCAGTTGGTGTGGCTCCTGGTGGGGGGACTGGCACTGCTCGTGCTCCCGTTCGGCTCGACGGCCTTCCGGATCGGCGAGAACGCAGCAACCTTCATGGGGGCCCTGTATCTTGTCAGGGGGCTCGCGATCATTATATGGGTAAGCGCCGCGGTGCTGACGTCGGCGTGGTCGGGTTGGCTCCTCGCCGTGGCCGGTCTGTTCCTTTATCCGATCGTGGTGGGGACGGCACTCGTGCTCGGTCTGACCGATACGTGGCTGGACCTCCGCGGCCGCCTCTCGCGGGCGAGGGTCGAAAAAGGGGGAGAGTGAGCCGCGACCTCACGCGGCGTCTCGAGCGGCGAAGCAACCGGCAGTGCCCGGATACTACAGGGACACACGATGGAGCGGGGTGATCCGAGACATGGTTGAAGTAATTCTGCGGCAGGACGTCGAAGACCTGGGAACGGTAGGGGAGCTCGTGGAGGTGAAGCCGGGCTATGCCCGGAACTACCTCATCCCCCAGGGGAGAGCCTACGAGGCCACCGAGGCGAACCGGCGCCGTCTGCGGGAGGAGCACAGGCATATCCTGGAGCGATCCGAGCGGGCCCTCGATCGGGCACGCGCCCTCGACGGGCGCCTCGACGGGCTGTCGCTGAGCTTCGCGGTCCGCGCCGGTGACGAAGGAAGACTGTTCGGCTCGGTAACCGCGGCGGACATCTCCGCCGCACTCGAGGAGAGAGGCCTCGAAGTCGACCGGCACCTCGTTCACCTCGATGAACCGATAAAGCAGCTGGGCGTGTACAAGGTTACCGTTCGTCTGCACGCGGACGTAAGACCCGAGCTGACCGTGGCCGTGGTCGCGGAGGAGTAGAGGCGGGCGGGCGGTGCATCCCCGCGACGTGACGCGGGGCCTGGCGCGGGCCAGCGCCGGGAAACCATCTGGGAGACGACGTTTGCCCGAGCACCCGGAACAGGATAGGCACGACTACAGGCGCGCCACGCGTCCGCGCATCGCGTACCTCGATGGGCAACGCCTCCGCCGCGCCCTGCTCGCGGGCATCGAGCACGTCTCGAGACAGCGGGCGGAGCTGGATCGAATCAACGTCTTCCCGGTCCCGGACGGCGACACGGGGACGAATCTCGCCCTGACTCTGACCTCCGTCGCGGAGGCCCTTCACCCGGTAGACAGTCGCTCCGTGTCAGAAGTGGCAGGCGTAGCCGCCGAAGCCAGCGTGATGGGCGCCCGGGGCAACTCCGGAATGCTGATCTCGAACTTCCTGCTAGTCTTCGCCCGCAGCCTTGGCCGGCGCATCCGAGCGGGAACCAGCGAGATAGCCGAGGCCCTCACCGCGGCGGCCGCATCCCTCCACCAGGTCCTGGAGAGCCCTCGCGAGGGAACGATCATCACCGTTGCCCGGGAGATGGCGGCAGAGGCGAACCGACGGGCGCGCCTCAGGCCCGACCTCTACCCCTGGCTCCGTGACGTGCAGGCTTGCGCCTGGAGGTCTCTCCGGAGAACACGAGAGTTGCTTCCCGCCCTTCGGGAAGCCGGCGTGGTGGATGCCGGGGCGAAGGGTTTCGTGGCGCTCTTCGATGGCGTGCTCCACTACGTAGAGGGGAGGGCCGAGGCACCGCTGGACGCACCTCGCCCGACGGCTGGCCCAGCCCTTCCGTCTCTCTACCTGGCTCGCGAGGCAGGTGTCGGTGCGGACGAAGGGCGTTACTGCACACAGGTGGCGGTTCGGGCGCCGGAGCTGCACGCCGACTCCGAGATCCGCGCGGTGCTGGCCGGGCTGGGAACGTCCACGATCATCCTGCGGGCCGGCGCGCTGGCCAAGGTGCATATTCATGCCAACGATCCGGAGAGAGTGGTGATGGCGCTTGCCGGCCTCGGCGAAATCGTCTCCGAGCGCGTCGAGGACACCATGCTCGTGGGCGCAGGGCGCCATGTGGCGGTGATCACCGATTCTTCCGCCGATCTTCCACACGATTGGGTGGAACGGCATGGCGTGTCCGTGGTCCCGCTGCAGGTGATAGTCGGCGACGAGACATACCGTGATGGGGTGGACCTGGACGCCGACAAGCTGCTCGAGATACTGACGGCACCCGGGGCGCCTCCGCTCAAGACTTCCTTGCCCAGCCCGAGCGCGTTCGAGAGCCGCTGTCGCGAAGCTCTTGCCCGTGGTGGCGAAGGACTTCTGGGTGTATTCGTAAGCTCTGTACTTTCAGGAACTTATTCCTCCGGCGTGGCTGCCATTCGCCGCTTCGAAGGTGTTCCTGCCGAAGCCGTGGACTCACGCTCCGCGTCGCTGGGGGTGGGACTGTTGATAGCGCGGGCCGTTGAGCTGCTGGACGACGGCATGGGACTCGCCGAAGTGGCTGGCGAGCTGCGTCGCATCTGCCATAGATCCAACGTCTTCCTCGCGGTGGATACGCTCGAGTACGTGCTGCGGTCCGGACGCGTCGGACGAGCGAAGGCCTGGGTGGGAGGGCTGCTCGGCTACAAGCCGATCCTGACCATAGGCGATGACGGGCGGATCGTCCCGGCCGCAAAAGTCCGTGGTCGGGAAGCCCTCGCGCCGCGGGTTCTATCACTGCTGGACGCAGCCCTTGCGGGTGCGAACCGGTACCGACTGGGCGTGGCGCACTTTGCGGCTCCGGACGTCGCAAGACAGCTGGTGGCTGAGATCGAGGCCCGGTATACGCCAGTGGAAATCCTCAGTGGCCCGACCACGGCCGCACTGGCAGTGCACATGGGCCCCGGCGCCTGGACGGTCGCATACCAGGTGGAAGACTAGTCCGGACCGGATGCGGCTCGGCAGGAACTCTCACCAGCAGGGTCGGTTCTAGAATGAGGGAGGACGTGTCTCCGATCGACGTGGAAAAGAGGGGCGGAAACGGCCCCTTCGTCGGCGCGGACGCTCCGGCTGATCTGCGCATAGTGGTGGAGGCGACGCTGGAGCGCAACGCCAGGGAGCTGGTGCTACTGGACCTGCGTGGCCTTTCCGATGCCACCGACTATTTCGTGATCGCCTCGGGCGATTCGGACACGCACGCGCGGGCCATAGCCGAGAACATCGTCGAGAGGATGGAGGAGGCGGGCATCCGCCCGTCGGGAGTCGAGGGCAGGAACGCGGCCACCTGGATCCTCATCGACTACATAACGGTCGTCGTCCACGTGTTCCTCCCGGCGGTTCGGGAGTTCTACCAGTTGGAACGCCTGTGGGGGGACGCTCCGTCGATGGCTCTGCAATGACCGCCGATCGCGGGAGAGAATGACCGCGTGAACCGCTCACTCCGCCTCTTGATGGTCGCATCGGCCCTTGGGACGGCGTCTGCCTCGCTGCCTGCATCGGCGCACGCTCAGTTCGGTCGCAACAAGGTCCAGTATCAGTCACGCGACTTCGCCATAATCGAGACGGCCCACTTCGACGTCTATTTCTACCCGGAGGAACGCGACGCCGCGATCGACGCCGCCCGTATGGCAGAGCGGATCTACGGGCGCCTCAGCCGTATCCTGGACCATGACTTCCGCGACCGGAAACCCATTATCCTCTACGCTTCCCAGACCGACTTCCAGCAGACGAACGTTCTGGGAGGGCACATCGATGAATCCACGGGCGGAGTAACCGAGTCCCTCAAGGATCGCGTGCTGCTGCCGCTCACCGGCTCCTACAGGGAATTCCAGCATGTATTGGGGCATGAGCTCGTGCACTCGTTCCAGTTCGATGTGCTCAGACGGGGCGCCGTCGAGACGTCCGCTTCTCCGTTCGGCTTCGTGCCGAGCCTGTGGTTCATGGAGGGAATGGCGGAGTATCTGTCGGTCGGCAGGATCGATGCCAAGACCACGGCGTGGCTCAGAGATGCGGCCCTCGACGGATACCTCCGGAGCATCGACGAGATGGACCGCTTCAACGACTTCCTGAGCTACCGGTTCGGGCAGTCTCTGTGGAACTACATCGGAGCCAAGTGGGGTGACCAGGCGATCGGTCTGCTTCTCAAGCGGGCGCCATCGCTGGGAGCCGAGCGCGCTTTCGTCCGGACACTCGGGATCTCGCTGAAGGAGCTTTCGGAGGAATGGCACGAGGCCGTGCGCGCCACGTACCTGCCGCAGATACGGCAGGCGGACGCGGTTGACCGGGTAGCGAGACGTATCACCTCTCACTCCTTTTCGAGGGGCCGCGGCAAGTCGGTGTCCTTCATCGCTCCGGCCCTGTCGCCCGACGGAACCGAGCTGGTGTACCTCTCAGATCTCGGGCACGACCTGTACAGCTTCTACGACCTGTATCTGGCCGACGCGGAGACGGGAGAGCCAAAGCGAACGCTGGTGAAGTCGGCCCGCGGGGGAGGCTTCGAGAGTCTGCGCTACCTCACGTCAGCGGCGGATTTCGCACCCGACGGGGACCGGGTGGCGTTCGTGGCGAAAGCCGGAGGCCGCGACGCCATCTACGTCATAAACGTCCGGAACGGGCGAATCGAGCGGAAGTGGGTTCCGGAGCTGAACGGAGTCCAGACTCCGTCCTGGTCGCCGGACGGAAGGCGGATCGTCTTCACCGGGCTCGTCGGGGGGATCAGCAATCTGTATGTGTGGGACCTCGCCACCGACGAGTTGCGAGAGCTGACCTCGGACAGGTACGCCCGGCTGCACCCCGCGTGGTCGCCTGACGGCCGCACGATAGCGTTCGCCACGGATCAGACGCCCCGCACGGACCTCGATCGCCTAGTGTTCGACGAGCTGCACATCGCGCTGTACGAAGTGGATACCGGTCAGATCCGCCTCCTCGAAGACACCGCGTCCGGTACGTCGATCAACCCCGTGTGGTCGCCCGACGGCAACGCCGTTGCCTTCCTTTCCACCCGGACCGGAGTCTTCAACGTCTTTCTGCACTCCATTTCTGAGGGACGGACCTATCAGCTGACCGACCTGCTGACGGGAGCCATGGGAGAAGGGGCGCTGCTCACCAGCCCGGGGCTCTCCTGGGCGCGGGCCGGAGACCGCCTCGCGTTCTCCTACTTCGAGGAAGCGGGCTTCAACATCTACACGGTCGACCAGCCCCGCAGGCTCGCTCGTCTGCCTGGTCCCAGCCGGGAAGCAGCCACGGCGGCGAGCCAGATCGGCCGACCCCGAATGGTGGAAGGGCGTGATCGGGCCACCGTGACCGGTGGAGAAGATGAGAGCGCGCCATCGTCCTTCTACTTGACGGAAAGTGGTTTCAGACGCTCTGATTTCGGTGGCGATGTCGCCGAGGCCGGGCATCCCGGCCTCGGGCCGGCGGGGCAGCTGTCCATCGCGGCGCTCATCGACAGCGCGACGCTGGCTCTTCCGGACACCGCAACGCTCGCCTTTCGCGACTATTCGGTGAGCTTGGGACTCGACCTGGTAGGGCAACCGACCATCGGGGCTACCACCGGAGGCTTCTTCGGCAACGGCGTGTACGGGGGTTCGTTCGTGACCCTCTCGGACATGCTGGGCAACCACAACATGCTCATAGCCGGAGATGTGCGCGGCTCGTTCGACAACGCCCGATTGTTCACGTCGTACACATATCTGAAGAACCGCCTCAACTTCGGCGTTTCCTTCATCCAGTACCCCTTCTTCCGGTTCCTGGGCTCGCGATTGGAAGACATTCCCGGCCGGGACGGAGAGCTGGGCGAATTCAACGTGTTCCAGCGTGACCAGTTCCGCTCGGTCGGCGTCCAGGCTCAGTATCCGTTGAGCCCTTTCGCCCGCCTCGACTTCGGGTTCGAGACGTCGAGCATCCAGCAGGATATAGTGTTCCAGGGAATCTCCCGCGAGAACCTGGAAACCTTCTCGATCACCCTGGATGGTCCAACCCGGACCTTCGTGAAGCCGCAGGTTGCATACGTATTCGACAACTCGCTCCCCGGCTTTACCGGTCCGATAGCGGGTCGCCGCCTTCGCCTGAGTGCCGGTCCGGCGCTGGGCGATCTCAACATGGCGGATGTCCTGCTGGATCTTCGCAACTACATACAGTTCAGCGGTTCACTCGGATTCGCCCAGCGGCTGCTCTCGTTCGCTCGTTTCAGCCTGAACGACTCTGGCGATGCGGAGGAGTTCGAGTTTGCCTGGGGCGGGCCGTACTTCCTTCGCGGGTATGACCTGGGCTCGTACGGCGTGGCCGAGTGCGAGGCCTCGAGGGGCCGGAGCGAGTCGGGCGCGTTCTGTCCCGCGCAGCAGGAGCTCATCGGATCCAGCGCGCTCCTGCTGAACTCGGAATTGCGCGTTCCTCTGCTCAATCCGCTGAAGGACAGCTGGCTGCCGCTGAACTTCCCGCCGGTGGATGCAGCTCTGTTCTTCGACGTTGGGATGGTGTTCACCCCCGGGTCGTCGAAACTGGTATGGGACCGGCAGCCCGGCCAGGACATCGTCACCTATCGGGAGCCCCTGACCAGCTACGGAGCCGGACTCCGGATGAACCTCTACTTCGCGATCCTCAGGTTGGACTACTCTGTTGCCCCGTCAAGGAACCGCGGGCTCGGCGATGGCATCTGGTCGCTCTCCTTCGGCGAGATGTTCTAGCCACGACAGATCGGGGCGGGCGGCGCTCGTCTTTCTTGCCACCCGTTTCTCCTCCTTCCTAAGTTGCCGCAAGCAGGCTTCGCTTCCCGAGAAACGAGTTAGATGACCACTTTGAGCCCGCGTGGCACGATAAAGACCCTCATATGCGGCGTGTTGCTGTTCACAGCCGGCTCAGCCTGCGATCGGCAGGCCGAGCGTCCCGCGTCCCAGCCCGACCTGCCTCTGGAAGGTGTCCGGCTGGTAGTGGGCTCGTCCGCGCAGGAGTGGGGACTCCTCACGCTGCCGGCGAACGGCGGTACGCCGGACCTCCGACCAATCGACCGGCCAGACGAGGCCGTGTGGACGGGAAGCACGGAACTGCCCGCCTCGGTGGAGGCACACTCACTGCAGGACGGGCTGGCCGTGCTGCGGACGGCGACGGGCGAAGTGTTCAGCTACGACCCGTCAGCCGATGAGCTCCTGCGGATCGGCTCCGTGAGCGAGGCGGCGGAGTGGAGCTCCAACGGCTCCTCGGGTCTCTTCTTCGCCCGGAATGGAGACGCGATCCTGGAGGTGTCGCGATCCGGTTCCTGGCGCTGGGAAGGTGCCGAGCCGATTCGCTGGGCGGCTCCCATTGAGGGAGGTGCGCTGGTCCTGCTGCCCGCAGACGGCGGTACAGCCGGGCTATCGCTTCTCCGGCACGGCGAGGATCGCCCGTCTGCGATGCTCGTCACCGAGGCAGCGCCTCCGGGCCTGGTGACGGCCTGGGGTCGCCGGGTGGCTTTCGCGGACGCCGCCGGACGGAACGCTCTGAGAATCCTGACGGTCGAGCCCCTGGAGCTGGCCGGGCGGATCGAGCTGGGCGGTCCAATCCTGGCGCTGGCGGCATCCCCCTCGTCCCACGAGATCTACGTCTCCCTGGATTCACCTCCCCGGGTAGCAGCGGCCAACCGCTTCACGCTGGAGGGGCGCGACCTCGCCCATCTGCCTCAGCCGACGACCGAGCTGCGCTCGAGCCTGTTTGGAGAGGCCTTACTCGGCCGGGACGGGCTCCGCGTTCAGTGGATTCCGGTTGACGGCGGTGCGGCGGTGGAGCTGGACGCTGACTGGAGACCGGACCTCCCGATAGGCTTTCCCGGCGGTCGTGTCCTCGCGTCCCGCGGAGACGAGATGGTCCTCGTGGACGTCGGGGGGCGATCGGAGACGGTCCTCCACGCGGGGGCCGATCGCTGGTGGCTCCCGGTCCGCTGGAATCCTGCCCCGCGGCGAGTCGTGGCTGATCCGGTCCGGGCCGAACGCCCGGCTGGCGCATCCGGGAAGCGGGAACCTCGACAGGGCGGAGAAGGGCCCGGAGACCAGCCGCCGCCGGCTCCGGCGGAACGCATACCGAGCGCTCGGCCCGCTGGAGATGCGACGCCTCAGGGTTTCTACGCCATAGTCGGCTCCGCGCGGAAGCGGGAAGGCATCGACGAGCTGGTGGGTTCACTGGCGGACGCTGGCTATCCAACCGCCGTCCAGCGGCTCCCCGACGATGCGGGCCGGCTGTGGTACCGCGGGCTGGTAGGTCCGTTCGAAGCTCGAAGCGCGGCGGACGCGGCCGCCAGGCAACTCCTTCGGGAGAGACGGATACAGGCTTGGGTGACGGAGATCGGCGAGACAGGGAGTCCAGACCAGTGAACCGGGGGGTCAGGTGACTCCTTCTTCGAGTCGCACGACGGACGCCGGCGGGATATCGTGGCTGCCGGACGACGCGAGAGTGGTCGCGCTGGTGAGAGCGGCTGGAGCTGATTGGTCTCCTGCGGCAGCGATCGAACTGGCGGACCTGATCGGTCGGCGCCGGCCTCGGACGATTCTCGCCAGCGTTGTGCCGGGAGACCGGGGCCCGGACAAGCTCCTGGGTGCCAGCGAGAGACCCGGGATAGGCGCGGCCCTTTCCGGCACCGCTACGGTCGCCGGGATCGCCATCACCCCCGCCGGATGCTCTTTCACCTACCTTCCGGCGGGCCGGCCCAGTGTCCCCTATGAACGGCTGGCGGCGACGGCCAGCTTCCGTCACCTGGTTCAGATGGTTCCACGTGGGGGCGGGACGCTTCTCCTCTTCCTGACCGAAGCCGACATGGACTTCCCGGTCGGATCCGATGCGTCGATCGGAGCGGCCGGGATCGACGGCTGGGTTCCAGTGGGGCCCGTAGACTCGGCTATGCTGGAATCGGTCGAGGCACGCATCCTGGCGCGAGTGGAGCACCCTCTGGAGAGCTCCCGCGGCGGCGACTCTGCGGCCCGCCCGCCCGCCCGCGCGTCGGCCCTGGCCGTTCCCGCGTTCCCTGACACGCCAGGCGCTCGGAGCGAAGGTCGTGCGGGACCGCGCGCGGCGGTGCGGCGCCTGAAGAAACGTGGGGGCCTGGCGCGCGCGCGGGCGACCCTCATCATCTGGGGCACGGCGGTAGCTGTAGTGTGGCTGGTATGGCAGGGGATATCCGGTTGGCCGGTGTTCCAGGAAGAGTACTCCGATTCGGCGCCGGCAGGCGAGCCGGATATCGCCGCTGCCGAACCGGCGGGGCTGCCGGAGGAAGGACCCCGGGAGGCGCCTGGCGAGCGAGCGGCGAGCCTCGAATCGGGCAACACCGTTCCAAGGACGTTTGTGGGGGCGGAGCTGCCTTACTCGATACTCATGGCCAGCTATGTGGACCGGGAGGATGCCGAAGGGCAGCGCCGGACGCTGGAGGACGACGGAGGCCTGTACCTGGTCGCGCCCACTTTGATTCGCGGCCGGCTCTATTTCCGTGTGTTCGCCGGGGCCATGGCCGATCGGTTCCACGCGGAGGAGCTCATGCGGGAGCTGGTGGCTTCGGGGCGGAAAGAGCGCGCTCGGGATTGGGACATGCGACCGGCCAACCTGACGTTCGATCTCGGCACCTTCGCATCCGAGGACGATGCCACAGAGGTGCGGGACCGGTTGCACGAAATGCACCTCCCGGCTTATGTGCTCACTGACGGCGCCGTTCCCGCTCCAGCTTACAAGGTGTATTCCGGAGCGTTCGAGACCGAGGAGGCAGCCGCTGTGCTGGACAGCCTGCTCCGTTCTTCCGCCCAGGACGCGATCCTCGTTGTGAGGCGAGGCGAGAGTCGGTGAAGGTCAAGTCGATTACGCTGCACGGATTCAAGTCGTTCGCGGATCGCACGCGGATAGACTTCCACGAGGGTATGACCGCCATTGTGGGGCCGAACGGCTGCGGCAAGTCGAACATTTCAGACGCCCTGCGCTGGGTCCTCGGGGAGCAGCGTCCATCGGCGATCCGAGGAAGTCGCATGGAAGAGGCGATCTTCCAGGGAACCTCGCAGCGGAAGCCGATCCATCGGGCCGAGGTGGCGCTTACCCTCGCCAACGAGGACGGGATCCTCCCGGTCCCGTACCAGGAGGTCGTAATCGGGCGCACTGTCCTGCGCGGTGGTGACAGCGTCTACACCCTGAACGAGAGCGCATGCCGGCTTCGCGACATCCACGACCTGTGCCGCGATACGGGTCTCGGTGCGAACGCCTACTCGATCATCGAAGGTCGAATGGTCGATGCGATCCTGTCGGACCGCGCTGAGGAGAGGAGGACGCTCTTCGAGGAGGCGGCGGAGGTCGGCCGCTACAAGGATCGTCGCAGGACCGCACTGCGGCGCCTTGATCAGGCGGAACAGGATCTGAAGCGCCTCGAGGATGTCATCGGGGAGGTCGGCTCCAAGGTCAGGTCCCTGTCCCGACAACGGGGCCGGGCCCGCAAGTACGGAGACCTGCGCGACAAGCGTCTGCAGCTGGAGATCGCGGTCGCCGAGGCGAGGCTGGACAGCATCGAGGCGGGTCTCGAGAAAGCCGAGAGTGACTTGCTGGAGTGCCGCCAGCGACTGCCCGAGCAGGAGGCGCAGCTCCGGCGCCAGGAGACGGAGGCCGAGGCGCTGCGGATGAAGATGCTCGAACGTGACCAGGAGCGGTCGCGATTGGCGGGCAGACTGGAGCGGGTTCGGACTCGTCTCGAGGAGCTCGAGCGGCTGCGGTTGGTGAGCGGCGAACGGGTCTCGACGGCGGAGGGGCGAATCGAGGGGATTCGGGCCGAGCGCGACTCGATGGACGAACGTCGTGGAGCCATCGCGGCCGAGCTGGGAGAGCTCGACCAGGCAATCCAGGCAGCCGGAGACGATCTGGCGGAGCTGCGAGGCAAGGTCGAGACGGTCGAGTCGTTGGTGGAGGGTTTGCGGCAACGCCGGCAGGACAGTGAAGACCGCGAGCGAGAGGCGCTGGCGTCGCTGGCCGAGGTGATACGCGAGACCGGGGAGGCCGAAGCCGGAGGCGAGGCGCGGCGGGAGCGCACCCATGCGCGCAGGCTGGAGGTGGAAAGGCTCCGGGAGGAGCTCGAGGAGGCCGCTCGGCTGGTGGGCAAACTGGAGGAGCACTCCCGGGAGGCACTGGCAGAGGAGCACTCCAGGGAGGCTGAGCTCCGGGAGGCAGAGGAACGTCTGGAGGAGGCGAGGGAGGAAGAGCGCCGGTGCCGGGAGGAGTTACGGGAGCGACGGGATGCCCTGGCCGCCCGGGAGGGGCAGGCGACGGCGCTCGAAGCGCGCCGGAGCGGTCTCGCCGGCATGTTGGCGGCGGGGCGCGATCTTCCGCCGATCGTAGCCGACCTGGTGGCTGAGCTTGGCGACGAGTCCGGCGTGTTGGGGGTGCTGGCCGACTTCATGACGGTGGCCGCGGTCCAGGCTCCGGCCGTAGAGGCGTGCCTCGGCCCGCTTCTGTCTGGTGTTGTGGTGCGCGACTGGAAGGCCGTCCTCGCCGTGCGTGCGTGGCTCGCCAAGCGGGAGGCCGACGGAATCATCCTCCTTCCCATCGATCCCGGGCCTCGAGCCGTCGAGGCTCCATCCGGAGGGCTTGTGGATCGGATCTCGGTGCACGGGGCCGGTGAGAAATGGGCCCGCACGCTGCTGGCGGGCGTCGATGCGGATGGAGAGGACGGCTTTAACCCGCGTGAACAGGCTTGGGTGACGACCGACGGCAGCGGACAGGACCGTCTTGGAGTGGTGCGTCTCGGCCAGCCGGGGGCCGGCAAGGGCGTCCTGCGACGCCGCGCCGAGCTCACCGAAGTCACCGAGCGGATGGAGGAGTTGGAAGGCGCCCGATCGGTACTGGTGGACGAGGTGGGAAGGCTGGAAGCCGAGCTGAAGACCCTGGCGGACAAGCGGGTGAATCTGGATGCGACGCTCGAAGTCTCCGGCCGAAGCCACCGGAAGGCTAGGGCAGAGAGAGAGGCCTCGCACGAGGCGCTCGAGCGAGCGCGGCGCTCCGCGCAAGAGGTGGACGCGCGGGTCGCGGAGCTCGACGGGTCTCTCGCCGAGGTAGACTCGCGAGCCGCGGAAGACGAAGAGAAGCTGGAGCGCCTGAAGGCTCGGCGACGCACCGCTGAAGAGACATTGGCCGGCGAGCGGGCCGCGGCGATGTCGGCCTCGACCGACTGGGAGCGGGAGAACGAGGCACTGCAGGAGCTCAAGGTCCGCATGGCGCGCCAGGAGGCCCGGCTTGCAGCCATCGAGGACAGGCGGCGAAGGGCGGTCGAGGCCAGTGGCGAGCTCGAAGAACGCGCATCACAGCTGGACGCGGAGTATCAGGGACTGAACGCTACCATCGAGTCCGGCCGGGAGCAGATAGCCGGGAGCGAGGAGGAGCTGGTCGAGTTGCTGGACGGCCGTCGGGACCTCGACGACCGGCTGCGCGGGCTGCAGGAAGGGCTCGACGACCGTCGCCGCGAACTTGAGAACCTGGAGATGCTACTTCGCGCGGCACGCAAGACGGAACGCGAGGAATCGGAACGGCGACACGGTCTGGAGCTGGAGATCGCCCAGCTGCGAGGCCAGCGGGCGACCCTTAGGGAGCGGCTCGAGGCCGAGTGGGAGGCCAGCTTCGAGGATCTCAGAGCACGAGTCGAATCGCCTGAGGAGGGAAACCCCGAGGACTGGGCGCAGGAGCTGGAGGAAGTTCGGATCCACCTGGCCCGCATAGGCCCGGTCAACCTCATCGCCGCCAGCGAATACGAGGAGGAGAAGCAGCGCCTGGACTTCCTGGAAAGCCAGAAGGCCGATCTCGAGAGGGCGACGCAGGACCTCCACGACTCCATCCGGCGGATCAACGATGCGGCGTCCGCATCCTTCTCACGTGTCTTCTCTCAGGTTCGCGACAACTTCCGCAGGATCTTCGTCACCCTCTTCGAGGGCGGCGAATGCGACGTGTGGCTGGAGGATCCGGACGATCCGCTTGACTCGCCGATCGAGATCTCCGCGAGCCCGCGCGGGAAGAGGACGCAGCGAATCCACCTCCTTTCGGGCGGGGAGCGAGCTCTCACCGCGCTGGCGCTCCTCTTCGGCATCTATCTGGCGAAGCCCAGCCCGTTCTGCGTCATGGATGAGGTGGACGCGCCTCTGGACGAGTCCAATGTCGGGCGGTTCACGGCCATGCTGGCCAAGTTCAAGTCGGAAACTCAGTTCATAGTCATCACCCACAATGCACGGACCATAGAGGCCGCCGACTGGATCTACGGGGTTACCATGCAGGAACCGGGGGTCAGCTCCCTGGTGGGAGTCGAGCTCCAGGATCTGCCGCCGGGGCAGGTAGCTTGAGCCGGGAGGAACGACCCGGGCGATTCGTGGTGGTTGGTTGCGGGACTGTCGTTCCGGAAGCGGAGACGGCCTGCTCGTGCTACTGGGTCGAACTGCAGGGGATGCGGGCCCTTCTGGACTGCGGGCCTGGAGCCGTGCAGGCCCTGGCCCGGTTGCGGCTTCCCTGGTCGCAGGTGACCCACCTTATCATCACGCACTTCCACGCTGACCACGTCGGTGCGCTCCCGGGACTGTTCTTCTCGCTCAAGCACGGCATCGAATCGCACCGTGAAGCGCCGCTGGAAGTATGGGGTCCTCCCGGCACCCGGTCGCTGTTTCAAGGACTGGCCGCGACGCTTGGCGACTTCCTGCTCGATCCCGGCTTTCCGGTGCATCTTCGGGAACTGGCTCCGGGGGACACGACGACGCTCGGGGACGTCCGCCTGCTGTCGCACAAGACGCCGCACACTCCCGAGAGTCAGGCGATACGGCTGGAGGCGTCCGGGACTTCGCTGACCTACTCGGGTGATTCGGGGCCGGACGATGTCCTGGCGGAGTTTGCCCGCGACTCTCAGCTGTTCGTGTGCGAGTGCTCACTGCCGGACGACGCAGCGGCGGACAATCACCTCTCGCCGGGACGCGTGGCACGCCTGGCCTCCATGGCCCGAGTGGAGAATCTACTGCTGACGCACCTGTACCCGCGGCTTCGAGCCGAGCATGACGTGCGGGCGCTCGTCGCGGCGGCCGGCTACGGAGGCCGAGTCTCGGTAGCTCACGAGGGCTGGTCCTGCGAGCTAGGTCGGTAGGGCGCCCGCCGCGATCATCCGGCAGACTGGTCGCCGGATGACTCAGAGTTGAAGGTCTGCCGGCATCCTCGGCGGACGGGCTGCGCACGCGTCGCTCACGGACGCCGCGGGCCCGGCGGGCGCTGACCCGCAGCGGGATCGCCGCGGGAGGGCAGGTGACGAAGACCAAGGGCGGCTGCCGCGCCGAGTTGGGACACTTGGGAGAGGAGATCGCGGTCAGGTCCTTGTGTCGCAAGGGATACCTGATCCTGGCCCGCAACTGGCGTTCGGGGAGGAACGAGCTGGACATCGTGGCGCGTCAGGGCCCGGTGGTCGTGTTCGTCGAGGTGAAGGCGCGCAGGCCGGGCCCGCAGCCGGCCGCTCAGGCCCTGACTCCCCGCCAGCGCAGGCGGCTCGCCCGGGCTGCACGGGACTGGATCGGGGCGCACCCGCTGGAAGGCATCGAATACCGCTTCGACGTGGTCGCGGTGACGGTGCTCCCCGGGAAGTCACCGTCCGTCGAGCACATCCCGGACGCCTTTCACGCCGACGGCACGTAGGATCCGAGAGCGGCTCACCGCGTTTGACCGCCAAGTCGACGGCGCGTACGTTGCCGTCGCCCCAGGCCCGTGGGACCCGAGCTCGCTAACCCCGTCAGGACCGTGAAGGTAGCAGCGGTAAGCGTGTAAAGGTCGCCACGGCTCGCCTGGGGCCTTCGACACGGCGCCCGACAAGGTCTTTTTGCGCTTTCCGTGCATTCTCCCGCAGCGTAGCTTGCCCGACATGTACAGAACCGCACTGGCACGAAGTCACCGTCCACGGCGATTCTCGGAAATCGTCGGACAGGATCACGTTGCTGCCACTCTCCGAGCCGCGGTCGACGCGACGCGCGTCGCCCATGCCTACCTGTTCTGCGGTCCCCGGGGAATAGGCAAGACCACGGCAGCCAGAATCCTGGCCATGGCTCTCAACTGTCCTGAACAGTCTGGCGGCGAGCCGTGCGGCGTCTGTCAATCGTGCGAGAGCATCTGGTCTGGCCGTACGTCCCTTGATGTGGTGGAGATAGACGCGGCCAGCAATCGGGGGGTCGACGACGCCCGAGACCTGCGGGAACGGGCGATGTACGCCCCTTCCGATGAGACGCGGTACAAGGTGTACATCGTCGACGAGGCCCACATGCTGACCCGTGAGGCCTGGAATGCGCTACTGAAGATCCTCGAGGAACCGCCACCGCGGGTGATCTTCGTATTCGCCACGACGGAGCCCCGGAAGATCAGGCACAACGCGCCGCCGGTGCTTTCGAGGGTTCAGCGCTTCGACTTCCGCCGGGTGTCGGTCCGCGAGCTTCTGGAGCGATTGCGAGACGTCGCGGAACTGGAGGGCGTGACAGCGGACGATTCGGCGCTCGTCCCGATTGCCAGGCGTGCCGATGGCGGTGTGAGGGATGCCCTCTCACTGCTGGATCAGGTTCTCTCGTTCTCGGGCGACTCGGTCTCGCTGGAGGATGTGCATCGCATGCTCGGCCTGGTCGAGGACGAGAAGTACCTGGAGCTGCTCGAGTTCGTGCGGCAGGGCGACCGGGCTGCCGTGTTTCCCTTCGTGCAGACTCTGTTGGACGAGGGGTATGACCTCGCTGAGTTCGTGCGGGGCCTGGGAGACGCCCTGCGCGTTCTTCTCGCTCTTCGGCTGGACCCGGAGAGTGGCGCGAGCGAGCTTTCCGACGAAGCGCGGACCCAGTTCGCTGCAGCGGCCGCCGGCTTCGCCGAGGAAGATCTGCTGCGCATGCTGGCAACCGCCGCCGACTTCGAAGCCATGGGCCGGTTCAGAAGAAGCGATCAGCCGCGAATCCAGGTCGAGGTTCTTCTTCTTCGGCTGGCCAGCCTGGATTCCAGCGTGGCTCTGCGGGAGGTGCTGGCGGCCATGGGGAGCGGGGACGGCGGCGGCTCTCGTCCGGACCGCCCGAGAGTCGAGGCAGAGCGGCCCGAGGCTCCCCAGGACGGAGGCGCCCGGCATGGCCCGCGGAAGAGTGGCCACAGGCAGAAGACAGCCCCGGATCAGGATGAAGCGGCTGCGGCGCCGATGGGGATCTTGCCGACCGAGGGCTCGGGTTCTTCACCGGAGGAGCGGCCGCCGGGACCTCCTCCCGACCTGACGTCCCCGGATGCGGAGCCACCAGGGTCGATCGACGATCTCGATAATCCGAACCCGCATGCTGCGTGGACCGATGCCCTCTCGGCGGCGCAGGGCAAGGGCTTGGGCGGCGAGCTGGTGGGGCTGAAAGGCGCGACGGTCGAGAGCGTCGACGGGACCACAGTCAGCCTGAGGGTTCCTCCCGGTCTCGCGCCCGACCTGCAAACGTACCTCGACGACCTTCGCGGGTCGTCCATCCTCCGCCTCGAACTGGCGCGACGGCTGGGCCTGGACGAGGGACGGCTGCGCTTTCGGGTGGAAGACTCGGGCCCGCGGCGGCGGATGACCGCCGAGGCCGCGCGAGACCAGAAACTGCGGAGCATGATGGACGCGGATCCCCGCCTGCGTGACGCGGTAGAAACACTGGACTTGAAGCTCAAGGAGTGATGTCGGGTGGAGAACCTGAATCAGTTGCAGCAGCTATTCCAGTTGGGCCAACAGATGCAGTCACGTCTGGCCGACGTCCAGAAGCGCCTCGAGGGGGAAACAGTCACGGTCAGCACCGGCGGTGGATTGGTGGAGGTCACCGTCGACGGGAAGGGAATCGTGCGCGCATTGAGCATCGACCCGGCCGCCGTGGACCCGTCCGACGTCGAGATGCTGGAAGACTTGATACAGGCAGCCATCTCCCAGGCGCAGACACAGGCCCGTGAGAAGATGGAAGCCGAGATGCGGCAGGCGACGGGGGGCATGCCTCTACCGGGTCTCGGGTCACTCCTGGGTGGCTGAGTCCGCGGGCGACGCCGAGCGACATGTCAGCCATAGAGACACTGGTTACGGAGCTCGGACGGCTGCCGGGCATCGGGAGGAAGACGGCGCAGCGGCTGACGTACTACCTGCTCAAATTGCCGCCGGAAGAAGCGAGGCGGCTGTCACGGTCGATCGAGCGTGTCGTCGAAGAGGTCCGGCCCTGTGGCGAATGCGGCAATCTCAGCAGTGAGGATCCTTGCGAGTACTGCCGCAACCCGCGGCGCTCATCGGGGGAGCTGTGCGTCGTCGAGGAGGCCTCCGACATCGCGGCCATAGAGAAGTCGGGGAGATTTCGCGGGCGGTATCACGTTCTCGGCGGTCGCCTGTCACCTCTGGACGGAATCGGCCCGGACGAGCTCAACCTCGCGTCGTTGCTGGAACGGCTGCGGCAGGGTGTGCAGGAGCTGATCATCGCCACCAACCCGAGCGTGGAGGGAGAAGCCACGGCTACATACCTGCACCGGCTGGTATCCGGCCTGGACGGGCTCAAGGTGACCCGGCTGGCACGAGGCCTGCCGGTAGGTGGAGATCTGGAGTACGCAGACGGAGTGACGATTGCGGAAGCCTTTGCAGGGCGTCGGGAGATGTAGATGGCGGATAGAGTGATAGTCGTGCGCGAGGAGTCCGGGATCGGCGCGCGTGTGCTGAGGTATTCTGCGGTGGCTTTGCTCGGCGCGGCAGTGCTCGGGGGACTGGGCGTCCTGTTTGCGCGCGACCAGATGACGCGGCACCAGAGCGACCTTTTCAGCGCTCACCCGCTCCGCCGGCTGGCGGCGCTGGGATATCTGCGCTCGCGGCCGGGCGTGGACAACGTTCTTCTGCTGCGCGATTACTTGGCGTGGGAGGAGCGGCCGATGCTCCGGAAGAGGGCAGCCGGAATCCTGGCCAACATGGAGAAGGAACTGGCCGCGGCCGAGAGCGCCGAGGGCGCGTAGGCCGGTATGGCGACTATGAATCGGGCGGCCCGAGAGATCGATTGCAAGATCGTATACTATGGGCCGGCATCCAGCGGCAAGACGACGAACCTGCAGTACGTGCACGGGCGGCTTGATCCCTCGACGCGCGGTCAGTTGATCGCACCCACGGTGGATGGCGACCGCACCCTTCTCTTCGACTTCCTGGCGGTAGAGATGGGGTCGGTGGGCGGCTATCGAACCCGGTTACATCTTTATACGGTCCCCGGCCAGGTGCGGTCCAGCGATACACGTCGACTGGTTCTGCAAGGTGTCGACGGAATCGTGTTCGTGGCCGACAGCCACCAGCGGCGGCTGGAGGACAACGTGGAATCGCTTACCGACCTGGACGCTGGCCTGGCGTCGCATGACATTCCGATCGCCGACATTCCTTGCGTGATCCAATACAACAAGCGCGACCTGGCCGGAGCCCTCCCCGTCGATCAGCTCGAAGCTTCCCTGAACCCGGGAGGGCTCACCTCGTTCGAGGCCGTGGCGACCGACGGCACCGGCGTGTTGGAGTCGCTGACCGCCATCTCCAGACAGGTCATAACATCGCTGAGCTTGACACCGCACCCTTGACACTGAGCCTGAACCTCCCGAACGCGATCACTACCTTCCGGGTCGCGCTGGCCCCCGTGGTGTTCGTCCTGCTGTTCGAACCCAGCGCGGGGTCGCGACTTCTCGGCTTCGGCGTTTTCCTGGTCGCCGCGCTGTCTGACGTCCTCGACGGCATGCTGGCGCGACGGCGGGAGGAGATCACGGACTTCGGAAAACTGGTCGACCCCATCGCGGACAAGCTCCTGCTCATCGCGACGTTGATACCTTTCTACATCCTCACTATTCGCCATCCGGAGCTGGCCGGTATTCCGATTTTCGGCCACATCTCTCTGTGGGTGCTGGTCATCTTTCTGGGCCGCGAGCTGCTGGTCACAGCCCTCCGAACCGCCGTCGCCCGCAGGGGTGCCGTCTTTCCCGCCCGCGCCTCCGGCAAGCGCAAGGCGTTGGCTCAGAACGTGTTCATAGGCTCGATGATACTGTGGCTCGCCTACCGGACCGCCGAAGGCGCCAAGGGTTGGTCAGGCCCACTCAACCGGTTCTGGGCAGGGCTACACGGATGGTTCACCGCCGTGAGCCTGATCGTGGCGCTGCTGCTGACCATGATCTCTCTGGTCGTCTATCTTCTGGCGTTCCGCCGCTTGCTCGCGGGGGTAGACGCTTGATTCCCACCGACGGGGAGACGCATCCGGGAGGTAGTCCCGCCGCCGAGGTCCTCACGCTCCTGCGGGAGTCGGGGCAGACCGTCTCGGTGGCCGAGAGTTGCACCGGCGGTTGGCTGGCGAAAGTCATCACTGACGTTCCGGGGGCATCCGTTGTCTTCTGGGGCGGCGTGACAGCGTATGATGATACGGCGAAGAATCGCTTGCTTGACGTCGATCCCGGATTGCTGGCGGAGCACGGAGCGGTCTCGCGGGAAGCGGTGATCGCCATGGCCAGCGGCGTGCGACGCGTCGCACGGACTGATTGGGCCGTTGCGGTAACAGGCATCGCCGGGCCAACGGGTGGCACACCGGAGAAGCCGGTCGGGACGGTCTGGATCGCCGTCGATGGGCCGGCGTGTGCCTCGCGCTCCCAGATCATCTCCGGGGATCGGATCCAGGTGCGCCGGGAGGCGGTGGAAGAGGCCCTCCGTACTCTGCGGCGGCAGTTGCTGGAAGCCCATGGTTGAGGAATCTCACGGTTACTTCGAAGGGGTCGGAGGGCTGCGGCTGTTCTACCGCGCGGGCAAGCCCAAAGCACCGCGCGGCCGACTGCTCGTCCTGCATGGCCTGGGCGAGCACTCGGGGCGGTACTGGCGGCTGGCCGTCGCTGCCAGTTCGGCCGGATTCGCTTTCTATGCGCTGGATCTGCGTGGCCACGGGAAGTCGCAGGGAAGGCGCGGGCATGTCCGGTCCTTCGACCATCTTCTTCAGGACACCGATCGGTTCCGGCGGCGTGTCGGAGGAGTGCGGAGTGGCGAGCCCACCTTTGTTCTCGGACACTCGCTGGGCGGATTGATCGTCGGCCGCTACATACAGGAATTCAGCTTCCCGGGACTGCACGGAGCTATCCTGGTGGCACCGGCCATACAGGTAGCAATGGACCTCCCCGCGTGGAAGCAGTCCCTGGGAGCGGTGACGGATCGGGTGATGCCGGCCCTGACACTGGACAACGGGCTGCGCGAGGAAGAGTTATTCCGTGAGGATTCGGAGCGGCAGAAGTACGGCTCGGATCCCCTGGTGCACCACCGCATAAGTGCTCGCCTGTGGGGGGAGATGCAGCGCAACGCCGCCATTCTGGGCGATAGAGCCGGGCAGGTTCGCCTGCCGGTGCTCTTCCAGCTCCCGGGCGACGATCGAGTCGTGAAATCGGAGGCCAGCCGCGTGGTCGCCGGGCGAATGGCGGGCAACACGGATGTGCGAGTGTATCCCGGTGCGTTCCACGCCCTGTATCATGATCCTGAGAGTGAGCACGGGTTGTCGGACCTGGTGGCGTGGCTCGTTGGACAGGCCGCGCCGCCTGCCGACCGCTGACCGCGATTAGGGAGGACTCATTGATCCGACGACAGCGAGGTGGCCGCGACCCCCGGGAGGAGAGCACCGCGGAAGAGGGGAAGCCGGAGGTGGTTGAGACGGCGGCCGAAGAGCTTTCCAAGGCGGGGGCCGATGACTCCGGTGAGAGGTCCGGTGCCGACACGGAGGAGGTGGGAAGCGGTGAGGTTGCAGCGGAGTCGGAGGAAGAGCCGGGTGCCGCACTGGAGGAAGAGCCGGGTGCCGCACTGGAGGAAGAGCCCACCGAAGAGCAGACCGCCGCTCAGGCTCTGGCCGAGCTGGAGGCCCTGAAGGATAGACACCTGCGGCTGGCCGCCGAGTTCGAGAACTTTCGCAAACGGACGAGCCGCGAACGGATGGAACTGGCGACGATCGCCCAGGCCGAACTGGTGAGGCGTCTCCTGCCGACCCTCGACGATCTGGCTCGGGTAGCGGCTACACCCAGCGAGACGACTACGGTCGAGGCCCTCGAGAAGGGGATCGAACTCATTCTCCGCAACCTGGAAAAGGAGCTCGGAGACGCGGGACTGGCCAGGGTGGAAGCCAGCGGTGCTCGATTCGATCCGGAGGTCCACCAGGCCCTGATGATCACAGAAGTCGGGGATGTGGAGCTGGACGAGACCGTATCAGAGGTACTCATGGAGGGATACCGGTTCCGGGGCCGGCTCGCGCGCCCGGCGCAGGTGGTAGTCCAGCGCTACGCGCCCCCGCCGGCGGAGGCGGACGAGGACGCGGCGCGCGACACCGGGGATTGAATGATGGGCCCGCGCGCGAAGGACTATTATCAGATGCTGGGAGTTGCCCAGAACGCCACTGAGGAGGAGATCAAGAAGTCCTATCGCGATCTTGCCAAGCAGTACCACCCGGACGCCAACCCGGACAAGCCAGAGGCAGGCGAACGCTTCAAGGAGATATCGGAGGCGTACAACGTCCTCTCCGATCCGGCCAGCCGCAGGAAGTACGACCAGCTGCGTCGTTTCGGTGGGCTGGGTGGCTTCGCCGGTCGGCCGTCAACGGGTGCCGCGCCTGGCGACGGCAAGGGCTTCCGGTTCGAGGACCTGGGCGGGCTTGGAGATATCTTCAGTACCATCTTCGACTTCGGAAAGCGTGCGGCTGAGCGGCCGCGTGGGCCGGTGCGCGGTCGAGACGTGGAGTACCTGGTGGAGATCTCGTTTCGGACCGCGGTCCGGGGAGGCAAGGCGACGATAAACGTCCCCATCTCCGAGGAATGTGCGACGTGCGACGGCTCCGGTGCCGCTCCTGGGTCGAAGCTCGATGCGTGCGACGAGTGTCAAGGGAGAGGAACGGTCACCTTTGGTCACGGAACATTCTCTGTTCCGCGGCCGTGCCCGGCCTGCCTGGGCCGGGGCAACATTCCCCGGGAGCTGTGCAACGCATGCGGCGGTCGCGGTGAGGTCACCACTCAGCGGCGGATCAGCATCACTGTTCCCGCCGGCGTGGAGGATGGTGCCCGCCTGCGTCTGTCCGGCCAGGGCGAGCGAGGTCCCGGCGGCGGCCGCACCGGCGATCTCATCGTCCGCTTCAAGGTCAAGGAAGACAACTTCTTCAGCCGCGACGGACTGGATCTCGTCTGCGAGGTTCCCATCAACCTGGCTCAGGCGATGCTGGGCTCGCGGGTCCGGGTGCGGACGGCGGACAACAAGAAGATCGTACTCCGTGTTCCACCGGGAACGCAGAGCGGCAGCGTGTTTCGCATCAAGGGGCAGGGCGTCGAGAAAGGCGAAAAGACAGGGGATCAGCTGGTGCGCGTATTGGTGAAGGTGCCCGACGATCTGAGCGAACAGGGTCGCGAGATGGCCGAGCGCCTGGCCGAGCTGGAGGGACTGCGGCACTGAGGAGTACTTCCGGGCCGGCGGCGGCCTGCGTCGCTCGGCCTCTCGGTCGGATGCCGCCTAACTGCCGGCGTGAATTACCCCGCCGCCCACCACTACCTCGTCACGATACAGAACCGCACTCTGCCCTGGCGTAACCGCGGCCTGCGGGAGCCGGAGTTCCAGTTCGAAGCGATCCTGTTCCGCGCTGGCGACCACGGCATCGACTATCGGCGCCCCGTGCCTCACGCGAACCCCCAGTTCCTCTCCGCTGGCCGGGGCCTCGCAGAGCCAGTTAGCCTCGGCCGCGGTCAGCCGCGTCGTAGCGAGGGACGCCCGCGGGCCAATGACGATCGTTCGGTCGCCGGGGCGAATCTCCAGGACGAACATCGGCTCGGAGAACCCTCCGGGAAGCCCCTTGCGCTGGCCCACCGTGAACCTGGCGTATCCCTCGTGACGCCCTGCTTCGCGGCCGTCCTCGAGCACGAACGGCCCGGGCTGAAAGGCCGGGTGGGTCTCCCCGAGGTAACGGAGGACTACGCCGGCGTAGTCGTCGTCCGGAACGAAGCAGATCTCGAACGACTCCGGCTTGTCGGCTGTGCTCAGGTCCAGGGAGCGGGCGATGGCTCTCACTTCCTCCTTGGTGAGGTCACCGATCGGCAGGAAGAGCCGTTGCAGGATCTCCCGCGGGATGCCCCACAGGAAGTACGTCTGGTCCTTTCGATCGTCCTCGGAACGGCACAGACGGACGTCATTGCCCTGACGCAGGATCCGGGCGTAGTGGCCGGTGGCAAGTGAAGCGCACCCGAGGGCGTCTGCCTGCCGCGCCAGGTCCCGGAACTTCGTGTAGCTGTTGCAGCGTACACACGGGATCGGGGTCCGCCCGGCCGCGTACTCGCTGACAAAGTTGCCGATGACGTCAACGGCGAACTCGGGCTCCACGTCGACGACCATGTGTGGCACCCCGAGGCGCGCCGCGACCGAGCGGGCATCGGCGATTCCCTCCAGGCCGCAGCAGGTGCGAGAGGGACCGGGGGTGTCTCCGTAGCAGAAAGTCTTCATCGTAGCGCCTACGACACCGTATCCCCGGCGATGCAGCAGGGCCGCGGCGACGCTCGAGTCCACGCCGCCCGACATCGCTACCAGAATCCGGTCCACGTCTCCGCCGGCGGCCGGGCTCCGCTCCCGGGACCTCGGCGCCAGCGCCTCGCCACTTGAGCTCACCCGCCGGCCCTGCGAAGACGGTTCACCGTTCGCGCCGTGATCTCACCGGCACGCCTGACGTCGTCGGGCCAGGTGCGGGGACCGAAGCTCAAGCGCAGGACGGCGTAGGGTTCGTCACGCTCCACTCCCAGCGCCTCTATGACATGGGATTCGGTATGTCCGCCGCTGGCGCACGCTGAGCCTCCCGAGACCGCCAGCCCCGCCATGTCCAGTGCCAGCAGAAGGCTCGCCTGGTCACAGCCGGGGATTCCCACGCTTACCAGATTGGGCAGGCGGTCCGCCGCCTCGGCGTGGACTGTGAGGTCCGAAATGGCGGCGCGGAGATCCGAGGTGACTCCGTCTCGCATCTCACGCCACCGCGGAGCAGACTCGTCGAGCTCATCCGCAGCGAGCAGCCCTGCGGTCGCGAATCCCCTGGCTGCCACCGGGTTCTGCGTCCCAGGCCACAGCGAACGCTCCTGCGAGCCGCCGTAGGAGAGAGGTTCCAGATCTACACCCGGACGAACGTGCAGCAGTCCGATGCCCACAGGTCCGCCCAGTTTGTGCGCGGTGATGGTCAGCAGATCCGCCGGCACTTCCTCCAGCGACACCGGTATCTTCCCGAACGCTTGTACGGCGTCCGTATGAAACAGGGCTCCGTGGCTGTGCGCCGTCTCGCACAGCCGGTCGACCGGCTGGACCACGCCGATCTCGTTGTTCGCCCACATGACTGACACGAGGGTGGGACGCTCCGGTTCCGATTCCAGCTTCTCCCCCAGATGCGCGGGAGAAACGCGGCCCTGAGAATCCACCTCCAGAACCCTTACTTCCGCTCCTTCGGCTTCGGCCCTGCGGGCCGACTCCAGCACCGCCTTGTGTTCGATGGCGCCTACGAGCACCCGCGGCCCCGCCTCCCTGCGCGCCCGCGTGAAACCGAGCACCGCCAGGTTGTCCGCCTGTGTGCCGCCGCCCGTGAAAATCACGCTCTCGCGGCTCCCGCCCAGCAGCCCGGCCAGTTCGGCCCGCGCCGACTCCAGCACCTCGGCGGCGCGATCGCCCGGGCCGTGGACCGAAGCGGGGTTGAAGTCGGCGTGGCCGACGACGGTTTCCATGGCCTGCCACACCTCCGGGCGAAGCGGCGACGTGGCAGCGTGGTCGAGGTAGATCATCCCTTCCTCACACGGAAGGGACTGACATCCGGGTGATGTCCTCTACCACGACCGTCTCATCGGTGAGGAACGGCTCGCCGTACCCGCGGCGGATCAGGGATCCGTAGTGGCGGTTCTGTACCTCGACGAGGTCGTAGAATGGCTGTCCGGTCGGAAACGCCTCGCCGGCCTGCACCACCCCCTTGAACTGGGAGGAGTAACAGCGGATCGCATCCATCTTCCGGTCAAACTGCTGCTCGATGTCCACTACGAACGTCGGCTTGACCGGGTCCTCGCGGAAACTGATGGAGAAGATGACCTTGTCCGGTCGATGCGGCTGCTGGTCGTCCCCGTACCGCGCCAGGCCGGACAGGAAGCACGCATCCCGGGCAAGCTCGGCTGCCAGCCGATGGTCCGGATGGCGACCCCGGTAGAAGGGGAGGATCACCACCCTCGGCCGCCACGTACGCAGTATCTTCACCAACGCTTCGCGGTTCTCGGTGGTGTTGAATACCCCCGCGTCCGGCAAGCCGGCGTTGAGACGAACCGTCACACCGAGGATACCGGCCGCCTTCTCTCCTTCGGCGGCCCGGATCTCGGCCGAGCCGCGGCTGCCCATCTCACCACGGGTGAGATCGAGAATGCCGGTCCGATACCCCTGGTCGGCGCACCTGGCGAGCGTGCCGCCGCACAGCAATTCAACGTCGTCGGGGTGAGGTCCCACCGCCAGGACGTCCAGCGGTGAATCGGCCATGCTCGCTATGCTCCTCGGCTCTGAGTCGTGCCCCCGGCCCCCTGCCGGGGGCCCCGCCCCCGGCAGGGGCCGTTCACTCATAACGGAGAGCCTCGACCGGGTCCAGCCCGGCGCCCCTGGCCGCCGGGTACAGTCCGAACCCGACTCCGGTGAAGATCGAGGCCAGCAGAGCCACGAAGATCGACCAGGTGGGCACGACCGCAGGCACCGGTGTGAGGCTGGCCACCAGCCACACGATCGCGCCGCCGAGCGACATGCCGATCGCTCCGCCAAGCAACGTCAGGGTAGCCGCCTCCACCAGGAACTGCCACAGCAGATCTCGCCGGCGCGCTCCCATCGCCTTGCGCAGCCCTATTTCGCGGGTCCGCTCGGTGACGGAGATCATCATAATGCCTATCACACCCACGCCGCCCACAAGCAGGCCGACGCCCGACAACGCGACCATCACCGCGAAGAACACGCTCGTCAGGTCGTTCCAGAACGTCATCATCTGGTCCTGGGTGATGAGGTGAAAGTCGTCCTCCTGTCCGGGTCCGAGCCCCCGCAGGTTGCGCAGGCGCGTTCGTACCGCGTCCAGCGCTTCCTCCATGCCGACTCCGTCGTGCGGTCTCACGGTAAACCACACCATCCGGTCCCACACCCTCATGTACTTCAGGGCGGCCGAGAACGGCACGAAGACGTAGTGCGTCGCCAGCTTGGCGAACAGGTTCTTGGGGGGTCGGTAGATTCCCACCGATTGGAACGGCGACCTCCGGCTCCCCGGCCGGCCCAGGTTCAACACTCTCCCGAGCGGGTCCCGACCCTGGAACAGGTCCGCCCCGGTTACCGAATCGATTACGGCCACCGGACGGCGGCGCTGATCCTCCGTGGCGGTGAAGAACCGCCCGTCGACCAGGTCTCCTCCGTCGATCTCCATGTAGTCGGCGTCCACCCCGTACAGGGAGATTCTGACGTCCTCCTTGCCGGCCTGGGCGTGGTAACCCATCTGCGACAGGTCCACCCCAGGGGTCGCGTACCGGATGACCGACAGCCTGCTGAGCTCCCTCGCCCACACGGGGTCCAGAGGAGGGTTCTTCATGAACTCGTTCTCCTCCTCCTCCAGACCTGTCTGTATCCCTCCGCCCCCTCCAACCGGGGCGTGCCAGACGTAGAACGTGGTCGGGCCGGAGGTGGAGATTACGTCCTTGAAACTGGAGTTGAGGCCCTGGACCATCGCCGCCATGACCATCACCACCATCACCCCGATGGTCACCCCGAGGATGGTCAGACCGCTCCTCACCTTGTTGGCTCGCAGCGAATCGAGGGCTACCGCCAACCCTTCGCGCAGCGTGGCGACGACGCCCATCCCGGTCCGCCGGCTACTCATGTCGCAGTGCGACGATCGGATCCTGCCGGGCGGCCCGGTACGCCGGATAGATGCCCGAGCCTACGCCCACCAAGAGCCCCAGGGCAAGGGAAACCCCGATTGCCCAGATAGGGACGGATGCCGGGAGTGGCGTGAGCACTTCGACCCCCTTGCCGAGACCTATGCCCAGCGCTACTCCCAGCGCCGCGCCCAGCACCGACAGCGTCGACGCCTCGGCCAGGAACTGGAGCAGTATGTCTCTCCTCCGTGCGCCCAGCGCCTTGCGGACGCCTATCTCGCGAATCCGTCCGGCGACTGACAGGAGCATGATGTTCATGATGACTATCCCGCCCACCACCAGAGAGATTGACACGAGTCCCGGGATGGCCGCGAACAGGATGCGGTTGATCGTTTCCCAGGCGCTCAGGAGGTCGCTGGATGTCTGCAGCCAGAAGTTGTTCTCCTCTCCCGGCCTCAGCTTGCGGTCACGGCGGAGGGCGGCCTCCACCTCCAGCATTGCCGCCTCCATCTCCTCCTTCGACCTCATCTTGACCTGGATTTCCTCCACCAGGTTGCGGTCACGGGAAAGGCTCTGGCGGTAGGTGGAGAAGGGAACCAGTATGGAGGCGTCACGAATGTTGCCCAGAAGACCGCCCTGCTTCTCCCACGTCCCGACGACTTCGACCCGCAGCGAGCCGAGCCGGATCCGCTTTCCGATGGGCGAGACGTCCGGGAACAGCCTCTCCGCGATCTCGGCGCCTATGACAGCTACCTTCAGCGCCCTTCTCTCGTCCAGCCGCGAGAGGCCGCGTCCCTCGGCCACCTCCCAGCCCTGCATCATCTCGTAACCCTCGGATGCGCCGATCACCCTGATGTTTCGTCGTCGTCGCTCCTTGTAGGTCACCTCCCGGAGACCGCGATCGACGTTGTAGGAGAATCGCCACGCGTTGGGGACGGCCGCGCGAACCACCTCCACGTCGCGCATCGTGAGGTATGGGTTACGGGCCTGGCGCCGGCGGCGCTCCTCGGTCTCGGCGCCGGTGGAAACCTGACTCCTCCGAACGACCGTGAAAGTGTTTACGCCGAAGATCGAGCCGGCAAAGTCGTCCTGGACATAGCGGTTCACTCCTTCCACCACGGTGATCACCGCGATGAGGAACGTGATCCCGATGATCACTCCGATCAGGGTGAAGATCGACTTCAGCTTGTGCGCCCAGATCTGCTGAAGCGCGATCCAGATGCCTTCGAACAGCTTCACGGTCGGCCGCTTCCCTCGTTCCCGGGGCCGATGGGGTCAGACCCGGTTGGGCCGGGAGTCGGCCCTGGCGTCGCGCGACTCGATCATCCCGTCCCGGAGAGTGATCACCCGCCTTGCGTGCGCCGTGATGTGCGGCTCGTGCGTTACCATGATGATCGTCTGGCCTACACGGTGGAGCTCATCGAAGACGGACATGATCTCCTCCGAGGTGACCGAGTCGAGGTTCCCCGTGGGTTCGTCTGCCAGAAGAATGGACGGGTTGTTGACCAGAGCCCGGGCGATGGCGACCCGCTGGCGCTGGCCGCCGGACAGTTCGCTGGGCTTGTGGTCCATGCGGTCGGCCAGATCGACCTTTTCCAGGACCCCCCGCGCCCTGACTATGCGGTCTTTCGCGTGGACTCCCGCGTAGATCAGCGGCAGCTCCACGTTGTGCAGTGCGCTGGCCCGGGGCAGCAGGTTGAACGTCTGAAAGACGAAGCCGATCTCTCGGTTGCGGATCCTGGCCAGCTCATCGTCGTCCAGGTCCTGGACCGCCTGGCCGTTGAGGACGTACTTCCCATCGGTCGGCGTGTCGAGGCATCCGATGAGATTCATCAGGGTCGACTTCCCGGAGCCGGACGGGCCCATGACAGCGATGTACTCGTTGCGCTTGATCTCCAGATCAACGCCCCGCAGGGCACGGACGACCTGGGTGCCCATCTGGTAGTCCTTGCGCAACCCCCGTGTGTGTATCACCACGTCGTTCATGTCGCTCGACTGTCTCTTTCCCGTTCTCTCCCGGCGTCACACACATGCCGGCAGCCAGGGCCGCGGCTCGATGAGCCCCGATGCCTGTGAGTCCTGATGCCTGCGGGCCGAGTTCAATCCCGCGGCTCGGCCTCCGATTCTCGATCCACGATTTCGATCAGTGAACCGTCTTCCAAGTCGCGGATCGCCTGGTAGGAACCCGCGACCACCGTCTCGTATTCCTCCAGCCCATCCAGCACCTCGAAGTAGTTGTCTCCGGCGATACCCACTTCTACCGGCCGGAAGCGAACGCGATCGCCGTCCACCACGAAAACACCCTCGACCGGTTCTTCGCCTTCCTCTTCCGATTGGATTTCCTCACCCTCGTTTGGAATCCGCTCGAACTCCGACGGATCCAGCAGAGTGAGCGCGATGATCGGGATGGCCAGTGCCTCCGGCCGCACTGCCGTTACGACGTCCGCCGTGGCCGACAGGTCTGTTCGGAGTGCCACCCTGGGGTCAGCCAGGGTAACCCTGACCTCGAAGTCGATCGCCTGGTCGGCCGAGCTGGCCTGCAGCGCGCTTCGGGGCAGGATGGAGCTGTTGCCAATCTTCGTCACCCGTCCGGTGAACTCCCGGTCCGGGAACGCATCGATCGTCACAGCCGTCGAGTCTCCGACGGAGATTTCGGGAACGTCGGTCTCGTCTACCTCGATGACGGCTTCCATCACCGAGAGGTCGGCAATCGTGAGCAGCAGGCTTCCTGGATTGTTCATGGTCCCCACCACCGCCGTCTCGCCACGTTCCACGCTGAGTCGTGTCACGCGCCCACCCATCGGCGCCTTGATCACCGTCTTGGACAGATTGTCCTCGGCTTCCCTCAGACCGGCTTGAGCCATGTCCACCCCGTATCGGGCCGACTGCCACAAGGCCGCCTGCACCTCGGCCGTGGTTCGGGCCTGCTCGTACTCGGTATCGGTGACCATGTTCGCGGCGGCTTCCTTGAGCTGGCGGATGCGCCCCCAGTCCCGCTGCGCCTGTTCGGAGTTCCCGCGCGCCTGTGCCTCACGGGCCTTGGCTTCGGCGAGCGCTGCCTCCGCCCTTTGCACCGCCGCCTGGAACCGGGCCTGGTCGATTACGAGCAGGAGCTCGCCCTCTTCGACATCGTCACCTTCCTCGACGGTCAGCTCGGTTATCCGTCCGGA
>JBDHHR010000022.1:0-34866 GCA_039589295.1 Gemmatimonadota bacterium | reverse complement strand
CGCGGGGCCCGCTGATGATCTCGCCGGACGGCGGCTCCACCAAGCTGGCTCTGTTCAGCGGCTCTCCGCAGGGCGATCGGGAGACGGCTGGATACCACCTGGTGGCCTTCCGGGTCGACGGACCGGGGTTCATGGAGTTCCTGGACCGGCTGGACGAGACGCCCTTGGACGATCACCTCGGGGAGCGCGTCACCCGGCTGAAAGTGAGGGACCACGGCAAGGCGTTCTCGGTCTACTTCAGCGACCTGTACGGTCACCGGCTGGAGGTGACCACGTACGACGCAGGGTACGTGCGGGCGCGGATTCCGGAGGGCCTGGTATGAGAAGGGCATTCCCATGAGCGATATGAGTGCCGCCTACATCTGCGTGCAGTGCGGAGTGCAGTACGCGGAGACCCCGGCCCCGCCCGAGTCGTGCCGCATCTGCGAGGACGAGCGGCAGTTCGTGAATCCGGAAGGCCAGGCGTGGACGACCCTGGAGGAGATCCGCTCCGGTCACCGGAACGAGCTGCGAGGTCTCGAACCCGGCCTCACCGCCATCACGACCGCGCCGGCCTTCGCGATCGGCCAGCAGGCGCTCGTGGTCGAGTCCGGCGACGGCAACGTGCTGTGGGACTGCATCAGCCTGATCGACGAGCCGACGATCGAAGCCGTTGTGGCTGCGGGAGGCCTGCGGGCCATCGCCATCTCGCACCCCCATTTCTACGACACGATGGTGGAATGGAGCCGGGCGCTGGGGGATGTCCCCATCTACCTGCACGCGGCAGACCGGGAGTGGGTCATGAGGCCCGACCCGGCCATCGTGTTCTGGGAAGGCGAGACGCTCGAGCTGGGCAGCGAGCTGACATTGATCCGCTGCGGCGGACATTTCGAGGGGGCGTCCGTATTGCACTGGGCCGGAGGGGCGGAGGGCCGGGGCGTGCTCCTCTCCAGCGATACGCTTCACGTGACGCCCGACCGGCGTCGCGTCACCTTCATGCGCAGCTTCCCGAACCACATCCCGCTTTCCCGCACCGCGGTTGAGGGGATAGTGGGATCCATCGATCGGTTCGCTTTCGATCGCATATATGGAGGGCTCAAGTACTGGAGAAAGATCGAAGCGGATGCCAAGGACGTCGTGCGCCGCTCGGTAGAAAGGTACACGCGCGCGATAGAGAGCTGAGGTGCTCGACGCTCTGGCAGCCAGCGCCACCGCGCGCGTTGATAGGGAGGTATTCATGGGAAACAGTGAGGCGGATCAGGCGGACGGGCTTGTCGTTGCGGGAATCTGCGGCAGCATCAGGCCCGCCAGCTACACCAGGCTCGCCCTCGGCATCGCGCTGCAGGGGGCCCGGGAGGTGGGGGCCGAGACCCGGATGGTCGACCTGCGGGAATACGATCTGATCCACTGCGACGGCAAGGAGGACGAGAGCCGCTATCCGGAAGGGGTGTTCCGGCTGCGGCGAGACGTCGGCGGGGCGCAGGGAATGATCCTCGCCACTCCCGAATACCACGGCAGCTACAGCGGGGTGCTGAAGAACGCCCTGGACCTCATGGGATTCGACGAGATCGAGGGCAAGATGATAGGCCTGGTCGGGGTTTCGGGGGGGCGAATGGGAGCTCTCAACGCTCTGGCGAGTCTGCGAGTGATCGGCCGGGCCCTCCACGCGTGGGTCATTCCGGAACAGGCGACCGTCCCCGAGGCCTACAAAGCGTTCGACGACGACGGAAACCTCCGGGACCAACAGCTTCGTGAGCAGCTGCTGGAGCTGGGGCGCCAGGTCGCTCGTTTCTCCTACCTGCACACTTCGGCGCAAACGCAGGAATTCGTGCGGGCGTGGGAGGGCGCTCCCATCAATCCGGGAGGCGGCGGGTGAGCGGCGCTCGCGAGCCGAAGTTCTGCTTCGGCCTGTCGGAGGTGGCTCTGGGGGTGGAGAGCGTCAGCGCCTCGGTGCGGTTCTATACCGAGGTCGTGGGCCTCGTGCCGGAGAAGGTCGAGGAGCAGGCGGCCATTCTCTGGGCGGGACAGCCCGGTGAGCAGCGGCGGCTCATTCTCCTCAGCCGCGCCTTGGCGCCGCTGGCCCGGCGCGACCGCTCGGGAGTCACGGGCCGGCCGGCCGAGGACTCCAGCCCGATCTCCTCCTTCTCCCCGAAAGACATCGGCCGAGCGCACTTCGCCTTTCTCGTCCCGAATGACCGGCTGGATGAGGCCGTCGCCCATGTGCGCGAGCAAGGCGTAGACATATGGGGACCGGTCGACTTCGAGCTGGCCAGGGCGACCGCTTATTATTTCCTCGACCCCGACTCGAACCTCGTCGAGTTCTGGTCTCCGGGTGAGACGCAGGCGGCAGGGCCGCAGGCCACCGGTGGCTGAGAGGTAACTGTCTGTCCTGCTGCGTCCCCATTCGCACATTCCCTCTCACGTGTCTCCCCCCTTGCTTTGGCGGAGCGCACGACCGATAGTCGTCTAAGCGGGTATACAGTAAAAGGGTCGGTTTTCTCCGTTACGGGAGGGGCAAATGCGTGACCTGATCAGCCGGTTCAAGGCCCTCTCGGAAGGGATGAGACTGCAGATACTCGCTCTCCTGTTCCGTCACGGCGAGCTGTGCGTGTGCGAGGTGGAGCGCTTCCTGGAGGTGTCCCAGTCCAAGGCCTCTCGGCATCTTCGGTATCTGCTCCACTCGGGCCTGGTGGAAGACCGGCGGGACGGGCTGTGGATCTACTACCGCATCGCGGAGCCCGACAACGAGAAGCAGGCACTGCTCGTCGACACGCTGCGCGAGCTACTGGCCGACGCTCCCGTTCCCGACGTGAGCCGCGAGCTCGAGCTGATGCGCGCCGGCCGCCCGGACCTCGGGGGATGCCCGCCTGGCGGAGGTCCGGCGGCGGACATGGCCCTGCGGAGCCGGACCGCTGGCGAAGGAGGCCACCGGTGAGCGGAGTGACCGGAGTCTCGGTCGCCAGCAGACTGTCGTTTCTGGACCGCTACCTGACGGCCTGGATCTTCGCGGCAATGGCCGCGGGCGTCGGAATCGGCTTCCTGTGGCCCGAGCCGGTGCAGGGCATCAACCGGGCCACCCAGATCGGGACGACCTCCATCCCCATCGCCATCGGGCTGATCCTGATGATGTACCCCCCGCTGGCCAAGGTACGGTACGAGGAGCTGGGGGACGTTTTCCGCAACGGCAAGGTGCTGAGCCTGTCCCTCGTCCAGAACTGGGTGATCGGGCCGATCCTCATGTTCGCGCTCGCGATAGTGTTCCTGCGCGACTATCCGGAGCTCATGGTCGGCCTGATCCTGATCGGCCTGGCCAGGTGCATCGCCATGGTGATCGTGTGGAACGACCTGGCCGAAGGCGACCCCGAGTACGCGGCCGGGCTCGTGGCGTTCAACTCGATCTTCCAGGTCCTGTTCTTCAGCGTCTACGCGTACGTCTTTATCACCGTCCTGCCGGGGTGGTTCGGCGTGGAGGGAACGGTCGTGGACATCACAATGGGCGAGATCGCCAGGAGTGTGTTCATCTACCTCGGCATCCCGTTCATAGCGGGCTTCCTGACGCGAGCTATCCTGGTCCGCCTCAAGGGAAAGACCTGGTACCACGAGCGCTTTGTGCCGAAGATCAGCCCCATCACGTTGATCGCCCTTCTGTTCACGATCGTGGTGATGTTCTCCATCCAAGGCAGAGCTATCGTCGGCCAGCCGATGGGCGTCGTGCGCGTGGCGGTTCCCCTGCTGATCTACTTCGTGGCCATGTTCACGGTCACGTTCTTCATGAGTCGGAGGGTGGGGGCCGACTATCCGCAGACCGCGACACTCTCGTTCACCGCGGCTTCGAACAACTTCGAGCTCGCGATCGCCGTGGCCGTGGCCACCTTCGGAATCGCACACGGGGCGGCCTTCGCGGCCGTAATAGGTCCGCTGGTCGAGGTGCCGGTGCTCATCTCCCTGGTGAACGTGGCCCTGGCCTGGCGCAGGAAGTACTTCCCCGAGGCCGAGGCGCAGATCGTCCGCGTGAGCGACTGTGCGGTCCCGGCTGGCGTCCATCCGGCGCGGAGTGACTCGTGACCCCCGACGTCGAAGTCCTCGTCACCCCCGACTGCCCGCACGCAGAAGCCGCGATCGAGCGAGTGCGTGAGGTCGCCGCGCGCCTGGCGCCGGAGGCGGAGCTACGGGTGACCAACGTGCCAGACGCCGGCGAGGCCGCCGCGCTGGGCTTCCCCGGCTCGCCGACGGTTCGGATCGACGGCCGCGACCTTGAAGGTAACGGCGCGGGGCCGCCGGCCTTCGCCTGCCGCCGGTACGAGGACGGCCAGGGGGTCCCGCCGAGGTGGTTGATCGAGGCTGGTTTTCTGCGTGCTCTCCGACCATCGCACGTTCTCTTCCTGTGCGTGGCCAACTCGGCGCGCAGCCAGATGGCCGAGGGAATCGCCCGCAGCATGACTCCCGATGGGGTCCGGATCTCGTCGGCGGGCTCAGAGCCGTCAAGCGTCAGGCCGCAGGCGGTCCGAGCGCTGGCGGAGATCGGGATCGACGCGTCGGGACATCACGCCAAGGGCACCGACGACGTGGCGGCCAAGGTGGAGCGCGGCGAAGCGCCGCCGGTGGGCGCCGTTGTCACGCTGTGCCGCGAGGAGGTGTGTCCCGTGTGGCTCGGCGAGGCGTGCCGGGTGCACTGGCCACTTGCGGACCCGGCTCTGGCGACCGGGTCCGACGAGGAGGTCCTGAACTCGTTCCGCAGCGTTCGGGACGAGATTCGCCGCCGGCTGGAGGTCGTGTTCGGGCGCTGAGCGCCGGAATCCGGGCCGGCCCCGGGGAACCCCCCCGCCGCCTACCAGCCCACCGCGAAGGCGAGAGCGCCGAGCGCCAGGCCGACCACCAGATTCACCAGCTTCACCCCGACGAAGCCCCGCTTCGACGACGCGAGGAGCGGCAAAGTGCCGTGCCCGTCCTGAACGATCGAGTTCGCGAGGAGGACGCTGAACGGGATGGTGCCCTGGGCAAACAGGGTCACGAAGACCAGGTGCGGGCCGGATTCGGGGATCAGTCCGACCAGCGAGGCGATCACCAGGGTCGCGAATATGTTGCCGCGGATCCACACACCCAGATCCACGTAACCCTCGAGCAGGTGGATCGCCAGCAGCGCGCCGAACGTCCACACGAAGATGCGAAGCAGGTGCCTCTTGAGCACGTGGTCCCACAGGTGGTGCTCGAGGAAGTGGTCAGGGACGGTGCTGACGACGAACAGCGCGAACAGGGCGCTCGCCAGAAGAGAGACCTTGATCCAGTCCCACTGAGCAGGTCCCGCCGCTCCCGTCACCAGCAGAACCACGAACGTCGCCAGAATCCCGATCAGGAGGGCCCGCGGCAGGCTCATCGCCCTAATCTGTCTGATGATCTCCTGGCGCGGAAAGGAGCGGCAGGCATCGGACGGGTGAAGCTCGAGGGCGTGCTCGCCCGACTCCAGCGGCCGGCCGGAGCGCCTGTATGCGAGATCGGTGACGAATCCGGCGCAGACGCCGATCGCGAACAGGACCGATATCAGTAACACGGCCTTCGGCGGAAAAAGCGACAGCATCACGTAAGCCTCATCACCGCTGGTCGCGATCATGGTGGCGACCAGCGCGCCGAAGCCCACAACGCGGTGCGTGTAAAGCGATACCACGGTGAACGCGCCGAGGCATCCGGGCATGGCGCCCAGCAACGAGGCCAGCAGGTACTGCCTCCACCGGCCGCGCTGCAGGGCATGCTGCCACCGGCCGCTCGTCTGCACGTTGACGTACTCGATCAACAGCATCATGACGAACACGAAGCCCGTGATCGTCAGAGCGTGTTCACCGACTGATGCGATCACCGGTTACCGTTCCCTGCCTGGGAACCCTCGACGTCGAGCAGTAGGTGGGTCTGGTAGGCGCCCATGATGTCTTCTCGGCCGAGGAGGCCCAGGAGTCGCAGTGAGCCGGCGCCCTCCACCACCGGCACGTAGCTCGCGTCGCGACGGCCTATGATACGCAGCGCGTCGTACAGCGTGTCTTCGGGGCACACGGTCTCCACCTCCTCGTAGGCGAGGTCGGCCGCCACCAGCAGACCCAGAAGACTCTCCTCGCCCAGCACCCGGGACAGCTCCTCGTAGCTGAGAAGGCCCGCCAGATTCAACTCGGAATCGACCACGGGAAAGGCCGTCTGGCGAGAAGTCGACATGCGCTGGATGACCGCGGCCAGGGGAGCTTGCTCGGAAAGGACGTCGGGGTCGCGATTGTAACACTCCTTCACCAGGACTCGCTCCAGCACGGAGCGGTCGAACCCCTGGCGTATTCGTTCGCCCTTGCGCTTGAGAGCCAGCGTGTAGATGGACTCGCCGTTCAGCCGACGGGAGACGAGGTAGCTGATGACGCATCCCAGCATCAGCGGCGGTATGAGGCTGTAGCTGCCCGTCATCTCGATGACTATGAGGATCGCCGTCAGCGGGGCGAACGTGGCGCCGGACAGGGCCGAGGCCATTCCGACCAGCGCGTACGCCTCCGGGGTGACTCCAAGCTGCGGGAACAGGCTCTGGGCGGTCAGGCCGAAGAAGCTGCCGACCGACGCCCCGACGAACAGGGACGGAGTGAACACGCCGCCGGCGCCGCCGCCGGCCATGGTGGCGCTGGTGGTGAGGATCTTCAGGATACCCAGCGACAGCGCCATGACGCCCGCCAGCTCTCCGAACAGCATGAGCCGGATCGCACCGCGTCCCGGTCCCAGGAGGTGGGGACTGTACATCCCGGCCATGGCTACGGCCGCGCCCGCCACCAGGGTCAGTCCCACACCGCGGCCCAGGTAGCGCCGCATGAAGTCCTGGACGCGGAAGAATGCCTGGACGAAGAGCGCGGCCATGACCCCGCACGCGAGGCCGAGCAGCACGTACAGCGGAAGCTCCCGGAAGAACGCGAGGGAGAACTCCGTCGGCACCTGGAAGGCGGGGCTGTCGCCCAGGTAGGCGTGGGATACGAGGGCGCTGACGACGCTGGCCACGATCACCGGGCTCAGGGTGGCGGCGGCGAAGGTGCCGAGAACGACCTCGAGAGCGAACAGCGCACCGGCTATCGGGGCGTTGAATGCAGCCGAGATGCCGGCGGCTGCCCCGCAGGCCAGGAAGACGCTGGTCCGCCGGGGACCGAAGCGCAGGAACCGGCCGATTCCCGATCCGATGGTGCCGCCGGCCACGGCCACCGGTCCCTCGGCTCCAAGCGATCCGCCGGAGCCCAAGGTGAACACGGCTGCGAGCAGCTTGCTGGCGCTCTTCAGGACGCCGAGGCGGCCGCCTGTCCGGACGACCGAGTGCACCAGGTCGGGCACCATCTCGCCGTCCGGGGCTCCTGCGAGACGAAGCAGCGCCCTGGCCGCCAGGAGTCCAGCCGGGACCGTGAGCAGGAAGAGCCACCGGCTGTCTTGCGACAGGCCGCCTGCCCCGGCACCCGACGACCACATGCTGCCGACGACTTCGATCAGGAGGTTGAAGAGGATGATCGCGAAGGCTCCGCCCACGCCGATCAGACCGGCCAGAACGATGATGAACCAGCCGTGTTCTCCGCTGTGACTGAGCAGGAACCGGACGAGCAGACGCCACGAGGTCATGGCCCGGACTCTCAGTCCGGCACGCCCGGTTCCGCTATTCATTCAGGTTCATGCCACGTGGAGGATCGAGGCCTGAGGCTGCACGGGATGTCACCAGCCCGGCTTCACCCGCTCGTGCAACAGAATACGTTGGCGCGCAGCGCGGGCCCAGTGTGCGTCAGTTCCGCGCGCGGCGCCGGCCAGGGGACGACGGCGCCGGGTTGGCTGGACGAGGACCATGGCGTACACTGCCGGCTCCGGGTCCCGGCGTCGACGACCGGCAGGTGCCCCGGAGTCCGGCGGCGCCGGAATGCACGACGACCGACAAGGACGAGGACATGGCGGCGATCGAGCTGAAGATCGAGGGAATGAGCTGCGAGCATTGCGTGGCGAGGGTCGAGAGCGCGCTGGCGGCGGTGGAGGGGGTCAGCCTGGTGAAGGTCGAGCTGGAGCCCGGACGCGCCGTGGTTCAGGCGGAGGGCACCTCGGAGACCGCCCTGCTCGAGGCGGTGGCCCAGGCCGGCTACACGGCTTCGGCCGGCTGAGGAATCCGGAGACAGGGGGCCGGAGATCAGCCAGCTGCGCCGCTCTACAGGTACTTCCTCACCCAGGCCGCCAGCACCTCGCCCACGTAGCGTGAGTCGGACGGATCGCTCAACAGGTGGTCGGCGCGGTCCAGCGAGATGAAGCTCTTCGGATGCCTGGCGGCCTCGAAGATCGCGGCCGCGTTCTCGACTCCGACGATCGAGTCGACGGGTGAGTGGAAGATGAGCAGCGCCCTCCTGAGCTGGCGAATCCTCTCCGCCTGACGCGTTTTCTCCAGGTCGTCCAGGAACTGCTTGCGGATCCGGAACCTCCGGCCGGCGAGCTCGATCTCGGCCTCACCGTCCCGCTCGATTTCCTCCAGCGAGCTGGCCAGCAGGTGCTTCACGTGCGCCGGATCGGCGGGCGCGCCGATCGTCGCCACCGCCCTGGCGGAGGGAACCGCGGCCGCCGCTTGCAGCACCGCCGCCCCGCCCAGCGAGTGCCCGATCAGAATCTGCGGTGCCTCGTACTCCCGCTGAAGAAAGCTCGCCGCTGCCACCAGGTCGTCCACGTTGGAGGCGAAGCTCGTGTCCGCGAACTCGCCTTCACTCTCGCCGAGGCCGGTGAAGTCGAAGCGCAGCACCCCGATCCCTTCGCCCACCAGAGCGGCGCTGATGTTCACCACCGCCTTGAGGTCCTTCGAGCAGGTGAAGCAGTGCGCGAAGACGGCACAGGCTGAAGCGGGGGAGTCGTCCGGAAGATCGATCCGGGCCGCCAGGGAACTGCCTGTGGAGCCCTGAAACGCTACTCGACGTGATGCCATGCGGCTTCGTCGCCCTCCTTCCGGTACCAGCGGAAGAAGATGATGGTGATGGCCGTCCACAGGATGACGCCGCCCCCGATCTTCATCAACAGACCGGCGATCTGCTGGTCGTCGCGGGCGCTGATCCCGGCCACCGGAGGTGCCAGCTCGTAGATGCCGTAGAAGGGGAGCTCGCCGAAGGTGAGGAAGGCGTACGGCATTGTGTTGAGGACCGTCGCCAGGAACAGGTAGCCCATCTTCACGGGATACGAGAAGCGCGGCCGCTCCGGCACCGGCGCCACGACCGGCCACCAGAAGACCACGCCGCCTGCCAGCCACAGCATGTCGATGGCGAACGACCCGGCCTGCGTCCGCATCAGGCCATCGACGACCGATGGCACGTGTGTGTAGAACAGAATGACGTTGAAGACGGCCAGGGCCGCCAGCGGGTGGGTGACGAAGCGGATGATAGGGGTCAGGCCTCGAACCGCTCCCAGCCTGCGGTACGCGGCGGTTGGCACTCCGAGCAGCAGCAGGGCCGGCGCCAGTAGCGCGATGAGCAGGTACTGCAGCATGTGCACCGACGCCAGGTAGCCGGCCCCGAGGGCTCCTATGGGCCAGTCGAGGGCCAGCCACAGGACGACCAGGCCCGTCTTGAACGCCGCTATCCGCCACCGGCGCGCCACCCGGTCCTCCCGTTCTCGGCGGCTCACCGGCACCGGGCTGCGCAAGTGGACCGCCACGTACGCCGCCGCTATCGCCAACACCAGAAGCCACACACCCGGGTACGGCCTCCAGGTCCATGACCAGGCAATGTCCCGGGCCGAACACCACCACTGCAGGCCGTTCACCCTCGCTCAGCCGCCCGCCAGTTTCGGCAGGTCGTGCTTCCAGTCGGCCTGGCGGGTGCCGAACGGGTAGATGACCCGGACCCGATCGTCCGGGGAGAAGGCCATGACCTGGGAGGCATGGCCGATGAGGTGCCCGCCGTCCTCCGTTTCCTGGCGCACGGCCGGCGGAAGTCCCAGCCGGAGCTGTATGCTGTCCACCTCGCCGGCCGGTCCCGTGAGGCCCACGAAGGAGCGATCGAAGTTGTCCAGCCAAGTGCGCAGCCTGTCGGGGGTGTCCCGCTCCGGATCCGTGGTCACGAACACCATCCTGATCCGGCGCTGCACCGGGACGGGCAGGTCGTGCAGCACGGCGGAGATGCTGGCCAGGTGCACCGGGCAGATGTCCGGGCAGTTGGTGTAACCGAAGAACAGGAGCGTGACGTAGCCGTCCGTTTCCGCACGGAAGGAAAAGGCCTTCCCCTCGGTATCGGTGAGGGTGAAGTCGGGCTTGGGCGGGGCATTCTCCATCAGGATGCCGCGGTAGCCGGTGCGCCGGGCGCGCTCGAGGGCTTCTGCCCGGTCGGCCGACTCGACCCGGCAGGCGGTGCTCAGGGCCGGAAGACTCAGCGTCAGGCCGACCATCAGGAATGTCCCGGTTCGAGTATTCATACCAGACATGGTCAGGCCCGGAGCGGCGCGGCGCAACGGGTGAACATAGAGCGCCCCAGGCCCCCGGCTGGCCCCTGGCCCCCATCTTGCTTAGTATTGATTGGATATTGGCACGTGGTGATTTGCGGCATATTGCGGCCACGGAAAACAACCCGCTAAAAAGCCCCGGCTCGGCGCTTATGGCGGCGAGCCGTTTTTTTTTGGCCGACCGCGGGAGAGAGCATGGATCGGCACGAACGGCGTGAAAGCCTCCTACGGGAGCTGAAGGAGCGCATTCTCGTCCTCGACGGCGCGATGGGGACGATGATCCAGTCGTATGGGCTGGAAGAAGGCGACTTCCGCGGCGAACGCACCGGGGAGCGCGGCGTCCCGCTGCAGGGGAACAACGACCTCCTGTGCCTTACCCGTCCCGACGTGGTGCGGGACATCCACCGGGCCTATCTGGATGCCGGCGCGGACATCGTCGAGACCAACACCTTCAACGCCAACCGCATCTCGCAGGCCGACTACGGCTGCGAAGACCTGGTGTACGAGATGAACCTGGAGGGGGCGCGGCTGGCACGGCAGGCCGCCGACGAGCTCGAGACGCGCGACGCGTCGCGTCCCCGGTACGTGGCGGGCAGCATGGGACCCACCAACCGTACGGCGTCCCTTTCTCCGGACGTGAGCGATCCGGGCCTCCGGAACATCACCTTCGAGGAACTGGCGGCGGCCTACGAGGAACAGGCCCGCGGGCTGCTGGACGGTGGCGCGGATATGCTTCTGGTCGAGACGGTGTTCGACACTCTCAACGCCCGGGCAGCCCTGTTCGCGCTGCTCGGCCTGCTGGAAGATCGTGGGGACGCTGTCCCGCTCATGGTCTCGGGCACCATAACCGACGCCAGCGGGCGGACGCTGTCCGGACAGTTGCCGGAGGCCTTCTACAATTCCGTCATGCACGCCGGCCTGCTCTCCGTGGGGCTCAACTGCGCCCTGGGTGCGCGGGAGCTGAGGCCTCATCTGGAGGAGATCAGCCGGGTGGCGCAGATGCCGGTGAGCTGTCACCCTAACGCCGGCCTTCCCAACGAGTTCGGCGGCTACGATCAGACCCCGGACGAGTTCGCGGGAGTGCTCCGGGAGTTCGCCGAGAGCGGCTTCCTGAACCTGGCCGGCGGCTGTTGCGGGACGACGCCCGACCACGTCCGTGCCTTGGCCGAGGCGGTGCGCGACGTCCCGCCCCGGCAGGTCCCCGAGAGGGCGGTCCGCTGCCGCCTCAGCGGCCTGGAGCCGGTGACCATCGGACCCGACTCCCTGTTCGTGAACGTCGGCGAGCGCACCAACGTGACCGGCTCGGCGCGGTTCCGCGGGCTCGTTGGCCAAGGAGACTACGAGGGAGCCGTGCAGGTGGCTCGCCAGCAGGTACGGGACGGGGCCCAGCTCATCGACGTGAACATGGATGAGGGCCTGCTGGACTCGGTGAGCGCCATGCGCACCTTCCTCAACCTGGTGGCCGTCGAACCGGACGTGGCGCGGGTGCCGATCGTCATCGACTCGTCGCGCTGGGAGGTCATCGAGGCCGGCCTGCGCTGCGTGCAGGGCAAGGGGATCGTCAACTCCATCAGCCTCAAGGACGGGGAAGAGGCGTTCAAGGAACGAGCGCGGCTGGTTCGCCGGTACGGGGCCGCGGCCATCGTCATGGCCTTCGATGAGCTGGGGCAGGCGGAGACCTACGAGAGAAAGGTCGAGGTGTGTGCCCGGGCCTACCGCATCTTGACGGCGGACGTCGGTTTCCCGCCGGAGGACATCATCTTCGACCCGAACGTGTTCGCGGTCGGGACCGGAATCCCGGAGCACGACCACTACGCGGTGGCCTACATCGAGGCCTGCCGAACGGTGAAGGAGACGCTGCCTCATGCGCTGGTAAGCGGCGGTGTCAGCAATCTCTCGTTCGCCTTCCGGGGCAGCGATCAGCTGCGCGAGGCCATGCACTCGGTCTTTCTGTACCACGCCATCCAGGTCGGGATGGACATGGGGATCGTGAACGCCGGAGCGCTGCCGGTCTATGACGAGATCCCGCCGGAGCTGTGTGATGCGGTGGAGGATCTGATCTTCGCCCGGACCCCCGACGCCACCGAGCGCGTTACGGCGCTGGCCCAGGGATACGGGGGCCGTGCCACTGAGCGAGAGGAAGATCTGGCCTGGAGGCGCGGCCCGGTCGACGAACGCCTGATCCACGCTCTCGTCCACGGCTTGGCGGAGTGGATCGAGGAGGACGTGGAGGAGGCGCGGCAGGCGCGCGGGCGCCCCGTCGAGGTAATCGAAGGGCCGCTGATGGAAGGGATGAACGTCGTCGGAGACCTGTTCGGATCGGGCAGGATGTTCCTCCCGCAGGTGGTCAAGAGCGCACGGGTGATGAAGAGGGCTGTGGCCTACCTGGAGCCGTTTCTGGAAGCGGATGAGGTGGACGGAGACGGCACGAGGTCGAAGGGGAAGATCGTCCTGGCCACGGTGAAGGGAGACGTCCACGACATCGGCAAGAGCATCGTGGCAGTGGTTCTCCAGTGCAACGGCTACGATGTGATCGACCTGGGGGTGATGGTGCCGGCTGAGAAGATCCTCGCCACCGCTAGTGCGGAGGGGGCTGACCTGGTGGGTTTGAGCGGCCTCATCACCCCTTCGCTGGATGAGATGATCCACGTGGCGGCGGAGCTCGAACGAGAGGGCTTCAGGGTGCCGCTCCTCATTGGCGGCGCCACGACCTCCCGGACTCACACGGCCGTCAGAATCGAGGAGCGATACTCCGCTCCCACCATACACGTGCCGGACGCCTCGAGAAGCGTAGGGGTGGTGAGCCGCCTCCTGAGCCCGGACGATCGCGAGGCGTTCGTGGCGGGGATTCGCGGCGAGTACGCGGCCGTGCGGGAATCGTATGCCGCCCGCCGGAAGAAGAGCCGGCTGCTGTCCCTGGCCGAGGCCCGGGCGCGCAAGCTGCACACCGCCTGGGAGGAGTACCGGCCGCCGGTGCCGATGATGCCGGGCCTGCACGTCATCACCGAGCAGTCGCTTGCGGAGCTGATCGAGTACATCGACTGGACTCCCTTTTTCGCGGCCTGGGACCTGCCAGGGAAGTACCCCCGCATCCTGGACGACCCCGGGGTGGGAGAGCAGGCCAGCTCGCTCCACGCCGACGCCCTGGAGCTGCTGGAGCGGATCGTCTCGGATGGAAGCATACGGGCGGCGGCGGCCCTGGGGCTGTTTCCGGCCAACACCGTGGACCACGACGACATCCTCGTCTACGCGGATGCCGACCGCACACGGCCGCTCGCCAGGATCCCGGGACTGCGGCAGCAGTTCGAGAAGGCCGACAGGCGCCCCAACCAGTGCCTGGCAGACCTGGTTGCACCCGTCGAGAGCGAACGCGCGGACCACGTGGGAGCCTTCGTGGTCACGGCGGGACATGGCGTGGAGGATCTGTGCGCCGAGTTCGAGTCCCGGCACGACGACTACCGCGGCATTCTGGTGAAGGCGCTGGCCGACCGGCTGGCGGAGGCGTTCACGGAGCGGCTCCACGAGCGGGTGCGCAAGGAATTCTGGGGCTACGCATCGGCCGAACGTCTAGGCAACGAGGGACTCATCCGCGAGGAGTACCGCGGTATCCGGCCGGCGCCCGGCTACCCCGCCTGCCCCGACCACTCGGTGAAGCGCACCCTCTTCGGGCTGCTGGACGCCGGCCGGCACACCGGCGTCACTCTCACCGAGAGCTATGCCATGCGCCCGGCGGCCTCGGTCGCCGGGTGGTATTTCTCGCACCCGGGATCCTCGTACTTCGGGGTGGGCCGCATAGGTCGCGATCAGGTGGAGGATTATGCCGCGCGCACTGGAGCCGAGGTGTCCGAGGCGGAGCGCTGGCTGGCGCCGAACCTCGCGTACGAACGGGAGGCGGAGGGATGAGCGAGGCTGGAAAGAAGCCCGTGGTAACCCTTCGCGACCGGCTGGAGGACGGCCGGGTGCACGTGATGGACGGCGCGATGGGCACGATGCTGTACGGCCGCGGTGTGTTCCTCAACATCTGCTACGACGAACTCAACGTCACCCGGCCGGAGCTGGTGCGCGGGGTGCACGAGGCATACGTCAGAGCCGGAACGGAAATACTCGAGACCAACACCTTCGGCTGCAACCCGGTGAAGCTCTCCAGCCACGGCCTCGAGGACCGGACCGAGGAGCTCAACCGGGAGGCGGCGCGGCTGGCGCAGCAAGCGGCTCGCCCGCGCGGCGCGCACGTCCTGGGAGCCATCGGGCCCCTGGGCATTAGAATCGAGCCGTGGGGACCCACATCCAAGGAAGAGGCGACCGAGTTCTTCGCGCGCCAGGTGATTGGGCTCCTGGACGGCGGGGCGGACGGCCTCATCCTGGAGACGTTCTCGGATCTGGACGAGCTCCAGGCGGCGCTGCGGGCGGTGCGGGCGGCGACGGATCTGCCGGCGTTCGTCCAGATGAGCTTCGGGGCCGACGGGAACACCTCGTACGGAACACCGGTGGAAGCCTTCGCCGAGAGGATCACCAGCGCCGGAGCCGACGTGATAGGCCTCAACTGCGCGGTCGGTCCGGCGGCCATGCTGGAGACGATAGAGCGGCTGGCCGCGGTGACGAGCCTGCCGATCTCGGCCCTTCCCAACGCCGGCCTGCCCCGCTCGGTCGGCGGACGCGTGATGTACCTGTCGAGCCCCGAATACGTGGGGCGGTATGCGAACCGGATGATAGAGGCCGGCGTCCGCTTCGTGGGAGGCTGCTGCGGAACGACGCCCGACCATGTCCGGCACATTCGCCAGGAAGTCGACAGCGAGCGGCCGCGGGTCGCGGGGCCTGCGCCGGGCAGGGCGAAGCTGACCCTGGCCACAGGTCGCGAGCCGCCACCGCTGGCGGAACGCTCGCGCCTGGGGGCGAAGCTGGCGGGCGAAGAGTTCGTCGTCACCGCTGAGGTAATCCCGCCGCGTGGCTGGGAAGCGGAATCCATGATGGAGACGTGCCGGCAGCTCGCAGACGCGGGAGTGGACGCGGTCCACATCGTCGACACGCCGCGGGCCAGGACGCACATGGGAGTCATCCCGGCCGCCCTGCTGGTGGAGCGTGAAGTGGGGGTGGAAACGGTGTTCCACTACACGTGCCGCGACAGGAACATGCTGGGCATGGAGAGCGACCTGCTGGGCGGAGCCGCCGGTGGTCTGCGAAACGTGCTGGTGGTCACGGGCGATCCGCCGGTGACGGGTGCGTATCCGGATTCCACGGCCGTGTTCGACATCGACAGCATCGGCCTCACCAATCTGATCGCGCGCCTGAACCAGGGTCTCGACCCCGGCGGCGGATCGATCGGCCGTCCGACCCGCTTCGTCATCGGGGTGGCCCTGAGCCAGGGTGTTCAGGACCTGGAGAGCGAGCTGCACCGGTTCTACTGGAAGGTGGACGCGGGGGCCGAGTTCGCCGTCACCCAGCCGGTCTTCGACCCGGAGCGGCTGCTGGAGACCCTGGACCGGCTTAAGTCTCGGGACCTGCGCATTCCGGTCGTGGCCGGGCTGTGGCCTCTGGTTTCACTGCGGAGCGCCGAGTTCCTGGCCAACGAAGTGCCCGGCGTCGTCATACCCGCGGCGGTGCTGAGCAGGATGCGCAACGCACAGGAAAGCGGACCGGAGGCCGCGCGGCAAGAGGGACTGACCATCGCGCTGGAGGTGTTCGAGGAGATCCGAGGCGCCGTGGACGGCGTTCAGGTCAACGCTCCACGCAGGGGGCAGACGTCGGTCCTCGAGCTGCTCGCGGCGGTGCGGTAGGCACCCTCATCAGGCGTTCACCGCCTGCAGGAGCTCGTCGTACAGGCGGTCGACATGCCGCAAGCCCAGGTTGCTGACATATACCCTGTCCGCCCCGAGCTGCCGCAACTCGCGGATCGTCCGGGCGCAGATCTCCACCGCCGACCGGCCACTCTCGAACTCCCGGGTGAGCTCCTCGGCGGGGACCGGGAAGAAGCGCGACAGCCACTGCAGCGTCTCGGGCCTCGCACTGTGGTAGAAGAAGACCCCGAAGACCGCCGGCTTCTCGACGCCGCGACGCCGCGTTTCCTCGAGGAATCTCTCCACGACGCTCAGCCGGTGGTGCGACACTATCTGACACAGGTAGAAGTCGATCTCGTAACCGGGATCGACCAGCAGGTCGGCCTGTCCCTTCGGATCAGTGTGCGGGTTGGCCCAACCCCCGAGGTGCAGTGACGGCAGACGCTCACGGATGGAGCGCCGCAACTCGGAAGCGTGCGGGACGCACCGCGGCGGCCCGCCGACGCGGTCGCCGCCCAGCACCGTGATCGCCTCGAAGCCGCTGGTCGCCGCCCGGCTCGCGTAAAGGTGGCAATACTCGAGGCTGTGCTTACAGGTGAGAAAGGGAATCACCCGGGCGGTGTCGGCCTCCGGTGGCAGATTCGCGGCCAGGTGCCGCAGGTTCTCCTCCTCCGACTGGCCGACGGCGCTGTCGGTCAGGAAGATCAGCGTATCACGGCGCGCCAGGCGTCCCAGGGCCCGGTGCATGTCGATCCACACGTCGATGCTCGCCAGGCGTGGAAGCCCCGACCGCGGGGGGCGAAGCTCCACCCCGAGCAGCGGCCGCGCTTCACGGAGCCGCGCCAGCGGACTCGTCCGGCTGCTCATGTTCACTACTCGGGGCATTGCCCCCGCTCCTGCGCGTCCTTCGTCATCTCGCCCGTCCGTTCGGCCTGCTCCCGCACCAGTCTCTTCAGCCGGGCCAGGATCGCGTTCATCCCTCTGAGCCGCAGCCCGGAGACGACTTCTGTCAGGCCCATCCGGGCGTAGAAGTCGGGAGGAACAGCCAGGACGGCCTCCCGGTGCGCCCCTTCCAGGCCTTCTCGCAGGATTCCGGCGAAGCCCCTCACGGTGGGCGCTTCGGGCGGACAATCGAAGTAGAGATGAACCCGGTCGTCGCCGTCCACCTCGGCCGCCAGGAAGAAAGGCGTCTGGCACTCGTGCACCTGCTCCAGAAGATCCCTGTTCGCTGCCAGTTCCGGCGGCAGCGGCGGCAGGCGCCGGGCGAACCCGAGAAGGGCCTGCACGCGCAGCTCCCGCGGCGCAGCCGCGAACTGGTCGACTATCTTCCGGAGTTTCGGCGGTAGAGTCATGCCTTCCACATAAAGGAAACGCGATTACCTTAGAGTACGGCCCGACGCTCGTTCCATCCGGTTAGCGTCCGGCCCCGTTCGAGCCTTCATGATGGAGACACGAAGGCATCCCGTGCAACGCGAGCCTTCATCCCTGAATCGAGGTGACTGAAATGCCGGCCGAGCTAGACGCATCCCCCGAGTTCGAAGGTTACGCCGACGCGGGGAAACTGGTCTCCACCGACTGGGTGGCGGCGCATCTCGACGATCCCTCGCTGGTCATCGTGGAATCGGACGAAGACGTGCTGCTGTACGATACTGGACACATTCCCGGGGCGGTCAAGGTCGACTGGCACATGGACCTGAACGATACGCTGATCCGGGATTATCTCAGCGCGGACAAGTTCGCGGAGCTCCTTTCCCAGAAGGGGATCGGACGCGATCACACGGTCGTCTTCTACGGAGACAACTTCAACTGGTGGGCGGCGTACGCGCTGTGGGTATTCACTCTCTTCGGTCATCCGGACACTCGTCTGATGGACGGCGGCCGACAGAAGTGGACCGCCGAGGGCCGGCCTCTGTCCACTGAGGTCCCCGAACGAGATGCAACCTCGTATCCCACCGTCGAGCGAGATGACCGACCCATCAGGGCCTTCCGCGACGATGTCATGAACCATCTCCAGTTCCGAGGACCTCTGGTGGACGTCCGCTCTCCGCAGGAGTACAGCGGCGAGCTTCTGCACATGCCGGACTACCCGCAGGAAGGAGCGCTGCGCGGGGGGCATATCCCGGGGGCGAAGAGCGTTCCGTGGAAGCGGGCCGCGAACGACGACGGAACCTTCAAGTCGGCGGCGGAGCTGAGCGCGATCTACCGGGATGAAGTGGGACTCGATTCCGGGGACGATGTGGTTGCCTACTGCCGGATCGGCGAGCGCTCGAGCCATACGTGGTTCGTTCTCACCCATTTGCTGGGCTTCACGAACGTCCGCAATTACGACGGCTCGTGGACCGAGTGGGGCAACCTGGTGGGAGCGCCCATAGAGAAGTAGACAGGCGCCGCTACCCTGCACGCCGGGGCGGCCTGGTGACGGGCGGACGGCCGCTGGCCACCAGCTGCTTGTACATGCGTCCTATCCGGTACGCCAGGAATAGCCACGCCGCGAGCAGGACCATGTTCAGCAGCGCGAAGTAGCGGACGTTGCTCGCCAGCAGGCTGGTGACCACCAGCACGGTTACGCCGGCCAGCGTGTCACCGACGCGCCAGAAGAACGAATCGATTACCTGCTTGGCCTTGTACTTCTGTTCGCGCGTGGTAGGCAGGAAAAGGGTGTGCCTGACCGTGTTCTGCAGCGAGTAGTCGGTGGAGTTCTCGGCTGTCTTCGCCCAACGCAGATAGCCGAGCGCGGGGACGGCCGCCACCAGGCCGTAGGCTCCCATTGCGATCACGGGCAGGATCATGATGGCGACGTGGACGCCGAAGTGCTTGATGACGCGGGAGACGACGAATAGCTGCAACAGCAGAGCCAGAACGTTTACTCCGAAGAAGAAGTCCGAGTAGAAGGCCCCTATGAACTGGCGCTGATCCAGACCGCCCAAAGTGCCCTGCGCCATGGCCTGGTTCGCCGCGTCGGTCACTATGAAGCCCAGCAGGTTCTCGCCGTTGGTGTTTACCCAGTTGAGCAGGACGATGAGCAGTCCGATAAAGAGCAGGTAGCGCGTCCGGAGCACCAGTTGAAACGCGCCGGTCGCGGTGAATGCCGGCTCCCGGGCGGGACCGGCTTCCGGCTCATCGGCCGGCTCCTCAGCCTCCAGATCTTCGCCGGCCTCCAGTCTCTCCAGAGCTTCTTTCACTGCCTCGCGCAGGTTCTTGAACTCCCCCGTGTCGAGCCGGAATTCCCCGGTCGCCGCGGGCGACATCGCAGTGGTCTCGCCCAACGGTAGCATTGCCTCCGTGCGAGCCCGCTCGCGCCGGTCCACGTGGTAGGTGATGAGCAGGCTGAGCAGCAGCAGGCCGCCGGCGATGAGCATCGGGATGAACAGCCCCAGCGGTTCGATGAGCTGCCCGACCGTCGCGGCCCCAACGATGGCGCCCGCCGCTCCCCCTACCTGCACGATAGGAAAGAGGCGCTCGCCTTCCTCGTTCGTGTAGACGTCGTTGGCGAAGGCCCAGAACTGGGCCACCACCATTACGTTGAAGATCCCCATCCAGATGAAGAACACCAAGCCGGTGGACATTCCGGCCTGGCCGAGCAGGTAGAACACGACGATGCAGGCCACGAAGAACAGGGTGACCACATTGATCAGCCGCCGCCTGGGGTAACGGTCTGCCAGCTTCCCGTAGGTGGCGGCCAGCGGGACGAGGAGAATGGCCATCGCTGCGGCGGCGTACGCCTTGAACTCCGGCCCGGCCTCTCCGAGAATGAGCGCCTCCCGGATCGGCTTCAGCACGTAATACGCGGTGAGGAGCACGAAGATGTTGAGGGCCAGGAGGAGCACGCTCCGGCCCTCGCCGGCGCGGACATCGGTAAACAGCCGTAGGACGCGATCCAGGGGGCTCGGTCTTTGCGTTCCGTCCAAGGTGTCGCTCCGCAGGGGCGTGTGGGGTGGCCTCCTACTGAGAACGGGAAGCCGCAGTCTCTCGTTTCCCGTTCCCGGGTGGGTGTAAACGCGCGGACGAAAGGAAACTAGCCCGTGCGGACGAGCGTACTATTATAGGTACGGGCAACATCGCCCGACACCGAACGGGATTATGGCATGGCCAAGAGTAAGCGCCAGCACGCTCCGCGCGACCGAAAGCGACCGTACCGGTTTCCGAAGCCCCCGTGCTCGCCGGAGCCGCCGCGGCCGCCTGAGCCGGTCAGGCCCCGGCCGCCGGGCTGCGAGACCGGCCCTGAGCTCGAGAAACTGCGGAAGGCGCTCCACAGGAAGAAGAAGAGGAAGGGCTGAGCCCCTGATGCCGGGCGGGGTGCGGAGGTGGTTGGCCGGTGACCGCCCTCAGCCCACCACACGGCGCCTGACCTCGTCCAGGTCCGCGGGTGTGTTGACGTTTCGTCTCCAGCCTGCATACCGGATCGCGCGGAATTCCGTCCCCCCTTCGATCAGAAGGGTCACCACTTCCTCCAGCTCGTATTCGCCCGACTCCGCCGGCTCGACATCTCCGAGCGCGGCGAAGAACTGCTCCGGCAGCATCATCATCCCGCACACCCGCCAGGAGGCTTGGCCCGTGTACGGCGCCTTGAAAATCCGGGTCACCGACTCCCCGGCCAGCTCCACCAGGCCCATGGCCTCACCCGGCCGGCCGCCCGCCGTCGGCTCCACGAGCACCCCCCCGGCCGCGAGGGTCTCCTGCCAGCGGAGGATGTAGGGCGCCAGCGGATCCGCGAAGTACGAGTCGCCGATGAGCGCCACGAAAGTGCCCTCGACCATGGGCTCGGCACGTCCGACGGCGTGCGCCACCCCGCGCGCGTCCGACTGCACGGCATAGTGCAGCCGGACGTCGCCCCACCGATCTCCGAATCGCTCCCGGAATCCGCCATTCGGGGTGGCTGAGACGAGACACACGTCTGCCACCGGCGGGCCGAGGCGATCCAACAGGTGCGCCAGGAGGGGCCGCCCCCCGACGCTGAGGAGAGCCTTCGGATCCCCCGCGGTCGAGCCGCCGAGACGGGTCGCCCTCCCGGCGACGGGTATCACGCACCACATGGGAGGATTGCCGGAGTCACACTCGCTGCACTCACTTACTACCGGTTGACCGACTGAGCCCGCCCCCCGAACCTACGGGGCGGTGAACACCGCTGACAGTCAGGTCCCAGCGAGGCCTGTTCGCCAATCCGGGCCAGAATCCGGCAGCCGAGAGAGACAGCTATTAGCGGGCAGTCCCCAGCAACCGACGGCTCTGTGACGAAAGGTTCCGGCCCGGGTCACGCGGAACCGGAGACCACCCGCCGCCTGCTGAGGAACCTCCGGCGCGAGTACGCCGAGATGTGGGGGCGAGAGGGCGATCGCCGGGCGATACAGGTGCTGGTCACGTCGCTCGTGCTGCTCGTCGTCTTCGGACTGTGGGGGAGGCCGGGCTTCGTCAAGGAGCATCTTCCGGCCGTTTCGGGACTGGTCGGCTGGTCCCCGGAGCACGAGTACTACCAGTTGTTGCCGTACCTGTACTGGGCGGTGACGAGTGTGGCCGTCCGGGTTCTCCTTCCACTCATGGCCGTCGTCCTGATCATCCGAGGACGCCCGGCCGAGTTCGGCTTCCGCCTTCGCGGCGTGACCTCGCACGCCAGGCTGTACCTTCTGCTGTTCGCGGTCATGATTCCGATCGTGCTGGCCGCCAGCCTCACCGTTGCTTTCCAGAACAAGTATCCGATGTACGCCGGCGCCGCGCTGGGCTTGAGCCACTTCGCGCTCTACCAGGCCGCCTACGGAATACAGTTCGCAGGCGTCGAGGCCTTTTTTCGCGGGTTCATGACCTTCGGCCTGTACCCCCGGTTCGGATACCTGAGCCTGTTCATAATGGTCATCCCGTACTGCATGGTCCACTTCGGCAAGCCGCCGGTGGAGGTGTTCATGGCCATACCGGCAGGGCTGATCCTCGGCTATCTGGCGCTGAAGAGCCGGACCTGGATCTTCGGCGCCCTGCTCCACTGGGCCGTGGCCATCACGATGGACCTGCTGGCGATCATGCACGAAGGCGGCTTCGGATCCGGCTCGGTGGGCTGAGGCGTGATGCTGCGGCTGGAATCGGTCACCAAGTCGTATGGCGGCCGCCGGGTAATCGACGGCCTGAGCCTCGATGTCAGGGCTGGCGACACGGCGGTGGTGATCGGACCCAGCGGGTGCGGCAAATCGACAGTGCTGCGCCTGCTGCTGGGCCTGGCTGTGCCGGACGACGGCCGGGTATCGTTCGACGGCTCGATCCTGTCTCCCGACACCGTCTCAGATGTCCGCCGCCGCACGGGCTACGTGATTCAAGACGGCGGGCTGTTCCCGCACCTGACGGCCCGCGAGAACGTCACCCTCAAGGCCCGCACCCTGAAGTGGTCGGGCGCGCGGCTGACTGCCAGGCTCGAGGAGCTGAGCGAGCTGACCAGCTTTCCGGCGGACGGGCTCGACCGGTACCCGGTGCAGCTTTCCGGCGGGCAGCGCCAGCGCGTCGCCTTGATGCGCGGGCTGATGCTCGATCCCGACGTGCTCCTGCTCGACGAGCCGCTCGGCGCGTTGGATCCGATGATCCGCTTCGGCCTTCAGGAGGACCTCCGAAACATCTTCAGGACCCTGGGCAAGACCGTGGTGCTGGTCACCCACGATCTGTCCGAAGCGGTCTTCTTCGGCGATCGGATAGTCCTCATGCGGGAGGGAACGGCCATACAACAGGGGTCACTTGAGACCCTAGTGAGCGAGCCGGCCGATCCGTTCGTTACGGAGTTCGTCACCGCGCAGCGGGCACATCTGCTCCCGGAGTCGTCGGCGTGAGGATCGGGCTTGCGCTGGCGATCGCGATCGCGTCGGTGACGGGACCGGCGGCGGCGCAGGATCCGGCCTCCACGGTGGTGGTGGCCTCGAAGGGCTTCACCGAGTCCGTAGTTCTCGGAGAGATCGCGGCAGGGGTCGTGCGGGAGGCCGGCTACGCGTCGGATCACCGGCGCGAGCTCGGAGGCACCCGCGTTCTGTTCAACGCATTGGTCTCGGGCGACATCGACCTGTACGGCGAGTACACGGGAACGCTCATGCGGGAAATCCTCGCCGAGTCGAACCTCCAGACGGAAGACGGGGTGCGGGCGGCCCTCCGGGAGCGGGGCATCCTGATGACGGAACCGCTCGGCTTCAACAACTCCTACGCCATCGGGATGCGGCCAGGGACGGCAGACAGCCTGAGCATCTCCAGCATCTCCGACCTGCGACGGCATCCCGAAGTGCGGTTCGGGATGAGCAACGAGTTCATGGACCGCGGGGACGGCTGGCCCAGCCTGCGGCGACGGTATCGTCTATCGGGTGACAGAGCGCGAGGCCTGGACCACGACCTGGCGTACCGGGCGCTGGATGGTGGCGACATCGACGCGATGGACGTCTACACGACCGACGCGGAGATCTCGTACTACGGGCTGCGCTTGCTGGAAGACGACCTCTCGTTCTTCCAGACTTACAACGCGGTGTTCCTGTACCGGGCGGACCTCACAGAACGCGCGCCCGGCGTACAGGCCGCTCTAAGGCGCCTCGAGGGAACGATGGACGAGACGCGCATCAGCAGCATGAACGCCCGAGTCAAGCTCGGTGGCGAAGCGGAGTCCGCGGTGGCTGCCGGCTTCCTGCGTGAGACACTAGGCATCGAGGCGGTAGGTCGGGAAGTCGGCTTCTGGAGCCGGCTCCGGCTTCGCACGCTGGAGCACCTGTTCCTGGTGGCGATCTCGATGACGCTGGGCATCATGGTGGCGATCCCGCTGGGCATAGCGGCTTTCAAGAGGCCCCGGCTGGGTCAGGTCATACTGGGCGCCGTGGGCATAGTGCAGACCGTGCCGGCGCTGGCGCTGCTGGTGTTCATGATCCCGATTCTCGGCATTTACGCGCCACCGGCGATCGCCGCGCTGTTCCTGTACAGCCTGCTCCCGATCGTGCGGAACACCCATGCGGGGCTTTCGGGCATTCCCCCTTCCCTTCAGGAATCGGCCGAGGCGCTGGACCTGTCGCGCGGCTCCCGGCTGCTTCTGGTCGAGTTGCCGCTGGCATCGCCATCGATCATGGCCGGCATCAAGACCGCCGTCGTCATCAACATCGGCTTCGCCACCCTGGGCGCTTTGATCGGGGCGGGAGGATACGGTCAGCCGATCCTCACCGGAATCCGGCTCGATGACGTCTCGCTGATTCTGGAGGGCGCCGTGCCCGCGGCTGTCCTGGCACTGACCGCCCAGTACCTGTTCGCCCTGGTGGAGCGTGCGGTCGTACCGAGAGGCCTGCGTCTCAAGCGGGCGGCCTAGGAAGCCGCGGAGCCGGCGACCTTCGTACTGTGGCTGTCCCTACTCGCCCGCAGGTCGCTCCCTCGGCACCAGGGGCACGTGGAGAGACTCGTCGAGCTGCACGTTGAGCTTCGCTCCGGCAGGCAGGTACGCGTATCGCTCCTTGGTAGCCAGAGCAACTCCGGTACCGGCGGCGGCTCCCGCGGCCGCGCCGATCGCGGCGCTCTTGACGTTGCCACCCACGACACCGCCGATCAGGGCGCCAGCCGCCGCTCCGCCACCGATCTTGGCTCCTTCATCCTTCATCTCGGAGTGCTCGGCAAGCCGTACGATAGTCGGCCTTGCACCGAGAGCCAGCGTCCCGCCGGACGTCTCGACCTCGGTGAACTGGACCGTCATCGATGGCGGCTTCTCGGAGATCGCTGTTACGCCGCCGCTGACGGTGGAGCCGGCGAGGATCAGGACCTCTCCGCCCACGGTCACCGGCTCTGCAACCGAAGCGCTGATGGGCTGCCCGGGGCGAGTCGCGTCGGTGTTCACTCCGCTGTCGAGCAGCACCGCCAGGCTGGTGCCAGAGGGTACCTCTGCAAAACTGTCCTCTTTCGCACCCAGACCGCTGCAAGCTGCAACGACACTCACCAGCAGGGTGCCGGTCCATAAGCGACTGTAATTTCTCATCTTGCGAACCTCCATGCCGATTCTCCACGGTGGCGTAGTGCGACGCCGCGCGCTACGGAAGGGAGATGTGGCGCAAGTTCCCGGCCAAGCCGGCCGAAAAACAGCGGGAGAACGCGCGCCCGTAGCTGCGGCGCTACAGATGATGGGCGGACGCTACGGAATATCGGAGCCTTCCCCTGTCCAGGCCAAACGCACTATCGTATTATTTTACGGCACGTTAGTGCACAGCGTCGTTGTTCCTGATCGCGGCACGGTATTAGCTGTGTTAACATGGGTTACTTGTACTCGCCTGGATGACGCTGCTGAATGCCGCATGACAGTTCGACGGCTTCCGGAATGCGGCCCCTAACCGGGAGGAATGGATGCCTGCACTGCTCAGAGCGCTGTGGAAGGACGAGTCCGGCCAGGACCTGGCGGAGTACGCTCTCCTGCTCGCGCTGATCGCATTGATCGTAATCGTCACCCTGAGACCGATCGGTCAGGAGATCAGCAAGGTCTTCGAGAAGATCAAGGCCGAACTCTCGACCGGCGGCGGAAGCTGAGCGCGACAGCCAGCCGGGCCGGGCAGTCGGCGCGGAGATCCGGGCAAGTATTACGTGATTACATGTTAGTCGAGTAAAAAGGTGCCGGCGGATCACATGTCCGAACTTGAAAGTGATCGGGGGAAGACAAACGCGGTGCTTCGGGAAATCGCCTACCATATCTGGAAGCCGCGCCCGCTCCTGCGGAGCATCCACTGGAAACCAGCCCAGGAAATTCCGCGGGAGGCGACTGAAGGCCCTTACGAGATCTTCCTGGACCAGCGGGTCTTCTCGGCAATGCATCAGCATGTCTGGAACGCCCGTCTGGAGGATGAGCCGTTCGGGTACCTGGTGGGCGACCTCTGTGAAGACCCCGACTCAAAGTGTCGCTATGTCATCGTGAGTGCGGCCGTTCCATCCCGTTTTCCTCTCCACGAGAACGAAGTCGAGCAGATCACCGGAGAGGCCGGCAACGGCCTCCTGTCGGAGGTGCAGCAGCGGCAGGGCGTACTCGCCGGCTGGTACCATCGGCACCGCGTCGGGCCGGCGAGTCTTTCCGAGAAAGACCTGGCCACGCACGAGCGGCTCTTCCGCGAACCGTGGCAGGTGGCCTTCCTCTTCGTCACCGACCCGTGGAAGCCTTCCGGCGGCTGTTTCGGACACACACCGGACGGCCTCGTGACGGCGCAGGCGCTGCAGTTCTACGAGATGGTCGGCAGCGAGTCCCTGATGGCAAAGGGAATGAGACGGTCTCGGATCGACTGGGCCAACGTGACGACTCTCGATTCCATCAGCATTGAGCCGCTGCCCAGACCCGAGCCGCCGGGTGCCCGGGTGGCACTCGAGGAGGCCGAAGTCGCGGAGACGGCGGCGGCTGAAGAGGCTGGAACCGCCGAACCGGGAGCGGGATCGGACGAGGCGGTCGAGCGAGAGCGGGAGGTCGCCGGGCCGGAAGCCGAAACGCCCATAGCCACGGAAGCCACAGAAGAGATCAGCGAGGCTGCGGAGGAGGCCGCCGAAGAGGCAGCGGCGGCTAAAGAGGAGGCCGCTCGCCAAACCGCGGAGCTTGAGGCCGCTCGCATGGCCGCCGAGCGGGAAGCCGCACGGCGCATCGCGGACGCTGCACAGGCCGAGGATGCCCGCCGGGCAGCTGAGGAGGAAGCCGCACGGGAGGCGGCAGAGGCAGCCGTAAGAGCCGCGGAGCTTGAGGCTGAACGCGTGGCCGCCGAAGAGGAAGCCGCACGGCGCACCGCGGAGCTGCAGGCCACTAGGGAGGCTGCAGAGACGGCTGTAAGAGCCGCGGAAGAGGAGGCGGCGCGCAGTGCCGCTGAGTTGGCAGACGCCCGGACCGCGGCAGAGAAGTTGGAGCGCCGGGTGAAACGCGCGGAAGCCGCTCGCCAGGCCGCCGAGGAGGAAGCTAGGGAACTGAAATCCGGACAGACGGCCCGCATGGCTGCCGAGGAGGAGGCCGCACGGGAGGCCGGAGAAACGGCGGTAAGAACCGCGGAGCTTGAGGCCGCTCGCATGGCCGCCGAGGAGGAAGCCGCACGGCGGGCCGCCGAGCTGCAGGCCACCCGGGAGGCCGCAGAGACGGCCGTAAGAGCCGCGGAAGAGGAGGCGGCGCGCAGTGCCGCCGAGTTGGCGGAGGCCCGGACCGCGGCAGAGGAGTTGGAGCGGCGGGTAAAACGCGCGGAAGCCGCTCGCCAGGCCGCCGAAGAGGAAGCCAGGGAGCTGAGATTAGGACAGACGGCCCGCATGGCCGCCGAGGAGGAAGCCACGCAGCGAGCCGAGGACATGCAAGCTGGCGGCGCGGCCGAGGCTGTCCGCGAGGCCGAGGCTGCCCGCGAGGCTGCCGAGAAGGAGGCCGCACAGCGAACCGCCGAGCTGCAAGCCGCCAGGGAAGTAGCAGAGGCTGCCATGCGAGCTGCCGAAGAGCAAGCCGAGCTCCGCAAGGCTGAAGCAGAGGCCCGCATGGCCGCCGAGGAGGAAGCCGCACGGCGAGCCGCAGAGCTGGAGGTATCCGCACGGGCGGTGAAGGAAGAGGCGGAACTGCGAGCTCAAGAGGTGAAGGCAGCCCGCGAGGCGGCCCGGCTGCAGGCTAATCTGCGGGAGGCGGCGGAACAGGAGCTCCGCCGACGAGGCGATGTGCCCTTGCAGGTAGCGCGTTTACGGATCCCGTTACCGGTGGAATCCGAAGAGGAGGAAGCCGTGACGTCGCAGCCGGTAGCTCGACGGCAAACGACACCGAGACGGGCACGAGCGGGGAAGATCGCGGTGAGTGCTGGCGAGTTGTTATGTGTCGGGGTCGCCCTTGCCAGTATAGGCGTCGCCGTTCAGCAGGCTGTATGGGGCGGCCCGGCGGAGACGAAGGCCGGCTTCTGGAGCGATTCGTGGATCCCGCGGGCCGAGGCGCAGTCGGTCGATCGTTGGACGAATATCCGTGGACAGAACGGCATCCTGACGGCGTCGATCAAGGGAGCGGTAGCTGGAACGTCTGTAAGCGTAACCTGCGCCGGCGGGCAGCCGGCGGTGATGTTCGGCTTCTCGCAGTCGCTGGGCCGCGGCGGAGGCGAAGCGCTTATCAGTTACTCGACGGATGACCGCGTGGACCACGAGGTGGCCGGCGTGATCCCGGACCTGGAGAACCGGAGCATCGCGGCCGTCATCGTTGACAGGAATCATCCTCTGATCTGGAGGATCAGGCGCGGGTCCTACATGTCATTCGCCATTGGTGACGGAGCCGAGCGGCCAGCGCCAGCGCCCGGCAGGGTGAGCCTGCGCGGAGCGTCGCAGGCCATTGCTGCTCTGTCGTGCTCAGGCGGCTTCGCCGAGGGCGACGGCCATCAGTGAGCGAACCCGCTCCGTAAGCTCCTCTGCCGACAGATTCTCGAAGCTCTCAGGCAGGAGCGGATCGAGTACCGCGACACGGATCGGGTGCCGCCCCCGGATCACCAAACCTCGCTTCGGAAGTGCCTCCGATGTTCCCTGAATCACGATGGGCTGCACGGGTCTCCGCGTGCGGAGGGCCAGCTCGAACGCGCCCTGTTTGAAGGCGCGCAGACGGCCGGTCGGGGACCGCGTGCCTTCCGGAAACATCATGATCGAGCTTCCCCCCGCGAGCGCGTGTTCGCACGCTTCCATCATCTGGAGCGCGCTGGCGCGGTCGCCTCGCTTGAGCCTGATGTACCCGTTCAGGGACATGTTCCAGCCGATGAACGGAATTCGGAAGTTCTCGATCTTGGACACCCACTTGAAGTGCGCGAACGTCCTGAAGAGCACCAGGATGTCGAGCAGGGAGAGATGGTTCGCGACCATCACGGTCGCCTGGTCCGACAGGATCTTCTCTCGCCCGACGATGGTCACCGGCCACAGCGGGTTGAGCCAGGTGTAGAGCGAGGCCCAGAAGCACGAGAAGCGATGCAGCAGCCGTTTGCGCGGGTCGAACGGCGACGTGAGCGCCCAGACCATAAGGGCGACGAGAAAGAGAAGGGCGGAGCTCACCGCCATGAAGACCCAGAACAGAGCGGAGTAGATGCGGCGACCCATTTGACAGGATTCTATCTCATCGATGCCCCCGCGTCAGCCGCCTGCGTTTGTCGGGGGGCACTACGACGATTCCTCCTCCGTTGATCTCCGTGGCCTCCACCGTCGTACCCGTCGTCTGTAGGCCTCATACTCTGGCCCGAAAGTACGGCTGAGTGTGGGCTCCTCGTACAACACCACGAAGAGGTGGGTCGAGAGAACGAAGAAGCCGGTAAAGGCGAGAAGCGGTAACGACCCGTAGAACAGCGTGGCCCCGGCGAGCACGAATCCGGCCCCGACATACATGGGGTTTCGCACGAATCCGTATGGGCCCCGGATCACCAGTCGCCGGGGAGGGTCGAAAGGAGCCGGGGTGCCCCTGCCGATGAAGGCGAACGTGAATACGCACCACAGCGCCAGCACGGCCCCGGCGGCTGCGATCACCATCCCGGCGATCTGCCACGTTCCTATCGATTCAGGTGGACCGATGCCCGACCAGGAGAGCAACCGGGCGGGCACAAAGACCAGCACCAGGCCGATGAAGATCGAGGCGTATGTGACCGCACGCGCGACGACAAACATGTCTTACGATGGCCGCCGTCCGTCAGCTGCGGATGCCCGAGCGGAAAGTCAGGGCTCCGCGATGGCGATGTCCCACAGATAGTCCGTGTGCCCGTCGCACACCCTCGAGAACTCGGCGCCCATGTCCGGATGTTCTGAGCGGATAGCCCTAATGACCGCGCCCCGGGCCTGCAGCAAGGACTCGTGGTCCGAGCCGTCCAGCACCAGCAGCCGCCGCCACTTCCCGCCGACGAAGTGTGAGTACCATCCCCAGGAGTTCAGCAGACCTTCCGCCACCTGTTGGTCGTAGATCGGCGCGAAGACCTCCTCGGTGAGCAGGTCCGCGAGGCTCTCCCGGCCTTCCTCGCAGACCCAGTACGTGGACAGGCCAGCCACCGGACGTGTCTGGGCCACCTCCTCGGCCGGGTCCGAGCCGGTGACATAGATCCAGATGTAGTCATCGTGTGTGGGGCAGATCGTCGAGTACTCGGCCGCCGCGTCCGGATGGTCAGCGCCGAATTCGGCCACCATTGCATCCATGGCACCGAGGAGGGCGGCGCGATCGCTGCCCACATGGTAGAGTGCCTGGCGCCACGGCCCCCCGGTGTGATGGGTGATCAGCCCCCAGGCGTCGACGTGACCCGCATCCATGTGTGTTCTGACGATCGGAGCCCAGATGTCCCGGACGATTTCCATCGCCCCTTCCTCCCCGGCCGGGTCGCAGCGGAAGTAGCTCGCGTAGATCATCGGCCTCGCATCGTCCTGCGCCACGGCGGTGTCAGGTGCTGCCGCCGGAATCACGAGGGCACCGACGAGTGCAAGCAGCAGGGGTCGCACGCTCATGAACAACTCTCCTGGCTGAGGCTGGATGGATTCGAGCCTGACGGGTGAGTCCCGCGACGCTCAGAATCCAGCCTACCTAAACTCGGAGCGCACGAGAAGGGTTGATGTTTGCACCGTTCGGTACTTGCTTGCTGCCGAGGTGGTTACGGATTCGCGCCCTGGCATCGAAGCCCCGGAGATGCGGATGACGGCGAAGGGGCGGCGATGCAGGTAGCGCCGAAGGAGCGCCGATGCAGGTGGCGTCTGAGGGCTCTATCCTCCGAGGTCTCGTCTCCAGTCTCCCTCCACCAGGCGCCGGAAGCGGGGCCGGTCCCTGATGGGATCGTAGAGCGGATCCAGCCGCAGACTGCCGGGACCCAGATAGGATGGGATCGTGGCCAGGTTCTCGAGCTCATCCAGGGCCCGCTCGTACTCGCCTACGAGTACCAGCACCCGGCTGTATTCTTCGCTGATAGTCGGGCCGTCGATGGCATCGTACACCGGGTCGAACAGCTCCACGGCTCGCTCCGCCTCGCCCAGCGCCTCTTCCTTCTCGCCACGCAGCGCGTGTGCGTAACCCATCATCGCGTGAACAACTGCCTCCCGGCCGAACACATCGAAGCGGGCCGCGCGCGGCCGGCTCTCCAACTCGTGGCGCGCCTCCGCCAGCAGCGAGTCGGCGTAAGCCTCACTGCGCTCCGAATCGCCCAGATAGCGGTGCAAGAGGGACAGATAAAGCAGCCTGCTGACGTAGACCGGCCCCCTCGCCACCGCGGGAAAGCGGAGCCACTCCAGCGACTCCGTCCGGCCCGCAGGCTCCAGCGCCTTCACGGCTGCCTCGTAGTCCCGGCTGGCCAGGGCGAGCTCGGCCTTCCAAAGCACTCTCATCTCGGGATCGACGAACGCGTCGGCCGTGGCGGCGAAGCGCCTGGCGGATGCGCTGTCGCCCACCGAGAGAAGCTCCCTGAACCGCCACCCGTTCACCAGCGTCGCCTCGGGGTGGACTCGCAGCGACTGCTCCAGAAACCGGTTCGCCTCGGCGTACTCCCCGAGGGCCTGCAGGGTGACCCCGTGGTTCCACAGGATACCTGCGTCCTGAGGATCGAGATCCAGAGATCTGGCACTCAGCGCCAGCGACTCCTGCCAGTGACCGAGCCGGCGGTGAATGTAGCCCAGCGCTTCGGTAGTCTCGAGTTGATCGGGCAGGAGGCTGTCCGCCGCAGCGAACTCCCTCAGCGCCAGCTCGTAGTCTCCGAGCCCGTAGTAGTAGTAGTAGCCGGCCGCGAGGCGAGCCTCCGCGGAGTGCGGCGCCAGCTCGAGGGCCCTGTCGAGGCTCTCCCGCGCCGGAAGCGTGTCTGACTCGAGGCCCGTTCGGATCAGCCAGGTTCGCGCGCGGAGCAGCCCCACCCACGCCATCGCGAACCCGGGGTCCAGCTCTACCGCGCGCTCGAAATGCCCTACGGAGGCCCTGTCATCGGCCTCCGTTCTGGCCGCGAACAGCACTCTGCCGCGGTGGTATGCATCGAGGGCCGCCATGCTCCGCGTCGGCACGTCCCGCAGCCCTTCCTGTTCCTCGCGCGTGAGCTCCGCCTCCAGCGCCCTCGCCACGCTGAGGGCTATCTCGGCCTGTATGGCAAAGACGTTCTCCGCCGTCAACTCGCGTTCATAGGCCTCGGCCCAGACGTGCGTGTCGGCCCGGGTGTCGATGAGCTGGACGTTGATCCGTACCCTGTTTCCCGCGCGGCGAACCGCCCCCTCCAGGATATGAGCGACCCCCAGCTCTGCGGCGATCTCGGGGACGGTCATCGCGGTGTCCGCGTACTCCATCACGGTCGTCCGGGAGGTAACGCGCAGGGCCCGTATCTTGGACAGCTGCGTCAGGATGTCATCGTGGATTCCGGCCGTGAACAGGGTACTCTCCTCATCGCCGCTCATGGCCTCGAACGGGAGCACCGCCAGACTCCGCCGATCGGCGGGCTCCGGCGTGACAGCCACCGCCGGCACCTCCGGAGCCGCCGCTGAACGGTCGCCAGCGAGTTGGGCTCCCCCGCCTGACCGGCCGATCACCCACCACCCGCCACCGTAAAGGAGAAGAATGCCGGCGAGCGCCAGCAGTCCCGCCGGCCAGCGTCGCCCGATCGGCTCGGCGACGATCGCCTCCAGCTCGCCCCTCGCCGCCGGGTCGGTGCGGCGGACGCCCTCGGGCGTCATCTCGAAGGCCCACGCCAGCACCAGCGCGATGGGGAAGCCGGTGGCGGCCATCGCGACGACGAAGGTGGTAGTCCACTCGGGCAGGCCCAGAGCCGGAAACACCAGGTCGGCGAACTGGAGAACAACGAACGCCACCGCCCCGTACACAGCTGCCACCTTGAACACGGCGCGGCGCTTGAGGTCGGCGAAGAAGCGCTGATAGTTCGGTGGTTGTTCACTCATGGGCCTGAATCTCGCCCGAGGGGCGGCGTGGCGGCAAGGAAGAAGGGAAGGCTGCGTGTCCCCTCGCCGGCACCATGTGGAAGACGGCTGCACGGGTTTCGAGGCCGTAACCCGCCTGGGCCCATGTGAACCTGTCCCGGGCCTCCCGCGACTCGGCTTCTTCGTGAGCTGGTCCTCCATGATCGGATTCAAGTTGGTGTCCTGGATGGAAATGAACCGGAACGCGCTCGCACGGGAGATCAAGCGCCTCGAGCTAGACGCCGTCAGCCGCAGCCGCCGTGCGAGCAAAGCAGAGCGCCCGGCGTGGTACCGGGCGCTCGAACGGGTCGCTCTAAGGAAACCGCCCAGTTACTCCGCCGTCGTCGGGTCTATTACCGAACGGACCGCTGAGACACAGTTCGCCGGAAACCCGCCCATCTCGGCGTGTCTGCGGACGGCCTGCTCGTCCGGCGCGATGTAGACACAGTAAATCTTGTCGTCCGTGACGTAACTCTGCACCCACTGCACCTCGGGGCCCAGCTCTCTCAGGACGTCGCATGACGTCCGTGATATCGCCTGCAACTCGTCCGGCGACAGTTGCCCGGCGTTGGGAATCTCGCGTTCGATTACAAACTTGGGCATTCTTTTTCCTCCTACCGGCTGTTCTTGCGGTTCGTCCGCTGCGATCCAGCATCCTGTTCAACGTGCAGTGTACCCAGACTCTACGAGCGAGAGAAGGGCTGCGGCTGCGGCGCTTCGCCAACTGGTTCCGAAGCCCTGATCAGTCGCTACAGTCGCCGTGCGGATACGGGAAACCGCAGAACGTACAGGGCCAGCGCTTGCAGGTCCTGTCAGGCAAGAGCCTGCCACATTTCAGGCACGGCTTGAGGGGTTCCGATGTCACCTCAGTGCTCCGCGAGACCGCCGCCGCGCGAGCAAGAACCGCCCGCCGAGCAGCCTCACCGGGCTTGCTCGACGCACAGCCCGTCTGCGCCACACGGGACGCATCCTGCACGCCGATTCAGCGACAAGCGAGCCCACTGATCTGCAACGCCTCGAGTCCCCTGTCATGTGTCTCGGAGCTCCCTAAGCCGTTGTCTACCACTGAATTGGATCCATCTTCATTCTGCCTGCGCCAATCGAAATGCCGCGATCGGCATGCTTCTTGTCCGTGATTCGGCTCTGATTCGAAGCACCAACCCCTCGCAAACAGGTAGGTCAAACATGAAACGGACAGTAGCGCTTGTGGCCGCGCTCACAATCGCGAGCGGCTGCGGCAGCGACTCGACCGGGCCGCTGGCGCCATTCGACCCTCAGATCAACAACGCGCCGGACAGCTTCCAGCTACAGGCGACTGATGTCTCGGACGTGGGAGCGACCCTGCAATACTCCTGGGAGAACACGGGAACCCAGGCGTCGGTCGATCACTCTACTACAACGGCTTCCGGAACCGCCCAAGTCACTATCAGGGACGCCAGCGGCGGAACCGTATACGACCACGGTCTCGTCCCCAGCCTGAACGAGGACACGTCTTCAGGTTCACCCGGCACCTGGACCATCTCCGTGGTGTTGGCTCAGTACAGCGGCACACTCAACTTCCGCGTCCAGAAGAAGTAGCCCGACGCGCGCGAACGGCCACGCCATGCATGCCCATGGTCGTCGCGCCTCAGGGCGTGGAAGGGATCGCTCCGATCTGCTGCATGAGGCCGTAGAGATCCCAGACCGGCCACTCTTCCGCTATCCTGCCGCCGGCTATGCGGGCGAGGGACAAGCCGCCGATCGAGACCCGCCTGCCGGTCGGGGCCACCTCCATCAGTTCGCCATTGTGTGTGCCCGAGTACGTATAGCGCAGCACCTCCCTGTCGCCAGACGC
>JBDHHR010000021.1:0-37656 GCA_039589295.1 Gemmatimonadota bacterium | reverse complement strand
GTACTTAGGCCCTTCCGCGGTACGATCCTGGAGGAGAACATCGCCCGGACCACGGCCTCCGTTGGAGAGTCGCTCATGGCGGGCGCCATATTCACCATCCCGGCCTTCGTCATCACCGGTGCGTGGGACACCCTGCGGTACTGGGAGAGCACCGCCATCATGTTCATCGGCGGATTGCTTGGTGTCCTGTTCGTGATCGTGCTGCGTCGCACACTGGTAGTGGAGGCGGACCTGCCCTTCCCCGAGAGCGTAGCGGCGGCGGAGATCGTGAAGGCGGGACAGGGAGGGCAGACAGGTGCCACGTACATCTTCGGCGGACTCGCCCTGGCCGCCGTGTGGGAACTGTTCAAGAATCTCAACGGCATCCTCCTGATCAAGGAGAAGACCGAGGCGGCCGTCGGCTTCGGACGCTCCACCGTGGAGATCCTGCACAACAAGATCGAGTACGCCGGGAGCGGCTTGTATCTGCAGACTCCCGCGGCCTCACCCATGCTCATGGGAGTTGGCTATATCGTGGGCCTGCGCGTCTCGGCGATCCTGTTCAGCGGCGCGGTGATGGGCTGGCTCTTTCTGGTACCGCTCGCCGTGTTCCTCAACCCCGGGCTCAGCGAGACCCTGGCCCCCACCGACACGGTCGTCAGTCTGAGCGAGGACGTCTGGTTCAACCAGGTCAGGCCCCTGGCGGTGGGCACGATGATAGTCGCGGCGCTGTATACGCTATGGGGATTACGCGGCCCGTTGGTGTCGGGAATCCGTAAGGCGCTGGCCGACATCAATATGGGTGGCGAAGGACAGCGGGAGACGGTCCGAACGGAAGTGGACCTGCCCTTCAACAAGGTGTTCGTGGCAATCAGCGCCATGGCCGTGGCCACGTTCTTTCTCTACTACTACTTTACTGGCTCTCTTTCCGGAGCTCTGATCCTGACGGCCGTGATGGTCGTCCTGGGCTTCCTGTTCGCCGCCGTAGCCGGCTACCTGGTGGGCCTGATCGGCAACTCCAACAACCCGATTTCCGGCTTGACCCTGACCGCCCTGATCATCGCCGCGGTGCTCATGGTCGCCATCGGGCTGACGGATGTGCACGGCGTGGCCGGCGTGCTGGCCGTGGCCGGGGTGGTCTGCTGCACGGCCGGGATCGCAGGCGACATGATGCAGGACCTGAAGATAGGTCACATCCTGGGGGGTACGCCGTGGAGGATGCAGGTCGGAGAGATCATTGGCGTGGTCGGAGCCGCCCTGGTCCTGGCCACCGCTCTCAACGTGATGCACGCCGCATACACAATCGGATCAGCGGAGCTTCCCGCTCCGCAGGCGGGTCTGATGGCGCTCATCGCCAACGGGATCGTGGGCGGCGAAATGGCCTGGCCGCTGGTCATCACGGGAATGTTCTTCGCGGTCGGCCTGATTCTCGTGGAGGCACCGGCGCCGATGCTGATCGCCGTAGGCATGTATCTGCCGTTCTACTCCACCGCGGCGATATTCGTCGGGGGCGTGATACACTGGGTCTTCCAGAGGGGTCTGCGGAAGAGAGAGGCCACGCCGGAAGAGAGGACCCGCGCCGAGAACACAGGGGTGCTTCTGTCATCAGGTTTCATCGCCGGAGAGTCGCTCATGGCCGTGTTCTTGGCCTTCCTCTTCTTGGGACAGGACTTCATCCCGACTCTCGCGGAGTGGAAACAGAGGCTGACGCCGACCGGGGATCCGAGCTTCATCGTCGGCCTCGTCGCCTACCCGGCCGTGTTCGCGCTTTTGGCCTGGCTTCCACTTCGCAAGCTCGTGGGTGAGCGCCGCGGGGCGGGCGGCAGAGGCTGACGTATACCAATGCGCAGGTCTACGACTCGCGACCCGCTGGACGGGATCAATCTCCTGGGGCTTGTCCCCGTGCGGAAGGCCGGTTGGAAAGAAGAAGGCGGCCGGGTCGTGATCGAGCGACCGAAGCCGGAGGGAAGCGGACTGCGCGGATTCGGAAGTCGTCTTGCTTACCTGATGGCCGCCCCTCGGCTTCGTCTTGACGAGTTCGGCTCGTTCGCCTGGGTCCGGTTCGACGGCCGCACGAGCGTGTCTGTTGTCTCCAGCGCCATGCGGGAGCACTTCGGTGACACGGCCGAGCCCGTGGAGGAACGTCTGGGGACGTTCGTGCGCCTCCTCAGACGGGAGCGGATGCTGGGCTACTCCGGCTACGACGCCTGACCAGGGCGGGTCCGCGCCTGGCGAAGGGTCGCACTCGGCCGCAAAGCGCCGTTCTATGAACTGCGCAGCGCCTCTCTGAGTGTGGCGACCGCCCGGTCGGCGTCAGTCGCGCTGAAGGTGAGCGAGGGCCTGAACCTGACTGACCGCGGCCCGCAACCCAGGGTTGCCAGGCGCTCATCCCAACACCTCGTCCGAAGCTGATCGCGAGCCGCGCCGCCTGGCAGGTCGAAGGCGATCATCAGCCCGCGGCCGCGGACGTTGGTGATGTCCGGGAACTCATCCTGCACCCGGCGCAGCTCCTCGAGGAGGTAGCCACCCACCCGGGCAGCGTTCTCCACCAACCGCTCCTCGTCGATAATCTCCAGATAGCGGGCACAGCGGACCATGTCGACGAGGTTCCCACCCCAGGTCGAGTTGATGCGTGACGAGACATTGAAGACGTTTGTCGGCACCTCGTCGATTCGGTCCGTGCTCATGATGCCGCAGACCTGACTCTTCTTCCCGAACGCTACTATGTCGGGCGTCACCCCCATCTGCTGGAAAGCCCACATGGAGCCCGTTATTCCCATCCCGGTCTGTACTTCATCGAAGATCAGGATCGCCTCATGCTCGTCGGCGAGCTCGCGCAGCCGCTGCAAAAACTCGGGCCGGAAGTGAACGTCGCCGCCCTCCCCCTGGATAGGCTCGATGAGGATAGCCGCGATGCCGTGCGGATCCTCGGCGAAAGCCGCCCTGATCTCGGCCACCGACTGCTCTTCTGCCGCCGCCAGAACCGCCTCGTCAAGCGGGAACACGATTCCGGGGCTTGAGATGCGGGGCCAATCGAACTTGGGGAATAGGTCCGTCTTGGTCGGATCGGTGTTGGTGACCGAGAGGGTGTACCCGCTACGCCCGTGAAAGGCGTTCCGGAAGTGGAGGATCTTGTCGGCTCCCCCTTCCCTTCCCCGCGCCCGGTTCAATTGAGCCTTCCAGTCAAAGGCCGCCTTCATCGCGTTCTCGACGGCCAACGTGCCGCCGGCGATGAAGAACAGGTGTCTGAAAGCCTCGGGCACGGCGACTCTGCGGAACGTGTCTACGAACCCCGCGAGCTCCCTCGAGTAAACGTCGCTGTTTGCCGGATTGGCGATTGCCGCTCGCAACAGGGAGGCTGTGAAGCCCGGGTCATTCAGCTTCGGGTGGTTGTGTCCGATAGGGAGCGTCGCGAAATACGTGTAGCAGTCCAGGTACTCTCTGCCCGTCAGGGCATCCACCATGAGCGTGCCGCGAGACTTCTCGAGGTCGATCACGATGTGGAAGCCGTCGACGAGAATGTTTTCCTTGAGCGTTGGAAAGACCCGATCCGCGGGCAGGGCTATGTCGGGCATGGCTCTCTCTCGGCCAGGGTCGAAGTACGGAGACGACCGTCCTCTCCAGAATCGCCGACAAACTACCGAATGGCCGCCCTCCGTCATACCCCGATGACGCAGGTTGCGGGGCAAAGATGGGTGTACGGTACCGAGCCTCCGGCGGTGCGACGGGGCGGGCGGGCGCGGTGGCTTCTAGGCCAGCCCCAAACCACCCAGCCCGGCCAGCACGGCCTGGTGGGTGGAGAGGTTGCCCCAGATCTCGCTGTCGCCGCCCACGGAGAACCCGTCTCGCTGGGAGGACACGGCCGTCAACGCCCGAACCATCTGCATCATCGGGTCCGCATCCAGCTTGCTGCCCACGTACATGTCCAATTGCGAGGCCGTGGGCTCCCCGATGATCCTGCGAATGGCCTCATTCGCCTCCTGGAGGTTTCGCGAGAATAACGGCCGGCCGGTTTCCTGCTCGTAACGGTCGGAGATCGCCTGGATCATAGTCAGCGAACAATAGGCGTCGTCCAACACTCCCAGCAGCCCCAGTTGATCCGGGATGATGTCCGCCGGGGCCAGCCAGTAGGAACCGGCCTCCTCCAGCACCCGGCTCATCTCAGCGTCGACTCCCGCGACTCGCGCCACCTCGGTCCCCTCCGTGATGTACATGGGAACGTGGCTCACATACTCTCTGACGAAGCGCACCGCTTCCTCCAGCTGACCCGAAGTCGGCGTCTGACCGCGACTGGCCGCTCGCTCCCGAAGGGCGTTGGCGAGGCGTCCCGTTCGCTTCTCGTCTGCCAACGCGTCCTCTATCATCCGCTCCACTATTTCTACTCTCATGGGATCGATATCTAGCTGTCGTCAGCCAGATCGCGCCAGAGCGTACCCTACGCACGACACGATCGGACGAGCTGAGTCGGCAGCCGTCCACGTGGTCAACTGGCCCTCTTCCGACTGAGTTCCCGGCAGGTTGTCGCTGTGGGCGAAGGAGGCGATCATGTGTCGCGAATGAAGAGTCATTCGATCCCACTCCACGAGGTTTGAACATGAGTCATCGCCGGGTTCTCGCACCTGCGCTCCTCTGGTTCCTGTATCCGATTATCATGCCGCCTGCCCCGGCTCCGGCACAATCGCCTCAGGCGGACTTCGACCGGGTCTTCACCGCGAAGACGATGCGGGTGGACTACTTCCACACCGGAGGCCTTGGAGAAGAGATCGTCAGCCTGGACAGGGTGGTGTCCGACGGGCCGTGGGCTGGGAGCTTCACCCGGCTGGTCGACGATACGAACCTGGGGAAGTATCTGTTCGAGATAGTCGATCCCGCGACAAACGGGGTTGTGTACTCACGAGGCTTCGCGTCGATCTATGGTGAGTGGGAGACGACCGCCGAGGCTGGAGAAACGCACCGGACGTTTCACGAGTCACTGCGGTTCCCCTGGCCTCGTGAACCGGTTCAAATCGTGTTGAAGAAGCGTGGCGGGGAGCGCGGCACATTCCACGAGATCTGGTCGGACGTCGTCGACCCCAACTCGCGGTTCGTCAACGCCGCTGAGCTGATCCAGGAGTATCGAGTGTGGTCGATCCTGGATAATGGCTCACCAAACGAGAAGGTGGACATCATCCTGCTGAGCGAGGGCTACGCCGAGGAACAGATGGAGAAGTTCCATGCCGATGCCCGTCGGCTGACGGAGACGCTTTTCGAGAGGGAACCCTTCAGGAGCCGGCGATCCGCCTTCAACGTGCGGGCCATCGACGTGCCGTCGCCCCGGACGGGGGTGAACCGCCCCCACGTCGGACAATTCCGACGTACCCCGGTCTCCGCTGAGTACAACATCTTCGATTCGGAACGCTACCTGCTGACGTTCGACAACCGGCGTTTAAGGGACGTCCTGTCCTCCGTGCCCTACGAGTTCGTGGAGATACTGGTGAACGAGAAGCAATACGGGGGCGGAGGGATACTCAACTTCCAGGCCACGACCGCGGTGGATACGGAGTTCGCCGACTACGTCTTCGTGCACGAGTTCGGTCACCATTTCGCAGGCCTGGCCGACGAGTACTACACATCACCGGTGGCCTACGAAACCGGCGGCGTCGTTCATCCGGAGCCGTGGGAGCCGAACGTGACCGCTCTTCACGACACTTATGAGCTGAAATGGGGGGACCTGGTTGAGGAGGCGGTACCGCTGCCCACGCCGTGGGACAAGGAGGCGTACGAGGAGCACGCCCGCGGTATCCGCACCCGAAGGCAGGCGCTGATCGATTCCCGAGCACCGGAAGAGGAGTTCGACGCCCTCTTCCACGAGCAACGGGCGATCGAGCGAGAACTCCTTGCTTCCATGCAATACTCAGGACGGGTGGGAGCCTTCGAGGGAGCGATGTACGAGACCCACGGGCTGTACCGGCCGGAGACGGACTGCATCATGTTCACCCGTGCGGATTCCTTCTGTCGCGTCTGCCGCCGGGCGATCGAGCGGATCATCGACATGTACAGCTCGTAGAGAGCCCCGGAGGATATGTGGCGCAGCGGCCGGCGGCTCCGCGCTCGGGGGCTAATGCCTCGAGCCCCGTGAGTCAGCCAGGACTCGACGGGCAGCGTTGTAGCCGGGATATCCGGTCACGCCGCCGCCGGGGTGGGCACCGGCGCCGCAAAGGTAGAGGCCGTCAACCGGAGTCCGGTACCGTGCCCACCCTGCGACCGGACGCATGAAGTAGAGCCTGTCGAGGGTCATCTCACCGTGGTAGATGCTGCCCTCCTGCAGGCCGAATTCCCGCTCCAGATCAAGGGGCGTCAGCACGTGCCGATGCAGGATGGAGGCAGGCAGCTTGGGGGCGTACCGGGCCAGTGTCTGTACCACCAGGTCCCCCAACGCTTCTCTGCGTGCCGCGTCCCAGGTTCCCTCGCGCAGGTGATAAGGTGCGTACTGAACGAGCACTGACATCGAATGATGGCCGGGCGGCGCCATGCTCGGATCCGATATCGAGGGAATCACCGCTTCCAGGTACGGCTCCCCGGATACTGTCCCGTACTTGGCGGCATCCGACGCCCGCTCCAGGTACTCGAGGCTCGGACTGATCGAGATCGCTCCCGACAGGTGCTCGCCTCCTGCGGGAACCCCGCCGAATCTCGGCAGCTCTCCGAGTGCCAGGTGCACCTTGGCTGTGGCGCCTCGATAGCGGACGTTGCTGACGTCCTGCACGAAGTCCCGGTCAAGCCGGCTGGGGTCCAGCAGGCGCAGGAAAGTCGTCCCCGGGCCGGCGCTGGAGAGGATCAGCCTGGCACGGACCTCATCTCCGTTGGCCAGGGTCACACCTAGGACAGATGCGTTGCTGGTCACTATGCGGCCCACATCGGCACCTGTCCTGATCTCCACCCCGTACGCGCCGGCTGCCGCGGCCAGCGTCCGTGTGAGGCTGCCCAGCCCGCCACGGGCCCGCTGTAACGGCCGTAAGGCCCCCGCAGCGCATCCTACGTGGTGGTGGAAGAGCATGTACGCCGTTCCCGAGGACATGGGCCCGTGGCACATGCCCACGATGCCGGCAGCCGCCAGGGTGCCCTTCAGGCCGTCCGTCTCGAACCACTCAGCCAGCAGTTCCTCCAACGACATCGGCAGAACCCGCAGGACCTCTATCATCTCCTTTTTTCCCAGCCGCCTCAGCCCGCCGGCGAGCCGGATGAGAGTCGCCAGATCTCGTGCAGGCCCATCGGGTACCCGAGGCGGCAGGCTGCCATGGACGGCCTTCAAGACGGAAGCCACTTGCGCCACGAGCCCGGTAAAGGCGTCCCACTTCTCGGCGTCGGCACTCGAGAATGCGGCTATGGAATCGGCCGCCGCATCGGGCTCTCGCCACAGCGAGAGATAGCGGCCGTCAGGAAGTGGTGTCAGGACCGAGGGATTCGCCCAGGCCAATTCGAGACCATGTCGGGCGAGCTCCAGATCCTTCACCAGCGCCGGGTGCAGCCTCCCCAGTCGGTGAGCTCCAGTGTCGAAGCGGAAGCCGGGAAAGAGCTCCTCGGTGGCCGCAGCGCCTCCCACCACTCGGCGTCGCTCCAGCACCACGACACGCAGCCCTGATCGTGCCAGATAGGCGGCGGCGACCAGACCGTTGTGGCCCGCGCCGATGACTATGGCGTCGTAGCTCGCGCTCAACGCCCGCCGCCCTTCGTGTCGGCCAGTATGCGCCTGGCCGCGAGCAGTCCCGGACCACCGGTGATTCCTCCACCGGGATGGCTTCCCGAGCCACACTGGTAGAGCCCCGGTACGGGCGTGCGGTAGTTTGCCCAAGGCGTAGCCGGCCTCAGGAAGAACAGCTGCTGCAACGTGAGCTCTCCGTGAAAGATGTTGCCCTCCGTCAGACCGTAGGTGTCTTCGAGATCAGCGGGGGTGACCACCTGACGGTGGAGAATAGCCTCCTTCAGATTCGGTGCGTACTCAGCGAGTGTGCTCACTACGGCGTCACCGAACGCTTCTCGCCGGGCGTCGTTCCATCCCCCGTTGATAGCGTACGGCGCGTATTGAACGAAGATCGACATTACGTGACTGCCCGCGGGCGCCATTCCCGGATCGATCACCGAAGGGATGATCACGTCCATGAACGGCCGCCTGGAGAACTGGCCGTACTTGGCGTCATCGTAGGCTCTCTCCAGATAGTCGACGGATGGGCTTATGGAGATGGCTCCCCGGAGGTGCGGCCCGGCTCCCGGAAGACACTTGAAATCCGGAAGCTCGCCCAGGGCGAGGTTGACTTTTCCGGATGACCCTCGCATCCGGTAACGCTCGATCGCGAGGACGAAATCGTCGGGGAGGTCCTCCCGATCCACGAGCCCGAGAAACGTCCGCTTGGGATCCAGGCCCGAGACCACCACCGGGGCCCGGATTTCTTCCCCGCTCTCGAGGGCCACCCCGACGGCCCGGCCGTTCCGAACCATCAACTGGCCCACCGCAGCGTTGGTTCGGATTTCCGCCCCGAGGCGCACTGCGGCGGCGGCGATGGCGTTTGCGACACTGCCGGTTCCGCCGCGGGGAAATCCCCAAGCACGGAAGACACCGTCGATCTCTCCCATGTAATGGTGCAGTTGTACGTAGGCCGTCCCCGGAGAGCGTGGACCGAGGAAGGTGCCGATGATGCCGCTGGCCGACATGGTCGCGATGAGAGGCTCCGTCTCGAACCATTCCTCAAGGTAGTCGGCGGAACTCATGGTCAGCAGCCGGTACAGCGAGGCGAAGTCCTTTCGGCCCAGGCTGCGGAAATGCCGTCCGAGGCGCAGCAGCCCCTTGAGTTCCTTCAAGCTCAGGGAGGTGGGGTCCGGCGGGATCATCGAGAGGATCGGCTTGACCGCCACCGCCATGCGGTACATGAGCCGACCGAAGTCGTCGTAGGCCTCGGCGTCCCGCGGCGAATGCCGGTACAGCTCGCTGCGCGTCTTATCGTGATCCGACCACCGAGCGAGGTGGTCGCCGTTGGGAAGCGGCGTGAATGTGCTTTCCAGAGGCAGGATCTCGAGTCCGTGGCGCGCCAGCTCCAGATCTCGGATGATCTCCTGTCGGAGGAGGCTCACCACGTAAGAGCAGACCGAGTACTTGAATCCCGGGTAAACCTCCTCCGTGACGGTCGACCCACCGGTCAGGTGACGCCGTTCCAGCACCAGTACCTTTCTGCCGGCTCGCGCGAGATACGCCGCGTTGGTCAGGCCGTTGTGCCCGCCGCCAATGACGATCGCGTCGTAGGGTGGCATGCGCGACCTCAGGCTCGCTTCCGAGCGGGATCGAAGAAGGGCGTGGTCACCACAGAGGCCGGCGCCTGCCGGCGCTGGTGTTCCACCGTCACCTCGATCTGCACCTCACTTCCCGGGGCGGCGCGGTCGTTTCGAAGGTGGGCCAGCGCGATGTATCTCTTGAGCAAAGGGGACCAGCAACCGCTGGTCGCATACCCCACCTCGCTTCCGTTCGCGTAGACCGGAACGCTGCTGCGCCAGGCGTGTGCCGGCAGTTGCGGCGGTAGGCCGACCTGAGCGTACAGCCTCTCCAGTCCGTCCCATTGGACCTCGAGCCCGCGCAACTGCCACGCGGCCCCCCGCTCGTGTTCTCGCACGAGAGCGCTTCTGCCCACGAAGAAATCCTTCCCGAGATCGACTGTCCAACCCAATCCGAGCTCGAACGGCGAGGAGGTGCGACTCTCGATGAGGGCTTCCCGGGCGGAGACGTAGTCGACCGCGATGAGCAACAACCCCGCCTCGATCCTGGCCATGTCCAGCGCCAGCAGGCCGGCAGGCTGGAGACCGTAGGCTTCGCCCGCCCCCACCAGCGAATCCCAGACCGGCAGTGCCAGATCGGAGTCGACCCAGATCTCGTACCCAAGGTCTCCCGTGTAGCCGGTACGGGAGATGAACACCTGCACGCCGGCCAACGGAGCGGCTGTCTGCCGGAAGAATCGGAGGGCGTTCAGATCGGCGTCGCACACCGATTGGAGTATCGTGCGCGATGAAGGCCCCTGCAAAGCCAGCGCCGCGGTGGTGTCGGAGACGTCCTGGACCTCCACCTTCATACCGAGCGCGTTCTGTACCAACCAGTTCAGGTTCGGGACTGCAGACGTCAGTCGGAACGAGTCCTCGCTCAGACGGGCGAGGGTTCCGTCGTCCATGACCTTGCCGGAGTCATCGCACCACGGAGTGTAGATGACTTGGCCGACCGCGCACGCCCGCACGTCACGGGTGACTATCCGGTCCATGAGACGCTCCGCGTCGGGACCCCGGATCCGGTACTTGTACAGCGGGGAGACGTCGATCAGCGCCGCCGCAGTCCTGATAGCCCAGTATTCACGGTCGAATGTCAGCTCGTACGATTCGGCCGCCAGGTAGCCTGCCCACCGTCGCCAGTTCCGTGCCTGACACAGTTCGCTGGTCCGCGGATGAAACGGAGTTACTCTGAGCATGATAGGGTCTGGAGAAAGCTGTGCCGCCTGCGACGATGAGGCCGCGAGATCTCGTGCCGGCGCAAACTAGCGACTGCGTGGGTCCGCCGCAGCAGTGCGGTGGTCGCTTGCCGAACATATCGGGCGCGGGGGCGTCGGTTTCCAGAGCGTCGATGAGCCGGGCGTGATCGGCGTTTGACCGTGAGTGCGTCTATGGCTCGCCCAGTATGCCCTCGATCTCGTCCATGATCGCCTCCATTCGGCGCATCAGGGCCGCGTACGGCTCCGGCGACGAGAGGTCGACCCCCGCCTGTGTGAGAAGCTCATAGGCGTACCCGTTGCCCCCGGTCCGGAGAAGGTCCAGGTACCGCTTCGCCGCACCGGTCTCTCCTTCGAGCACCTTCTCGACCAGGAGGGAGGAAGCCGCCAGGGATGTTGCATACTGGTAGACATAGAAGTTGTAGTAGAAGTGCGGGATGTACGCCCATTCGACGTTGAACCTGTCGTCGATGAGGACTACCCCGTCGGCGTGGCCGTGATAACGCCGAAGGAGCTCCCCATACAGCGTCGAGAACCCCTCACCAGTAAGCGCATCTCCGGCTTCCACCCGCTCGTGGATGGCCAGTTCGAACTCGGCGAACATGGTCTGCCGGAAGAACGTGCCGCGCAGTCGCTCCAGAGCGTGGCCGAGATAGAACATCCGCTCCGTCTCGTCCTCCGCCTCGGACAGCATTCGATCCATTAGCAGAGCCTCGACGAACGTGGACGCGACCTCCGCCAGGAAGATCGAGTAGTTGGCGTTGGCGAAGTGCTGGCTACTGTTGGCCAGGTGTGAGTGCAGCGCGTGACCCCACTCGTGCGCCAGGGTGGAGACCGAGTCGTAGTCGCTGTTGTAGTTGAGCAGAATATAGGGATGGAGATCGTAGACGTGGCCGTTCATGTACGCGCCGGGTTTCTTCCCCGGACGCGGCTCGACATCGACCCAGCGGGCGGCGAAGGCGGAACGCGTCACTTCTGCACTCTCCTCGCCCAGCGGGGCAAGGCACTCCGTCACGAGCCGTCTCGCTTTGGCGATGGGAAAAGAGACGTCCCGTCGCACCAGAGGTGGGTAGATGTCGTAATAGCGCATCTCCTGCAGGTCCAGTATCCGTCCGCGGAGGCGAAGGTAGCGGTGCAGCACCCCGAGATTCGCGTTGGCCTGGCCGATCAGGGTACGGTACACCTCCTCGGGAATCCGGTCTTCGTCGAGGGACGCGGCCAGCGAATTCGGGTAGCGCCTGACTCTCGCATAGAACAGGTCCCTCTTGATCTGCCCGTAGAGCATGGCGCCGAAAGATCTGGAGAAGTCGCCCCACAGCTCCCAGAAGCTCTCGAAGACGATTCGTCGGTCATCGCGGATGTCGGCACTGCGATGTTTTGCGTAGGCTGCCTGATTCAGGGTCACTTCCGTGCCGTCCGACAGCCTCACCGTGGGCCACGGAGCGTCCGCGTTGGCCAGCATCCCATAAACAGAGTACGGAGCATCCGTGACGAGTCCCGCTGCGGCGATGATGCCTTCCTCCCCGGGTGAACGCGTATGTTCAGCGCGCCGCAGAACGTCATTTAGTCGATGCCGGTATACTTCCAGACCCGCCTCACGCTCGAGGTAGTCCTCCACCTGCGGGCGTCCGATGGCCAGGATCTCGGGCTCCAGGAAGCTGGACGCCTCGGCGAAACCCGTAGAGAGCAGGCTGACCCTCTGTTCCATGGCTGCCGTGTCCGCCGCGCGCATGTCCTCGTGGTAGCTCATCGACGCGTAGGAAGAAGCCCTGTACAGCTCCTTGAGAGTCTCGTAGTAGTGATCGAAGCAGGCGCGGAGTCGCTGTGCCGACTCGGCGAGTGTTCCTCGAAACTCCACCAGGGACCGTGTGCCACTCTCGACGCGGCGAAGAGCCGCCTCCCACGACGCGCGATCCGGATAGATCGCCTCGAGGTCCCATCGGTCATTGTCGTTCGCTGACGTGGGAGAGACTCGCGACATCGGTCAATTCCTTTGGCGGAGATTCGGGTCTGGCGCCGCCAGGGCGCACGGACACCGCGTAGATTCGCGACCTGCCGGTCGCCGGGGCAAGAGGTGACAGAAGCCTGTCTGGTGTGCTACGGAAGTCCCTTGATGGTGAACATCCAGCGGGTGCCCTGGTACCTGTCCGGTAGCTGGAGCCCTGGCCCCTCGAGAAAGAACATCTTCCCCCACGAGAGCGACAGCCAGATGAAGCCGAGCTTCGTTGTCGCACGCAGACCGACGTCACCCCATACGGGACCCATCGACTGTCCTCGGAGCCACGCCTGCCCCAGGTCGGTGAAGATCGAGCCGCGAATGCGAGGGAAGGTCAACCCAGCCACAGGAAGGCCTATATGGAGGCGGTCAATGAGCGGAAACCCGAGAAACAGGTTGGCGATCCAGCCAGTCGATCCGTACAGGCCGTACTGGGGATACAACGTCAGGTGATTGCGCCAGTCCAGGGTGAAACGGCTGGGAGTGAAACCTCCGCTGTGGAACAGATACAGCCTGGTACCCCAGTTGCTGCGCTGGCCTATTCGGAAGTACTTCCGCACATCGGCCTGACACGTATACGTGTCGGCCCGCAAGTGGTTGACGTCCAGATCGAAACCGCACGTCAATCGGCTGCGCCAGCCATCCACCGGATAGAAGTTGCCCACCCATAGGGTGTTGTCTTTCACGTACGCTGCACCGACGCGCATCAGCAACGCTTGCCGGCCGAACCTGATGTCGTTCGGATGACTCCGAAGCTCGTGGAAATCCACCAGCAGGAGATCCGGGAAGTCGGCCTGTTTCGACCACTCGACGCCGACTGAGAACTCGAGCCTGCGGAAGACCGACATGGGATACTGACCCAGGAGCCCGCAGCCGAGTCGGTCCTCACCATAGATGTTGCGAAAGACCTCGTCCGTGAACAGGCCTGAGTGCCTGTAGCATCGTCCTCCCCAGAACAGCCGTTTGCTGAGGTTAATATATCCGATTTCCGCGTGCATGTTCTGGAAATCGGCGACATCCAGCAGTGCGGTCCGGGAGTTGCCAGAAAAGAGCCCCGTGTAGAACAACGAGTAGAAGAGCTGGCTGTTGTCGCGATTGCTGAAGAAGAGGCTCGCGCCCGCCTGCCCGAAGCTCGAGGACCATTCCCCTCCCACGTCTCCGATGGTGATGTGATAGCGCTCCGGTACCGGCGCCGGCTCGGCCATGCGCACCAGCGGATGCCCGAGGTGTTCTGCCCACGACCAGCTTGGAGTCCACACGCGGTCGAAACCTCCGCGGAAGAAAGACTCTCCTAGCGCGATCAGCCCGGAATCGTGCGGGGCGCCGGGTTCTGTGGGGCCGAGTGTTTCCATCCGATAGATCTGCTGGCCGCCGTCGAAGGCAGTGAAGACGATAGACTGACCGTCCGGCCACCACTGCCCTGACAGGATACCTGTGGAGATGTTCGTAACCTTCCGACCCGTGCCGTTGACATCGACCACGTACAGGTCGAACGCTCCGTTCCGGTCTGAAACGAACAGGATTCGCGACCCGTCCGGAGACCAGGTGGGAGCGAGGTCTATCCAATCGCCGTATGTAAGGAAGAAGATGCGTCCGCTTTCCAGCTCCAGCAGGTAGAGATTCGCGTGCGTCTTTCCGCGTCCGTGATCGCCGAACGGGCCGCGGTCAGAGGAGAAGACTATCCGGCGTCCGTCAGGTGACCAGTCCAGCTCGCCGTCGGCGAACACGTCATCCGTGAGCTTGATGACACTGCCGTCGCGGCGGTCGATGCGGTACAGGTCCGAGGTGCCGGAGTTGGCGATGCCCGAGAAGGCGAGCGACAGTCCGTCCGGAGACCAGGAGGGGGAGCGCACAGTCCCCAAGCCCGGGAGGGGGTAGCGCTCGATCTCGCGGCCCAGGTCCAGGTCGAAGACGCCAATGACCTTCGTCTGCCGCCTGCTGTCGGTGCAAGCGTAGGCGAGCAGCCGTCGAGTGGAATCCTGGTACACGTCGATACGATTGGAACGAATGTCCAGCGACTGACAGTCCTCCGTCCCACCGCGCACCACTTTTCGCGCCACCGGATGACGCGTCATCCTGTTTCTGATCCGGCGGCGTTGCTCGCCGGTGAGATCGCTCCCTTGTGATTCGGCCAACTCCTCCTTTGCCCGATCCAGCCCCTCTTCCTCTCCGGCTCGCTCCGGCGGCGGCTCTCCGTATTCAGTGCAATCTCCGGGCTGGCGCTGCAAGCATGCATCGAACAGAGCCGGATCCGGCGTCTCCACGGGTCGCTCGTGATAGGGAAGGCTACGCACGTAGACGGCCTCGTAACCGTCATTGGCGGCGGTATAGTACAGGTCGACGATCGTATCTGGAGCGGTGCCTCCGGCATCGGCGGGCGTGACGACGCGAGGAGGTGCGAGGTAAGGACGGTCGTACCAGTCGTCAGGTTTTTCCGTAAGGCGATCCGCGAACATCGCCGCGTCCAGGGTCTCCGTATAGTCTCGCCCGAAACGAATGTTGAGATATAGTCGAAAGGCCTTGTCGAACTCGTCGATTGATATGCCGTAAATGTGCTCGAGGGCCTCCCGCGGATTCTCGTATAGAGACTGCTCCTTGAAGAAGCGTACCCTCAGAGAGTCTCCCATGCGGAGGCGCGAGAAGATCCCCCTCTCCCGCCGCCGTAGCTCGGCCAGGATGTCGCTGTCCGAGTCGTTACTGACAAAGCGCCAGAACTCCGAGCCCAGGAAGTAGCTCATCAGACTCCGGGGCGCCCCCAGCATTTCGGCGAGCCCGTACTGCACCTTTCCACTGTTTACGATGTAGCGGACGTACATGTCTCCGAGGGAGCTCCGGCCGCGGCTCACGAAGGTAGCGTCACCTTCCGACACCCACGGCGGGAAGTAGTACTCCCGTCGCTTCGGCACGATGTCCTGCATCGGGTGGCGATCATAGGACTGAGCGTGGATGCTGTACTGGTACTTATGCGCGATCTCGTGGCACACGACCTCGTGAAGCCGACCTGCATCGGCATCGAACGAAACCCCGATGTTGCCCTTCAGCGACTCGGTGTATCCGCTGGATCGAGGGGTCATATAACCCGGAAATATCCATCCCTGGCGGTAGTCCTCCCACTCGCTGTACAGCAGGATCGTCACCCTCTCGTGCGGCGCCAGCTCGTGTTCGTAGACATCTGCCATTTCGTTGATGCAGCTGTCGGCGATGGGGAGAGCAAGCCTGGCTAGCGTGTCTATGGGTGAGTAGTAGACGATGTCCACCCTCCCCGCCGAGAGGCGCTTCTGGCTCGCCAGCTCAGGGTTCGTGCGCATGGGATTCTTCCCGAAGTACTGAGCAGGCGCATTCACGGGCGTCACCAGCATTCCAAGAACGGCTGCCACGAACGTGACCCGAGTGAACTCCGGGACAGCGAAGCTGCCCGTCGCGGCGATCCTTGGCCCCCTCATAGCGAATCTCCCTCCCGGCTGGTCTCGGACCTCAGCGTCCGATTGACCACAGGGTTCTCACGCCGCAGACCCGCGTCTCCGAACAGCTCCCGGGCCGTCAGGTAAAATCGCTGGTGCAACTCCTCAACGGCGTTTCTCTGTGACTCGTCGGTTGTAAGCATGAGGAAGGCGCCGGTCTCGGGCTCGTACGGGAAGAACTCCACGACAACGGTCTCGGCTGTACGGCCCGCGACGACCGCGACGGCCACCCGGCTGCTTCGCTGGTGTGATATCACGTATACAACCGAGTCAGCGTTGGCTCGCGACAGGCGCATGTCGATCTCGAAGTACGGTACCGGGGTCCATTGCTTCCTCGGAACCACGTGGGGCGGCGCGCTTCGCTCCGGGGGTTTCGGATTGCCCGAGCGGTCCGCCGAGGCGTCTCCAGGGCCAGATGCGAAAAGCGTCTCCTGGTTGGCCTGGCGGATCACCTTCTGAAGCACCCACAGCACCTCTTCCACCTCCGCTTCACACGTGTACCGGTATCTATCCTCGCTCTCTGCCGAGTTGTTGTTGACTTCGTTCAGGGCCACCAGCGCCCCACCGCTCAGGGCGATACCGCTCAGGCTGGAAGTCGTCGCCGGTATTACGCAGCCCCCCAGAACGAGGACTGGCGCCAGGAAGGCGCTGGTGATCCGGGTATTCATCGTGCTTGCGGCTCCGTGGCGAAAGACTCGTGGAAGCGACACTTTTCCATCGCCTCTAGAACCCCGGGAAACCCAGTTGAAGTGCGCGCTGGATCTGTGCGGTCCAGCCGGTCACCGTCACACGGATCGGGGTGAGGTCGCCCGGTATATCCAGCGTTTCCAGAGGGAACAACCGGCCGATATCGAAGCGCCAGCGGCTGTCGCCGAAGCTCACCCCCAGCCCGACGTAGACGACACGAGAAGTGATGGTCGAGCCGCCGAGGTCGGCATCGACCTGGCCGTAGCCCCCGATGATCGCCAGGTTGCTCAGCAGCCCCGCGCGCGGGATCTCTCCCCAGTTCGCGAACTGCGGGTACGTGTTGTTGAACTCATTGAAGTAGCTCTGATCGGTCTCGGTCCGAACGTCGTAGTGCGCATAATCTCCTGTGCAATAGGAGACCATCTCCAAGCTCACCGGAAACGCGCCGTCATCTCTCTCTCTGAGTCTGAACTCGTCGACTCCACGGATGCCGATATTGGTTGCGTTGCACAGGTCGTCTAGGGGTTCGTGGTAGGCGATCGTTCCCCGAGAGTCCGCCGGTCCACGACTGGCCTGCGGCCGCGTATTCGTGGCACTCTTCCGGAACGGCATCACCGCCACCTTCGTCAACCAGGTATCGTCCATCGGGTAGGCTGCGTGCGCGAAAGAGAAGCGCAACCTGCCGAACCGGACTCCCAGTGACGGGGCGAGCGACGCGTCCGCGACCTGGTCGACAGAGAGCCCGTAGTCGATCCTGGCCGAAGTGAACACTCCCTCCAGCCCCGCCATGATCTCGAAAGCGAAACGGTCGCCTCGCAGGTTACGAGTGTCCGTCGGGTCGGTGGCCCAATGGATACGCGGTGGGTTTGCGTCGAAGCCGGCAATGACGCCGGTCTGGGTTGGCTCCCTGTACACGAAGGGACGCCTTGTGCACAGATCGATCCCGTAAAGGTAGGTTGCCTCACCTGCGCTTCGGCCACGACTCACGAAGTTGATGAAGTTCGGACCCTTTGAGCGGCTACACGGATCGAGCGAGCCCAACGGCCGGGCTATTATCCCGAGTTCCCGCCGGTTCTTGGCGGCTGTCCTGTCGCTGACCACGTAGGCGGGGGCATGGTCGGCGGGATTGCCCTGAGCTCGCAGATCGCTCGACGGGCAGATGCCGGCGGCGATACACAGAGCCGCGAAGAACCGGACAGCTTTCCGCATCGGCTTGCCGAAGCTGAGCTGAGAAAACGGCCGTAAGAGGCGGCGGTGCGTCCGCCGTACCCTATTCCCGGGAGCCTCGCGCCGGGTTCTTCAAGGCAGATTCATGGGGAGGCAGCACTAACTGCCCGCAACCGGGGCAAGTCCGCCAGACCTGCCCTGCGAGTCGTGGGTGCACCCCTCCTATGGGAAACAACGCGCGAATCCGAAGTCCAGTGACACACGATGACGAATGCGGTCGCTGCCCTTGCCCAAGCCGCGATGCCCGGCGACTTTGGCTCCGGCCCACAGCGGCAGGGCGCGAACCCTGGCCGAAACCGTCCGATAGAGCGCTTCTTTGAACTCAGGCAAGACCGCAGCCACACACGTCCCTGCAGCGGCACGTGCTCGTCCCGTGGTTCGCCTTCTGACCGTCCTGGCCCTGCTCTTCATCTTCCTGCTGGGCGTAAACGGGCTGGGCGATGGCTTCAAGTCGCTCGGGCGCGGTATGCTCGAGTCGTTCTTCGCGGCGACCGAGAACCCGTTCATGGCTCTGATGGTCGGGATCCTGGCCACGACTCTCGTTCAGAGCTCGTCGGTAACCACCTCGCTGATCGTCGCGCTGGTAGCTGCACCCGAGAATCCCCTGCCCATAGCCAACGCCGTGCCCATGATCATGGGAGCCAACATCGGGACGACGGTGACAAACACGATCGTGTCCATAGCCCACATGGGACGGCGGGAGGAGTTCCACAGAGCGTTCTCGGTGGCCACCTGTCACGACTTCTTCAACTACCTGGCAGTGGCGTTACTCCTGCCGCTGGAGATACTGACAGGATACCTGCAGCGCACGGCGACGGGTCTCTCGTCGCTGCTCACCGGGTTCGGTGGCGGGGTGGAGTATGACAGCCCCATCAGAGGAGCGCTCAAGGCCGCCTTGGGACCAATCAAGGGGGCGATCCATATGGTGGTGGGATCGGAGAGACTGCAGGCTGTCTTGCTGATCCTTCTCTCGGGCGTCCTCATCTACGTGGCCCTGATGCTGCTCGTCAGAACCATGCGCACCGCTATGCATTCCCGCGTCGAGGTGATCGTGTCGCGGGGACTCCACCGGGCTCCTGCGCTAGCCCTTCTGGTTGGAGTTCTGGTCACGGTGATGGTTCAGTCCAGCTCCATCACCACGGCGCTTCTGGTGCCTCTGGCCGGGGCGGGGTTGATCACGCTCGAGCAGGCTTTCCCCATAACCATCGGGGCCAACGTCGGCACCACGGTCACCGCGCTGCTCGCGGCGCTGGCGGTGACGGGACCGAACGCCCGCTGGGGGATCACCATCGCACTGGTCCACCTGCTGTTCAACATGAGCGCTACGCTGCTGATCTACCCCTTCGAGAGAATCAGAAACATTCCGCTGAGGGCCGCGCGCAAACTCGCCGACATCGCTGTAGAATCACGCAAGTACGCGTTCCTGTACGTGGTGGTCCTGTTCTATGGGTTGCCGGCACTATTCGCCCTTTTGAACAGGCTGCTCGGATAGCCGGGGAGGACAGTCATGCTTCGTGAATTGTTAGCTATCTTCCGCTCCGAGAGGCCGCTGGCCGAGATGGGCGAGAACTTTGCCCGCATGCTGAAGCTGACCCGCGAGATGACCTCGCAGGCAGGCGATGCCTACTTCGGACCAGCCGTCTCACCGGACCTGCGCACGCAGATCTCGAAGCGGGACGTGGAGGTCAACAAGCTGGAGCGGATGATCCGCAAGCAGGTGATCGCCCATCTCTCGGTGAGGGGCACCTCGCCGTCGCTTCCGTACTGTCTGCTTCTGATGAGCCTTGTGAAGGACGTTGAACGGCTCGGAGACTACGCCAAGAACCTCTCGGAGGTACGGGACTATCATCCCGAGCCACTGCCCGAGGACGATATCGTGGGTGAGCTGCGCGAGATCCGTGCGGGTGTGGAAACAGCATTCGAAGCGACGGCTGACGTGTTCGCTACATCCGACCGCGAACGGGCGATAGATCTGATCAGCGAGGGGCGAGACATGGCCCGCCGGTGTGATGCCCTGGTCGGCCGGGTGGCCCGCAGCGACTACGACGCCAGTACCTCAACGGCCGTCGTCATGGGAACGCGCTTCTACAAGCGCCTCGGAGCTCACGTGCTGAACGTCCTCACCAGCGTAGTGATGCCGCTGCACAAGCTGGACTACTACGACGAGAAGGAAATCGCCGACCAGGCTCAGGTACCGTAGGACGACGTTGGACCTGGAGGGGTCGCCGTCGCCGCACAAGCTCCTCAAGCATCCGCCGGGCCTGCACGCCGCGACGGCGCGAGCGCATCAAGTAGCATTACTGGCGTGGGCACAACGTGCGCCGGCTGTCCCCCTTCCCCGGATACCGTCGCTTCGGCGTCTTGTCAGTGAAGCCGACCACCCAGAAACAGTACGAGTAGGGGAACATCGTCTGGACGACGTGGAACGGCTCGTACTCGAAGAGCCGCCGCATGGCCCAGCAGAATCGGTACCGGGGATCTTCCGGCGTCATGATCTCGACGACGCAGTCTACCTGAAAGCTGAGGAACACCGGCGAGTTGCCGGTCCATAGGACAGAGGCGACCGGATTCTGCGTGAGATTGTGAAAGGTCGCCCCCTCGAAGATTTCCAGCAGGCCCAGACGCCGCCAGTCGATGTGCTCGGGGTGTGAGTAGATCTCGCGCGCGGCGGCCAGGCGAAGGCCCCTCGTCTTGTCCACCGCGTGCGGCGGCAGCTCGCCGATCTGATCGACCGCGTCCTCCACCAGCGACCGATAGTGATCCAGGTGTTCGTCCCTGGGCGTGAACCCCACCCCCTTGTTGGCCAGGTTGGGGACCAGTGATTCGCCGCTCCACGTCCCGACCACCGGCAGATGTCCCGCGTTGAAGGCGATGTACTCGTCGCGCTCGATGGCGTCGTAAATGCTTCTCTTGTACTCGAGCTGCCAGCGGACGAAACCGCCCGGCAGCTCCTTCAACTCGAACTCCTCCATCGTACCGTTACGCTGCAGTCGCGCCACGCCGTCGGCCACCTGTACCTGGCTTACGAGGACGGGCGAATTCACGATCGGGGCCATGTCTTGCACCTACTCGAGAAGAGGGTTGCCGGCTAGCGATCCGTCCATAGGACATCATCTCGCAGTCGCTCGCGCAGATTCGGGTGCGCTTTCCACAGATAAGCGCCCATCGACCCTGCGGCCAGCACGTTGCCCATCAGCACAGACCACCATGCCAGCTCTCGCATGAGCCAAGCACCGAGCATCGCTGCGATGAGGACAAAGAACGTCTCGAATACCACGAACAACAGCAGCAGACCGAACGCGAGAGGGGGGAACTTCTCCACCTGGGTGACCAGCGCTGAAGCGACGAGTCCGACTACCAGGAAGGCGGACACGTGGAACATGGTATAACCGACGACCGTGCCGACCGAGACGATCACGTTCTCGGCCGCGGAGGCACCGTGGAACAGCGCCGATCCGAGCGCGGCAGGGGTAAACAGAGGGCGCCCCACGACCGAATCGACCACAAGGAACCACAGGGCGACCACGCCCGCCCCCAGCAGTCCGACCGCGAGTCCTTCGCGCACCACTGTTCGGCCCGCCAGGTGACCGAGCACTCCCGTGACACCTTCCTCCGGTCCGGCCCAGCGCAGATAGCCAAGCATCACTACGCCGGCGACCACGTTGCCGAAGAACACCGCCGGCCAGGTCGGGGCCTCGAGGATGGCCGCGCCGGACATGATCAAAGCGACGTAGAAGACGACGGAGCAACCGAACAGGCCATAGACGATTCCAACCAGGACGTTGCGGGGGACGCCCGTCACGTCGGTCACCACGGCCGCGATGATCCCCAGAATGATGAACGTCGCAAAGTGGGCTGCCGTGAACGCGGCGATGCGCAGCGGCGCTGTCTCTACCGCTCCCTGCCCCAGAATGGCGCCCGAGAGAAAGCTGGGCGTGGCCAGGGGCTCTCCCTGGATGAGGTCGTAGAAGAAGAACAGGACGATGAGTACCGCGCCGGCGAGGAAACCCGCCATCGCTCCGTCCGAAACACACTTCCGGCTGATGTTCACCGCTGCCCCCCTGCGACGCGCCCTTGTCTCTCGAACTCCCGATTCACGAACCCTGTACCGATTCGTCGTCGAGGAGACGCTCCACCTCCTCCGCCAGCGCGCTCCGCCGCGCATGCAGCAGCCCGCCGCCGACAACCAGTAGCAGCACGAACGGCATCGCCATCATGACGCCCATTCCCCATAGAAATCCCGTGTAGACGTCAGGGCTCGTCGCCTCGATGCACCCCGGGCAGGCGAATACCCCGTCCGGCATCCATGCCAGGAAGAAAGACACGAGCACCGGTACCGAGACGCGGCGGGCACTTCTTCCCTGGATCGATGCGACCGATCGCGCGAACAATTGCCCTGGCATCAGTACTCGAACAGGACCAGCACGACCAGGATTATCGCCGGAATCAGAGGCGCTGCAGCCACCACCCTCAGGAGCTTCGGCTCGAACCGGAGGTGCATGAAGTACAGGGCCACCAGGAGCGCCTTCCAGATCGCCAGCCCGAGCAGCGCCAGGATGGTCACGCTGCGAGGCATTCCGAGAAAGGCCACCCCGACCTCGATCATCGTGAGCACTGCCAGCGCTCCCCAGATAGCCATGTACCGCGGCGCCCTGTGCTCCCCAACTTCCAGCGGAGTCTCGGTTTCGTTCACCGGTGCGTTCCTCCCGCAGTTGTCAGATCAGGTAGACTATGGTGAAAAGGATGATCCAGACCAGGTCCACGAAGTGCCAGTACAGGCCGATAACCTCTACCCCCTGGTGATCCTCCAGCGTGTAGCCCCCCCGAAAGGCCCTGGCCGTGACCCAGAGCATGCAGATTACTCCTACGGTAACATGAAAACCGTGAAAGCCCGTCATCGTGAAGAAGGTCGCCCCGTACAGGCCGGAGCTCGGCAGGAAACCGTGATGGATGAGCTCCCGATACTCGTACACCTGCACACTAACGAACAGGGCGCCGATGACGGCCGTCGCGAGCAGGAAAAGCCTCAATCCACGCTGGTCGCCATGCTCGATAGCAGCAAACGCCTTCACCATCGTCATGCTGCTGCAGATCAGTATGAAGGTGTTGACGGCTGTGACCGGAACGTTGAGCACCTCGCCCGGCATGGGCCAGGTTGACGAGGCGCCGAAGCGCAGGATGATGTAAGAGCCGATCAGTCCGGTGAAGAACATCACCTCGGAGCACAGAAACACCCACATGCCGACTTTCTTGTCGTAGACGCCCAGCCCCCGCTCCGGCCGGCGGACGCCCGTTTCGATGGTCGCCGCGTGACTCGTCATTCTGAGGCTCCGCCTTTCTGGAGGGGGGTTGAACCCGTCGCAGGCTGGTGGGCGGGCGACACCACGTCGGGTCGCTCGTTCTGGGCAAGCCAGTCGCGGTCCATAGCCGGATGGCTGTACTCGTAGGGACCGTGATACACGACGGGGATCTCCTTCCAGTTACCATGCTTGGGCGGGGATGGTGTCTGCCATTCGAGGGTGGTGGCGTTCCATGGGTTCGCCGGCGCCGGCTTACCCCGGAACAGGCTGTAGAGGAAGATCACCAGGAAGAGGAGCCCGGTCGCGAAAAGCCCTATGGCCGCCAGGCTCACCAGCACGTTGGTGTCCTGCATGCCCGCTATATGCTCATACTGCTCCGGATCGTAGATCCGGCGCATCATGCCGCCCATGCCGAGGCCGTGCATGGGGAAGAACGTGACGTTGAACAGGACGAAGGTGAGAGCGAAGTGAATCTTGCCGACGGTGGGGTTGATCATCCTTCCAAACATCTTCGGGAACCAGTAGTAGATAGCACCGAAGATAGCGAAGAGGCTGCCGCCGAAGAGCACGTAGTGGATATGAGCCACGATGAAGTAGGTGTCGTGGATGAAGATGTCCACCGGCGTCGCGGCCATATACACGCCGCTCAACCCTCCGATGACGAACAACATGACAAAGCCGACGGCAAACAGCATTGGAGTGTGAAGGTGGATGTTCCCCTCCCACATCGTAGCCATCCAGTTGAATACCTTGATAGCCGAAGGGACCGCGATAACCAGTGTCGAGATCATGAAGCTCATCGCCAGCGCGGGGTTCATCCCGCTCTGGAACATGTGGTGCCCCCACACGATGAATCCGAGAAAAGCGATGGCTATGATGGCGAAGACCATGCTCCGGTAGCCGAAGATCGGCTTGCGCGATCCGTTGGCGATGATCTCCGAGACCATGCCCATCGCCGGCAGGATGAGGATGTATACCTCGGGGTGACCGAAGAACCAGAACAGATGCTGCCACAGAAGAGGCTGACCGCCCTGCGACGCCAGAAAGAAGTTGGTCCCTATCGTCTGGTCGAATAACAGCATGATCGCGGCTGCCGATAGCACGGGCATCGCCAGCAACACCAGGATGGCGGTGATGAACAGAGACCAGACGGACAGAGGAAGGCGGAACCAGGTCATTCCCGGCGCCCGCATGTTGGTGACGGTCGTGATGTAATTCACGGCCCCGAGGATCGACCCGAGACCCAGGAGCACGAGACTGACGATCCACATCTGTTGCCCCAGCGAAACGCCGCTCAGATCGGGTCTCGCGCTGAGGGGAGCATACGAGGTCCAGCCAGCCCCGGCGGCGCCTCCCTCGACCATGAAGCTTGCCAGCATGATCAGGCCGGCCGGAACGGAGATCCAGAACGAAGCCATGTTCAATCGAGGAAACGCCATGTCCCGCGCGCCTATCTGCAGCGGGATGAGGTAATTGGCGTACACACCCACCAGGAGGGGCATTATCGCGAAGAACACCATGAACGTGCCGTGCATGGTGACCAGCGCATTGTAGAACTCGGGAAGCATGACCCCGGCGGGCGCCACGGTCTCGGGCAATCCCTGTCCGAGCGGAATTGGCCGGCCCGGCCAGGCCAGCTGGTAGCGTATGAGCAACGCCAGCAGGCCGCCCACGAGCAGAAAGAACAGGCTCATGAAGAGGAACTGGATACCGATCGTCTTGTGATCGGTGGAGAAGATGTATTTGCGAATGAACGGCCGCCCGTGCTCTTCCTCGAGGATGGGCGTACCGGTCGCTTCCGCTACGATCGTCGCCATGCGCTCTGTCCCTTTCCCGCTCTACTCAGTCGGTCACCCCGAGCGCCGCCGCGCTTCTTTCCGTAACCCACCTCCGGTAAGACGGCTGATCGTGCACCTTCACGCGGGCTCTCATGCGGTAGTGCCCAAGCCCGCAGAGCTCAGCGCAGCCAATCTGGAACTGACCCGTTTCCGTGGCCTGGAACCAGATGGGGATCACCATTCCGGGGACGGCATCCTGCTTCACACGCAATTGCGGAATGAAGAACGAGTGAATCACGTCCTCGGATTGGAGACGCACGACGACGGGCTCATCCACTGGAATCTCGAAACGGTTGCGAATCGTGAAATCATCGTTACTTCCGAGCACACGATCGCTCCCGGGGTATGTAATATTCCACTCGAACTGTTTGGCCACAACCCGAATGGTGAGTGCATCTTCGGGGAATGACTCCGGGCTACGGATTTGGGCCCAGATCCGGCCGCTGTAGATGCCTAGGAAGATCATCACGAGGGCCGGTACCGCCGTCCAGACGACCTCGGCCACGTTGTTACCGTGAGTGTATCGGGCCCGCCGGCCTTCTCTGCGGCGATAGCGCCACAGGAACCACAGCACACCGGATTCCACTATGACTAATGCCGCCATGGTAATGGCGAAGATCAGCCAGAACAGACGGTCGATCATGGCGCCCTGGGTGGACGCGTTCAGCGGCAGCGACCAGTCCATGCTCCTCCTCTGCGTTTCCTTTTCTACGGCCTGCTATTCGCGGCCGGCCGCACGAATCCCGTTTCCGGCGTACACAGCAGTGCCCTGGTGATCAGCATGCAGCTCGACAGGCTCCCCTAAGGGGACGATCGCGTCCGCCGCCATGTCGGCGCTGAAGGTGAACGAGATCTCGGCAGTCTCGCCATCTCCCACCGTGACTTCCTGTTTCGCCGTGCCGTAGACCTCGTGCCATCCTTCGATCACGTACGTTCCGGGCGGAAGTGGCGATAGCGAGAAGGAGCCATCCGCGGCTGAAACGGAGTGATACGGGTGGTCGAGCACTCCGATGTAGGAACCCATCCAGCCATGTACGTCGCATTTGACGGGAATCATCACCTCCGGCCGCCGGAAGTCACGTCGTGACTCCATGCCGGCCTGCGGCTGGCTGATGTTGAAGCCGCGATTCACGCTGGGCTGCGCGTTGATGTTGTGAAGGGTTGGATCGCTGTTTCGGACCAGCAGAGTCTGACCCACCTGGATTCCCAGGACGTGTGGATGGTAGCGGCAACCGTCCTGGTCGAGCACGACCGGATCGGCCGGAACGGGAAACGTGCCTTCCAACCCTTCCTTTACGTACACGAACACATTGGCCAGCCGCCCGTTCTCAGCCACTACATCGTGGGTCATTGGTGGACCGGCCGTGTACTTCTCGGCGCACGCGGGTTCCTCCGACATATCGATCTCGACCGCTACCAGGGCCTCACCCTCGAACGCCACCACCCCCCTGATCGTCGCAGCGACCGCGGGGTCGACGACCGGCGCAGGTGCCAGTTCGGCCTCGCCGCCCGGCCGCGACTCGGTCCGGTCTCCGTCGCCGTCGCCTCCGCACGCAAACAGCGCAACCGCCGCCACAGCCGCGAGACCTCTCTCCAGGTGCTTCGCCTCCATAAAAGCCTCCCTTCAGTGAACTCGTCGATAGGTTTCACGGGGGACGCCCCCGGCTCTCTTCCTGATAAACCTTGCTCATTCACGCCTGTGCCACGGCGTCCGCACGCGAGAGCTCTCGCTTCTGAGCTCGAGCCACCACCAGCAGTCCCAGCGCGCCGGTCACAAGAGCGGCTATGAGGGGCGCCGCGTAGGCCATGGGTGATGTGGGCTCGGCCAGGTGGATGAAGTACCAGCCACTCACCGATCCCCGTCTGACATCCTCTGCGCTCGACCCGTCCCACGCGAAGAACGCCACCGGAATGGGCGTGCCTTCACGAAAGGCTAGAGTCTCCGTGCCGCCCGTATCGAGCGCCCGCCGCAACTGTAGCCGCCACTGGCCGTCGTCGTAGGATGCGACCCCTCTCAGATGGTTTGCCTCAAGCGCCTCCATTGCTCCGAGGCCCCGGGCCCTCAACTCGGAGGCACCGGTTTGACTCTCCCAGTTCCACACGATAACGGGATGCCGCGCGTTGCCCATGAGGAAGTACGGTCGCTCGGTGCCTTCCGGGATGCCCGGGGGAAACTGAACGACAAAGCCGTCGGATAAGCGCCGCTCCGTGACCGGTTCCTCCCCATCGGCATACAGGGAAGCGGCAAGACGCGCCTGCCACTCGTCCCAGTCCGGATCGGGGCTGCGCGACGGATCGTTCCACGTCAGCAGCATGGCCAGCTCACTGCCGTCGTGAAAGGCCCGAACCCAGACGCCGTCGACCGTCGGTGAGAACTGCCGCGGCTTCAGGACGACCTGGCCGACGAGCGGAACGTAGAACGCTTCCGCTTCGGCCCATCCGCCGTCGCCAGGACCCTTGGGAAGCACGCCCGCGACGCGCACCGCCTCGATGAGTTCCCGAACTGTCGGCTCCTTTCCCGGACCGAGGCTGTGGACGTAGTGAGCCAGGTCCCACAGATCCCGGTCGCTCACGATCCCCGATTCAAGGGCGTCGCTGTAGGCAGGCATCGGAGTTCCGTCCAGGCCCGTGAGGAAGCGCGTGTGAATGGCCTCGACACCCATACCCCCATTGAAAACCCAGGGCTCCGTGAGATCGGTAGCCCTTATCGGCAGCTTGCGCCAATCCTCGAGCGTCGGAGTAGACTGGCCATTCCCGCGACCCGACGCTCCATGGCACTTCCAGCATTCGAGCTTATCGTACACCTCGCTGCCGGCAGACAGCGCAGCGGCGCCCCCGCCGGGATCGCCGGTGAAGGCCATCGGCTCGGGAGGCGCATCCTCGAAGAAAGCCGAGAAGCTCTTAACGTACGCCAGCACGTCCGCGCGCTCTTTTTCGTCGAGGTTATCCCAGGCCGGCATGGTCGTGCCGGGCATTCCTCGAAGGAGGACTCTGGAAATGTCGTCGTCCGTCGGCAGCTCACCGCTGGCTGTCGTCCTGATCTGGTACCTGGCCTGTACAAAGTCCCGCGGCCGGGGGAGCATGTAGGTAGCCGCCGGTCCGTCCCCTCTGCCGTCCGAGCCGTGACACTCGACGCACCACTTCTCATACACCGCTCGTCCTCGCTCCAGGTCCTGGCCCGATGCGCCGCCAGTCGCCGCTACCAAGGACGTCGCAGTCGCGGCTGTCAGCATCGCCCTGACGCGCCCGCCGGGACTCAACGCGCGCCCTCTTCGTCATCGTGTTCCCACGTAAGTGGAGTCCAGCCAGTCCGGTCGTACAGGTACAGGATCACGGCCCAGATCTCGTCCTCACTGAGAAAGTCCTCCCAGGCGGGCATGGCCGAGTTCCACGGCGTTCCCTCCTTGGGAAGCCCGGGTCCGCCCTTGGCCACACGCCAGAATACGTAACTCTCGGTCAGCTGAGCGATGGTGCCGTTGCTGGTGAAGTCTGCAGGTACCGGACTGAAGGCGTGCGCGTAGTGCCCCCGGCCGTCCAGCCGATCGCCGTGACACGGGACGCAGTTTCGCACGTATACGGTTGCGCCCGTGGCCAGGTGATCTTCCATGGAGCCTTGCCCGCGCAGCGGGCTGTCCAGGCCTTCCAGACGAAGCGTCCTGCCCTTGAAGCTGATCCGGGTCGGCGGCGCCGGGTGCACGGAGCGCAGTCCCGACGGAGCTCCGACGCTGGCACTCACCTTTAGGTACGTTCCGAATCCTACCAAGAGCGGAACGGCGACGAGCACGGTCGCCCGAGCGACGCGCCACTGCGGATCCACCAGCAGTCGGTGGATCGGCTGCTTGAAGAGCATCCACCGCTCCTCGTCTGCGCTCACGTACAGCAGAACCCCTACGAGAACCGTCAGCATGTACTGCATCAGCACCGAACCCGGAACCGGAGCGCTGCGCACTCCGAAGAGCGGGGGTAGATAGACTATCCCGATCCTGATGAGAAGCCACGAACCCGTCAGTATCAGAACAGCCTGCCAGAACGGGTGCCTCAGCAGACCACGCCACCCGTGTCCGGAGCTGCCGACTCGGTTCCGGTCCGTCACCGGATGTAGGCCTCCTCTCGCTTCACGTGAGAAAACAGCCCTGTACTCACTGGGATTCCGACAGGAAGCGGACGATGGACTCGAGCTGGCCCGCCGTCAGCTGATCGGCGAAGGTCGCAGGCATCGTGCCTGCAAACGCCTCGTAGCCCCGGGCCGTGTCGGCCTGCGGAAACAGAATCGAGCGGCGAATGTAGTCCGCGTCGAGCCCGCCGCCCATGCCGTCGAACGGCGGACCCACCAGGCCTCCCTCTCCTTCCAGCGCGTGGCAGGCCAGACACCCGGCCGTCTCCAGTATCCCCCGCGGGTTCGTAGTGTCTCCGGCCTCCCCGGTTCCCGCCACCGAAGCGTCGCTGGCTGCCATGTCCTGATCTTCGGGCTCGCTCGCCGCGAAGTCCGCTGACGTTACCGTTACCGCTCCTCCCTGACTCTGCAGGAAGGCCACCGTGGCCCACACCTGCTCTTCCGACAGCGTGCGGCGCAGGTCGGGCATGATGGCCTGGAAGCCCTCGACCACGTATGCTGCCGGATCGGTCAGCGACTCGTACAGGTATTCCTTGCACTTCAGGGCGGGGCGGCGCTCCCGGCAGACGCTGCCCGCCACTTCCAGCAGGTCCGGCGCTCGCGTTCCCAGGCCGTGGCAGGCAGTGCACCCGCCGGCACCCAGGTACACATTCTCTCCCGCTGCCACGAGCTCCTGGGTCGACGCGTTTGCCGACAGAACGAGCTCCGAGGGCACATCCGACTCCAGCTGCGGAATGAGATTGGCCACAGCCGTATATGCGGCGAGGGTCCCGAGAACGGTCAGACCCACGGCGAGGTTCGTCCGCCACATGGTCAACCCCACTCAGCCTTGGCCTCGGCTGCAGCTGCAGCTCCACCCCCACCTACGAGCCTGGTGCGGTTCCGCGAAGCCGGTTTCTCCACCAGACCTCCTATCCAGAAGATGAGCGCCACCAGGCCAAGGAAGATCAGCACGCAGACGCTGATCATCGTCGCAGCGGGGCCGAGGGCCGGGGTGGCCGCCTGCGGGCTCGTATCTCGGATGACCTCGTAGACGTGCCAGTGCTGGCGGATCCCGCTGCGGGCGAACCCCATGAGGCCCATGAGCCACGTGAACGTGACCGCCAGGATGAACAGCGCGTACTGTGAGCGGGCCGGCATCCTCCCCCACTGTATGGCTCCACGGGACTCGGCACCCCTGAGCATGGCCGCGTCCAGGACCACCACGAAGATCATGGCAGCGAGCACAGCCAGGACCTGATAGACGCTGAACCCGATTCTCACGATCGCGGTAACGAAGTAGCCGTAGATGCCGTAGAAGAGGACGATGGCCGCGGAGAGGACCAGCGATGTTCCCTGGACGATCGTTCCAGACCTGGCCCAGGCGACCACCGGGATCTTGTTTGCCCGGCGGTACAGCATGAAGGACAGGAACGTCGTCAGGATCATCAGGTTGACCGCAGTGTTCTTAGCGCTCATGACGCCGAGGGCGCCGAGGAACGGGTGGTGAGTCCCTCCCATGGCGGCGATCTCGTCGCGGCTGGCGATCATGGTGTGCGGGGTGGCCCAGACGATGAATCCCAGCACCAGCACCAGGAGCATCCATTTCACGTACGGCGTGAAGCGCTCCGCACCTGGAATCCGGCCCATACCGGTCCACAGGTAATAGTTGCCGGCCAGGAACAGAACGCCGATGAGGAATGCCTGGATGATCCACAGCCAGCTCATGAAGCCACCCATCATGGTGATGCCCAACTGCTGGTTGAACTCGTAGATCTCACGACCGAGGTAATAGCCGGCGAACGGCAGGACGATCAGAGCGCCGATGGCGATGAAGTTGCCGACGTAGCCCATCCAGTCGTAGTGGGCTCGCTCCTCGTCCGATCGTGCCGCCAGGAATCTGTACGCGGCGTACATTCCGACTATGGCACCGCCGAACACGACGTTGGCGATGAGTCGATGGATGTTGATCGGCATCCACGTCATGTTCGTCAGAGCGCTCCACAGCTGGACCGTCTCGGGAGCTGTGTCCGGAGTGACTTCGGCCGGCGGGCTCATCATGTAGGTCAGCCAGCCGTTGGCGATGAACATGACGATGGTTCCCCAGACGTTGAGCAGGATCCCGAGACCGAGGTGCGAGAGCTTGGCCCGGCCCACGTTCCACCGATCCCATCCGTAGTAGTAGAGATACAGGGTGAACGACTCGACCAGGAACAGACCCGCGTACAGCCACATCGACGGGCCGAAAATGGTGGTCAGGTAGCCCCAGAAGACCGGGTACAGGGTGGACAGGAAGAAGACCAGAATGGCGCCCCAGATGGCCGTCGCGCTGTAGGCGATGAGGAGCAGCCTGGTGAACTCCCTGGCGAGCCTGTCGTAGCGTTCGTCGCCGCCGTAGACCCCTATCCCCTCGACGACCACCGCGAACATGGGCACACCGAGGACAAAAGCCGCGAACATCAGGTGCACCTGTGCCGTGATCCATATCGCCCCGCGCGCGCCGATCAGCGGAAAGTCACCGTAGGCCCGGAGGCTCTCCTGTCCCGGGAGGATCGCCGGTGTCAGGAGAACCGCGGCCAGCGCCACGGCCGCCGGCAGAAACAGGCGCAGGCGGGCGCAGGTCATCCTCTGTCCCGCAGGAAGAAGGGACGTTTTCGTGAGAAGTCGACCGGCATCTCACTACGGATCCGGTCCACCAGCTCCAGGGTGACCCGCGTCTGACCCTGCTGGCGGGCGTAGCTCTCGATGCGGGAGACGACAACTCCTCTGACAAAGGACGGGACTCTCGACATCCGCGACTCAGCCTCCGGAGTCCACTCCAGTTCCCGCGGAGGGTCTGCCGTTCCGTAGCTCGTCCGACGCGGCGAGCTCAAGACGGGGACCTTTCCAGTGGGCTGATATGAACAGGAACGATCCTCGTCGAGGAAGTCCCCGTCCCGGGCATATGCGCGGGCCCGGCAGCCCCCGCACAGGCTTCGGTACTCACAGCGCCCGCACTTTCCGCCGAGCTCCCCCGCCCGCAGCAGCCGGAACACGGGTGATCCTTCCCATACGTCCGCGAAGGTGGATTCGCGCAGGTCGCCGGCCACCGCCGGCATGTACGGACACGGGGTGACCTTGCCTTCGGGGGTGATGCGACAATAGTGGACTCCGCACGGGCAGCGGGTAGCGTAGTTCAGGAGCGGTGAGTCGGCGCCGGCCTCGTACGCGTGCCGCATGATCTGCGGCTGGCACTTGGAGCGCACGAGCATGCGGCCTCGGAAGCGTCGCTCGAGTTGCAGGAGCTCACGCAGAACGTCGTCGTTGTCCTCCGGCGGCAGGCCGCTCATCCCCACCCCACGACCGGTTCTGACCAGGAAGTAGAGATTGAAGGCTACCGCGCCCACCGATTCCGACCACTCGGCAAGCCGCCCCACCTCGTGCCGGTTTCCTCTGGTCAGGACGGTCTGAACGATGAAATCGAGCCGGGCCTCGGAGAGCCGCTCGACCGCTGCGAGCGTATCGCGGAGCGCACCCTTCCCGTGTCGGAAACGGTCGTGATACACTGGATTCAGGGAGTCCACGCTCAGGGCCACGCCGGATACCCCCGCCTTCTTGAGCGAGTCGATCCGATCCGCCGTAAGGCCGATTCCGTTGGTTCCCACCACTACGGTGGCGCCGCCTGACTGCGCGTGAGCCGCTATCTCCTCCACGTCGCGCCGCACGAGCGGCTCTCCACCACTCAGAATCAGCATCGGCGCCGAGTTGAGGGCCAGAATCTGGTCCACGATGCCCAGGCAGGAAGCAGTAGCAAGCTCCTCGGAGTCCGAGTGCCAGGAGCCGGCCGCGATGTAGCAGTGCGTGCAGGCCAGGTTGCAGCGCCGGGTGAGATTCCATGCCACGACGTGTGGCACCTGCGGACCACCGCCCGGTGACGCGGCCGGACGATGTTCGGATCGCGACCGGCGCCGAGGCCCGGCGGCGTTCGCGCTCCCGGCGACACTGGCACGCGCCTCCACGTCAGTCACGGGCCGTCTCTGTGTGTTCCGACCCTTCCCTCGCCAGGATCTCCTCGACCGCCCGCTTCGCCTCCTCCGGCGTTGCAGTCTTGAAGTCCACCGGGCAGTCGCTCATCTGCCGCTCGATGTCCCGGATGGGGCAGCGGGTGACGCCGCTCGCCTTCGCCTCCTCGATGAAGCGCCGCATCTCGGGGCTCACGCCGTCCACCCCTGCGGCGTCGGCCTTCGCCTGTTTCGCCTTCAGTTCGTTGAACATCACGAGCATCGTGTCCATGTCGAACTCGTCCGCCTCGATCATGGCTTCCTTGTTGCCGTCCATGACCTGCGTCGTGACGCGCCACATGTCATGGCGCCGGGCGAATCGCTCGACGGTGTTGCGGGCGAGGGGCCGTGCGATCAGAGGAACCTGGCCCAGGCGGTCGAAGGCTTCGTGCGTCCATACTACCGGATCCTCAGACGTTCGCGGTCGCTTCGTCACGTGGCCGGTGTGAGGGCAGGCGGCCTCTACCAGCGGAGGCTCCTCGAACACGTCCCGGTCGCTGGTCCTGACAGTCGTTCTCCGCATGGCTTCTTCGGCCTTGACCTCCGCCAGCGCCAACTCCTCGGCGTCGCCGATTCCCATGATCAGCTGCATGTGCGTCGGCAAGAGCTTCTTGATGGCCTCGTCGAGCCATTCGCCGGTGACGGTTGGAAGCTCCGGCGCCTCGTATCGCGCCTTCTCCAGCACGTACTCCTCCACCGCACGGCGGGCTATCCCGAGCGCGAACGGCGGCACTCGCAGAATCCTCACCTCCGCCTCGGGCGCCCATTCGAGGCCCGTCTCGCCGTCCTCCTCGATCCACGGGATCTCGTCAGGGCGGACGTCCTCGGTGCCGACGAGGAGGACGCTACACGGCGCGAGGCGCAGGAGATTATCCGCCTGCGACCCCATGTCCGTGCCGTCGACGCGATGGGAACCATGCCGGGCGAGGACCAACATGGTCGGACGAATCTCTTCGGCCCACTGGAGGATGACCTGAAACGGCTTGCCGATCAGGATCTGCGAGGTGACCCTTACCTCGGGTCGCTCGCGGGCCATCACCTCGGCGCGCTTGATGTTGGCCTGGCACAGCTTCAGTAATCCCTTGTCGATGATGTTGTTGTGCAGCTCCTCCTGCTCCTCGAACTTGAACACCTTCGAGGCCTGCACCGAGAGGACATCCTTGATGTTGTTGAACACGACGTGGTGGTACTCCACGTCGAAGGCACTGCACAGGAAGAGCTCCGCCCCGAACTCCGCCGCCAGTTCCAGCGCCGTGCGCATGGCCTTGTAGCAGTAGGAAGAGCCGTCCACGCAAATCATCCAGCGGCCGCCTTCAAGGGGCCTTTCGTCACGCACGACCAGAAGGTCCTTGGTCACAGAACGGGCGACGCGAGACACGACTCCGCCGACCTGCGAGTACGGTTGCCTTCCCAGTCCGTGTGCACCCATGAGCAGGAGGTCGTACGAACGCCCCGAACTGCCGGCGACCTTCTCCTCGGACCCTTCTTCCTCCGCTAGCAGGCGACCGTCGTCGCCGACCCGCACGTCACCGCGGACTACCTCTCCACCGTCGTAGTGCGCCGCGATATTGGGGTCGAAACCGATCAGGTTCGGCAGCTGTCCCCCGCCCTCGTTGGCCTCCCTGGCGATCTCCTCGTAGTTGATTCCTTCGAGGAGCTGACGCGTCATGCCAACGCCCGCCTCGCTGCAGCGGCTCGCAATCTGGTCGAGGAAGCTATCGGAAATGAGCTGCAAGCCCTTTTCGATCAGCTTGTCGTGGATACGGCGCTGGCGCTTTATCTCCTCGGGGGCCTGGAAGCTGGCTGGAAGACCTGTCTCGAGCTGGCGGAAGCGGACATCGTGCAGGCGGGCGGCGTAGACATGGTTGGCGGTTATCCGGCCGCTGTTCCGGGAGGCGAGCTCGATCGCGCGATCGACTGCCCAGTTTGAGTGCTGCGAGTTGTCGACGGGAGTAAGCAACTCTCGATACATCCACGCCTCGGCTGTCGGGTAGCTGGTTGCGTCGTCCGAGATGGCCATCCCTGACGCGCTGCCGGATATGTATCGACCACGGAGTCTACGACCCCTTCAGTTCGGTCCGGATTGCAGCTTTAGCCTCGGAAAAACTGCCGGCTAGCTATATAGCGAGTGCCCCGGGTTCCGTCAATCGCCCCGGCACGGTCACTCTGCCCGGGGTGGGTGCCTCTTCGTGTCACGCGCCCTCCGGCCGGGTGAGTCGCTCGGCAAGGACCACCGCCAACGCAACCACAACGGCGCCGGTTGCCAGCGGTCCCAGCCACTCGGCCGGGGACAGGGTAGCGGAGACACCGCCGGAGGTCATGCTGTCCATGGCGCTTGCCAGCGGACGAAATGGGCCGAATCGCTCCACCTGCCAGGCCCAGCTCCCGGGCGTGGCCCCCCTGAAGACGCCGCTGAAGTGAAGGGCGAACAAGGCAACCGCCGCGCTGGCGAGCGCCGCTTCGGCAAGAGACGATATGAACCCGGCCACGAGGCTACCGATGGCGTTCGCCACCCCCAGGGCATGCAGGACCGCCAGCACGACGAAGCCGGCTGTCGCGGCTCCAGACCCGGAGAGAAGGAAGATGAGCGCCACCGCCGGGGCAAGCTGGACCGCATCGATGAGCGTGGTAGCCAGCAGACGCTCCGCCAGCCAGCGTGAGACACCGTAGCCGGTGAGCACCAGCTTCTCGCTCCATCCGTTCGAGCGTTCACCCACCAGAGGGATGCATCCACCGAACGTGCCGAAGAACGCCAGAAAGACGGCGTATACGGCTGACCGATGCGGTGCGGCGGCCTCGCCGAGGGCTACCGGCAGGAGCAGGCCGACCGGCACCACGACGTTCCAAGCCATGAGGCGCCTTCGCCGCATCGCGATCCGCCATTCGAGACTCCACACGGCGGCCCTCATGTGGCCTCCCGTTCCAAGGCAACGCCGGCGAGTAGCAGAAAGGCGTCGGCGAGATCCGGCTCATGTATGTGGATGGCCCGTACGGAGCCCCGTCCCTCCAGCCACTGGCACAACGCCGGGAGCAGAACGGTACCCTGGTCGGACACGAACCGGACCGAGCCCTGGTCCGCCCCGACGAGCATGAGACCGGGCGGGAGATCGTCGGAACGGAACCGCAGGCCGTGGTCTGCCTCGCCAGCCCGCAGCTCCACCTCGATGACGGTACCGGCCTCGAGCGCCTCTACGAGATCGGCAGGTCGTCCCTCCGCGATGGCGCGCCCTTCATGAAGGAACAGAACCCTGTCGCTGGCGGACGCTACGAAGCCGGGATCGTTTGACGTCAGCACGACTCCGGCCCCGGCCGCGGCGACCTGTCGCAGAGCGGTGGTCAGAACTGCCCGGCCCTCCGGGTCGAGGCCCAGGGTGGGTTCGTCGAGAAGGAGCAGGCGCGGGCGAGCCGCGAAAACTTCCACCAGAGAGAGCCGGCGCCGCATGCCGGACGAGTATGCTGCCACCCGGTCATCGGCTCGCCCTTCGATGCCGAACCTTTGCAGCCATTCCCCGCAGGACGTACTTGTCACCGGCTCGTCCAGGCGGCGCAGAGCCAGCAAGTGCATGACATTCTCGCGGCCGCTCAAGGCTTCGGCGAAAGGAAGCCTGTCGAAGACCACCGATGTGCCCCGGCGGGCTTCGGCGGATGCTGCCGGCCCTGGTTGAACGGTTCCCTGCGTTGGGCTCAGACGGCCGGCGAGGATTCGCAGCAGCGTTGACTTGCCCGACCCGTTGGGCCCGATAACCCCGCGCACCTCTCCGGCCGAAACGGACAGGTCGATGCCTGCGAGGGCCGTACGCCCGTCGGGGTACCGAAACGTCAAGGCAGCCGTCCGGACGAGGCTCACCGAATTAGTACTTCTCCGCTCGCGTTCAGCACCGTAATCGCGTCGACCGGACATGCCGCGCAGGCCCTCAGCAGACGGTCCCGCCCGGCGGCTTCGGGCTCCAGCAGGACGGCCACCCCTTCCTCGTCCAGCTTGAAAGCCCGTGGCGCCACCTCGATGCAGTCGCCGAACCCAACGCACAGGTTCCGGTCTATGAGGATGCTCAATCCGCCCGCTCCGGCGTTCACCGTATCACATCCCTTCCAGTCCGAGGTCGGCACGGGCCTCGTCCATTACCGCGGGAGTGATCTCCGCTATGCCTCGCTCGCGGGCGTACTCGGAGTACAGGCGCTTGACCATCCCGCGAACGAAGCGAGGTACGCCGTCCAGGCGCTCTACAGCCTCCATACTCCAGCGGATTTCTCTCCGGGCTGGCGATACAGATTCCTCCGCAAAAGAGTCCTCGCGTGCCTCGGCGAAGCCCTGTCTCACCCCTTCCAGCGGTTGATCCGGGACCTGCTTCCCTCCGATCCTGACGCCCAGCGAAGACACCAGCCGCGTTTCCATCGGGTTGGCGAGCATGGCAACTACACGGTCACAGGAAGGGCAGCGAAAGGCCGCCGTGAGCGTTCCGTCCCCCGGAGCGACCCGCTGGTCGAACTCCATCTGCCGGTCGCAGTCGACGCAGAGGAACTTCATGCCGCGGTAATCTC
>JBDHHR010000020.1:0-38877 GCA_039589295.1 Gemmatimonadota bacterium | reverse complement strand
TCCACCACCTCGGTGCGCCGACCCTCGCTGACGTTCGCCTCACACATCAGGACCTTAGACATCGGCATCCCCTTCCGCGGGGTCTGTGGAGGGACCGCTTGTGGCCATGGGCGAAGCGTGCAACTCGTCAGCCCGCGCCGCTAGCTCGGAACGGACTCCTTCGTCCCTGATGCTCTTGAGATTGATGTCCACGTTGGCCAGGCATCCCTCGAGAGCGGCCGCGGCCAGGGCTCGGGCGACCGACAGGTCGGACGCAGCGTTGGTGTTCGAACGGCCCTCGAGCCTGTCGATGAGGTCCAGGACCCGAAGGCAGCGCTCGGCATTGGCCAGCGGCACTCGCGCCGCACCGATCATGCCCCGCTGGATGGCGCCCGAGCGAGCCGCCTGCTCCTCATCCGTGCTCCTGGGAAGAGCGAATGCCCGCATCACGTCGCCGAAGGCCTGCGAGTCTTCCCGGCCGCCGCGGAACAGTTCTCCCGTCAGATCCCGCGCCGCCGCATCGATCTGGAGGTAATAGTCTTCGGGCTCCATGCCGTTCTTTCCGATCGACACCCGCGCGACCATGCCGGCCAGCCCCGCCGCCATTGCGCCCGCTACTGCCGAGGCAGTACCGCCGCCGGTCTCGTTGTCCCGAGTATCGATCACCTTGAGGAAGGCGTCGATGTCCTCCTGCGTCCAGTTCATCTATCCAACTCCTTCCGCACGTCCGCGATGATGGCGCCCGAGCGGATCAGATCCGAGATCGTTTCGATGTCGGGCGTGAGGGCCCGATCATGCTCCAGGAAGCGGACGCGGCTCCTGATCTTGTCGTACACCGCGCTGGTCCCTCGACCGAGGCGGGCCGGGCCGTCGGGCCTGAGGTCTACCGCCTGGGCTGCCGTGAGAAACTCGACGGCGATGATGTGCCGCACGTTCTCCAAGATCTCCAATGTGTGCCGGGCCGCGTTCGCGCCCATGCTCACGTGGTCTTCCTGGTTGGCGGACGAGGGAACGGAGTCCACGCTGTCAGGGTGTGCCAGGGTCTTGTTCTCGGAGACGAGCGCCGCGGCCGTGTACTGCGGAACCATGAGACCACTGTCCACCCCCGGTGTGACCACCAGCATCGCCGGGAGACCCTCGCTGAGTTCGGGAGTGAGAAGTCGGAAGGTGCGTCGCTCGCTGGGGCTTCCCACTTCAGCCATGGCCATTCCCAGCAGATCCAGCCACAGAGCCGGCCCCTGTCCATGGAAGTTGCCGCCGGAGATGGTCCGCTTCGGCTCGCCCGGCAGATCCAGGAAGACCAGTGGGTTGTCGCTCGTCCCGTTCAGCAGGCTGTCGACTCGGCTGGCAACGAACCCGACAGCGTCGCGTATGGGACCGTGAACCTGCGGGATGCACCGCAGCGAATAGGCGTCCTGTACCCGTTCCGGATCCGAGTCGATGAGCCGGCTGTCCTCCAACAGCGCCCTGAGGTTGGCAGCCACCTCCGGCTGTCCGATCTGGCCGGCGGCTTCGTGCAGGGCGGGGTGGAAGGAGTCTGACAGCGCGCACAGGGCCTCCAGGCTGAGCGCGGCGGCGGCCTCGGCGTGCTCCAGCAATCCCAGGGAGTCGTTAACTGCCAGCGTGGCCGCTGCAACCATGAAAGTCGTGCCGTTGGTGAGTGCCAGACCTTCCTTGGCACGCGGCACCAGGCGCGGGATCCCGGCCCTCTCCATCGCCACTGCTCCAGACAGCAGGTCATCCTCGTACCACGCCTGTCCGGAGTATTCCTCGTCGCCGTCCGGTTCCGTGGTGAGAACGATTCCGATGTGGGCGAGGGGCGCCAGGTCCCCGCTGGCACCCAAGGATCCCTTGCTCGGGACCCTCGGCGTGACCCCCTTGTTGAGCATACGAATGAAGGTCTCCGCCAGGTCTACCCGAACGCCTGAGTTGCCCCGCGCCAGGGTGTTGGCTCGGATGACCAGCATCGCTCGGACGACATCGGCCGCCAGGGGAGGACCCACGCCCGCGCAGCAGTTGAGAATCACGTTTCGAGAAAGCCGGGCGGCATCCTCGGGCCGCACTCGCTCTGTGGCCAGCGGGCCGAAGCCCGTGTTCACGCCGTAAATCGTATCTTCGCCGTTGGCCACGGCTTCCTCCACCCAGCGGAGGCTCGCCTCCATCCGCTCACGCACGGGCGCGTCCAGCGGGGCGACTTTCTCCCCGTGGCGTGCCACGGCCACGACTTCGTGTATGGTCAGATCTCGGCCGGTGAGAGAGATCATCTTTCGCCTCGACCGTTTGTGGGATTCCTGCAGTCCGGGACCGGGGGGACAAGTTACCCCGGCCCCGGAAGTGGAGCCAGAAGGCAGGCAGATGACTTTCTGCCATCCGCGGTCCCGGCGTATCTTGCAGTTTTCCCGCCCCGGCAAGCAGCTTGGCGCGCGGCGTTAGTCAGAATAGAGTCACCCGGCATCATAGACGTCAGCCTCGCCAAGGCGGACGAGTCTCTGCCGAGCGACGAGAGAAGGACTGGCCGACCATGCAACAGATCGGACCACAGATCAGCAGTCACGGCGTTGAGAACCACGGCATCCGGGCCGCCAAGATCGTCCGCTGGAACTACTCGACCCCGGCCCTCTATGAGCACGCAGTCCGGGCCAACGAGGCGCTGCTGGCGCACGGGCCTCTGGTGGTACGGACCGGTGACCATACGGGCCGCTCTCCCAACGACAAGTTCGTCGTGCGCGAGCCGAGCAGCGAGGACAGGGTGTGGTGGGGAGAGGTGAACCGGCCCTTCCCACGGGAGAGCTTCGACGCGCTTCACCGGCGGGTGTGCGCCTACCTGCAGGGACGGGGAATCTTCGTGCAGGACTGTTTTGCAGGGGCGGAGCCCGAGTATCGAATGCCGATACGGGTGATCACCGAGACCGCGTGGCACAGCCTGTTCGCCCGCAACATGTTCATCCGGGCGGATCCGGCCGAGCTCTCGAGCCACGAGCCGGAGTTCACGATCCTGCAGGCACCCGGCTTCCATGCCGCCCCGGAAATCGACGGTACCAACTCCAGCGCGTTCATTCTGGTGGACCTCGGGCACCGGTTGGTGCTGATCGGGGGAACGAGCTACGCGGGTGAGATCAAGAAGTCGGTGTTCACAATCATGAACTACCTCCTGCCGGCGCGGCAGGTGCTCCCGATGCACTGCTCGGCCAACGTCGGTCCGGAAGGAGATACGGCTGTCTTCTTCGGACTGTCCGGCACCGGGAAGACGACGCTGTCGGCGGATCCGGAACGAACCCTCGTCGGCGACGACGAGCACGGCTGGAGCGACCGGGGCGTCTTCAATTTCGAGGGCGGATGTTACGCCAAGGTGATCCGGCTGTCGGAGGAGGCGGAGCCGGAGATCTACCAGACGACCCGGAGGTTCGGGACGGTCCTGGAGAACGTGGTGGTCGACCCGGACAGTCGCATCCTGGACCTCGACGACGATGCCCTGACCGAGAATACCCGGGCGGCGTACGCGATCCACCAGATCCCCAACGCCTCGGAGACGGGTATGGCCGGCCATCCGAAGAACATCATCATGCTCACCGCAGACGCGTTCGGGGTGCTGCCGCCGATCTCCAGAATGACGCCCGAGCAGGCCATGTATCACTTCCTGTCAGGCTACACCGCGAAGCTGGCCGGCACCGAAAGAGGTCTCGGACGCGAGCCGCAGGCCACCTTCAGCGCCTGTTTCGGAGCGCCGTTCATGGCCCTGCACCCTTCCGTCTACGCCGAGATGCTGGGAGAGAAGATCGCCGCGCACGGCGTGGACTGCTGGCTGGTGAACACCGGGTGGTCCGGAGGCCCGCACGGCGTCGGACAGAGGATGAAGATAGGCTACACCCGGGCCATGGTACGGGCCGCGCTGGAAGGTTCCCTGAGAGACGTGCCCACCTCGCCGGATCCGGTGTTCGGGCTGCATATTCCGGAGTCCTGTCCCGACGTCCCCGCGGAGGTCCTGAACCCGCGGAACACGTGGGATGACAGGGAGGCATACGACCAAGCCGCCGGCGATCTGGCCCGGCGCTTCCGGGAGAACTTCGAGCAATACGGGGAATACGTGGGCGACGAGGTGCTGGCGGTGAACGCGAAAGTGGACTAGGAGATACATGGCGAATTTGCAATGAGTTACGCTCGGTCACCTAAAGTGCTGTCGCTATCAAGTTGAACCGTGATGCGTCCCTGGCCGCCGCCGCGGACGGCCGCACCTGGGATGTGGTCGTCATCGGCGGCGGCGCCACCGGTCTCGGCGTCGCCGTGGAGGCCGCGTCCCGGGCTTACGACACCCTTCTCCTGGAGCAGGCGGACTTCGCCAAGGGCACGTCCAGCCGGAGCACCAAGCTGATACACGGCGGGGTGCGCTACCTGCGCCAGGGAGACATCTCCCTCGTCCTCGAGGCGCTGCGCGAGCGTGGGCTGCTCATCCAGAACGCTCCACACCTGGTGCACCATCTCTCTTTCGTGGTGCCCGTGTACGACTGGTGGGAGGGTCCGTTCTACGGGATCGGACTCAAGGTGTACGACGCGCTGGCGGGCAGGCTCGGGCTGGGGCCGTCGCAGCAGCTCTCGCGCGATGAGACCCTGGAGCGGATACCCACCGTCGAGCCGGACGGATTGAGGGGCGGCGTCATCTATTACGATGGCCAGTTCGACGATTCACGGCTGGCCGTCACCCTCGCGCTTACCCTGGCCGATCTGGGCGGCGTGGCGCTCAACTACGTGGCCGTGGTAGGCCTCCTCAAGGCCGGCGGGTGCATCAGCGGAGTCGCGGCACGTGACCAGGAGACGGGGCGTGAGCTCGAGATCCGGGCGCGGGTGGTGGTGAACGCGACGGGCGTGTTCACCGACGCGGTTCGGCGGCTGGATGATCCCTCCGCGGCCCCCATCGTCGCAGCAAGCCAGGGTGTGCACCTCGTTCTCGACCGCTCGTTTCTTCCGGGTGACAGTGCCATCATGGTGCCGCACACAGACGACGGCCGTGTCCTGTTCGCCGTCCCGTGGCACGACCGGGTCGTGGTAGGCACGACCGATACCCCGGTGAACGAGGCCTCGCTCGAGCCGCGGCCCCTGGAGGAGGAACTGTCCTTCCTGCTCACCCACGCCATCCGGTATCTGACGAGGGACCCCACTCCATCGGATATCCTGAGCGCTTTCGCCGGTCTGCGTCCGCTGGTGGGCGCCGGCGAGGGAAGCGATACATCGGCCCTGTCGCGCGACCACACCATACTCGTCTCCGGATCGGGGCTGGTGACGATCACCGGCGGTAAATGGACCACTTACCGGAGAATGGGCGCCGACGCGGTGACCGAGGCGGCTCACATCGGGGGGCTGGAAGAGCGGCCTCCGCGAACCGAGTCGCTACGGCTGCACGGGTGGATCGAGGACACCGACCCCGCCGATCCGAGGAGCGTGTACGGGAGCGACGCACAGCCGCTGCGGGCGCTGGAGGCGCAGCGACCGGAGCTGGCCGAGCGGCTGCACGCGTCCCTGCCCTATCGCGCCTCGGAGGTCGTGTGGGCGGTGCAGAGGGAAATGGCGAGGCGGCTGGAAGACGTGCTGGCTCGCCGGACCCGCGCGCTGCTGCTGGACGCACGGGTTAGCATGGAGATAGCCCCCGCCGCAGCGAAGCTGATGGCGGCCGAGCTGGGCCGGGACGAAGTCTGGGCAGCGGGCCAGGTCGAGGCGTACCGGGAGCTGGCGGAAGGTTATCTGGTGGGTTGACTGAGGGCGGAGAGGAACTTGGACTGCTCTCAAAAGCGCAGACTGTGGCAGTTGCGCCACAATTGCGTGCTGCCCGCTCCGCGGCGTAGCGTGCGCTGGGAGAGTCTCCTACCGGCTGGTACGACCGCGAAACAGCACGGCTGAAGGAGGAACGAGATGACAGGAGAATCGCCGCTGCTCCGAGCTGCGGGGCTGGCCATCGTCGTAGGGCTACTTGGAGCGTGCGAGCAACCGATGACCGTTCCGGATGACGAAGTCGCCGAGCCTGCGAGCGTGCCCTTGATGGCCAGGAAACAGGCATCCGCCAACCCGGTATCGGATGATCTGAGCGAGGAGGCCGTGGCGCGGATCACGGAGATGGTCGATGGCGTTAACGAACGCTTGGCTGCCGGTGGAAACCCGTGGCGACTCAACTACCCGTGGTTGTTCCGGGTGGGCATGGGCACCGACCCCTGGGGCCAGCTTCGCACCGGGGCCAGGTGGCCCGCATCGCCGGTCGCGTATATCCTGGACGAACTCGATTACACGACCGATCTTCCGGATTCCGAAGTCGACGCCGCGCTTGCGAAGGCGTACCAGACGTGGAACGATGTGAGAAACACCCACATACAGGCCGTTCGCGTGCCCGACCCTGCCCCGGCGCTTAACCTCGACATACTCGACGGCACGTTCAGTCCTGGGGGAGACTGTCTCGACGTTGTCGACGTTGCGGCCGACAATCTCATCTTCTACGATCCTGCCACCGGCGCAATCTCCTTTGTCCCCGCAGCCCACATCTACGTCGGTGGGTGGCTGGGCCCCGATTACTTCGAGAAATGCCTCGGCAGCCCTTTCATTATCGGCGTGACCTGGTTCTTCTCATTCGGGGACGCCAACTCGGACAACTACGTGGACCAGCTGTACGTCGAGCAGTTCTATAACGAGGGGTTCACATGGGTGACGTCCGGCGCCGTCTTCCTGGGTTCGGACATCGATCTGGAATCGGTGGCAGCGCACGAGAACGGGCACAGTCACGGCCTCGGTCACTTCGGGGGCCCGCATCCGAGGCAGCCGCTCCTGCTCCGCCCCAACGGCAACATATTCACCCCGGAGGCGGTCATGAACCCGGGGTACTTCGGCGGCGAAAAGCGGAATCTGCTGCCGCCTGATCTGGCCGGGTTGCGCACTCTGTACGGGGGGCCGCACTAAGGGATTACCGAGCAGATCCGGGGGCGGTCGGTCTGGCCACCGTCCCCCGCCTTTCGCCTGGAGGCTGCGGAATAGAACTCGTATCCGGCTGATGCAGCCACCCCCCGTACAGCTCCGGCCTCCGGTCGCGCCAGAACAGCTCCCGTGCCGTCGACTCCGCACAGGCCGAGAGGTCCAGGTCCGCCAGCACAAGGTCGTCCGCCGTGGACTTCCCGCGGGCGATGATCCGTCCCTCCGGGTCGGAGATGAAGGACTCGCCGGCGAATGTGATCTTCTCCTCCTCGCCCACCCGGTTGCACAAGGCGGCGAAGTAACCGTTCTGGAAGGCGGCCGTGCGAACCTCCGCCTCGAAGAGCCCCTCCGGCCATTCCCCCACGCCCCCCGCCTGCGGGATCACCACCAGCTCCGCCCCCGCCACTCCCAGAGCCCGCATGTACTCTGGGTAGTGCCGGTCGTAACAGATGGCCACCCCGACCCGACCCACGCTGGTCCGGTACACGGACGCACCCCGGTCTCCGGGATGGTAGTACTCCTTCTCGTGAAACCACTCGTAGTCCGCGATATGGACCATCCGCGTAATGCCGAGAAGGCTGCCGTCAGCCTCGAAAACGGGTGAGCTGTCGAAGGTGCGTCCGCGCTCGTCCCGCTCGTACATGTTGAAGACGGTCACCAGGGACAGCTCTCGCGCCTTGTCGGCGATCCTGTCAGCCGTGGGACCGGGAATCGGCTCGGCCCACTCTCCCGCCGCCGTGAAGTTCTGGTGTTGGGGGAAGAAGCGCGTCAGGGCCAGCTCGGGAAAGACGGCCAGGTCCGCCCCCTGGCCGCGGGCCTCCTCCATGTTTCGGAGCGCGCGGGCCAGGTTGGCCGCCCGGTCTTCCGTCGCGTGTTGCTGGATGAGAGAGATGCGCATGCTCGACCCCCGTTTCTCCTGTTTCTGCCCCCGATCCCGGCCTCACATCCTCTTGCCGGGCGACCGGCGCACGGGTACAACCCGACAGCCCCCAGGGCGCAGTGAGAAGGTCGCTTCAGCCCGAGAATGGCGTTGACGTACCGAGACGAGCGCGTGATGGCAGAGCCCGCCGGGACTCCCGGGCGGCGATTCTCGCCCGACCTGGCCATCGGGCTGCTGGTTCTCATCTGGGGCTCCAACTTCTCGGTGGTAAAGGCGGCGCTTTCCGAGTTTCGTCCCTTGGCCTTCAACTCACTGCGCTTCGCCCTAGCCTCCGTGCTCATGCTCCTGTTCCTCCGCGTGTCCCGCCAGCGGCTCCAGTTCCGCCGTCGAGACTGGCTGGCGCTTGCCGGCCTCGGACTGTTCGGCAACACCTTTTACCAGGTCCTGTTCATCTACGGAATCGACTGGACGCTAGCGGGCAACGCGGCCCTGATGCTCTCCACGGTCCCGCTGTTCGTCACTCTGTTGTCGGTGGCCGTGAAGCACGAATCTATCACTCGGGCCGCCTGGACCGGCGTGCTGCTGTCGGTGGTCGGAATCGCCCTTGTCGTGTGGGGAGGGAGCCGGACCGTTCGCTTCGGCATCGACACCGTGCGGGGCGACATGACGATGCTGGCCGCCGCCGTGGCCTGGTCGACGTACACGGTCGGCCTCAGCCCGTTCGTGCGCCGGTACGGCACCCTTCCGGTCACCGCCGCCACCATGTGGATCGGAACTCTCGGCTTGCTCCTGGTGGGAATCCCCTCGCTTCGCGCGCAGGACTGGAATGCGATAGGAGCTCCCGCCTGGGGCGAGCTCGCGTTCAGCGGAGCCTTCGCCATAGCCATCGCGTACCTGCTCTGGTACTACGGGGTCCGGCAGCTGGGAAGCAGCCGCACGGCGGTGTATTCCAACACGGTCCCGGTGGTGGCGTTGCTGGTGGCGTGGGCCACGCTTGGAGAGGTGCCGAGCTGGATGCAGGCGGGCGGTACCATCCTGCTACTTGGCGGGATAGCCCTGTCTCGCGTTCGGCGGCGCTTGCTCGAGCCGGAGGACCTCTGCCCGCCGGAGTAACTCCGAGCCACCCTGGCGGGCCTTCGAGCCGCATCCTCTTCCAGTGTGCCGCGGATCCGACGCGCCCTCACACCATGGCACGCGAGCTCACCTCGGGGTGCTCCCGGACGTACCGGACGAGGCGGCTCACGTATGAGGGGAACGGTGGTACCCGGATGCCGGTACCCTCCAAGTCCGTTCGCGCGTGGAAGGTGGAGTAGTGAGTGGGCTGCACGAAGTAGTCGATGGCCTCAGCCGGAATGCGCATCAGCCTGTACAGGCCCGGCACATCCGTGATCGCCCGCTTCGCCACCCCGAGCGGCAGTCTCAACCGTGCCACGCGACGATCCGTGGCCCGGGCGATTTCCTCCACTATGTCGTGCACGGTCAGCGGTTCCGGATCAGCTAGCTGATATACCCGTCCACGGGAATGCGGGAGGCCGCTGAGATGGGCGATGGCGTCCACGACGTACTCGCGTGGCACCAGATTGAGGCGAGTCTGATGGGGGTTCCCCACCATCGGCAGCACCGCCCACCGCGGCTGCCGCAGCAGCCAGCGGATAACGAAGTACGGGCCGTCGTATTTCTGTGTCTCCCCCGTCCGGCTGTCTCCGACCACGATGGCCGGCCGGTAAATGGTCGTGGGCAGCCCGGCCCGCGTCCTGTCCTGCACTTCGGCTTCGGCGAGAAACTTCGTCTCTTCGTAAAAGTTGTTGAATTCCTGTCCCTTGCCAAGGTCGTCCTCGGAGAAGATGCCCGGATACCGACCGCTTACGTAGCAGGTGCTCACGTACTGGAACCGTGCCAGGTCGGTGCAACCATCCGCGAACTGGAGCATGTGCCGGGTCCCGAGGACGTTGACCCGGTGCCCCAACTCCCGGCTCACCGTGAGGTCGTAGACCGCGGCCAGGTGGTATATCTCGGTTGTCGCTCTCGCCAGCCGCGATGTGCGGTCGCCCAGGCCGAGGTCCTGAAGCGTTATGTCGCCCTCCACCAGCTCGACCCTGTCCTGTAAGCCGGGAAGGGCCAGACCGATCTGCTCTAGCCGCGTGTGGGCGAGGCGGGCCCACTTCCGCTGCACCAGGCACACGGCCGAGGTCTCCGGGTTGCGCTCCAGTACTCTGGGGAGCAGCTCGGAGCCCAGGAAGCCCGGGAAGCCCGTGAAGAAGCAGGTGGAAATAGTCGCTCTCTCCGGTCCCAGCGGCTCAGCGAAGGCCCGGCACGCGACGCAGGTGGCGCAGCACCCGCCGGACCAGACCCCGATAGCGTGCGCTGCCGAGCTCGGGCGCTGCGAGATCCAGGGGCACACCCCGCTGAACGGCCACCGTCTGCGGCTCCGTGAACTTCAGCAGACCCTCGACCCCGTGCCGGCGTCCCACTCCCGACTCCTTGAACCCTCCCATGGGAGCATCGACTGAGCCCCACGCGGCGGCGTAGGCTTCGTTGACGTTCACCGTACCCGCTTCCAGCCTGCGGGCGATGCGGATTCCCTGCTCGGGGTCCTGGGTCCACACGCTGGCGCTCAGACCGTAGCTGCTGTCGTTGGCGAGCTCGACGGCCTCGTCATCGGAGTGAAATGGCGACACCGCCACCACCGGCCCGAAGGTCTCCTCGGAGAAGATCCTCATCTCCGAAGTGACGTCCGTCAGGATGGTCGGCTCGAAGAAGTACGGGCCGATGTCGGGCCGGGAGCGCCCGCCCGTGTGTACCCTGGCTCCCCCGACCGCTGCCTCATCCACGTGCATCTGGACCTTTCGCAGCTGCCGCTCGGAGATCAGGGAGCCGACATCGGCCTCGAAGTCGAAGCCGGCGCCGAGGCGCAGCTCCCGCGTGCGATCGACGAACGCTTCCAGGAAGGGCTCGAAGATCACGGCGTGCACGTACAGGCGCTCTATGGAGACGCACAGCTGCCCGGCGTTGGCGAAGCAGCCCCGAACGGCGCCGGCCACAGCCTTCTCCAGATCGGCGTCCGCCCGCACGATCATGGCGTTCTTACCCCCCAGCTCCAGCGAGCAGCCGATGAGCCGGGAGGCTGCGCGCCCCGCAACTACTCTGCCGGTCGCGGTGCTCCCGGTGAACGAGATGAAGTCGGCATGGTCGACCAGCGCTCCGCCCGTGCCGGGACCGTCACCCGTAACCACCTGGAGCACATTCAAGGGCAGACCTGCCTCACGCAGGAGCGCCAAGGCCCACAGGGCCGCGTGGGAAGTCTGGAGGTCGGGCTTCAAGACCACCGCGTTGCCTGCCGCCAGCGCGGGAAGCGAGTCCGCGGCCGACAGGCTGAGGGGGTAGTTCCACGGCGCGATTATCCCCACGACTCCCCGCGGGTGCCGGAACTCGCGGGTCCGGGTGAGGACCGGAATCGCACCCCGTCGGCGGCGCGGGCGCAGCAGCTTGATGGCCGTTTGCCCGTAGTAGCGAGCGACTATGGCTACATCAGCCACTTCCTCGAAGGCGTGCCGGCGCGCTTTCCCCGTCTCGAGCTGGATCACGTCGAGGGCCTCGTCGTAGCGGTCCAGCAGGAGATCGTGGAAACGCACCAGGATGCGGCAGCGGTCCTCCACCGGTATGTCGGACCAGGCTCGCTGCGCCAGTCTGCCGCGGCGGACGGCATCCGCGACATCTGCCGAGCTACACAGCGGCACCTGTCCGAGGAGGGCTCTGCTCAGCGGCGCCCTCACCTCCGCACGCTCGGAGGTCTCGCCGGCCAGGCTCACCAGCCCCTCCAGCTCCTCGAAGCGCCTGGCGACCGGGGGCAGCGAGGGCGCCGCCGCGGAGGCGGCCCCCTGCCTCCGGGTGTCCGGATCCGTAAGATCTGTCGTGCGCACGCCCATAGCCGTCTCTCCGGCGGGACCGAGGTCTCCCGCCTTGAGGGTGCCGAAGAATAACACGGCCCAGGGGGCGGCGCGAAGGATATGGGCCGCGTACATTGACTGGGCCCGGATCCGAGCCCGTGGACTCCCACGATATCAAGAGGTACCCGGCATGAGACTCCAGGGAAAGGTCGCCGTAATCACCGGCGGCAGTAGCGGGATCGGGCTGACTACGGCCCGCCACTTCCGCGCGGAAGGGGCCCAGCTAGTCATCTTCGGTCGCAGCGATGTGAGCCTGAAGCGGGCGGCCGCGGAGCTCGGAAGGGGTGTGGCGGCTGTTCGGGGCAATGTGACGTGCGCCGGCGATCTGAAGCGACTCTTCGCCACCGCGACCGACCGGTTCGGAGGCGTGGACGCGCTCGTCGCCAACGCCGGCGTCTACTACCCCGGGCCATTCGACCAGATAGGCCCGGAGGACTTCGATCGCACCTGCGAAGTCAACTTCAAGGGCACCTTCTTCACGGTGCAGGAAGCCCTTCCCCATCTGCGCGCAGGGGCGTCGGTGATCCTGATCACCTCGACCGCGAACGAGGCGGGCGTCCCGGGCCTGTCGGTCTACTCCGCCACCAAGGCGGCGGTCCGCTCGCTGGCGCGGACGCTCTCGGCCGAGCTTCTCCCCCGAGGCATCCGGGTCAACGCCCTCAGCCCCGGCGTCATCGAGACGCCGATCTTCAGCCGTATCGGCATGACTCGGGAGGAGGAGGCGGGGCTTCGCGAGGGCATGGAAGAGCTGATTCCGATGCGGCGGCTCGGCAGCCCGGAGGAGGTGGCGAAGGCGGCTGTCTTTCTGGCCTCGGACGAATCGTCTTACATGGCGGGGACCGAGCTGGTGGTCTCCGGTGGCCTGGGGGAGGTCTAGGCTGGTCAGCTCGTGGGCGCCAGCGACCGCCGGATGACCTTCTCCACCGTCAGTCCCTGCACGATGATGGAGAAGGCCACCACGATGTAGGTAACCGTCAGCAGCACGTCCCTCTCCGGTCCGGCCGGCAGTGACAGCGCCAGGGCAACCGATATCCCGCCACGCAGGCCGCTCCAGGTCAGCACTTTGGCGGCGTGCGGCGGAAACGGTCGGCGCATCCGCCGCAGGGTGACCGGAAGCCCGACGCTGATCCAGCGCGCCCCCAGCACCAGCGGAATGGCGACCAGCCCGGCGACGACGCTGACCGGGCTGAACGCGAGTACCAGTACCTCGAGTCCGATCATCACGAACAGCACCGCATTTAGGAGCTCGTCCACCAGCTCCCAGAAATCGTCGAGCCGGCGGCGGGTCAGCTCCGACATGGCCAGCGCCCTTCCCCGGTTGCCTATGAACAGGCCGGCAACCACCATCGCCAGCGGCCCCGACACGTGCAGGACGTCAGCGAAGGCGTACCCGCCGGTGACGATGGCCAGGGTGAGAAGTATCTCGACCTGGTAGTTGTCGACGCTCCTGAGCATCTGGTAGAAAAACCACCCTAGCAGAGCGCCGAAGACCAGGCCCCCGCCGACCTCCAGCATCAACAGCGCCAGTACCTCGGAGCCGGCCACGCCGGTTCCCGTTCCGTGTCCGGCGCCGGCTAGCCCGAGGATGACCAGGAAGCTCACCACGCCCACGCCGTCGTTGAACAGCGACTCGCCCGTGATGACCGTGAGCAGCGCTGGCGGAACCCCGAGCTTCCGCAGGATCGCCCCCACCGCGATCGGGTCGGTCGGAGAGATCAGGGCGCCGAACAGCAGGCAGCTGACGAACGCGATCTCGATTCCGAGCGCCGAGAACAGCCACCATGAAGCGCCGCCGACAATGAGGGTGGAAAGAAGAACGCCGAAGGTGGCCAGCAGGAGGATGACCCACTTCTGCTCGGCCAGATCGCCGAGGTCGAGGTGCAAGGCCCCCGCGAACAGCAACGCACCCAGCATGCCTTGCAGCAGCGCCTCGTCGAAGTCAATGGACAGCAGCAGGCGTTGCAGCGAGCCTTCCACCCCTATCCCCAGGGCGGTCAGACCCACCAGGGCCAGCGAGAAGAGCATGGAGATCACCATCAGGCCGATGGTGGCCGGCAGCCGGATGTACCGGTGGTTGAGCCAACCGAACAAGGCCGCCAGGGTGACCAGAGCGGCAGCGATGTCGAAGATGTGCATGCCTCGCCGGTGACGGTGCAGCGATTTCGGCCCGCCGTCTGTGGTCAGGCCGCAAGTCGCGGAAGACTACCCGTCCTCTCGATCCCCGCGCCAGTGCCAGGTAAGGATCAGTGCTCCAGCGATGCACACCGATGCCAGGAGAAACAGAAGGACACCGAGGGCCGTACGGCCCCCGGCGTCCATGATGGAACCCGCCATCATCAGGATGAAGGCGAGCACCAGGCAGCCGGCCCAGATGCCTGCCAGCCGGCCCGCCTGCCGGCCCATGAGGCTGGCTCAGCGCTTGCTGACCGGCACGTAGTCCCGGTCGTCGTATCCGATGAACACCTGCCGCGGCCTCGCGATCCGCTGATCGGAGTCCTGCAGCATCTCGCTCCACTGGGCGAGCCAGCCGGCGGTCCGCGGGATGGCGAACAGCACCGGGAACATCGCTACCGGGAAACCCATGGCCTGGTACAGGATCCCCGAATAGAAGTCTACGTTCGGATACAGGTTGCGACCCACGAAGTAATCGTCCTCGAGCGCTATCCTCTCCAGCTCGATGGCGATGTCCAGCAGCGGGTTGGTGCCGGTTACCTTGAACACCTCCGGCGCCATCTCCCTCAGGATTCGTGCCCGCGGATCGTAGTTCTTGTACACCCGGTGGCCGAATCCCATCAGGCGGAACTCGCCCGCCTTCACCCGCTCCACGTAGGACGGGATGTTCTCGACCTTGCCTATCTCGCGCAGCATGCGCAGCACCATCTCGTTGGCGCCGCCATGCAGCGGCCCGTAAAGAGCCGCGGCCGCCGCGGCTACCGATACGTAGGGATCGGCGTGCGAGCTGCCGACGCTGCGCATCGCGTTGGCGCTGCAGTTCTGCTCGTGATCCACGTGCAGGATGAACAAGGTGTCGAGCGCCTTCTCCAGAATCGGGTCCGGCTTGTACCGCAGCTCCGAGGTCTTGTACATCATGCTCAGGAAGTTCCCGGCGTAGCTAAGGTCGTTGTCCGGATACACATACGGCAGGCCCTTCGTATGCCTGTAGGCGAACGCGGCGATGGTCCCGACCTTGGCGATGAGCCGGTGCATCTGCTTCAGCCTGCACTCAGCGTCGTCGATGCGCCGGGCCTCGGGGTAGAAGGTCGACAGGGCCGCCACCGTTCCCACGAATATGCCCATGGGGTGGGCGTCGTAACGGAAGCCGAGCATCAGCTTCTTGATGTTCTCGTGGACGAACGTGTGGTGGGTGATCTCGAAGAGCCAATTGTCCAGCTCTTCCTTCGTCGGCAGCTCGCCGAACAGCGACAGATAGGCTACTTCGAGGTAGCTGCTGCTCTCGGCGAGCTGTTCGATGGGGTAGCCCCTGTAGCGGAGAATGCCCTTCTCTCCGTCGATGAATGTGACGGCGCTCTTGCAGTTGGCCGTGTTGGTGAAGCCCGGGTCGTAGCACAGCATGCCGAAGTCGTCTTCCGACGCTTTGATCTGGCGCAGCAGCTTTGCCGGGATGGCCGCGCCGTACTCGGGATACGTCCCATACATGATGGGGAACTCGTACTCTTTGCCGGTGCGGTTGTCGATAACGGTGAGCGTGTCGGCCATCTGTCGGTCTCCTGTCATCTTCTCTCTGCCGGACTCGGCAGCGGTAACTGTCTCAGGCATTGCTATGCCTCCTGGAGGATGCCAGCCCTCCCGTGGATGCGCAAAGCGGGTAATCCCACTTGGACTTATACGGCCGGGACCGGGAACTGTGCCGTTCGCCGTCGCGAGCGAGGGGGAAACGGTTGGCGAACCGTCGCACTTCGGGTGCCGCGGCTCGGTCGCAGGCGGATGTCTTAGATTCATTACAGGCAAGACCGGGACCACGGGGAGACCTCTGCGGGCCCGGCCCGGCCCGCAGACGGAATCGTAAGCTCGGCAGCGAGCGTCGCCGGCCCCCGGGCCGCGGCAGAGCGCATAAAGCAGGCCTGCACAGCGGTGAGTCGCAGCGGCATGACACACAGAGTCCCGGAGCTTGACCCGCCCCGACCGGCTCGGAGGTGACAAACTGGCGTATCCGCCAGGCGCGCGATAAGACAACTTGGCGCACAAGTGGGCGGAACGGCCCTTCGCCACACTCCGATTCGAGGAAGCGACTGGTGGACGCAGAGCACTTGGCGCGGCTCGTCGAGGCCGCCCGAGGTACCGGAGCCGTCGATCTCGTCCTGCGCGGTGCCGACCTGGTGGACGTGCTGGCCGGCGAGATCTACCCAACCGACGTGGCGGTGCACCAAGGAGTTGTGGTGGGCCTCGGAGACGGTTACCGGGGCCTGCAGGAAGTCGATTGCTCCGGCAAGTGGATTGCACCCGGGTTCATCGATGGACACATGCACGTCGAGAGCACCCTGGTGACCCTGCCGGAGTTCGCGCGGGCCGTCCTGCCGCGCGGCACAGTGGCCGTGGTCCTGGATCCGCACGAGATAGCCAACGTCCACGGGCTCGAAGGAATCCGCTACATCCTGGACAGCCGTCGCGGCCTACCACTGAGGGCCTTCGTCATGATCTCCTCGTGCGTCCCGGCGACGCACATGGAGACCGCCGGCGCGGAACTGGACGCGGCCGCGCTCGCTCCCCTGTTCGACGAGGAGGGCGTCCTGGGCCTTGCCGAGCTCATGAACTTTCCGGGGGCCGTATCGGGCGACCCCGTGGTGCTCGCGAAGCTCGTCGCGGCGCGGGCGCACGGCGGAGTGATCGACGGCCATTCTCCGGGGCTTCGAGGCCGAGACCTCAACGCGTACCTCGTGGCCGGGCCGGGGAGCGACCACGAATGCACGACCATCGACGAGGCGCGAGAGAAGCTGCGCAAGGGAATGCGCGTGATGATCCGAGAGGCGAGCACGGCACGAAACCTGGAGACGCTGCTGCCGCTGGTTACCCCGGCGAACGAGCGCCGCTGCAGCCTCGTCACCGACGACCGGCATCCGGCCGATCTTCTGACCGAAGGACACATGGACCACGCGGTGAGGAAGGCAGTGCGGCTGGGGCTGGATCCGCTCACGGCATATAGAATGGCCTCCATAAACACGGCCGAGTGGTTCGGCCTGGACCGGAGCGGGCTGGGAGCGGTCGCACCCGGCTGGCGCGCTGACCTCCTCGTGCTGGACGATCTGGAAGCCGTCTCCGTGGACAGCGTGTATGTCGGCGGGAAAGCCGTCGCGCAGCGCGGCCGGTTGACAGCGGAGCTACCAGCCGCGGCGCCGCTTTCTCTGCCTCCAAGCGTCCACGTGGACGTGGACAGTTTCCCGGGCTTCAGGATTCCGGCCGAGGGACTCCGCGTGAGGGTGATCGAGGTCATCCCGGGCCAGATCGTTACCGGGTCCGGCGCGGCGGACGCCAGGATCGTCGATGGAGAAGCGGTTGCCGACCCCGAGCGTGACCTGTGCAAGATCGCGGTCGTGGAGCGTCACGGGCGCCGCGGGTCGGTGGGCATGGCTTTCGTGCGGGGCCTCGGCTTGCGCGCAGGCGCCTTGGCCAGCAGCGTCGGGCACGACTCCCACAACATAGTCGTCGCGGGAACCGACGACGCCTCTATGCTACGGGCCCTGGAGGAGGTCGTGGCTCTCGGAGGAGCATTGATCGTGGCTGAGGGCGACCGGGTTCGCGCGGCACTGGCGCTGCCCATCGCCGGGCTCATGAGCGATCGGCCGCTCGAGGAGGTTCGCGACGGGGTAGAAGGCCTTCACCAGGCGTATCGAGACCTGGGCGGCACGCTCGAGGATCCGTTCATGAGCCTATCGTTTCTGGCGCTCCCGGTCATACCGGAGCTGAAGCTGACGGACCTCGGCCTGGTGGACGTCGAGCGCTTCGAGCTGGTGTCACTGTGGGAATAGGCCACGCCTTCGCCCGGGCGGACCTCCTTGAGTGGCACGCCCCGACCCTGCTCGACTCCTGAGCAGACCGCGTCAGAGCCGGAAGCCCAGCGACGGAAGGTACAGGCCGAGCTCGACGAGCGTCCACAGGACGAACGCGATCGCGACCGGCGTCGCGCCGGCAGCTTGCAGGCGCCCATAGGCACGCTCCGCCAGGGCGTGCCCGCGAGCCGAGCCAAAGTACCAGGCGATGCAGAGTAGCGCCGCCCCGCTCACCGCGAGGTTGAGGGTAAGGAAGGGCACCCAGGGAGTGGTCCAGGGCCCGGCCATCCCCGGAATCATCATGGCCAGGCTCAGGAGGGTCAGCCCCTTGAACAGGCCGTGATCCGCCACCGACGTCAGACCCGCGGCTCCGCACAACACAATTACGGGCAAGATGGGAAGCAGGTGCCGGTTTCCGAAGGAGGCGCCGGGAACTGCCCGGAGCCAGGTAGTCGCGGCGTACATGCCCACCAGCCCCAGAAGAACCCACATCCACTCCGGCCTATGCGAGAAGCCCTTCCGCGCCAGATTGGCCACCATGAGAAACAGACAGAACATGATCAGCGGGTCGAGCGACAGCTGATCGTAGGTGAAGAAGCGTCTCGAAGCGAAGGTGAGTGGGTTCCTGACGCTTTGCCGGTACTCGGTGAACGAGGCCAGGGTCTGCTCGAGTTCCTCGTCAGGGATCCCGAGTTCGGCGAAGCGCTCGGTTATCAGTTCCGCGGTGAGTCCGGGAGGCGCAGGGTCCTGCATCCAGGCGCTCTCCGAGTCCGCCGGGCCGTCCGTCCACAGGTAGGTCTCGGGCGAGAAGTAGAAAGGGATCGGAGTGTCGTAGACCAGCTGATGCACGCCGGTACCGGCCAAGCCGGTCACGGACGCTGCCGTTAAGAAGTAGACGGTGGCCCGCAGACGCATGGCCGCACCGCGGCCCGCGGTGAGGAAGTACAGTGCCGTGGTGGCCAGGAATACGAAGCCCGTCAGAGGGTGCAGAAGACCGGTGACACCTATGAGTCCCCCGACCGCGAGCGGCAACAGGAGTGACGGAGAGTCCCGGAACCGGAGTAACAGAACGAAGACGCCGAAGATGAGGGATGCTTCGATGATATGGTCGTTGTAGGTCCGGCCGAACGGCAGGACGCACGTCGCTCCCAGTGCGGCCACCGCGAGCCACTTCATGGATAGCTGCGAGAGGGCCAGCCGGCAGCGGAGCGCCCGCAGGAGAAGAAACATGACGACGAGGGCGAGACCGCTCGAAGTGAGCACGACCAGCAGGTACAGCACCTGCCGTCCCGGCCGGTCGAAGCCCACCAGCTTATGGAAAGGCAGCAACACGGCCGTGGAGTAAAGCGCCAGGAGGGGCGGCTTGTCCGAGTAGAAATGTCCGTCGACGAAGACCATGTCCACCCGATTGAAGAACGGAGACCCCTCAGTCGCCGCTGTTCCCCGCGAGAGCAGACTCTCAACCAGGGACAGGCGGGAGGCGGGGTTGACTCTCTCGGGAGGCGTCCAGAAGAAGAGGATTACGATCGCCCCCCTGACGAGCAGCTTGCGAAGTCGGCGTATGGCCGGTCGGTCGACCTCGATCTTCATGATTAGGCGGCCCGGCTCCCGGCGCGGGTTCGGACAACTGCTGACTGCTCCCCGGGTGATCCTCCACAATTGGCTGACCGGCCGACGGAAGGCAAGCGGCTTGCCCCTCTTCCGGAAAGCGGGCCTGTCAGGTTATGTTATCCGGCGACGGTCGGTTCCGGGTTCGGAGCCGATGGTGTCAGCGCCGAGGGAGAATCCGCGGTTGCCACGCGTCCCGTGTCAGACTGAGTCGCTGCGAGGACCGTGGGGATCGTGTCCCCTCCCCGCTCGGGAGACACCGGCCCCGGTACTCGCGCAGCTCATTGTCCCCAACGCCGAACGCCGCACTCCACCTGCCCTCATGTTGGCCCCCTGCAGCGCGCATCCCAACCCGATGACGTTCAGGTGACCGCCGGCGAGTCACCCGTGGTGGTCGAGCGAGAGAACGGCCTGGCCACCATTTGCCTGAACCGGCCCGAGCGGCTGAACGCCGTCAGCTTCCCGCTGTATCGGCAGCTTTCGGAGGCGCTAGCCACGCTGGAGACCGATCCTGGTTTGCGCGCCCTGATCCTCACTGGCGCTGGTCGCGCCTTCTGCGTCGGGGCCGACCTCAAGGCACACGGAGAGGGAACCCTGGATCCCGAGAAACGGCGTGAGTACGTGGAAGCGGCACAGAGGGCCTCTCTGGCCATCCAGGACTTCTCTCGACCGACGGTAGCCGCCGTGAACGGACACGCCATCGGCGCGGGACTCGAGATTGCTCTTTCCTGCGACTTCGTTGTTGTCGCCGCAGCGGCGAAGCTCAGGTTTCCGGAGGTTTCGCTGGGGACCTTCGTGGGAGGGGGAGCGACATACACCCTCTCCCGGAGGGTGGGCCTCCCGCGCGCCCGGGAACTGATTCTTCTCTGTCCGATGTTCAGCGGTGAGGAGGCGGTAGAGATGGGACTGGCTTACCGGTGTGTCGCGGCACAGGACGTGGCGGACGAGGCCCGGGACCTGGCGGCCCGACTGGCACGCATGGCCCCCATCTCGATGAAGCACGCCAAGAGACTCCTGTACCGCGGCTGGTACACCGATCCCACCAGTGCCATGGCACTGGAGGCCGAGGCGTTGATCGAGTGCATGGGTACGCGAGACTGGATAGAGGGAATCCGCGCGTTCGAGGAGAAGCGGGAGCCGCGCTTCCGAGGAGAATAGAAAAACAGATGCCGGACGCTCTCAAGAGGTTGCTGGAAGCCCGCTCCGTGGCTGTCGTGGGCGCATCTCCCGATCCGCGCAAGCGCGGGCATCAGGCGGTCCGGGGGCTCCTCGAGTCTGGATTCGAGGGCAAGGTCCTACCCGTGCACCCGGACGGGGGAACCCTGTTCGGACTTCAGGTGGCCGGTTCCGTGACAGAGCTGAGCGAGGCTCCCGACCTGGCCATGATCTGCACACGCGCCGCCGCGGTCCCCGCCATCCTGGAGAGGTGCGCGGCAAGAGGAGTCGGCGGCGCAGTCGTCATAGCGGTCGGGTTCGACGAGGCAGGACCGGAGGGCGAGGCCCTCGCGGTGGACGTGCGCGAGATCGCGCAGCGGACCGGACTCCGGGTCATCGGGCCCAACACTTCCGGGTTCCTCAACGCCGGGCTGGGTCTCAACCTGGTGGGGATCCCGGAGGTGAGGGCGGGTAGGATGGCGCTGCTCTCTCAATCCGGCAACGTGGGCCTGGACATCATCACTAAGGCTTCCGCGGGTTCTCAGGGGATCTCCCTGTACGTAGGGGTGGGTAACGAGCTCGACGTCGCGTTCCATGAGTACGTCGCGTTTCTCGAACGGCACGAGCCGAGTGAGGTGATTCTGGTCTACGCGGAGGGGTTCAGGGACGGCAGGGCGTTCATGCACACGGTGAGCCGCGTCGCACGCACCAAGCCTGTCGTAGTGCTCAAGGGCGGAAGGTCCGGGAAGGGGGCCAGCTCGGCCCGCTCCCACACGGGCGCGGTTGCCGGGGCCTACAACGTGTTCAGTTCCCTTCTGCGGCAGAGCGGCGCACACGAGGTCACGCGCTCATACCAGCTGCTGCGCGTCGGCGAGATGTTGGCGGGCCAGCCTGTCTGTCGACCCGGCGGAGTGGCTGTGCTGGCCGATGGCGGAGGGCACGGCACGCTGGCCGCCGATTCGCTGGAGGAACAAGGGGTTCCTCTCGCCGTGCTCTCTTCCCGCACTACCGGGCGGCTGGCCTCGCTTCTCGGCCCGGCCGCTGCCGTATCGAACCCGATCGATCTGGCCGGCGCCGGAGACCACTCCCCCAGCATCTTCGCCGAAGTCTTCAGCGTTCTGGCCGAAGACCCGTTCTGCGGGGGGATCGTGGTGACAGGCCTGTTTGGCGGCTACGCGCTGCGCTTCTCAGACGTCCTCACGGAAGAGGAGTCGTCGGCCGCGGCTCAGATCGTGGAGACGGTGCAGGAGGCAGGCCTGCCGACGGTCCTGCACACGATTTACGCCGACCGGGACACGCAGGCCCTGCGCCGGGTGCGAGCCAGCGGAATACCGGTCGTCGAGTCGGTCGAGACCGCGTGCCGATGTGCCGCGGCGGCTTACGACCGCCGCGCTTTCCTCGAGCGCTCAGCCTCGACCAGGCCGTTGGCAGAAGTCGCTGCGGCTTATCCGGCCGCCTGCCCGGCGTCGTCCGACGGCGATGGCGGCCCGGTCTTTCTGTCCGAGCTGGATGCCCGGCGGCTGGTCGAATCTCACAACGTGCCCGTGGTACAGTGCGTCCTCGCCCGGAGCGCCGAGGATTGTGGGGAGGCTGTGGGGGAGCTCACGGAGGCGGCGGCCGTCAAGGTTCTCTCCGCGGCGGTCCCTCACAAGACCGACGCCGGAGGCGTGGCGCTGGGCGTCGCAGGGCGCGCCGCGGGAGCGGATGCGTACCGCCAGGTAGTCGCATCGGTCGCAGCCTATGCCGAGCGGAACGGCTTCGATCCGTCGATCCAGGGCGTGCTGGTTAGCCCCATGCTGCCGGAGCCTCTGGCCGAGCTCATCGTGGGCGTGCGCTGCGATCCGCACTACGGCCCAGTCGTTACCGTCGGGGCTGGCGGGACGAGCGTCGAGATTCTCGGCGACGTGTCGATCCGCGGGCTTCCGATCGACGGCGAAGTCGTTGCCGAGATGCTGGACGAGCTGAAGATCTCGGCTCTCATCAACGGATTCCGAGGCTCGCAGCCCGCCGATCGGGAGGCTCTGAACGGACTGATTCTGGGCGTGGTGGGTTGCGCGCTGGACAACCCCGATATCAGGGAGATCGAGCTCAACCCCGTCATGGTATACGCGACTCACTGCGTCGCAGTTGACGTCAGGGCCTTCGTTCGTGATACTGTTGGCTGACACAGTGTCCCGTCCTGGCGCTCGCGTGAGGCTGGCGCAGGCGGTCTGAGGGTCCGATACCGAGGCGTCGGATCCGCTATTCTTGCACCACATCGGCCACGAGCTTGACTTCGGACTAGTCCGAGGCTGGAGCTCCGCCGATTTCCTATACATTCCTCAGTCGTAGCAACGCAGGTCGCAACAGCGTTCGCGTGCAAACGCGTCCCGATACTCGCGAGCGACAGTCTCATCGAGTCACCAGGAGGTGCAGTGTGAACGGTTCCTTTGTCAGGAGAACGGGCTTCGGCGCTCTGATCTCCCTGCTTTGCGTGCTCTTCCTTGCCAGCGAAGGGGCAGCGCAGCAGCCGGTGGAGATCAGCGGTACGGTGACGTCGATGTCGACAGGGCAGCCTCTGGCGGGTGCTGCCGTGTCGGTCGTCGGGTCGGCACGAACGGTCGGGACGAACGCCAGCGGGGCCTACCGGGCTCGTATCCGGCCGGGCTCGTGGACACTCAGGGTCACGCTGATCGGATATGCCGCGGTCGAGCAGCAGGTCAATGTTGTGGCCGGTCAGCCGGCGACGGTCGATTTTCAGATGCAGGAGACGGTGCTGGAGATGGGCCAGCTGGTGGTTATCGGATCGCGCACCGCGCGTACGGCCGTCGAGACGCCGGTACCCATTGACGTGATCAGCGCCGAGCAGATTCTCGAGTCGGGGCACACGGAGGTCAACCAGATCCTGCGGGAGATAGTGCCTTCCTTCAACGCCTCGCATCAGACGATCAGCGACGGCACGGACCACGTCAACCCAGCCAGTCTGAGAGGCCTGGGGCCCGATCAGACGCTGGTGCTGGTCAACGGCAAGCGTCGACATCAAAGCGCCATAGTGCACGTCAACGGAACGTTCGGTCGCGGAACCGTGGGCATCGATCTCAACTCCATTCCGACGTCCGCCATCGAGCGGATCGAGGTGCTTCGCGACGGGGCGTCCGCCCAGTACGGGTCTGACGCCATCGCCGGCGTGGTCAACATCGTTCTCAAGGAGAACACGGAAGACCTGATCGTCACCGCCACCGTCGGAGCCACGGGCGGGTGCCTCACTACGCCGGACCGTGCCGACACGGGCGAACCGATCAACCTCGACTGGGACTGCGACGGCGAGCAGTTGCAGGTCGGAGTCAACTACGGCTTTCCGATCGGGGATCGCGGGTTCTTCAACGTCACCGGCCAGTACCTGGACCGGGAGCGGACCAACCGGTCGGGAGCGGAGGAGCGTGATTTCTTCCCGGGGATCAGCGGCGATGCTGCCACGGACGCCGAGCTCGCGAGCCGTGGACTCACGCGGGCTGACCTGTCGATGCAGACGGGACAGGGCGCGGCTACCGTAGGTTCCGCGTTCTACAACGCGGTGTACCCAATCGGCGAAAGCGCCGAGCTGTACAGCTTCGGAGGGTTGACGTTCAGGGACGGCGTGGCCACGGGCTTCTACCGCCGGCCGAACCAGGCGGACAGGTTTGTCCCGGAGATCTTCCCCAGCGGCTTCCTGCCCGAGATCAACACCGATATCAACGACGGATCTGTCAGCCTCGGGCTGCGTGGCGCGCGGGCGGGGTGGGACCTGGACCTGTCAGTCACCCGCGGATCGAACTCGTTCCTGTTCAACATCAATAACACTATCAACGCGTCGATGGGCGCATCCAGCCCGACCACCTTCGACGCCGGGACGCTCAACTTCCGCCAGACGGTTGGCAACCTCGACGCGGTGCGCCTGATCGACACGGACGGCGCGGTCAAGTCCCTGTCGCTCGTCCTGGGCGGGGAATTCCGGGTCGAGAATTACGAGATCGAGGCGGGAGAGGACGGTTCATGGCAGCTCGGGGACGGCGAAGGGAACTTCGACACACAGCCGAACGGCGACCCGAAGGCAGCGGGCTCCCAGGTATTCCCGGGCTTCCAACCGACCAACGAGGTGGACCGCACTCGGAATAGCATCAGCGCCTACGCCGGTCTCGAGACACAGGTGAACGACCGGTTCACCGTCGACGTGGCAGGACGGTTCGAGAACTACAGCGACTTCGGGAAACGGGTGGATGGGAAACTGGCGGCGCGGCTCGAGGTGAGCCCCGGCTACGCGCTGCGTGGTGCGGTCAGCTCGGGCTTCCGGGCTCCGTCGTTGCACCAGAGTTGGTTCAACAACGTGAGCACGCAGTTTCTCACGGACCCCGTGACCGGAGCGCAGGTTCCGCAGCGGGTGCTCACCGCCAACAACCTGAGCGGCGTTGCGAGGGCATTCGGCGTCCCGGAGCTCGAGGAGGAAACCTCGGTCAACCTGAGCGGCGGCATCACGATTCAGCCGGCCGGCAATTTCTCCCTGACGGCGGACGTATACTTCATCGACATCAACGACAGGATAGTGCTCTCCAGTCGATTCGGATCGGGCACAAGCGAGTTCGGAATACAGGTGGCCGAGATCCTGGAGCCGTTCTCAGACCTGGGCGTGAGTCAGGCGCAGTTCTTCGCCAACGCGGTGGACACGGAAACCAAGGGCGTGGACATCGTGGCCTCGTACGGAACGGAGCTCGGCGACGGGCGGCTCACGCTGACGGCAGCCGCCAGCTTCACCGATACCGAAGTCACCGCGATCAATGTGCCGCAGTCGATGGCCGACAAGTTCACCGGCGGCGTGCTGGAGGACGTGGAGAGCACGCTGTTCAACCGGGAGGAGCGGAACCGTCTGGAGGACGCTCTTCCGCGAGAAAAGGTGTCGCTCACGGCTCGCTATGACCTGCGCGGCTTCGACGCGCTCGGTCGTTTCACCTACTATGGCAAGGTCGAGTACAAGCCGACCAACGAGGACAACGACGAGACGTTCGACGCCAAGGGCCTGTTCGACCTCGAGCTCGGGTACGACATCCTGCAAGGTGTCAGGTGGGCGATAGGAGCCCAGAACCTGTTCAACACCTACCCCGACCAGCACGAGGTGTTGGGCAACCGTGACGCCGAGCGGTTCATCTTCAGCCGCCGGGTGACTCAGTTCGGGAGCAACGGTGGGTTCTACTACACCAAGCTCCAGCTGAATCTGTAGGACCAGGTGACGGCCGGCGCAGGCCCGCACGCGCAGGCCTGCCTTCGCCGTCACTGCAGCGCTCACAGCCGGAAGCCCCGCTCGCGGTGTGCGCGGGCGGGGTTTCTCATGGGGTGAGCCCCTCGGGGCCACACCAGCCGAGGTCGGGTAGACCGGAAATGCCACTTAGGAATCTTGAGAGCCGTGGAGACAGCATCCCGCTTCGGAACACTGTCGTTCCATCTGCCGTTCTGTCTTAGGTAGGAGACACCACTAACCACTCACTGAGGAGGAAATCTCTATGCGTCACTCGCTCATCGGGGCCCTGGGACTGGCTCTCGTTCTCTCGCAGCCCGCCCTGGCCCAGCTACCGGATCCCGGAATGGAGGTGGATGTCGCCCGCACGGCCCTCGTCATCACCGACCCGCAGAACGATTTCCTCAGCCCCGACGGAGTGACGTGGGGAGTCGTCGGAGAGAGCGTCACCGAGAACAACACGGTCGAGAACATCGAGACGCTGCTGAAGACGGCTAAGGCCAGCGGCATCACCGTGTTCATCTCGCCTCATTATTATTATCCGACCGACCATGGCTGGGAGTTCGAGGGAGCACTCGAAGTGTTGATGCACAACATCGGTATGTTCGATCGACAGGGCCCGCTGAGCCTGGAGGGCTTTACCGACTCGGGAGCTGACTGGCTGGATCGATACAAGCCGTACATCCAGGATGGCGAGACCGTCGTCGTCAGCCCGCACAAGGTGTACGGGCCGGAGACCAACGACCTCGCCCTTCAGCTGAGGAAGCGGGGAATCGACAAGGTGATTCTCGCGGGGATGTCGGCCAACCTGTGCACGGAGTCGCATCTGCGCGAGCTCCTCGAACAGGGGTTCGAGGTCGCGGTCGTGAAGGACGCTACCGCGGCAGCCAAGCTGCCCGGGTTGGATGGATACCAGAGCGCGCTGGTCAACTTCCGGTTCCTGGCGAACGGCGTTTGGACCACCGACGAAGCCGTACAGGCGATGGGAGGCTGAGGGGGGAGTAGGATGATTCACGATCGGCGGGCGGCTCAGGAGTGATCAGGTCGCCCCTGCAAAGCGGGCGGCCCATCAGGCCGCCCGCTTCTTGGTTCCAACTTGTGTTCTAGCCTACTCGAAACAAGCTGAGTCGTCGAATCCGTCGCCATACGTACCGCCAACGGTCGTCGTACACATGTAGAACCGCAGCGTCGCCAGACGGAGCACGGTTAGGGGCCTGAATAGGCTCTTCACGGGGCTGGAAAGCGGAGCCGCAAACGAAAGCGCCTGGTTTCTACCATTCAAGAGTCATGGTGTGCTAGCTTGATTTACTAAATTCGTAACTTCTTGCCGGGCTTCTTCTTCTGAAAGATTTCCGTTATTGAATTTTTCAAGCACCTTGCGTAAGTCTGGATAAATCTGGTCCATGACTTGGACCGTATCATCGTCGTTCCTGCCAAAAAAATGGTGGGTGATGATCACACTGATCTCGTTGCGGATGGCCTGAGGTTTTGGTAATCCGAGAGGATTAGGAACGGGCCTTGTGCCGTTGAGCAGATTGGCCATTACACCGAACCAAACGCCTTCGGCGAGGATCGTATACTCTCTATCCGTATACGACGTGATCATGTCGTGAATGGCGAGTCTTGCGTCTATTTCGTTCAGGAATCCCCATCGAAACAGGGCAAAGACGCCCATCACTGAGTTGGCAGGATTGGCCGGATCAAAAAACCAATCAGGGTGTCGGGAATAGAGTTGGTCCTCGGCGTTCTCATCGTCGAGGCCAAACCAGTGGTGTGAGATATTCCAGCGGGTACTGTTTATTGCCGTAAATCTGAGGTGGCCATCGGGATCTGTAGGATCTGGAAGCTGGCCCGTCTCGGTATGCTTTCCTTGCTGGATCAATCTACCCCGATACCACTCCTCTCCTATGGCCACAATTTTGGGAAACCAAAATCCATGGGTGATGGGTGTTCTTACTGAGGGATCAATGTCCTGTGCGTTCAGTTGTGGGGAGTCGATAGCCTGTGTGTGGCTTGACAACAAAAGACCAAGGGACAACACGAAACCTATGAGTATAATTAGCTTTTTCATTGTTTTCGCCTTCTTGATAGCGTGAGGTACTAACTCTCCAATATATTCTGAGCTGTTGGCATAAGTCCCCTCCCTTATGTTTCGCTAACAAAAAAAGCGCAATCAGATTTGGGCTTGGCAAGATCGAGCGCATAAACGTCACCGGCGAGAGACTCCTCACCGCCAGGCTGCGAACGCCTTCACGCGCCGTTGCAACGCCTCTCAGCGGCAAACGAGAGTGACATTACGGCCGCTCCACACTAGTGGTTGACGTCCCGTTGATGCTCGCCGCTACCCTCAAGCCATGAACCCCGAAGCCGAACTCCGCGCCCTCCTGTTCCGGCTCCGCGAAGTGGAGCAGCAGGCGGCGATGCACCGGCGGGCAGGCTGAGTCGGGGCTGATAAGGACCACTATCGCACCGTCGGAAAAGCTACGCTAGTTTCTCGTTGCGCCCCCACCCAAGCAGCACTCGGCTATTCCCGGCGCCGAGGAGGTTTGTGATGAACCGCACGACCACATTCCGTCGTCGGTTGGGCAAGTCACTAGCGCGCACGTTGGAGGTACGAATGCGATCCGCTGGCTTGGTGATCGTGCTTGCCCTGAGTGCAGGGCTCATGAGTGCTTGCTCCGACCGCGAAGTGGGATCTGAGAAAGCAGAACCCAGCGAGATGACGCCGAGTGAAGTCCTGCCAGAGTACGTTGTTCTCGACGTTGTCCAGCAACCGAGCGGCAGCAGGTACGGTGACATCCTCGTGGCTGATTACTCTAGATCGACGGCAGTTGATATCCGGGAAGCGACACTCCGGGAGATTATGTCCAAGGAGGAAATGCAACAGGCGAGCCTCTACTGCAGTGAGGACGCCATGCGTGCCAACTTCTCAGCTGCTTTCGCCCAATCACACCCAGACGCTCTCAGCAGTTGCTTCTTGGGCGGTATCAGCAGCGGGCAGTTCGTAGCCGGAGAGAATATCTATCCTTGACTGACCGCCCCGCGCGGATCTAAACCGGCCACCCCGCCATAGCCCTCGCTATGGCCGGTTCTTGTTCCCAAATCCGTCCCCATCCGACGACGGGCGAATGTGGGAAACGCTGTAACTCTATGCCGGGGGCGGGATTCGAACCCGCACGGGGCGTACGCCCCAAGGGATTTTAAGATCCTGTCAAACGGCCTTCTAGAGAACCTTAGGCGGACTTTATGCGGGTTCCTGTTCGCTGGAAGGCTCTAAGTAACCCTACAAGGCCGTCAGATTCGTGACCCAGTTGTTACCGGCCAGGCGCTCTCGCAGGTCACGAACGGCGACGGACCATTCACCTATTTCGGAAGCCGCACCTCGAACTCGATGGCCGCCAGCTGCTCCGGCGAATGGCCGACGCTCTCGAGGAACGGCAGCCAGCGCGGGTCGTCGTGGATGTTGGCGAACTCGATGTCCTGCGCGATGTGGTGCAGGCCCGGGTCGTTGTACTGCACCGCCTTGTCCAGCCACTCGAAGGCGCGATCGGCCTCACCGCGGTACGCTAGCACATAGGCGATGTTGTAGGCCCAGCCCTGCTCGTACTTTTCGATCAGCTCGGTCAGCGCGGCATCAGATTCGGCCGCCTGGCCCAGTGCGTGGTGGGCCATCACCAGACCGATCAGACGCCAGTCCTCGGACGACTCCTGCTGTATCGCCGCCAGCGCCGCCTCCGGCTCGCCTTTCAGCAGCAGCGCCACGCCGATGCCGGACTGCGCGAAGATCCGCCCCGGACTCAGGCTCAGCGCGGTGCGGAAAGAGGCGATGGCCTCGTCCAGGCGGCCGGCCCACAGGTAGGCAATGCCCAGCCCGGAATGCCCGATGGAGCTCACCGGGTCGCGGGCGACCGCGTATTCCTGGAGCGCGACGGCCTCGTCGAGGCGGCCTAAGCTCTGGGCCAGTCTGGCGGCGTTGGCGAGGATGTCAGTGTTGGTCGGCTCCAGTTCCAGTGCACGCTCATAATGCCGCGCCGCGGCTGCCAGGTCGCCGTCGTAGACCATCGTGCTCCTGCCGAGCTCGGCGTGGGCCGGTGCATACTCCGGGTCGATCGCCAGCGCCCGGTTGGCCGCCTCGCGGGCCAGCTGGTAGCCCTCGTCCAGGGGCCGCAGGCCGCTATTCGCCTGGCGGGCGTAGTCCGCAGCCAGGCCACCCCAGGCCGCAGCGTAGTCGGGATCGATCGCCAGCGCCTGCTGGTACAGCACAACGGACTGCTCGAAACCGTCGGCCGTGAACTGGCGGCCCAGGTACCGGGCCTGCAGGAACAGCGCATAGGCTTCGGCATCGGTCTCCTCGACCGTGGGCGCGGCTCCCAGCAGCGTGATCTTCAGCTGCGCCGCCACATCGGCGGCGATCTCCGCCTGGATGGCGAAGATGTCGTTCAGCGTGCGGTCCCAGGACTCCGACCACAGGTGCGTGTCCGAGCGCGCGTCGATCAGCTGCGCTGTTACGCGCACCTCGTTGCCAGATCTTCGGACCGAGCCTTCGAGGATGTGGGCCACGTTCAGGCGCTGGGCGATTTCCGGGATCTCCAGGTTCTCGCCTTTAAAGGAAAACGCCGAGCTGCGCGAGGTCACACGCAGCTCAGGGATCTTCGCCAGCAGGTTGAGCAGCTCCTCGGAGATGCCATCGGAGAAGTACTCCTGGTCCGGGTCGGCGCTCATGTTGACGAACGGCAGCACCGCGATCGATGCCGACACGGGGCCTGCCGCCCCGTCTGCGTCCACCGCGGGAGCCGACTGTCTCCCCACGTACCACGCCCCCACCAGCAGCGCGGTCATACCGACGAGCGCGAGCACGCCTGACGGCCAGCGCTTCGAGGCCGGGGCCGCGATGATCTCCGTCAGCTCGCCGGGCGCGGCATCGGCCGTCCGGCGCACGCCCCCCGGCGTCATCTCAAACGCCCAGGCGAGTACCATCGCGACCGGGAAGCCAAGCAGGGCGAGCCACACGATGAGGGTGATCGTCCAGTCCGGCAGAGCCATGCGAGGAAAGATCGCGTCCGCGGCCTCGATGATGGCGAAGGCCACGATGCCGTACACCGCCATCACGCGGAACACGCGGCGGCGCTTCAGCTCCGCGAAGAAACGCTGGTAGCCCGGGGTCTGGTCGGTCATGCGACGCAAGATCGTGGATGAGGGGCACGGTGGGAAGGGACGACTTCACCCGCCGCCGTGCGAGCAAAGCGGAAGCGTCCGGCCCGACGCGGATCGCGTTAGCCTATGCCGGGGGCGGGATTCGAACCCGCACGGGGCGTACACCCCAAGGGATTTTAAGTCCCTTGCGTCTACCGGTTTCGCCACCCCGGCGCGATGTACTTCATCGTGTAAACAAACAAGTTATGCTTAGCCACCTTTGACACCCGCGACCTGGTATGCGGGTTTTGTTGTGCTGTTTCTATCCTATCTCCCGCAGCTCTGTGTCGTGGCTGACCACTCGCAACATAGTCGTGTCATCAGGTTGCTGATAGGCTGCATTGATCGCCCCACATGACCGCAGTCGGAGGATGCGGTCCTACTCTCTTCGGCTCAGTCGCGAAAGGTCGAAGTCACAGCAAACGAAACGGAACCAAAGCGCAACCTGGCGCCCATCGTCCTAGCGGCTCCACTCACCCTTATCCGGCGTTCTGTGCTTCAGGTACAGCCCGAGAACACGAGCGGCCCTCGGGCGGGCAGATCGCACCGAATCGAAGCCCGCACGGATCTCGGCTGCATGTTCGTCGGCAAGACGTTTGGCGACTTCTCGATCTCTGTGCGGGAGGAGGTCCGGCGGCTGATTCAGGAGGAGCTGGCCGCCGTCCATGAAGAGTGTCAGTCTTCTCCGATTGCTTTATTCAGAGCTTGCCTCAATGTACAGCCAGTTCCGTGGGAGGGTCTCGACCTTGAGGCGCTTGTAGACATCCCGCACGGCGTCGACCAGGGCCTGGCTGCGCATCGCCAGAGTGATCTCTGGATGCCCGGGGATGGCGGGGAGGGCGTTCTCGACGTAGTCACCGAAGCGGGCGATCGACTCGTAGACCTCCGGCGGGAGGTGGAACGTCTCCAGCCGGGTGGCGACGTCCTTGAAGCCGGCCCGCGTCAGGACAGCCTCGTACTCCGCCGACCCCCGCGTCTGCATGCTCTCAGACTTCGTCCGCTCCCTCTTGGGGTCGATTCCCAGGTGCCGGTAGGCGGACAGGACCCAGAGCCCGGCGAAGCGAGCCGTCCTCCCCGTATACGCCTCGGACATGAAAGTCGTCCACGCGCAGAACCTGTGGCGCGTGCAGCGCCGGATGGACCTCAGGACTTCGTTCAGGACCTCCTCCTCCTCCACGTAGTGGATCCCGTTGCTCCACACGGTGAAGTCGAACGCCCCTTCCTCAAGGTTCATCTCGTCGAGGTCCTGGGCGTATCCCTGAATGCAATCCACGGGCGCGTCCTTGAGCCGCTCCTGGGCCACCCGCAGCAGCCTATCCTCGGGTTCGAGCAAGGTCACGCGCCCCTCGCAGCCGGTGGGAGTTCTCAGGCACTCGAGTATGGCGGCGGCAGAATCCCCGGTACCGGCCCCGACGTCGAGTACGGTGTTGCCTGGACGGATCCCCACTTCTTGGGTGAAGAATCGCACGATCTCTCTCGAGATCGGGAGCTCGGCAAAGGGGTCGTAGTCGACGACTTCGGCGGCAGGTCGGGCCACGTTCTGAGGTGCCTCTCGCTGTGGGGTCATTTCCGTCGAGAAGGGCTCAAGTCGCGATCTCGATACTCCAGTGGGCCCGGGGAGCAGAGTTCTGTCGCGGACCCGGTTCCTCCGCCGTGCGCCTGAAGGTTGGCGCAACAAGAACAACAACAGAATAGCCATTCCGGAGTCGGAGTCAAAGCTCCCGCGGTGAAAGTTGGCAGCGCCGCGTCCCGCCTTTCGTGGTCCGCCTGGCCCATCGGTCGCGGCCGACGTAGACATGATTGAGGCATATGTGCCGTGGAATGCCTCCACATGAGGATTGTCGGTGGGCGTACCCGGCCGGCTGAAAGAGGGCGGGGCGTTTCCGGTCTTCCCGATTGTGAACTGGTCCTTCGAGTAGGTGCGGTCAGCCCCGTGATCCACGGACGCCGGTAGACCGCCGGCCACCGCACGACGCCCGCTCTGCCGGGACGACCCCGATCACTCGGCGTTCGGCCACCTTTCGTCCTCTCCGGTAGATCCTCCGCGCTCGTGGCGCGCCCGTCAGAGCCGCCGTGCGTACTTCTCCAGCAGCCCTCCGGCCAGCGTCTCGAGTTCTTCCTTTGTCCGCCCCTCGAAGCGCCGCTGGCAGACGACCCCGTAGGCGCTACACAGATTCTGGCACGACGACCCGACGACAATCTGGTCCGCCATGTTGAAGAGAACGTTGTCTTCCTTCGCGATGTGGCCGCGAATCAGGTCGATGTAGCCGCGAGCCGCGTTGCGAAGGATGCTTCCGGCCCGGTCTTCCCCGGAACGGGCCCCCGAAAGAGCGTCGGCCATGTGCTTCACGAACTGCCTGCCCTGCCGGTGCTCATGGAGCATTACCGCTATGGGGCCGCTATCACTGGGCATGCCTTTGGCTTCCAGTTCCGGAAACAGAAGGTCTTCCTCCTTCCCGTGATGGCACGCGTCCGCGAACAGCCTGAAGAATGAGACGCACTCCGCTATCGAATCGAAGTCGAGCTCCGCGCCTTCCTCCTCCCTGGTCAGGATCTCGCTGAGGACGCCGGCGACCTCGAGTATCATCCGGTGCTCCTCCCTGAGCATCGCCGTGGCGGTTTCGTTGCTGCTCATCGCCCCTCCGTGACTCCGGTTGTGCAGCTTCGACCGGCGTTCACCCTAGAAGGAGCACCAGCCTACCGCAACGGTTGAGGGAAACGGCTCGTCCCCCCCGGAGTGCTCTCGGAATCGGGAGCCTTTCCTTGCCGGATTCCGTGTTTGTCTCGACCTTTCGGCCATGGGCAGGCGCTGCCGTATTCCGTGGGTCTTCGCTATGGTCGCCGTGGTGACGGCCGCTGTGTGCGTGCGCCTCGGCGTATGGCAGCTCCAGCGGCTCGCCGAGCGACGCGGGGTGAACACCAGGCGGGAAGCGCGCATCGTGTTGCCGCCGGTCGACCTGACGCCCGATAGCACGACGTCCGGGGCGCCGTGGCTTCCGAGGAACTCTCTGCTGTGGCGGCGTGTCAAGCTGCACGGAACTTATGACTTCGGCGCAGAGATCGTCGTCCGGGGGCGCACGCACCTGGGAGCGCCGGGAGTCCATGTGGTCACGCCGCTGCGGCTCGGCTCGGGTGTCGCCGTTCCAATCCTGCGAGGATGGCTTCCCGCGGCGGACGGTCTCAACGCGGACCTTGCGGCAGCCCGGGAAATGGAAACCGACGGTTCAGGCCGAACAGCCTTGACCGGCCTGGCCGTTCCTGGTCGGCAGCCATCGCCGACGCCCGCTCGACGCCATCGTTTCGGCGAGGAGGAGCACCTGGTACTCGGGTCGTTGTCGCTGGAAGAGGTGGGAGCTGAGGTTTCGTATCGCATCGCCGACTTCTTCGTACAGCCGCTGGAGGCCCCGGCCGAAGCGGCGACGAACGCCCGAAGCTCAGGGCTCCAGCATGTCCCGTTGCCGTCCCTCGGCGGTGGTCCCCACCTCATGTATGCGGTCCAGTGGTTCAGCTTCGCGCTCATATCCCTGGTCGGAGCGGGCCTGTACATTAGAAGCAGGACGTCGGCCTCGGGATCCGCTGCTGCTTCCCTCGTGGCGCGAGGAAGCGGCGAGGGGCAAGGGCCGGAGCAAGAGTCATGAGCTTCCGCAAGTTCGTGGACCGATCGGGCAACGGGTGGATCGTACGCCCGCGCGGCCGCTCGGAGTGGCATTTCGAGCCGCTGCAGGGCAACAGCCAACCTACGCGCACCGTCCGTGCGCCGAGCTATCAGAACGACCCGTATGAGCTGAGCCAGGAGGAGCTGCAGCGCCTCTTCGACTCGGCTGCCGCCCGGGCGGGACCTTCCCGACCGTCGCCGTTCAAGGACTGAGGACGGGTTCCTTACGCGCGCCCGAGAACCACCAACCAACCACCCGATTGAAGGCCAGACTCGGGCCCGGGTCCTTGCCATTTCAACTCAACATGTGACATAATGTCAGCTACTTCGTACGGTGGGACTTTCCGTCGCGTCCTGGCAGAGAGTCCCTGGAGATGACGCCTGCCGGGCGTTTGACCGCTAATCCAAGCGCCTGGCGGCACTTCCGGACAGGACGGAGGGTGCGGCCGCGAGGAAGTCGCAATGGCACGCTTCCGGCATGAGCGTACGAGGACGCGGCACACGCGCCGGGCGCGGCCTGTGGACGGCTCCATGCATCCGCCAGACCGCGCGGTCATCGTCGCACCATGGAGAATGACATGCGAGAGGAATACTCGAAGAGTGAGGTCGCACCCCGGGTACTGATAGTAGAGGACGAAGAGAACGTCCGGGAGCTGCTGCTCACCGTTCTCGCCGAGAGCGGCTATCGGGTCGACGCTGTCCGCTCCGGCGAGGAGGCGCTGCGGCAGCTGGACACCCACCTGTACGACCTGGTCCTTCTCGATCTCAACCTCCCTGGCATGCACGGCCTGAACGTGCTGGGCGCGGGCCCGGCCCTGCAGACGGACGCTCAGTTCGTAGTGATGACCGCATTCGGCTCGATCGACAGCGCCGTAGAGGCGATGAAGCTGGGAGCGGTCGACTTCATCAAGAAGCCGTTCCGCACGGAGGAGTTACTGCACATTCTCTCCCGCGCACGGGAGGAGCTCGAGCTCAAGCGGGAAGTGGCGCAGCTCCGGAGTCAGACGAACGCCGGGGTGCGGGCGCACCTGGTGGGGAAATCGCAGTCGATGCAGCGGGTGTATGGACTCATCGAGCGGGTGGCCCCGACTCGAGCCAACGTCCTTGTCACTGGCGAGACCGGAACCGGGAAGGAGTTGGTGGCTCGCGCCATCCACGACATATCGGGCCGAAGCCGCAGGCCGTTCGTCGCCATTAGCTGCTCGGCCCTGCCGGAGACGCTGCTGGAATCGGAACTGTTCGGTCATATGAAAGGCTCGTTCACCGGCGCGGTGCAGAGCAAGCGGGGCCTGTTCGAGGAGGCCGGAGGCGGTACCATCTTCCTGGACGAGATCAGCACGATCACCGAGGGCGTCCAGGTGAAGCTTCTGCGCGTATTGCAGGATCGAAATGTGACGCGGGTGGGCGGTCGTGAGCCGATAACAGTGGACTTCCGTCTGATCGCGGCCACCAACCGCCACCTGGAGGATCTGGTGGAGAAAGGCGAGTTCCGCGAGGATCTGTATTACCGCCTCAACGTCTTCCCCATCCGGGTCCCGCCACTGCGCGAGCGGCAGGATGACATCCCGGTGCTGGCCCAGCACTTCCGGCAGAGATTCGCGGACGAGAACGACCTGCAGCCTCCCGACATCCCGCCCAAGACTATGGCACGGCTCATGTCGTATCAGTGGCCCGGCAACGTGCGCGAGCTGGAGAACTTCATAGAGCGAGCGGTGATCATGCACGCCGGGGCCCGAGCAATTCCATTCGAGCCACCGGGGCAGCGGCCCGACCCGGAGCGCAACCTCCTGACGCGGGCGAGGGAGGAGAAGTGGGATCTGGAGCGGCTGGAGCGCGAGTTCATCCTGGACATGCTCGAGCAGACACAGTGGCACCAGAGCTCCGCCGCGGACGCGCTGGGCATCAGCCGGCGCACCTTATACAGGAAGCTGAAGAGCTACCGCGAGCAGGGAATCCTGCCGGAACCTCACCACGCGGTGATGCGGGCCTGAGGGCTGGCCCCTGACCCGCCGCGGCGGGCTGACTGAGCCACAGCCCTTGGCAGCTTCCGGCCGGGTTCAGCCGATCCAGCCGCTCCGGCGCTCGGGCTGCCTCCCGTGCGGAATCCACAGGGTGAAGGTGGAGCCCTGACCGGGCTCCGACTGCACGCTGAGGGCACCGCCCATGTACTCCGCCAGCCTGCGTGAGAGGGTGAGGCCAATGCCCATCCCGCCACGCGAAGTGCGTCCGGCGGCGCCCGTGACGTACTCTCCGAAGATACGCTCCACATCCTCGGGAGGGATGCCGGGTCCCTGATCAGTCACATCCACGGCCACCCACCGGGTAGGCTGCCCGAAGCCCCCCGGCCCCTCTTCGCGCAACTCGGCCGCGATCCGTACCTCTGTCCTCTCCGGTGAGTACTTTATGGCGTTGCTCAGAAGGTTGGTGACTATCTGGAGAACACGATCCGGGTCGGCGACCATGCGAAGACCCACCTTGCCCCGACTGAGCCGGATCTTCATGTCCTTCTTCTCCGCCTCCGGGCGGATCCCGTCCAGCGCCGCCTGGAGGAGGTCGTGGACCACGATCATCCGCGGCCACGTCTCGAGGCGTCCCTGACCGAGGTACTCGAGGTCGAGCACGTCCTGAACGAGACGCATGGCGTGCTCGCTTCCCCGCCGGATCTTGTCGGCGACATCCCTGTTCGCCGGGTCGACCCTGGCGGTGAGCCTTTCCGACCACATCAGAACACCACTGCATGCGTTTCGCAGATCGTGATTCACGAAGGCATAGAATCTGTCGCGCTGCTGCTGAGTCGACCGCAACTTGTCCAGGAGGCGCTGCAGAGTGCGGAATTGCCGCGCGTTCTCGATCGCCACGGCCGCGTGGGCGGCGAGCATGGAGACGATCGTCTCGTCTCGCTCGGTGAACCCGCCCTTCTTGTTGGTCAGGTACAGGTTCCCGAAGACGCGATCTCCGATTCGGATCGAGATGCCCAAGAACGAGTCCATGGCCGGATGCTGCCCTGGCATTCCTGCGGAACGCGGGTCCGACGCGACGTCGTCCACGCGGACCACGCTTTCGGATCTGGTCACGGCTCCCAGAAGCCCGAGTCCTGCCGGAGTCGCCCCCAGCCTAGCGCGCTCCTCCTCGGTGATTCCGCTGGTGACGAACCTCTCCAAGCCCGCGCCACCCTCGCCGAGCACCCCAAGGGCCCCATACTGGGCGCTGGTCAGCTCACGGGCCTTGTCCGCAAGCGTCTGCAGGACCGCGCCGAGCTCCAGGTCCGAGGATACCGCCACCTCTGCGTCGTGCAGGTCCTGGAGAATCAGAATGTGATCCTCCCGCTCCGCCCGCAGGGTATCGCTCTGCTTGGCCCTGGCCGTCTCCGCCTCCAGAAGCCTGGCGTTCTGGATGGCCAGCCCGGCCAGGTGGCCGAAGGCATACAGAAGGTCGGCGTCCTCCTGATCGAAGCCTGAATCCCCCTCTTTCCCGACGAGCGCGAGCGTTCCGATGGCGCCATCTCGGGCTCGCAGAGGGACGACTAGCGCGCGTCTCGGCTCGTCGGGTCGCAGGGCAAGGGATTCGTAGAACGGTTCCTCCGGGAGGTCGTTCTCCACCACGGGCCGGTTCTCCAGGATCGCCGTCTCACTGAGCGTGCCGGCGGCGCGGTAGACGCTGCTCTTGGCCCCGGTCAGGCTGCCGCTCCCTCCGGCAACCTCGAGTTCCCCGGTATTCGGATCGTAGTAGGCGACGCTGGCCCCGGAGCTCCTGAACAACCTCTCGGCACGCTGGGTGACGATCGCCAGGATATCCTCGAGGTCGAGGGTCTCGAGGATGGCGCTCCCCGTCTCGCAGAGGCTCGCGATACGGGCGGACGGGTGGTCGTCCGGCGGCCTCTTCGCGTCTCGTTTCGCGCCCAAGGAACTCCGCGACGTTGATGACGCCCCCGCCGGTGCCCGTGGAACCGAACTCTCCCGCGCGGCAAGGGTAGTGTGAGACAATATTTCACAACCGGGGAAGGGGCACCAGTGCGAAACCTTCAGAGGCGACCTGCGTGGTCCGCGGCGGGACGGAGTGTCCCGTCGGCTGAGTGACGGGTAAGCTGGAAGGGCTTCAGGCCCGACCGTGCGGTCTGTGTGCCGGCGGCGGGTCGCGGCGGCGGAGCGGGTGTCAGCCCTCCGGGAACTGTTCTTCCTGCAGAGCCTTGGGCGACCCCAGGATCTCGGAATACAGGATCGCCCGCCGCAGGCGAGGGAGCCGCTCTATCCTCTCGAAGGAGCTCG
>JBDHHR010000019.1:0-40574 GCA_039589295.1 Gemmatimonadota bacterium | reverse complement strand
CCGGCGAGCCGCTCCCGTGACCTTTATCGCCTTGTGGTCGTCTATACTCGTGGTCGTCCATTGATGAATAAGATCGCTGAAGCCCGGGCTGAATCCGGGTATCTCCCTTTCCGAGAGAGGAACCGATGAGTTTCCACTTACGAGCCTTGGCACTCGTGCTTCTTGCGGCTGGCGTCGTGACTGCCTGTTCTGACGATTCTACCGGCCCCGCCGCTGAGCAGCTGTCGCTCGCCGAGGCCAGCTTACTGGCGTTCCAGGTCGATGGGATGAGCGCCGGTGTAGTGTATGACGAGGTCAATGCCAGCGAGGCGTCGTCTCAGGTGAGCGGATTCTCGGCATCGTTCCCGCCGGGCTCCGGTGACGGCACGACCGAGCTGGAGTTCACCCGCACCCGGGAGTGTCCCCTCGGTGGAGAGGTCGTCATCGAGGGCTCGCTGCTCCGGACCCGGGACGCGGAGACGGGACACCTGACGGTGGACGTGAGCGCCACCAGGACTGCGACCGACTGCACCTACGGCGTGGACGGACACAGCATCACCGTCAATGGCAGCATGTCGATTACGGCGCACCGGGAGCGTGAGATGGGGATGCCGGTCGGTCTGCAGACGATGAGCCACGTCGGGAGCTTCACCTGGGAGCGCAGCGGCGGTGAAACCGGGTCCTGTTCCGTGGACTTCACGGCTACGCTGGATCCCGAAGCCGGCACTCGCACCATCCAGGGGACCTTCTGCAACCGGACTATCGACAAGACGTGGGAGTGGGATCCCGCCGGCCCGCGTGGCGGGCACGGCCCTCACTAGCCTCGCTGGCGCGCCCCAAGGTAATCCTGCCATGTGAGAGCGGCGGCCCCGACAGCAACCAGGGTCGCCGCCGCACCAACGAGAACGCCGAGAGTGAAGCCTGCCGCGTGCGGGATCCCAACGCAGTCCCATTGCTGTATCCACGTTGACAAGCGCCGCGGACCGAGCCCAATATTCCGCACCTCTTCTCCGGGGCTGCGGAATGACACTACCTGCCAACCCCAAGCGCCGCACGCGGCGTTGCGCGGTCGCTCTTCCGGCCCTCCTCGCCCTGGCGTGCGGAAACGACCCGCCGGAAACCCCGACGGGACCGACCGACCCGGCAGGAGGGACGTCCGAGCCCTCGGTGGTCACTGTCGAGATCTCCCCCAGGTCCGCCGAGCTCGCGGTGGGGGAGAGCGTGCAGCTGTCAGCCGTGGTGCGGAATTCGGACGGCAACCCGCTGGAGCTCACCGTCGAGTGGACGTCTGCGGATCCAGCCGTGGCGCTGGTCTCGGAAGCAGGTGTGGTGGAAGCCTTCCGGGCGGGGCAGGCATGGGTGTTCGCGCGTGCCGAGGCGGCGACCGACAGCGTCCGGATCGTCGTCCGGCTTCTCTTCTCGCAGGTGTCCGTCGGCGAAAGGCACACCTGCGGGCTGGTCCCTGGCGGAGCGGGCTACTGCTGGGGGGACAACGCGCGCGGTCAATTGGGCAGCGGAGACTTTGACGGGAGCACCGTACCCGTTCGAGCCGCGGCGGGCTACGAGTTCAAGTCCCTCGCGGCGGCGGGCGGCTTCACGTGCGGGGTGACCACCGAGGGCGACGGCTACTGCTGGGGCGACAACGCGATGATGGAGCTTGGCCGGGCCGGAATCGGTAAGTGGAGCCCCGTGCCGGTGGCGGTAGCCGGGGGACTTACCATGAGTTCCATTAGCGGTAGCCAGATGGCCCACGCTTGCGCCCTGACGGTCGGCGGCGCGGCGTGGTGCTGGGGCTACAACCGCTTCGGAATGTTGGGGCACGGGCTCCAGCAGGACGAGCCGGAGCCGGTCCCCGTGGCCGGGGGCCTGACGTTCATCGCCCTGCATTCAGCCTTCTTCCGCACCTGCGGGGTCGACTCGGCGGGCGATGTCTACTGCTGGGGTCGGGGCGGGCCTACCCAGATCGGCGACCCGAACGCCGTCCTGACGGCCTGCAGCGGTTACTGCGCTCTAAGCCCGGTGCGGGCTGACGCCCCGCTGGCCTTCACTACCGTTACCACGGGCCTGATGCATAGCTGCGGACTCGGTGAGGACGGGCTGGCCTACTGCTGGGGCTCCAATTGGCAAGGACAGCTCGGAGTCGGCAGCCGCGACTCACTGGCCGTGCCCACACAGGTGACAGGTGGGCAGCCTCTGGCGGCCATCAGCGCCGGCAGGGCCCACACTTGCGCCCTCACACCGGCCGGGCTGGCGTACTGCTGGGGAGACAACGCGGAGGGACAGCTCGGCAACGCGAGTTGGACCGATAGCGACGTGCCCGTGCCGGTCGCCGGGGGGCTGTCTTTCCTCTGGCTGAGCGCTGGCTTCGACCACACATGCGCGGTCAGCGGCGCCGGCCGAGTCTACTGCTGGGGTCAGAACACCTCAGGGCAACTGGGCACGGGGACGACCACGCGGTCCAACGTGCCTGTGCCCGTGCGGCTCGAGTAGCGGAGCCGCGGCCTCCTGCCGTCGAGGCGTGCAACGCGTCAGCCGGCTGGGCCGGGTCGGCCGTACCCTCCACCTCCGGGCGTCCGGACGCTCAACACGTCGCCTGCCTCTACGTTGACCATAGCGCGCCCGGGAAGCTCCCGTTTCTCGCCCCGTGAGGTGAGGAAGGCGATTCCCGGTGACCCCGGCCGTCCGCCGTCCAGGCCGTAGGGCCGCCGCACCCGGCTCTCGGAGAGAAGTGTTACGGTGGCCGGTGACAGGAATTCGTAGTCGCGCCGGATCCCGTCTCCGCCGCGGAAGCGCCCCGTTCCGCCCGAGTCTTCCCTGAGCTCGTACCTCAGGATCCGAAGCGGGTAGGCGTACTCGATGGCCTCGATCGGCGTGTTCAGCGTGTTGGTCATGTGAGTGTGGACGCCGGAGGGGCCGAGGGTGTGCGGGCCCGCCCCCGCACCCCCGCCGATGGTCTCGTAGTAGGTGAACGGCCGGTCCCGCTCCGGGTCCCGGCCGCCTATGGTGAGGTTGTTCATCGTCCCCTGGCTAGCGGCGGGCACGCGCTCAGGGCACGCCTGCGCGAGCGCACCGAGGAGCACGTCGGTGATGCGCTGCGACGTCTCCACGTTTCCCGCCGCGACGGCGGCCGGACGGCGGGCGTTCACCAGGGTTCCCTCGGGCGCGATGACGCGGATCGGCGCCAGGCAGCCGCTGTTGGAGGGCACGTCCAGCCCCATGAGCGCCCGAAAGACGTAGGCCGTGGCGGAGAGGGTCACGGCGTAGACGGCGTTGAGGCTGCTGTCGCTCTGCGGGCTGGTGCCGGTGAAGTCGACCACTACCTCGTCGCCGCTCACGGTGACGGTCAACCTGATCTCGAGCTCTTCGTCCGAATCCGTCGGGTCCAACGCATCCCGGAAGCGGTACTCTCCGTCGGGCAGCTCCGCTATGAGGCGCCGGGTCGTGCGCTCGGCGTAGTCGAGCAGCCCCTGCATGTACCGGTTCACCTCCGCCCTCCCGTACCTCTCCGCCAGGGCGGCCAGACGCCTGGCGCCGGTGCGTCCCGCCGCGAGCTGGGCCCGAAGGTCGCCGGCCCGCTCTTCCGGCGTGCGGACGTTCGCCAGCAGCAGCCCCCACAGGTCCCGGTCGATCTCTCCGGCTCTCACCATCTTCACCGGCGGGATGATCAGTCCCTCCTGGAAGACCTCTCCCGAGAGCGGCATCGAGCCGGGGGACAGCCCTCCGACATCGGCGTGATGGGCCCGACTGGCCACGAAGCCGATGAGGTGGGGAGCGGGAGCGTCTCTCCCGTATGGCGGCTCCGTCCCCGAGGCGCCGTCGCCGAAGACCGGTGTGACGAACGTGATGTCCGGCAGATGGGTGCCTCCGTGATAGGGGTCGTTCAGCACGGCCACGTCGCCCGGCTCGAGGTCCATACGCCCCACGCACTCCTTCACCGACAGCGGCATCGACCCGAGATGCACCGGGATGTGCGCCGCCTGTGCGACCATCTGCCCGCTAGCGTCAAACACGGCGCACGAGTAGTCTCTCCGCTCCTTGATGTTCGGCGAGTAGGACGTGCGCCGGAGCACGACGCCCATCTGCTCTGCGACCGAGGAGAAGAGGTGCTTGAACACCTCGAGTCGCGCCGGATCGGGCCGGCCCGCGCTCCGCTCCGGAGCCGGGGAGTCACCCATGAACTTCGATGACGAGGTTGAGGTGGCGGTCGACGGTCGCGTGATCGGCCCGAGACAGATACACCGTCGTGTCCTTGTGGACGATCACCGCCGGCCCGCTCACGGCGTGGCCGGAGTGCAGCTTCGCTCCGTCGTAGAACGGCACCTGGACCGGCTCCGCCCTCTCGTGGTCGATAGTGGTCACGACGACCTCCCGGCGGCTCTCGACGGCGGGCGAGGGGTCGGTCGGGCCCGTTTCCTCTTCCGGCAGCGGCGGGGCGGCGACCTCCCCCACCACCCGCACCCGGAGGTTGACGACTTCCACCGGGGCGGACGGCTCCGCGTGCCCGTATACCTTCTCGTGGGTGCGGTGGAAACGGCCAACGAAGTCGCCGCCGAACGGGATCGTCACCTCGTACCCCTGTCCAACGTACCGCATGTCGAGCAACCGATGGACGGAAATGCTCCCGGGGGGCACTCCTTCCTTGGCGATCTCGCGCTCGCCCCGTTCCACCAGCGGCTCCAGAAGTCGCTCAAGCCGCGGGACCGGGGTCTCACCGGGGAGCATCACCGTCTGCACCTGATCCCTGACCACGTCGGCGGCCAGCATCCCGTAGGCCGAGAGCGTGGACGCCCCGGGAGGGACGAGAACGGTCCGAATCCCGAGACCGCGGGCCAGGTCGCAGGCGTGCAGTCCCCCGGCGCCGCCGAAGGAGACGAGCACAAAGTCGCGCGGATCGTGGCCTCGCTCCAGGGAAATCCTCCGGAGTGCCCGCTCCATGCGCGCAGTCGATACCCCCACCACCCCTAGCGCCGCGGTGCGGGCGAGGTCCAACCCGGGGCGAGCGGCGAGGCCGGCCTCTTCCCCCAGCCGCTCCAGCGCGGCCGCGGCCGCCGGCACGTCCAGCGGGAGCTCTCCGCCGAGAAAGCGATCCGCGGCCAGGCGGCCGAGCACTACGTGCGCGTCAGTGACCGTCGGACGATCGCCCCCCCGTCCGTAGCAGACGGGCCCAGGCTCCGCACCCGCGCTCTGCGGTCCCACCCGCAGGGCGCCTCCGGCGTCTACGCTGGCGATGGAGCCGCCTCCCGCACCAACCGTATGGATCTCCACGGCCGGGATGCGGATGGGAAGGTCGCCGATCTCGGTCTCGGAGGTGATCCGGATCTTGCCGTCGGCGAGAGAGACATCGGTGGAAGTGCCCCCCATGTCGAAGCAGATACACTGCTCGAATCCGGCGGCGCGGGCCACGTGCACGGCGGCGACGACGCCGGCCGCCGGTCCCGACAGGATGGACCGGACGGGGTCGAATGACGCCATGACCGCTCGCGTATGGCCGCCATTGGACTGCATGATTCGGAGGTCGTCGACCGCCAGTTCACTCCCGAGGCGGTCCAGGTAGCGCTCGACGACCGGCGACACGTAGGCGTTCACCGTCACGGTGCTCGCGCGCTCGTACTCACGGAACTCAGGCAGGATCTCGGACGAGGTCGAGACGGATAACCCGGCGGAGCGCAGGGCCCGGGTGGCTGTCCGCTCATGCTCCGGATGCAGAAAGGAGAATAGGAGGCTCACGGCCACCGACTCTACATCCTGCGTCTTAAGCTCCCGGACGAGGTCGTGGAGCTCCGCCTCGTTCAGAGACACCAGGACCTTCCCGTCGCAGGCCACACGCTCCGTGACCTCATAGCATAGATCGCGCGGCACCAGCGGCCGCGGCCTGGCCGCCGTGAGGTCGTACAGGTGGCTTCGATTCTGGCGCCCTATAGCCAGCAGATCCTTGAAGCCGCGAGACGTCAGAAGAGCTGTGCGCGCTCCCTTGCGCTCGAGGACGGCGTTGGTCGCCACGGTGGAGCCGTGGACAACCGTAGTCGTGCCGCGGGACTTACGGCTCGTTCCGTGTTCGGGCTCCTCGAAGAACCCGATGACGGCTCTCGATGGGTCATCCGGAGTAGAGAGGCGCTTGAAGGTCTCGAGCTTTCCCGTCGCCTCGTCGAAAACGACGAAGTCGGTGAACGTCCCACCGATGTCGACCCCCGCACGCACACGACGAGGATATTCCGGACGATTACTACGGCTGCCCACCCTCCTCCTCCACCCACAGCTCCTCCATGAACTGCATCGGATCGCCGCGATATGGGCTGTGGAGACCGCGCAGGCGCCTAGGGACGACATAGGTCTGAAGCTGGGGGAAGAGGAAGGTGAGGGGCAGGTCTTCCTGGAGCTGCGGCCTCAGGTTGCGATAAACCCGGTCCTGCGCGGTGGGATCGGCGGTCTCCTTGAGCCGCGCCAGGAGCTCGGCAACGCGAGGATTGTCGTAACCGAGCGGAGAGCCCTCGCCGAGCCAGCGAAGGTGCCCGTCGACGGCGTTCCAATAGTCGAAGAAGGCTCCCTGGAAGTCGCCGGTCTCTACCCTTCGACGCACGAGGCTCGATTCGAGAGGCTGCACCTCCATACGAACCCCGAGTCGGCGGAGGGCCGCCTGGACGTACACCGCTACCTGCTCCAGCTCATCTCCGGAGGGAACGAGCGCGGTGAAGACGAACTCCCGGCCGTCTCGCTCGATCACGCCATCGCCGTCGACGTCCCGCCACCCCTCCCGCTCGAGGAGCCGCTCAGCGAGGGCCGGGTCGTAGGGCAGCGGCTCGGGAAGATCGCCATTCGTGTACTGCCGCCCCGTGAAGAGCGCGTCGGTGATGGCCAGCTCTTCGGGCATGTTGAGGATCCGAAGGAGCTCGCGCCGGTCCATTGCCAGCGTCAACGCACGTCGGATCGCCGGCCTGTCGAACGGCGGCTTCCGGTGGTTCCAGAAGATCGCCCGCAGCCAGCCTACCCCCGGCCACATGTTGTAGTACACCTTGAAGCGGGGATCCGCCGCCAGCTTGGGAATCTCGGCCCGGTTCACCCAGGTCAGCACGTCCACGTTCCCGCTCAGGAGTTCGGTCAGCCCCGCACCGCGGCCGAACTTGAGCACCAGGCGATCGATCTTTGGCTTCCCCAGGTAGTAGTCGGGGTTCGCCTCCAGCTCCATCATCGTCTCGGGCACGTGGCGGACGTACCGATACGGACCGTTCCCCACCGGGTGGATCCAGAACTCCCACCGGTAGAACTCCTTGGGGTCCAAGCCCTCCAGCAGGTGCTTCGGCCAGTAGACGTTCCAGGTGTCTCGGGCGTCCTTAGGCCGTCCGGAGAAGATCGTCAGGGTGGTGTCGTCCCGGACAGCGATGGAGTCCACGTCGTGCCAAGCGTCGTCGTGCAGGATGTCGGGATGTGCGGAGAGTTCGATGGAGAACTTGACGTCGCCGGCCGTGACAGGCTCCCCGTCGTGCCACCGCACGTCCGGGCGGAGGTGGAAGGTCCAGCTGCGGAAATCGGGGGAATGCGCCCAGCTCCGGGCCAACCGGCCGACGATGTCACCGTTCGCGTCGTACGTGACGAGGGGAAGGAACATCAGGAACCAGGCCTCCATGCTCCAGTAAGGCCCGAAGATTCGCTCGTCGGCGTCGTAAAGGACCGTGATCGTGGAGTCGGGCGAACCGGCGTGGTCGTCGCTCCGGCCGCAGCTGAGAGCGGCCCCGACCAGGAGGCTCACGCCGGCGAGGAGTGAGAGCCGGCACACGGTGCGGGCTAGCGGGTTGTCACCGCGGCGCTGGCCGGCTCTGGTTCGCACCTGCCACAGGGAGCGGCGGAGGATCTCGCGGATGAGCACCTCGTCATCGCCTCGCGAAACTACGACGCGGATGCGGCGACAGAATCAGCGATTCCGCCTACAGAACTCCTTCCTCTTACCAGCTCAAGCGGATCGAGGCGCGAGTATACAGGTACCGCCCATTGTACCCGAACGGCGAAGCCGCCGCCCAGGGGAAGGTCCCGAAGTTGTCGTTGAAATCCTTCGACGTGCTCCCGTCCGGGTCGACGACGACCTGAGAACTCGGCGAGTCCGGATAGGTGTCGAAAAGGTTCCGGACCCCCAGCGTCAGGTCCACCTGGCCGAATCGGTACCCCACTTCGGCGTCGAACAGCGTCTTGGCCCCGTAGCTCTCGCGGCAGAGATCGCAGAAGCCCGGTTGCGCCGACTCAAACCCGCCGAAGTACGATGCGCGCCCCAGCGAATGGAACGGCCCCACCGAGTACTCGGCCGCCGCCGTCCAGCGTATGTCGGGCCGCTCGTCCTCGATCGCGATCCAGGTCACGGTATCGATGATCCCCGGCTCGGTCGAGCCGCGGCTGCTGAGCACCTCCGGCAGCGGATCGACCCGGGTGATCTCGTTCTTCGTCCAGTTGAACACACCCGTCAGGTCCAGCGTGCCGGTCTCTCCCACCGGGAGTTGATACGCAGCCGTCAGGTCGATTCCCTGGGTTTCTGTGTCCAGCCCGTTGGTGAAGTACTGCACTCCGCCGACGTCGTCGATGCCCTCATCCGCCAGGATGGCGAGGGTCGCGTCGTCGTCGAACGTCGCCCCGAGCAGAATCCGGTCGTCGATCCTGATGTAGAAGTAGTCAGCAGTGAACGTCAGGTTCTCCTGAGGGCTCACGGCGAGTCCCGCGCTCAGGTTCAGTGAGCTCTCTTCTTTCAGATCCTGCGACCCGAGTGAGCGCGAGGCAGGGTGATCGACCGGGAAGACGCCGATTTCCACGAACTCGCCCTCGATAACGTTCGTGACGACCTTGCTGAAGTGGACCTGCGACAGCCCCGGAGCGCGGAACCCCGTGCTGCCGGCCGCACGCAACGTAAGCTGTTCCGAGGGCTGGTAGCGAAACGCCAGCTTGCCGGTGACTACTTCCCCGAAGTCGCTATAGCTCTCGAACCGAGCCGCCAGGTTGGCCAGGAACTTCGGCGTGAGGCTGGTCTCCAAGTCTGCGTACAGGCCGAAGTTCGTTCGGTCCGCGTCGACTTCGTCGCCGGGCTCGAAACCGGGGAAGACCTGCGACCCGCCCGGTGCCTCGTCGCCGAACTGGTCGGGGCTGCCCCCGTTGATCCACGAGGCGGTCTCCCCCTGGGTGATCTCGTAGCGCTCCTGGCGGAATGAGGCTCCGACGGCCAGGTTCACCGGCGCCGGGAGCCCGAGCTCCACCTGGCGAGCCGCATCGACTCCGGCTCCCAGTTCCTCGCGCTCCAGCGTCCCGGCGAAGAACGAGGTCTGGTTGGGGATCCCCGCCGGAGCCGGTGAGCTACAGACACCCGGGCTGATGTCCAGACAGGGCCCGAGCGACGCATTGAGGGTGTTCCGCAACTTGTACTCGAAGTCGTTGTGCCCGAATGAGCCGCCGATGTCGAAGGACCAGCCACCGGCCACGGCCCGGTAGCCCCCGGCGGCGGAGTAGTCCGTCACATTCGGGTTGAACTCGGGCAGGAAGCCCAGCGGATAGATCTCCGGCCAGTTCCGTCCGCTGTCAAAGTAGCGGCGGTACCCGTTCCCCGTCCCCTCGCGGAAGCTGTACCCGCCGAAGGCGTAGATCTCGCTCGTCCGCGCGTCGGTGAGCGGCAGCCGGAAGTTGGCCAGCGTGAGTAGGTCCCTCTCGAACCCGTCGCCCCAGTGGTGGTTCGGCTGATCCACCGGATTCCGCTGGACGACGACCTGCCCCCTATCGTTGATCGAGTCGGGCACACCCGTTCCGGCCACCTCGAACGGATCGGCCCAGGCCCGGTCCGTCGGCTGGCGCTCCAGGAACTCGGCGAAGAGCCCCAGCGAGCCGCGCCCGACCCCGATCCCCCAACCGCCGTTCACGTTCACCGTCGCCCCGTCGTTGTCGTAATCCTCGGTGAAGTATCCACCGGCCAAGGCGTTCAGGAACGGCCTGTATTCCCCGTCCTTCACAACGAGATTCACCACCCCCGCGATCGCGTCGGACCCGTACTGGGCAGAGGCACCGTCGCGGAGCACCTCCACGCGATCGATGGCGCTCGACGGGATCGCGTTCAGGTCCACGCCGCTAGAGCCCGCCCCGGTACCGTAGGCGAAGGTGTTGACCAGGGCCGTCTGGTGTCGCCGCAGGCCGTTGATCAGCACCAAGGTGTGGTCGGGGCTGAGACCGCGCAGAGTGAACGGTCGCACGATGTCGGTTCCGTCCGTGACGCTTTGACGCGGGAAGTTGACGGACGGCGACAGTCCCTGCAGAATCTGGCTCGTCTCGGTGCTGCCCTGCACGGCCAGGTCCTCCGAGGTGTAGACGTCCACCGGCACGGCGAGCTCGTCCGCCGCCGTGTGCCGGGCGCGCGATCCCAGCACCACCTGTAGCGGCGCGATCGGGATCGCGGCCGTCTGCAACGTCAAATCCGCCTCCGCCGTTGCGCCCGCGAGCACGGTCACGTTCCGACTCAGCTCCTCGTACCCGAGCAGACGAACGCGCAGCCGGTGAGTCCCGGCCGGGATCGCGGCCAGCCGGTAACCTCCGTTCGCATCGCTTACCGTCCTGCGGAACAGGGCCTCGACTTCGACCGCAGCACCGGTAAGCGGGGCGCCGGCATCGTCGGTAATCGAGCCTGCGATGGTCCCGGTCTGGGCAGCCAAGGGAAGGGTACTGAAAAGCGCGAGAACCGGAACAGCAATCATAACTCGGGACAGTCTCATAGGGCGCCTCCAGGTCGGTGCCGTCGGCAGAACCGGGACGGAAGAACTGCTGCGGCTTGTTTGGATGACCTCACGACGAATAGACGCTCCAACCGGCATTGTCAAGGAACAGGAGCGGACTATTAGGCTTGGCTAACATCAGCGCGACGCCTCGATCCACGCCCTCACGCTTGCCTCCAGGACGTCCAGAGGCACGGCTCCGCTGCTCAGGACCACGTGGTGGAACTCGCGAACGTCAAAGCCGGTACCTAGCTCCTGTTCCGCGAGTTCTCTCAGCTCCCTGATCTTCAGCTCGCCCGTCTTGTACGCCAGGGCCTGTCCCGGCCAGGCGATGTACCGATCCACCTCGTTGGTGATGTTGTGCAGGCTGAGGGCGGAGTTCTCGGCCATGAAGTCGATCGCCCGCTGGCGGCTCCAGCCGAAGTGGTGCATGCCTGTGTCCACGACGAGCCGTAGCGCGCGCCACATCTCGTAGGTGAGTCGACCGAAGTCGCTGTACGGGTCCTCGTAGAAGCCGACTTCCAGCCCGAGGCGTTCGGCGTACAGGGCCCAACCTTCGACGAACGCCGTGAATCCGGCAAACCGGCGGAACTCGGGGAGGTCCTCCAATTCCTGCTGGAGAGCGATCTGCAGATGATGCCCCGGAACCGCTTCGTGCAACGAGAGGGCCTCGATCTCGTACGTGGGACGGCTCGGCAGATCGTATGTGTTCAGGTAGTAGAAGCCGGCCCGGGTACCGTCGCCGGCCGGCCTGTTGTAATACGCCGTCGTCGTCTTCGGCGCGATGTAGTCGGGGATCGGCTTGACGCCATACGGCATCCTGGGCAGCGTCTTGAAGAGCCTGGGAAGCTCGCCGTCCATCTTCTTGAGAACGAAGGCGGTCCGGCGCAGAAGCTCGTCTGGCGATTCGACGTAGAACTGCTCGTCGGTGCGCAGGAACTCTACGAACTCCTGGAAGCTCGCCTCGAAGCCCGACCCGAGGATGATCTCTTCCATCTCGGCGCGAATGCGGGCCACCTCCGACAGTCCCGTCTCATGGACCTGCCGCGGGGACAGCGGAAGGGTCGTGAACCGGCGGACCCGGTGCTCGTAGAACCAGCGTCCTTGTGGAAGAGACGATGCCGCGATTTCCTCACGCGCCGCCGGGACGTACTCCTCCCCCATGAAGCGTAGGAACTCCCGATAGCCCGGCACGACGGAGGTCTCGATCGCGTCGGTCCCGGCCGCAGTGAGCCCGTTCCGGGCGGCTTGGTCGACAGTCGACGGAAACGACCGGAACGGTTCGTAGAGCTGGCTCGCGGTCGGGTCATCCACGATGTGAGGCTCGATCGCCCCCTCGTAGCCTTGGAGCACGATCGCGGGAAGGACGTATCCCTGGCGAATGCCGCTCCGCATGAGCCCGACGTAACCCTCGACAAGCTGCCGGAATGCACGGAGGCGGGAGATGTAGTTCTCGTAGTTTTCCTCGGTGGCGAGTGGGACACGCTCCGCAAGTTGCGCGAACGACACGTGGAAGCCAGACCGGTTGGTGATGGGCATCAGGTACGAGCGGTGCTCGGACTCCGCGATGTCGTCCTCTCTCAGGCGCCGGAAAATATCGTAGCTGACCTGTTCCTGGGGACTCAGGGAGGCCCGAGCAATCGTATGGAGTCGCTCCAGGAATCCTCTGCCGGCCGCCAGGCGCCGGAGCTGGTCCTGTTCCGTTACCGAGGACAGACGGTCGTCATAGCGATGATCGCCGACCTGCGTCGCGAACAGTGGGTATTCACGCAGGGTCCACTCCCAATGGTCGGCGAATAGCGCCCGGAGTCGCTCGGAGGCCTCCTCCTCCTGCGCAGGGATCTCCTGGATCTCAGGAGGAAGCACGCCGCTTAAGAGAATCAGAATCAGGATACGGTACATTTTCTCTCGGGATCCTTTCTGCTGGAGATCAAGCGGCCGCCCAGAAAGCGACCTACACTCCTATCCGCTGATAAAGTATACTTGGACTGCGTTGTCCTGCTCCGAGGCTGCGCGCTGCATGAAGAGGCTCAGAAGAGACTCATTCGAGAGGCTTCTGCACCCACATGGTTCCCCCGTAAAGGAGAAACACTCATGGCAACTCCCGGAAGAACATTCCCCATCTCGGCTGGAACGGCGGTCCTGTTCCTGGCTCTGGCCTCAGGATCGCAGGCGCAGGAGCGCTCGGACAGCGGGGACTTCAGCTTCGTGACCGCGTCCTCTGAGGAGATGCCGCTCGGCGACGGCCAGGCGCTCACGCGGGTGATCCAATCCGGCATGGTCTTCGCCGACGATCCCGCCAGCCTCCTCGACCGGTCGGCCACGACATGCTCGGGGAGCATGGTGATGGACGCCTCGGGCCGGGCGACGGTTGTCAGCGGACACTGCGATGCGGTGGACGGAGACGGGGACGTGTGGACGCTCTGGTACTCCGGCAATCAGGACGGTGGCGACTGGGGCTACATGGGCGGAACGGGGAAGTTCGAGGGGATCGAAGGCGGCGGCACGTTCAGCGCCGAAGTCCAGTGGGGCGACGGCCGCGGCATCAACTCCTGGGAAGGAACGTACACGCTCCCCTGATTCCGGGGGCGCATCTTCTGAAACGGGCGGGTGTCCCGACGCGAGGCACGGCCGTTGGGCACCCGCTTGGTGAAGTACTGTCCAGCAGCTGCAGCGGATGGGGTGCAGCAAGCAGGATGGCGCCTTCCAGCTCCTCCTCCAGGTCCGTAGATGCAGCCATATCGGCCAAGGTCCATACCTTGGGCACTATCTGCACGTCCGGATCGCTCACGAACTCGGGAAGCATGGACAGGAGCTGGTTTCTTGCGCTGGCAGCGTTCCTGGCCGAGGTCAGGACTCCGACAACTACCGGATCTCCCGGCTTGTCAGCACGTGGTGCGACGGGGCCTTGGATCCAAGCCGACCGTGGCGGAGGGTGGACGTGTGAGATCATGTCGCGAAGGCCCTCAACTATGAGGTCGAAACGCGCTCTTTCATACCGATTTGTATCGATCGGTCAAGGGGGGATCGGGGTGGATGCAAGGGAGTGCGCGAAGTCGCAGAGACGATCACTACCTACACTGAATGGGGTGCCCAGGCCTCCTGGTACAGCATCCGCGCAGCCTCATGGAGCTTGTCGATTCCCAGCGTGTACCGCCGACGGTCGGCCGCGACGAACGCGCGCGCCGAGTCGGGCGAGGCGAAGTGATACACCTGGCGGCAGAAACTCGCGCCCACGTCCTGGGCCACGCCGCTCGGCTCCGTCACGATGAAGCTGCCGACGGCCTCCGGAGGATCTACCGCGGTCACACCCTCCGGCGCGACATCCAGCACGACGAGGTGCCGGCTCACCGGATCGACCGACTCCACCCTTACGGGCCGCCCGACGAGCGCCGGCACGAGCTGGGCAAGCAACGCACAGCAACTGAAGAGCGCGATGTCACCGATCTCAACACGGTGCATGGTCGGACTGAGCATGAGCCCGGACAGCTCGACGACCCGCCCCTCCACATCGCGCTCCGCCCGCGCGAGCTCGAGCGCCTGTTCGACGCTCGACAGGGCGACTCCGGCTGCCTCCGCAATGCGGGTCACCGGCACAGGCTTGCCTTCAGCAAGCAGGAGAAATACTACCCGCAGAATCCGCTTGTCCGCGTGGGCCCACCTTGCGGTGAGGTGTCCGATGGTGTCTGCCACCGCCGTAGGAATGGACTCGTTGTTCATTGGCCTCATCGCCACGTCGCGCGAGCCGAGATAGTGAGCACAAGCTGCGTGCGGACAACCGGGCGCTGGTGAAGCGAGGGCCTCACTGACCCGGCGGCGGGTTATCGGCTACGCTCCGAACCACCGTTGCAGACGCTCAGCCTCGAAGCGGTGCTTTTCTTCAGCATGCAATGGTGAAACATCCTTGAGCACTACCTGCGGCTCCGGGCTGGCGAAGAAATCGCCTTCGATGAGCGTGGCCTCTGTCTTGCCCATTTCCATAAAGCAGAAGCCGCGGCCATCGAACGGCGGCGGCGGGTCCTCTCCGGCTACATTCGCGGCGATAGCAGCAGCCACCCTCCCGCCCTCGAGCTCCGCCATTACCCCCGCTTTGGGCAGAGCCAGACCGTTCGCCAGCTCGATCTTCGTCACGTCGCCGACCGCGAACACTTTGTCGTAGGGCGTCCGCAGGGTCGCCGGATCGACGGGGATCCAGATGCCGTCGCCAGTCAGCCCGCTGTCCGTGACCACCAACGGCGGGCGATGCGGGGGAACACCGACCAGGATGTCGAAATCGAGAGTCGAATCCGTGAACGTGACTCGACCGGCGCCCACGCGTTCGACCTTCTTCCCCACCTGAAAGCGGATCCCGCGCTCCGCGAGTCGCTCACCCAGCCACGTCGATCCTTGCGTGCCCGCGTTGGGCATGAGGATGGGCTGGACCGTGCTCACAGCGATCTCGCTGCGTTCGCGCAGCCCTCGCTCCCTGAGGTCATCATCAAACAGCATCGCACATTCGTACGGCGCAGGCGGGCATGTGTACGGGACGCCGGCAATCACGATGGCGATCCTGCCGCGTTCGAAGCGCTCCAGGACCGGGATCAAGGCGGGTACCGCACGAGGATCCCAGATGTTGTGCCCGTGCTCCGCGAGGCCCGGGACCAGATCGGGTCGTGGCACCGCACCAAGCGCCACGACCAGGTAGTCGCCGGCGATCGATCCGTTGTCGGTCATCACGGTCCGGGCCTCCGGATCGATGGCCACTACCTCTCGTTGCAGGAAGCGGATGCCGCGCTCGTCGAGGAGGGTCCGAGAACGGCTTCCGTCCTCGAGGCTCCCGAGGCCTACCAGCGCCCATAGCTTGCGCAGCCCCATGAGGAAGTGCTGGCCTCGATCGATAACGACGATCTCATGATCGGTGCCCCCAAGCTGCTGCCGCAGTTCCGTCGCGACGGTGAGACCGCCGAAACCGGCGCCGAGAATCAGGGTGCGCGTCATGGGGAGAGCATCCAGGTTCGGGACACGATCCGCCCGAGGAAGCTCAGAAGCATACGGCCCCACACTCCGTTCTCATCCGGGGATTCGCCCAGGCCTGCAGGATGAAGCCCTCCGTCGTCCTTACCACCTCACAGCGTCCCCCCGAGGCGACCCTGGTTTCGCTGAGCGCGCAGAAATTGTGACCTTCGATCTCGGTCGATTCGAGTTCCTCCGCGTTCTCGGCCAGCACGGAGGCGTAGTAGTAGGTCGGAGGGTACATGTTCAGCTGATCGCTCACGTGCGCGTGATCGTCGACACCGGTGCAGATCCAGCCCGAGGCTTCTCGATTCCACACGACCACCTGATCGTCCTCACAGGAAGTCTTGATCTCGGTGACCTGATGGGTGTGCCTTTCGACACCCGAGGCGGGGTTGGCGCATGCCCAGGCGTCCGCCAGATCATCCCACACGACCGTCTGGCCCGCGGCGCAGTCCTTGGGAAGGGTAGCGCAAGACGTCGCAAAGAGTGCGAGCAGGATGAGACAGGTGAGCTTCTTCAACGTTCGCTCCTGGCGATGGCAGTTGGCGACCAGGCAGTCCGGCCTGCGTATCGACGGTCGATCATTTGCTGCGTTGCAGAGAACCTAGTGTGGCGCCCGCCGCCTTCAAAGCACCCCATGCCGATTCAGCGCGTCAGCCGCCGGTCCGTACTCGAGCTGTGCGCCGGCCGCTTCGTCGACCAGCCATAGGAGTCTGTCGGCTGGGCGGATGAGCTGCGCAGCGTAGGATCTCCATCTTTAGTGTCGTTTTCAGCGGCGGCGGCGGGCGCCGATAGTGCTCGTCGCAGGGCGTTCGCCTTGGGAGCTCCCGAGGGCTTCGAGCTCATGCGCCACAAGGAGGAGCTCGAGCTCGATCTCCAACAGATAGCGGAGATCTGGCGGTTCGGCAGTGTGGTCCGCTCATGGCTGCTCGACCTTACGGCCGAAGCCCTGGCCGAGAATCCGGAGCTGGAAAGCATCGCGGCGTGGGTCTCAGACTCGGGGGTCACTACCGGGCCGGGAACCCCCAGGGCAGCGTGGCGCACGCCGCAGTCGACGGTCTCCAAGAAACTGCGACACAGGGCCTCAAGGCTCCCGAAATCGGCGCTGGGCAGCTTGGCGCGCGCGAGAGGGACGCGGGGCCCGGAGTCCGGCGAGAACACGCCCAGGGCCGACTTGGTGCCGCCGATGTCACCCGCGAGTAACATGGATCGCCCTCAACAGTTGCTGCCCGCGGCCTATTCGAAGCTGACCGAGTCCGAGATGTGAACCCCGTTGGTCAGCGTCTTATGCACCGGACACCTCTGCGCCACCTGGGTGAGCCGAGCACGCTGGGCATCATTAAAGTCCCCGCCAATGACAACACTGGATTGGATGCGCTCGATCCATCCGTCCGTACGCTCATCGCAGTCCACGCAGTCATCCGCGTGCACGCGGTCGAATGCGAGCGCGACCTTGACGCCCTCGAGGCGAATCCCCTTGTGGTTGGCATAGAGTCTCAAGGTCACGGCAGTGCAGGCCGCCAGACCACCCAGAAGAATCTCGTAGGGTGTAGGACCCGTGTCGGTCCCGCCCGCTGCTTCCGGCTCGTCGCCCACCCAGGAGAACTGGCGCGCTCGAAGGGTGACATCCGTTCCTGATCCCAGCTCTGCGGTCACAGTAGCCATGAGGCCATCCTCCAGCGGTTGATCTAAGGACAGTTCAGCAACAGCCGGGCGAGGCCGAGTCCTCTTCGCTCCGCTTCGCGCGAGCGAGCCACTCCTCCGCCCACATGCGCCACGCATCCGAGAGCTGAGGCACTTGGAGCAGCCGATCGACCTCGTGACGATCGGCCGCGTAGATACGAAACACGTCGCCGACTGTGAGCTCGTGTGAAGGCCGGTCTACGACTCGGATCTCGTCTCCCTCACCGACCTCTCCAGCCTCGACGATGCGCAGGTACGTGCCCGGCAGGCCCGCTTTCGTAAAATGCCGGGGAAAGAGGCGATCGCTCATCCGGACGCCGAGCTTCCAGCACGGCATCCGTGGCTCGGAGACCTCGAGAACGGTCGTGCCGACCTCCCAGCGTTCTCCCACCAGAGCCTGCGTCAGATCCAGTCCCTCGGTGGTCAGATTCTCTCCGAATTCTCCGTTACCCACAGGGCGGTCCAGCTCGGTCTCCCACCAGCGATAGTCCTCCTTCGCATAGGCGTAGATGGCTTTGTCGGGTCCCCCGTGTACCCGTCGGTCAGCCTGCTCGTCTCCCTCGAGGTTCACGCCTCCGGCACGGACCCGACCGCTGACCGGCGACTTCCAGATCGCGCTTTCTCCTGAGCGACCGTTGTACTCGAACTCCCGCCTGAGCCCGACGTTTACCGAGAGAATTTTCCCTCTTGCCAGAACGATGCTCACGGCTGCCCCCTGCGGGTTGCGCCGAAACGGTTAGGACCATAGAAAGTGGGCTGAAAACTCCCGTTTCGCTTCTTCTTGATCCTACCTACATCTGGCTCGAGGAAGAAGGGCGGCAAAGCCTTCGGGGCGCACCGAGCGCAAGTTCAGCCCGTACCCTACTCCATGCGCAGTGCCTCGAGCGAGCGGCCACAGGGCCGCGAGAGATGGGCGCGGCCGACATCACCCAATTCCGGTTCCTCGGGATCGGCGATAAGTTCGCGGGCAGGAATGGGCAGAGGCCGGCGGATCTCGCGTCCTTCTCCGCGATCTCCTGGGGACTGATGCCCGCCGACAAGGCCGTGGCGGGGGCCGTGCTCCACGCCAGGCCCCACCTATGATCCGGGGCCCCGCATGGATGAAATAGAAGCTCTCGGGTTCCTCGCCACAGCGATGGGTGTCCACACGCACTACACGGATGGCCTGGGCAATCCTGTTACAGTGGCTCCGGAGACGCTTCTTCGAGTCTGCGCTGCGCTCGGCGCTCCCGTCGCCCGCCCCGGTGACGCCGCCGAAGCGTTGCGAGCCCACAATGAGAAGGACGCCGGGCTCCTTCCGCCCGTCATCGTCGCCTGGGACGGAGCCCTGCCTCCCGTCGCGATCTCCGAAGAGGGTCCCATCCACGCGGAGATGCTTCTCGAGGACGGCGGCATTGCCCCGCTCGACATCTCCGGGGCACAGGTTCGGGCGACTCACCCCCTTCCCCCCGGCTACCACCGCCTCACGGTAGAGGTTTCAGGAAGAAGCGAAGCGTGTACGGTCATCGCATCACCGGTGCAGGCGTGGCGCCGGCCCGGTTCGCATCGGAGCTGGGGGGTAGGCACGCAACTCGCCGCCCTCCGCTCGGCTCGCAGCCGTTCCGTTGGAGACCTCCGCGACTTGGAGTCCTTGTGCCGCTGGGTGGGCGACCGGGGCGGAGACCTGGTCATGATGCTGCCGCTGCTTCCGACCTTCAACGCGGAGCCACCGGAGCCCAGCCCGTACTCCGCGGTGAGCCGCCTCTTCTGGTCCGAGCTGATCATCGATCTGGGCAATGCCAGCTGGCCATCGGATCCCCCCCGGACGCTGGACGTAACTCGGGCGGACGCCGAGGTCCGAGAAGCCCTGGCGGGGCTCCCGGCTCCGGACGCATCCCTTCTGGACGACGAGCTGGTCCGGTACGCGCGCTTCCGTGGCACCCAGGCCCGGCTCGGCAGGAACTGGCGAGATTGGCCGTCCGGGGCACGGGCTGGGAAGCTTGAGCTCGACCACATCGATGCAGAGGAGGAGCGCTTCCACGTCGTGGCCCAGACGCTGGCGCGCCGACAGCTCCACGACGTTCGGCAGCGCTTGGAAGAAGACGGGATCCGCCTGGGGCTGGACCTGGCGGTGGGCGTGCACCCCGACGGCTACGATCCGTGGTCCCGACAGGCCCTCTTCGCCAAAGGGATGTCGGTCGGCGCCCCGCCGGATGAGGGCTTCCCGAGCGGACAGGACTGGGGCTTCGCTCCGGTGCTTCCTGAAGCCTCGCGCCGCGAGGGCCACCAGTACCTGGCAGCGTCGATCGCTCCACAGGCAGCGCTCTCGGGGGTACTCCGCGTGGACCACATCATGGCCTGGACCCGCCTGTACTGGATTCCCCACGGGTTCGGGAAGCACGAAGGGACTTACGTCTCGTACCCCTCCGAGGAGCTCTTCGCCATCCTCACGCTGGAGTCGAACCGAAACCGGTGCGAGGTGGCGGGCGAGAACCTGGGAACCGTTCCTCCGGAGATCGACGAGGCGCTCCCGCGCCACCGGATCTGGGGGATGTACGTGGCACAGTTCACGGCTTCCAAGGACCCGGACATGAGCCCGCCCGCCGCCGTTGACATGGCCCTCGTAGGTACGCATGACACGCCCACTCTCGCGGGGTGGCTCGCCGGCTTGGACATCGACGAGCGGGTTCGGTTCGACCTCGTGGAAAAGGAGGCGGTCCCGAGCGTCCGGGCGGAACGATCATACGCCACCCAGAGGCTCGCAGAGCGCCTGGATCGCGGCGTGGAGGAGCCTCGTGCGTTCCTGGCCGAGCTGTTGGAGTGGCTCGGCCGGTCCGAAAGCCCACTGGTCGTCCCCTGGCTCGAGGATCTATGGCTCGAAGAGGTGGGGGTGAACCTCCCCGGGACGCGGTCGTCGGAGCGCCCGAACTGGCAGCGCCCCATGCGGAGGCTCCTCGACGACATCTTCACCGACCCCGAGATCGAGGGGTTGATCCGTCGCCTCCACCGAGCTCGAAACCGCGAGTGAGCGGAGCACTGAGAATCCACTAGCAGCCCAGGAGCATAGTGGAATCACGCGCTGCCACAGCTACGCTCGCTGTCCGGCCCAAGCCGCGCCAGTCGTTCTGGGAAATCTGGCACATGAGCTTCGGCTTCCCAGGCATTCAGTTCGGCTTCGCGCTACAGAACGCGAACGTGAGCCGGATCTTCGAGACGCCGGGCGCCAGCGTGGAGAACATCCCCATTCTGTGGATGGCCGCCCCCGTGACCGGGCTCCTGGTTCAGCCCATCGTCGGCTACTTCAGCGACCGCACCTGGAACCGCCTGGGCCTCCGGCGTCCGTACTTCCTCGGCGGGGCCATCTTCGGCTCTCTGGCCCTGGTCGCCATGCCGAACTCCCCCGCCCTGTGGGTTGCTGCGGGCATGCTGCGGATCATGGACGCCTCCATCAACATCTCCATGGGGGCCCTTTCGGGCCTTCGTGGGGGACAACCTGATCTCGGAGCAGCGAACCACCGGGTTCGCCATGCAGAGCTTCTTCATCGGCACCGGCGCGGTGGTGGCATCGATGTTCCCGTGGCTCGTCGCCGTAGAAGAAGCTGTAGCGCGGGCGGGGGCCGATGATGAGCGTGGCGTCGTTGCAGACGACGGGCTCAGTGAGGACTGGTGGGGTTGTGCCCACCTGGAGTCCGCCACGCGCGATCCGGAGCCGGATGTAGCCCTCCAGGTAGTAGCGGGAGACCTCATACGTCGTCCGCGACAACCCCTGGGCGGCGCGCGCCGGCGTGTAGGGGCCGAACGAGATCTGCACGTCCATGGAACTTCTGTTATCCACGTGGACGGTGACGGTTGCTCGCCGCTCACATTTCCCGTCCGGCTCGTGGACCGGGCTCTCGCGATCCGTGGTGTCTTCCGGTAGCGATGCGGGGTCGTGGGCCGTGGCGCAACCGAGGAAGAGCAAAAGGCCGAGCATTCGCGGCATCAGCATTCGCGGCAACAGCATCATAGGCTTCACATCCCTTCGCGCTCTCTTACACAGGTGACCGTAGATCCGTTTCACGGGGCTGTCCCCGCCGTTACCTGGCACGGGACTTCGTGCTGGGCAAGGGAATCCCTGGGTATCGACCCGAGCCTGGCTCCACATGATCGACGGCCCGCGGCGTGCCGGCCCGCTGGGGCCGAAGGAAGGCTCGCTGAGCCGACACGTCCTACCCCCAATGGAGACATCCGGCGACTCGCGGGTATAGCCGAGCAGGTGCAGTCGATTTGGGGAGAGGAGAAGCATGGGTCAACGGATCGCCATCAACCGCGACGGCGTCTTCGAGCTGGATGATCGAGCGTATCGGATTCCGTGGAGGTTTCCCCGGCGGCGCGTGCTCAGCTACCGTGTGCTCACGGAACCGCTCCAGGTGATTCCCCGCCTGAAGCCGCTGACCGCCGAGCAACGGATCATTACCCGGAAGTACCTCCTGTGGCGGGCCGCTGCCTGCCTGATTCCCAAGTTTCGAGAGACGGACCCGAAGTCGCTGTCGCTGGCAGACCTGGACCGCCTGCACGAGTGGATAGCCCGGCACCGCCCCGAGCTGTTTGCGAGTTAGCCGCCCCAGCGGCTGGAAGGCCGACTCTCGTGACGTGCTCGCCCTGTTTCGCGCATCGCGAGTGCGAAGGCCAAGCGAGCGCTTGTTCAGCAGATCGGATCTGGATTGATTAGCTTCCGATCGGGGCGTCGCTCGGGAGGTCCCCTCTCCCCGCACCCAAGGCATCCAATGGTCGACCCGCTGCTGAGTCTTCGGTCCGCTCTCGCTGATCGGTACTCTGTTGAACGGGAAGTCGGTCGCGGGGGGATGGCAGCTGTTTGTCTTGCGGAAGACCTGAAGCACAATCGCAAGGTTGCCATCAAGGTTCTCCACCCCGAGCTCACCGCATCAGTGGGCGGCCCGAAGGTCGCGGGCGAGAAAGACGAGAGCCCGTCAGCCATTCGACGGACTCCTGCTTGATGGCATTATGAAGCCGGAGCTTTGAGCGACGCGAACAACCATCGCGGCGCGACAATAATCTAGCAGCGGCTGATACCTGGGGCAAAACATTGATTGCGGACCCAGCACCGGGCGTCACTCGCGAGTGACGCCCGGCGGACGGCCGCCTGACGTGCCTGGATGACCTTGTACCGCGAGCGAACCGGCCAGCGGGCTGATTTCGAGCCCCTCGGTCGGCCGGCCAGCGAGACCGGAACTTCGCCGAGCGTACAAGGAGGAAACAATGCTGAACTCGTCCAGGACCTCCAAGCAGTTCTTCGCCCTGTTCGCGGCGGCAGCTGTGGTGGTAGCTGCGGAGTTGGTTTCGAAGGGCTCCGAGCAGACCGCGATTACGCAGACCGCGATTGCGAGCGAAGCCGTGGCCGCCGCTCCCGCCGAGATCACCGGCATACGGGCACCGGTCGTCGGGTACCTGTCCTCGCTCGAGGACGCACGAATCATCGTTCCCGAGCTGAGGGCACCGGCCCTTTCGGCGCCGGCACTGCCGGATCCAGAGCTGGTCGTCTGGGATGCGGACGACGTGATCCCCGCGCCCACAGACGTAATCGAGGTGGATCCGCCCGATCTCGGGTTCCTGCCTTCGCTCGAAGATTCAGGTGTGCGCGGGCGCGGCTTGGTTCGGCCGCCGCTGTCAGAACTCCGGCACTGAGCCTGGCCGGGCACAACTCCGGTGGGCGGCTGTCTCTCCGCCCGTAGGTTGGGAGACAGCCGCTTGTTGGGGGCACGGGAAGGTGGCTGTGGCATCCCGCCCTGGAGTGTCATCGAGACCGGCGAAAGCCTATTCTACTGGGTCTGAAAAGGGGGTTAGGTGCCAGAGGACCTTTCTGCGCAGTCGGCTGACGTGGCTGACCGCCGGTTTGAGAATCGCGTGCGTGAGGAGCTGGCTCCCGAGCTACAAATCACGCGAGCGCTGGGGAAGAGTCCCGTCGCTATAGTTTATCTGGCACGGGAACCGGCCCTGAAGAGGCTGGTTGCGATCAAGATTCTGGCCCCCGACCTGGCCTCGGATGAGAGCGCAATGCGCCGGTTCGAGCGTGAGGCGCAATCGGCTGCCCGGATAGCCCACCCAAACGTCGTTACCGTGTACCGAGTAGGCCGCCTGCCAGACGGCCTGCCGTACCTTGTGATGCGGTATGTGAAAGGACGTAGCTTGGCTGCTCTCCTTCACGCGGAGGGCCCTCTTCCGGCAGCCCGGGCGTGCACGATTCTCGGCGATGTGGCATCTGCAGTGGCCGCGGCCCACCAGAAGCGAGTTGTCCACCGGGACATCAAACCGGCGAACGTCCTCATTGAGGACGCGACCGGCAACGTGCTCGTGTTCGACTTCGGTATCGCGGCCATTCTCGTTTCGGGAGACGAGGAGCCGGACCGAATTACGACGGTCGGACACGTGGTCGGCGATCCCCAGTACATGAGTCCGGAGCGACTTCGCGGCGAGCCGGTAGACGAGCGAGCCGACGTGTACAATCTCGGCCTCCTCGGCTACGAATTGCTGTCCGGCAAGGGCCCGTTTGAGGCCGCTTCCTACCGTGACTGGATCGAGTCGCATCTGAACACCGAGCCGCGGCGGCTTTCCGAGCTCCGGGATCGTGGTAGCGCCGGCCTCGAGGATCTTCTGTGGCGGTGCCTCGCCAAAGAACCGGACCACCGGCCCAATGCGGCGGACGTGGCCGGGGCCGTGGCCAAGCTGCACGCCCGTTCAGCCACCACGCCGGTTGGTAGCTCGGGTGCGACGGATGCCGGTCCACCGTCGGCAGTGCCAACCAGGCCTCCAGCTCCGCCCGGTCTCTTAACCCCCCACGGTCACGACTTCCGGCTGGATGTGCTCGGTAGCCTCGAGCTGGTCGCTTCCGACGGCGGACGCGTTCTCTCCATCGTGGCCCAGCCCAAGCGGGTCGCGCTGCTGACGTACCTGGCGGTCGGTTCCGCCAAGAAGTTCAAGCGGAGGGACACGATCGTAGGAGTCTTCTGGCCCGACTTCGATGACGAGAAGGCGCGTCACGCACTCCGCCAGGCGGTGTACGTTCTGCGCCGATCCCTTGGCTCGGAGACCGTCGTGTCGCGCGGTGACGACGACCTCGGTCTGGCCCCTGAGGCTCTGTGGTGCGACGCGGTCGCCTTCGAGCGGGCGCTCGACGATAACCGCCCGGACTGTGCGATGGAGCTGTATAAGGGCCAGCTCCTCCCGGGCTTCCATCTGCCCGATTCGGTCGAGTTCGAGCGCTGGCTCGACGCGGAGCGAACTCGTTTCGAGCGGATGGCCGCGGAGGCGGCCTGGCAGCTCGCGGCGGACCGCGAGGCCGCGGGAGACGGCTCCGGTGCCCTTCACTGGGCACGCAAGGCGGGCGAGATCCTGCCGTTCGACGAGTCGGTGATCCGGCGGCTGCTGGAGCTTCACGTGCGCAGCGGCGACCGGGCCGGTGCGCTCAACGCGTACGAGAACTTCTCCCGCCGTCTCAAGTCCGAGCTCGAGGCAGAGCCGGCACGCGAGACGCAGGAGCTTGTCGACCGCATCCGCGGGGAGGCTTAGCGACTGAAGCACCCGCGCCAGCGAGCCGCGAAGCAGCCATAATCCGACTGACCGCATGAAGTTAGGTGCGCGTGGCGGATATTGACTGATCAAGTCAGTCATCGTATATTGCGGGTATGGCCAGGGCGCGAGATCCGGACTTCCTGAATCGCCTGGCGCACGCCGGCATGCAGGTGTTCGCCCGCAAGGGGCTGAAGCGGGCACGCATGTCGGACGTCGCCCTGGTGATGGGTGTATCCCACGGCACTCTCTACAACTACGTCGAGAGCAAGGAGGCGCTGTTCTACCTCCTCGTGGACTGGGGGATGAGGAGCGAGCCACTGGAACTGCCCGACGAGCTGCCGATCGCGGCCCCTTCGAAGGCAGAGGTGTTGAGGCGCTTGGAGGAGCAGATCGCCGAGCAGGTGCAACTCCCCCATCTCGACCGGGCGCTCGATGCGGAGGTTCCGGACGACGGCGCCCGAGAAGAGCTAAAGGACGTTCTCCAGGAGCTGTACGATCTCATCTTCGCGACCCGAGAGAGCGCGGATGTCATCGAGCGGTCTTCGGTGGATATCCCGGAGGTCTATGAGCTTTACTACATCAAGGTCCGACACTCGGTGTTCGAGCGCTTCGCGAGGTACGTCGAGAAGAGGGCCGTAACCGGTCACTTTCGCGACTATCCGGATAGCGCCACGGCGGCCCGCGTAGCCGTCGAGACGATCACGTTCTTCGCGCGTCGCCGGCACAGGGACCCAGACCCCCATCCGGCAGATGATGCGACGGTGCGGCGTACGGTGGTCGAGATGCTTGTCGAGAGCCTGCTCCACGATTCCTGACCGGAGCGGCTCTTTTTTTTCACCATACCGATGACTGATCTGGTCAGTCATCGACGGTGTACACGTTAAGAGACCCAAAGGAGGTACTACCATGCGTGGACAGAGAGGACAATCGGGAACCTCATTCGCGCTCGGGCTAGCCTTGATTCTACTTGCCTCATCCCTGTACGCCGGGGCGCCGGCGTCGCCGCGGGCACTGGCCGCGGGGATCGGGGAACACGCACTGGCGAGCGAGGTCGTCACGCCCACGCCGCCTGTTCTTCTCAACCAGGACGCGGTCATGGCAGAGCTCCGGCGAAAGGTGCAGCGGAGGCTCCGGAGAGCGGACCTGGAGGTGGATGCGGAGGTTAAGGTAGTCGTCGACGCCGAGGGGAAGCCCGTTCGTCACTGGCTGACCCGCTCTACCGGCTCCGAAGTGCTGGACCGCGCCATCGGCGATGTGGTGCCGCTGATGAAGTTCCGGCCGGCGAGCGATTCGGGGAAGCCGGTGTCCTGCACGGCCGTGATCCCGATCCGGTTTCGGACGGAGGCGTAGCGACTGTTGAGGCGCGCCGGGTGGCTTCGCGCCGTTCCGGCCGTAGCCGGAGGTTCGCGTGCGGTCAGCTCGTTCGGACCTTGCGGATCACGATGTTGAAGATACCGCGCCGGACGCCGGGGCCACCATCTACGTCCTCGAGAGCCACGACGAGGCGGGCCTGCTCTTCCGGCGAAACTTCGGCCAGGAGGGGATCCTTCTCGTTGAGCTCGTTTCCGGCGAAGTACATCTGCGTGGTGAGCTCGTGGTACCCGCGCTTGGCGACCTTGAAGTGGATGTGAGGCGGGCGCCACCATTCCTCGTTCACCGGATAGGCCCCCGGCACGATGGTCGTGAACCCATACCGGCCTTCCGCATCGGTCCGAACCTGCCCCCATCCCTGAAAGTTCGGATCCAGGGGAGCCGTGTTGGGGTCGTCTTCGTGGTGGTACCGTCCGTGCCGGTTGGCCTGCCAGATCTCGACCAGGGCACCCGCCACCGGGCGGTAGTCGTCGTCCAGGACCTGTCCTTCCACCCGGATGACGTCACCTTCGGCCCTCTCCGTGTGCCCCTGGATGATGGTCAAGTCGATGTCCTTGTCCACCTGCTCGTGCCTCGGGTAGAACGGGCCTTCGGGCTGATCTGGAGTGTCGCACTGTGAGTCGTCCGTCCCGACCGAACGGGCAAACAGTCCCTTCGCCATCATGCCGGCGCCGGCTCCAAGACCGACCTGGACGGCGGTGCGGCGGCTGATCTTACTCGAGTTGGTCATGAGCGTACCTCCGGTTCCGTTACTCCAGGCCTCGGCTCGGCGCCTGTGCGCCGCGTCGGAGTCCCAGTATCACCAAAACAGGCGTTCCGCGGCAGGTCACGCGATTCACCGTCCTAGAAGCGCGCCCCCGCACTCACGACGAGCTGCTCGCCGCCGTGACCGAATGATTCCTTGACATCGCCTGACCCCTTTCTTCTACTGGCCGTTGCGGCCCCTCACGTTTGCCCGCAACTGCGGGAGAACCTCAGCTTTGCCGCACCCTAACCGCGCCGCGTCTCCTGTCTGTTCGCTGAGCGTTATCTCGAGGGTTACGCCGGCAGGAGTGGCCGGTCCGTGCGGCAGATGATCGGAGGGCGGCGGCGTCTGCCGCCGGTCAGGCTGTCCTGATTCCGGGATGATGCGACAGGCAGGCATCCCCGTGAGAGGTGCTGCATCCTGTGGTTTGAAGTCTGACCAAGCGGACTCTAGAGCCCAGCCAGATCGTACCTCAGTCGCAGCATCGTGAGCCGCCCCAGCATGGGCGCGCCCGGAAACGTGCTGTAGCCCGTGTCGAACAGGTTCTGCACTTCTAGCTGGAGCCACAGGCCGGTGCGTCGGAACCGGTAGCCCGCGTTGAGGTCCACCACCTGGTAGCCTTCCACGGCGCCGGCATACACTCCAGAGCTGGCGGGGAATCCCTTCGTGGCGCGAAACCGCAGGGCACCGTTGAGGCCCGAATCGGTGTCGCGGTAGCGGAGCGTGGCCGAGCCCTTCAGCGCCGGCGCGTTCAGGCGAATCACACCCGCCCCGGAACCTTCTCCGGCAGTCAGAACGTCATCGCTCAGCCACGCGGCCGTGGCCTCCAGGCTCCACCGGCTGCCGAGCAGAAGGCTGAGCGACAAATCCGCTCCGAAGAGGCTTGCTGCGGGGAGGTTCCGGTCGGTCAGGACGAGGGCGGCAAACGTACCGCCCGCCTGTTCGGGCGCCAGCACGCCGAGCGGGATCTCGCCCATCGTCGCGGCCAGCTCCGTCGCTGCGGCCCGCGCGGTCTCCTCATCGGGGAAGACGGTTCCGACCAGGCCGAGAAAGTGGTCCGTGAGATAGGAACCCAGCGACGCTCCCTCCAGGAACACGTTGGGTGAGATCACCCTGAGATCGGAGATCTTGTCTGTAATCCGGCTGTACCACAGGCTCGCCGACAGGAGCAGCCGGTCTTCCAGCAATCCCTTATAGCCGGCCTCGAGCGTGTTGGTGATGCCCGGATCGAGCGGCGGCAGGTCCCGGACTCCCTCCAGCGCGCCGGGCAGGGAGACGAAGTTACCCTGCTCCAGGTCCGGTGTCGCGGCGATCACTCCGACCTCGGAGCCATCGGGTGGTGGCAGTGCCGCCAGCAAGTCGCCGAGCGCGGGGTCGTCCGCCCCTACGAGCGCCACCGCCTCGTTCCACAACTGGCCAGTGGTGGTGGGAAGGAACTCCTGCGGTCCGCCCCCCAAAAGCGGATTGAAGGGAGACTGGTGCATCGGAACGCCGTCCTCCCGGCGAAAGGTGAAGCCGACGTCGCTTCCCCCCTGCGCTCTGGCGTCGTAGAAGAACGGTCCTGTGATCGGGATGCTCTGCGCTGAGATGTCCAGGAAGAGCGAGATCGTGTTCGGGGTGGAGAAGGCCCGGTTGAAGGTGAGGCGCAGGCTGTGCTCCGGCGTCGGGTGGTACACGAGTGCCGCACGCGGCGAGATCACTGGATCGACCAGCCGCGAGTTCTTGTCCAGCCTGGCGGCCAGAACGAGGTCGAGCCGGCGGGCAGGTGCCGACTCCCACTGCAGGTAGCCGCCTACCTCGGTGATCTCGTCGTCCTCCTCGTTCCTGCCGTTGATCGTGCCCTCGGTCCTGGGGATCGTCCTCAGCGCGTCGAAGCCGTAGACGAGCCGGTTCCGCTCGCCCAGTCGGGAGGCATGCTGGACCTGCCCCACCCACAGCTCCGACCGGTCGACCAGAGTGCGCCCCGATCGGAGCAGGTAGGTCCGGTCGTTGACGCTCTTGTTGAGGAACACCTGGGCGAAGAGATCCTTCCACAGGAATCGCGCCTGAACGTAGTCGTAGGCCCAGTCGATCACCTGACCGGCCCCGAGTCCGGTCAGGTCCACGCTGCTGACCGCAGTGGCGCGTCCGCCGGACAGGATCACGCTCGTCTCGGGCGTCGGCCGCCAGTCGAGGCGGGCATCGATCGTCCAGCGCTCCAGATCGCTGGCCCGGCCCGAGGCGACGTTGTCCACCCGGGTCCGGAGCATGGCCGCCGAGCCGGCCGGACCGTCGGGGCCCAGGTCCCCGGCGAAATTGAGGCATGCGGGGCTGGTCACATCGTAGTCGGCCGACTGACAGACAACGGCCAAGTCCTGCTGGCGAACCTCCTCCTCGTCGATGAACAGGTAGTCGAGGCCCGTGAAGTACTGCCCGGATATCTTGGCGCCGAACCTGTCGTCGCCCGTCTTGCCCGCGAGGCGGCCTTCCAGCTGCCACACCGTCATGTCCGTCGCCTTCTGGCTCAGAGTAACGGTGTCGGCACCGGGAAGGACCACACGCTGGCTGAAGGGTCCCTGCTGGCGCAGGCCGCTGGAGAGGGCCAACGAGACGCCGGGATGATCGATCGGCGACCGCGTGACCGAGTGTATGACCCCGAGCTCGACGTTAGGTCCGTACAGAGCCGAGGCCGGACCCAGCATGACCTCGGTACGCTCGATATCGAGGCTCGTAACCGGGTTGAAGTGCGAGATGTTCGCCCGCAGAGACGGAAGGCGGGCGATCCGATTGTCGGTCAGGGTGAGGGTGGCCCCCGAGAAGACGTTGTTGAATCCGCGCACCACCACGTTGCTTCCCAGGAGTCCGGTGGCCATGAAGTCCACCCCGGCCTTGTCCCGCACGTGCTCGACCGTGGTCAGCGCGGGCCTCTCCAGGATGTCCTCCGTGCTGACCACCTCCACGGCGGCGGGTGCGTCCAGAATCTTCTCTTTCGTCCGGGACGCGGTGACAGTGATCGGATTCAGGCTGTAGCTCCCCTCCGCCATCTCCACGAAGAGCCGGCTCGTCTCTCCCGGGGCTACGATCTGCTCGGGCAACGAGGCCGTCTTCCAGCCGGGAAGGAGGAAACGGAGGGAGTACGTGCCCGGCGGAATCCCGCCGATGAGGAACGTTCCACTCGGTCCGGTGACTCCCGACGCGACGACCGAGCCGTCGGGACCGGTCATCTCGACCAGCACCGCCGCCAGCGGCGTACCGGTGGCCGAGTCGGCAAGGGCGCCGGCCACGGCTCCCGGCTCCTGTGCGAGTGCGATGTGTGACGGAAGCGCCAGGAGACAGACAAGCGCCACCCGGCGCGAGATGGGCAATGCGAAACGTGGATACGAACGCATGGCAGCCTCGCGGCAGGATCCCCTCAAGCTGTGCGGGACGCGCGAGTAATCTAGCTGTCAGCCTCGGGTACCGCTTGCGCCCCCCTTGGGTGCGCGCCGCAGGCTAGCCTTTCCGCTTGACCCGTACTTGACCTTCGCGCCCCACCGTCCGAGTGAAAGTGTATTCGACGGCTGTTCGAGGATGGGACCGCATGAAGCCCGCGATAGTCATAACAGGAGCCTCGACCGGGATCGGCCTGGAGACCGTGCGCCTGCTGGTCGAGCGCGGCTACAGAGTCTTCGGGACGGTGCGCGGGCCAAAGGACGCAGGCCGGCTCATCTCCCTCGGCGCTGACCCCCTGATCGTCGATGTCACCAACACCGACACCATCGAATCCGCCGCGCGACGCGTGCGGAAGATCCTCCGGGGCTTGCCGCTGGTCGCGCTGGTGAACAATGCGGGCGTCCTTGCAGCTGGGCCGGTGGAGCTTGTGGATCTGCGAGAGATGAGGGCGGCCTTCGAGGTAAACGTCTTCGGGACCATAGCGGTCACCCAGGCGTTCCTTCCACTTCTCCGCAGGTCGCGGGGACGGATTCTGAACGTGAGTTCGATCGCGGGCAGGTTCGTGTGCCCCATGCTGGGGCCCTATGCGGCAACCAAGCACGCTCTCGAGGCCCTGTCCGACGCCCTTCGCCGCGAGCTGCGACCGGCAGGCGTGGACGTTGTGGTGATCGAGCCAGGTCCGGTGCGAACTCCAATCTGGGACAAGGTGGCGGCGATCGACGCCACCCGATTCCGCGGAACGCCTTACGAGCGCTCGGCCCGGAACGTGCAGTGGGCAGCGGTGCGCTCGGGCCGCACGGGCCTGCCGGCGGAGCGCGTGGCCGAGGCGATCCTGCGAGCGATCACGATGCGTCGTCCTCCGGCGCGGATTCCGGTGGTGAGGTCCCGGCTCGCGTTCTTCATGCTCCGGCACCTGCCCGCCCGGTGGGCGGACCGGAAGGCGGGGCTGCGGAGCGAGCGCCAGCCTGGGCTGCAGCCGGCCGACAGGCCGGGCCGGGTCACGCCGGCTCCCGGAAGACCTGCCGCCGGGGGAACTCGGTACCGGGGAAGAGCTTCCGCCGCCCGGCTGCGATGGTTCGGTTCAGGACCGCGCTGCGGTGCCGAAGGGCCAGCCACAGAGGAACCGCCTCTGCTCCGAACCGAGCTTTGGCGGTGAGCGTGCTCTGGCCCAGCGAGAGGTAGGCCACGCGTCTCCGGATGGCGAGACGCACGGCCGAGGCCAGCTGATTGAAGTAGAGGTCCGAATCGCCGGCCCCGCTGTAGTCGATCCCGTGGAAGAGGTCGTACGCCACGGAACCGTCCAGCAGCATCGCCACCCAGCCCACCAGCTCTCCGTGCCGGCGGAAGCGGATCAGGAGGGCCCGGTCTCCGAATGCGGATCCGAGCGCCCGGAAGAATCCTTCCGTCAGCCGCTCCAGTTGGACGTCGGCCCGTTGGAAGACCTGCTCGTAGAGCGCATGGGCTCTGGCGTCGTAGGCTCCGTCGAGCGGCGCCACGTCGGTCTCCACACCGTCCGTGGCCAGCCGGCGGGCCGCCTTCCGGATCTTGTACCGGTAGTGGCTGCGGAGGTCTGCCAGGTAGGCCTCGAACGACCGCCACGGCACGGACATGCCGCAGTTAGGCTCGCTGGGGACGAGGCTCCATCTCGAGGTGCCCGAACAAAGGGCCATCCTGGCTGCGTCTAGCTGTGTCGCCGGGAACTCCTTGAAAGCTCTCCACGACGAACGCTCCTCCTCCGCCACCTCGTCCAGCACTCCTCCCAGGGTGCGTAGTGCCACGACGGCGTCCGTGCCTCGCACCAGGCGCACCGGGGGATTGCCCACCGAGAGCGGCGTGCCGCACACCATCAGACGGGTCCTCAGGAATCCGGGGTTAAGCCTGCGGACGGTTTCGATGATGCCCCGGAAGAGCCCGTGCGTGAGCCTCGCGCCATCGATCTCCAGCGATGCCAGCGAGGTGGCCGCCACCCAGCGACCGACCGGGTCCTCTAGGACTACGTAGCGCATCCGGACGCCTGGGAGCTTCGCCTTCTCCAAGGCCCGGAGCACGGCGGTGGAGCTGAACGGGTCCGATCCGGTGATTCCCCACCGAACCGGATCGACCTCGTCGATCCGGTGGAAGAGCCTAGTCCTCAGCATGGCTCCCAGGTCCATTTCTCGATTCGGGCCGCCTGGGAGCCAAAGAAAGCGAAGGGCTCGCTCACGCTGTAGCCCAACCGCCGGTAGAAGCGGAGCAGGCGGGCGTTGCCCAAATCGATGAATCCGGTTGTGAACCGGACTCCGTCTCCGCGAAGGCTCTGCTCGGCGAACCTCACCAGGCGGCGACCCAGCCCGCGCGCCTGCGCCTCGCCGCCTACGAAGAGCCACAGGCCCCGTCCCTCCACCCGGAGCTCCACCTCGGGCCGATCCATGGCCCGGTTGTAGGCGCGGACGAAGCGCAGGTATCGGGCGAGGCGGCGCGGACCCAAGCTCGTTAGCAGGGCGCACAGGAAGCGCAGGCCGGCGGCGGGCCGGGGGAATCCGTGAAGGCCAATCACAATGGCACCGGCGAGGCCGCCGTCGGTCATGGCGCCGTACACCCGGCATGCGGAGTCAGAAAGCGCCAGGGCCAGGAAGGCCTTCCAGTACCGGCTGAACTGCTCCGCGTCAAACCCCAGGGCGTTCCGGTAGAACGGGTTCTCCCGGAACGCCTGCCAGGCGATCGGAGTCAGCTCGCGGAGGTCCGCCTGGCGAAGGCGCCGGATCGACGGGACGGGCCCGGCCATCCCCCGGTTGGCCGCCGCCGCGGCGGTAGCCTCACGCGCGCTAGCCGGCCGCTGCATGACCCCACCCCAGGTCTCTGCTGACCATGTCGTCGAATGTCTCGCGGCGCCGCAGGAGCCTCGTCCGGCCATCGCTCACCGCCACGATCGGCGGATGCGGGAAGCCGAAGCTGGATTCCTGGGCGGTGAAGTAGGCGCCGGCATCGCAGATCGCCAGCACGTCACCCTCCACGAGCGTAGGCATTCGCTTGTTTCGGTAGATCCAGTCGGCGCTGAAGCACCCGCCCCCGACCAGTGTGTAGCGCTCCGTCCTGTCGGCGTGCGCATCGCGGCACCGGAAGACCTCGTGGTATTCATAGAACAGAGGAAAGGCCACGGTGCCGGCGCCGCCGTCGGTGACCACCCAGGTGCCGACACCGTCCCGCGGCTTCACGGCCCCGACGGTCACCAGCAGAACGTCGGCACCGCTGACGATGGCGCGGCCTGGCTCCAGCACCAGCTGCGGCAGCGGCACCCCGCGGTGGCCGCATTCCTCTTGCAGGGTGGCAGCGATAACGCCCGCGAACCTTTCCGGCCCCGGGAACCCGGCCGGGTCGGGAGCCGAGGGGAGTCTTCCCGCCGCCTGATAGAGCAGGAATTCCCGAGTGTTGAGCTCGCGGCTGGTGGGCACCCCGAAGCCGCCGCCGATGTCCAGCGTCGACACCTCCAGGTTCCTCTTTTCTGCCTCCAGGAGGCAATCGGCCATGAGCCCCAGGGGGCGGACGTAGTCCTCCGCTCTCCGGATGCCGGTACCTACGTGGGTGTGGAAGCCTCGAAGCTCGGCGGGCGATCCGCGAGCCAGTCGGTCCAGCGCTGCCCTGACCTCGCCGGAGCGGAGGTCGAACCCGAAGACGCTGAGCCGGCGTGATCCGGTAGCGGATGCGCGGTTCATTCCGCGCGGCACGCAGTCCGGGTTCACGCGCAGCAGCACGCGAGCCCGGACGCCGTGCCGCCGTGCGATCTCTTCGGCGGCGGTCAGTTCCTGTGGACCGTCGATGACTAGGAGGCCGGCTCCACCCGAGATGGCGGTCTCCAGTAGAGGGCCCTTGTTGGGCCCGTTGACGATCACGTGGCGGGAGTCGAAGCCCAGCTGCTTCGCGAGTTCCCACTCGTATGGGGTGCAGACCTCGGGGTAGAAGCCCTCAGAGAGCACGATCTCGACGACGCCCGGCACGTTGTTGCACTTGAGAGCGTAGTAGGCGCTGATCTTGCCGTCGTAGGCCGCTTCGAACGATCGGCGGTAGCTGCGGGCACGGGCTCGAAGCCCTCTGTCGTCCAGCACGTGGACCGGGGTACCATGCTTCCGGGCCAGCTCCTCGGCCGCCACGCCGCCGATCACCAGATCTCCCCTCAGGTCAAGGGCGAATCCCCAGTCTTCTATCTTGAGGCTCATGCTACGGCCTCCCGCACAGTTGTCCGCTCCACGGAGCCATCCACGAGGGTGATCAGCCGGTCGGCACAATCCGCCAACCGGAGGTCATGGCTGACCATAAGGACCGTGACGGCCCGCTCGGCGGCGAGGCGCTGGAGCAGTCTCACCACCTGCCGGCCTGTCTCGCTGTCCAGGTTCGCGGTAGGCTCGTCGGCCAAGACAACCCTGGGATCGGCCACCAGGGCCCGGGCCAGAGACACCCGCTGCCTCTCTCCACCCGAGAGGCGCGAGGGACGGTACCGCAGGCGGTCGCTGAGCCCCAGCTCGGCCAGCAGGGCGCGGCTCTTCTCCAGCGCTTTCCGTCGCGGCACGCCCCTCAGCTCCAGCGCCAGCGCGACGTTCTCTTCCGCGCTCAGAACGTCGAACAGCTTCGCGTCCTGGAAGACAAAGCCGACGAGAGAGCGCCGCACGGCGAGCAGCTCGGCGCGCGGCGCGATCTGGATCTCGCGTCCGCCGAGCCGGACGGTCCCGGCTGTGGGCCGCTCGAGGCCGCCGGCCACCGCCAGCAGCGTCGACTTGCCGCTCCCGCTCGGACCCTCGACGAGGCAGAACTCCCCTTCCGCCACCGAGAGGCAGACGTCCCACAGGGCGCGAACGGGGCTCGGCCCCCGATAGATCTTGCAGACCATCTCGAGCGCTACCATCGGCCCGGTCTTCATCTCCGCAGCGCCTCCATCGGAAGTGTTCGCAGCGCAGCCCACGCCGGAGGAACGGCTCCGAGCCCGGCGATGACCAAGGCTCCAGCCCCCGCCGCCAGCAGGAGCGACGGATCCAGCTCCACTGTTACTTCCGGAACCACGGCCGGCAGCAGCCAGGCCAGAAGGGCCAGGGCACCGGCTCCTGCCACGGCGCCGGCCAAGCCCGCCGCCAGCGTCTGCTGCAGCACCACCAGCAACCGGCTGCCGTCTCCGGCACCAAGGGCCGCCAGCACGGCGTAGTCCATCCGCTTCTCGAGCACGGCGGCGTACATGAGAAGGGCCACCGTGAGTGTACCAACGCCGATACCCAGCACTGAGACGGCCCACAGCACAGGGACGAAACCGGACGAGATCTCGCGCCGGTTGTTGCGCACGAAGCCGGTCCGGGTGAAAGCGACAGCACCGTCCACGTCCAGCAAGATCTTCCTCCGGAGGTGACCGGCCCTATCCGGGGCAGTCTTCACCAGGAGGAAGCTCACCTCGCCCTCTGACCCCCGGGCGGCATCCAGGTCAGACCGATGCACGAACGCGTACTGCGTGACCAGCAGGTTCGTCCCACTGGTGATTCCCACGACCTTCAGCCAGCGGTCGGCGAAGGTCACGCTCTCGCCGAGCCGGATTCGCGCTCGCCGTGCGAACGTCCTATCCACGACTATCTCGCCGGGTTCCGGGACAGCCCGCCCGGTTTTCATCTGCCGCGGCGCCGCCGCTTCCGCCGGGGGCTCGAGGCCCACGACGAGCTGGGTGCGCGAGGCGTGGCTGGTGCCGACCGGGAGGAGCGCCACGGAGATCGGCTCGATGGAGAGAACGTCGGGCAGCTCCGCCACCACCTCCACCACCGAGTCCGGCAGGTCGCCTCCGACCCGCATCAGGTTATCGGTGCCGACCCGCGCCACCCAGAGGTCGGCGTCCGCCGCCTCGACGTAGTCGATCGAGCCGCTGACCGCGCTCCGGTAGACGCCGGCCAGAAACACCGACAGAACCACGGCCCCCGCCACACCGCCGGCGGTGAGCAGGAAGCGAGTCCTCTCGCGGGTTCCGTAGTGCCAGCCGAGCCGGATCACTGTCTCTCCCTCCTTCCGGGCCTCGCCGCGGCTCAATGGACGCGCCGGAGGCCGGGCCGGATGTGCCCCCGGGCCATCAGCACCGGCGCCGCCAACAGGTGGAAGACCATGACGGCCAGGATCGGCCAGAACAGCACCTTCGGCGCGTCCTGAAGCCAGAGGAGCGCAGGCACCATGGCCGCGAAGGCCAGGTAGTTGGTCAGGCTGCGGAATCCTGGCTTCCAGTGGGTGGTCACCAGGCTCGTTATGGGGTAGCGCACGGGCATCCAGCACAGGGCGATGAGCGTCACCGTGTAGGTCGTGGCCCACACCGGCGGCAGCTCCAGGAACCAGAACAACAGTACCGAGAAGAAGGCGGGGGGAGCGCCGCGGCTCGTTCCCTCAGTCAGGATCTTCCCCTTCATCGAGTACTTGAGGCTGCAGGTCACGGCGGCGGCCACGGCCAGCGGGGCGCCCCAACTCGGCAGGAAGGCCCCCGCCCTCCACAGGAAGAGCATGGGGACGAACGTGAGCCCTATCACGTCGGTGATGAGGTCCAGGGTCTCGCCGGACAGCTCCGGGATCCGGTCGCGAACCTTGAACTTCCGGGCCAGCGTACCGTCGGTGTGATCGACGACGAGCACCAGCAAGAGCCACCGGATAGCGGCGTCGAGGTTCCCGTGTAGCAGCTGTTGAGCCGCCAGCATGGCGAAGCCGAGACCGGCCAGCGTCCACACGTGGATCAGGAATGTCCAGCGGAAGCAGAAGCGCATCTCAGCCTCCTTCCGGCCCGGGCTTCCTCACCCGGACGACCTCGAAGTGGGAGTAGACGAAGGAACGGTCCTCGGACAGGAGACGCTCGGAGAGCGCTCGATCGACTTGGAGCGACGGCTGAAGCGAGGCCGGCAGCTGCCGTCGGACCAGGAGGTTCCGGTAGCACAGCCTCCCTCCGGGCCTGGAGACGCGGAAGGCTTCCTGCAGCATCTCGCGGAACCCCGCCTCGGGCACCCACTCGAAGATGTTGGAGAAGTTGAAGCGATCGACGCTGTCCGCCGGCAGACTCTTCAGGAAGGAGCCCATCTCGTCGGTCACGATCTGGATCCGTGAGACGGCGCGGCGGAGCCGGGGGTAGTTTTCGGCAAGCAGATACGGCGGAACGTACCGTTCGTCAACATACCGGCCGAGGCAGATCTGGGCCACGAAGTAGTTGTCCGTGACCGGCAGGTCGACTAAGACGTGGCGCGCCCGCTCGCGGAAGTGATCGCCGAAGCTCCCGATTTCCTTCACGTAGGTGAAGAAGGCGGGGTCCAGACCGCCGATGCCCAAGACGGTCCTCGAGAAGAAGACCCGGAAGAAGGCCCTCCAGAGGCGGGAGTTCCATTCCTCGTCATAGAAGCGTCGCTGTTCCTCGAGAGACGATATCCCGACGAGCCGTTCGATTCGCCGCCGTCCGTGGATGAGCCGCAGCAGGCCCCGGAAGGCGGCCAAGTAGCGCTCGTAGTGCCCCACGTTGAGGACGCCGGCGAGAAGATCCGCCGAGCGGGCGTCCCAGTAGTCAGCGGCCGCCGGATCCAGGGCATCCCGTGACCGGGCGTACAGCTCGGGTCGGCGCCTCGACGGCCGCACGCCGAGAAGCTCGAGGTATTCGCCGTGCTCGAGGGAACGGATGCCGGCGATCTTGAGGGCCAGAAGCCAGCTCTGTACCGGGTTCAGGTCCACCGCGTAGATCCTCTCTGGCTCCCGGGTGGCCAGGCTGAGGGTGTTGCACCCTCCGGAAGTCACCGACACGACTACGTGTCCCGGCTCCGGATCGAGCCCTGCCAGGTCCATGCGGGGGTCCTCCCAACACTGGGCGAACAGGGCGCGCTTGAAGACCGGCCGCTGGTGAATGGAGTTGCCGTTCTCGGCGTGATCTTTCGTGCTCATGATCGCATCCCTTGAAGCAGCCAGTAATAGGGCGCCGCCGCTACCAGCAGGCTGTCGAACCGATCCAGGACCCCACCGTGCGCCGGGAGCCAGGAGGCGAAGTCCTTTATCGCGTGGGCTCGCTTGAAGCTTGATGCCACGAGGTCGCCGCCGGCGCCTGCGACCACGGCGACGGTCGCTCCCGCCACTGCTTCCGCCGGGTGCAGGGAAGGCAGCACGCCCGCCAGCGCGAGGGCGATAGCCAGCCCGGCGGCCAGGCCTGCCACGAGTCCGCTTACTGTCTTGGCCGGGCTGGCCCGGACAAAGCCTCGGCCGACGGGCCAGCGCCGGCCTACCAGCTCCGCGAAGGCGTCGGCGCCAGCTACGGCAAGGAAGAGCAGCGCGAACAGGGGGAACAGCCGGCTGTCGTGAGACAGGAGCAACAGATGAGCTCCCGGAGTCGCCACCACCAGAAGCCCTGTGATCGTCCAGGCGGCTGCCGTGGCACCGCGCCGCGGATCACGGGAAACGGAACCCACGACGGCCACCATGAGGGCAGCAGCGGCCGCGGCTCCGTACACTCCCGGGGCGCCGAATGCGAGCCCCGACACGCCGATACCGGTGCCCAGGACTACGGCCGCGAAGGTGCCGGACGCCCCCAGGCCCAACGGCCGGAAGCACTCGACGAGCACCACCGCCAGCAGCGCCAGGATAGTGACCACGAAGGCGGCCCCGCCCAATCGGGCGGCCGCGAGCATCCCCAGCACGACCAGGAGGAAGACCAGGTACTTGAGCCAGGATGTCTGACCGCCACTGCGTGCCGATCCCTGGCGATCCCGGTCCGCCTGCCCCTGCGCGACCACGAGCAGGCCACCTAGTAGCGCAAATGCCGCGACGACCCCAAGTGTCCGGCCAAGCATCAACTCACCTTCCTCCACTCACGTGCCGCCGCCCTGACGCGCACTGAGGAGGCGCCCCATCGGTCAGCGGCAGCAGCCGGTCCGGGAACTCCACCGATCTCGCGAGGCGGTTGCCGACCAGGACGCGGAGTACCGAGGGCTCGATCCAGATCCGAGTCTCTCCCCGATAGCCGAGCCACTCGCCGTCGGCGAAGGCTGCTACCGGCTCCGCCGGTCGCACACGGCAGCTGGAGACGACGGGCACGGCGACTGCGTAGGGAATGGGCCTGATTCCGAATCGAAGCGCGGCCAGCGTCTGCAGGAGCTGCCGGGGCGTGGCGGCGGTGACCGCCAGGAGGGCGAAGCTTCCGACGCGCCCTGCCTCGCAGGGCGGGAGCCGGATGCCCCCGCCGAAGCTGTGAGTGACGCCAGCCAGCAGCGCCGAGGCTTCGAGTCGGAGGAATGCACCGCCGTCGGTCTCTATCTCCAGGGCGGTCGTGCCGGGGAAGCGGAAGAGGGCGCTTCCGGCCGCACAGAGGCTGTAGACCGCCTGTCCGACCAGGAAGCTGAGGACTCCTCCCGCTGCACCGCGGCGGCATTCGTTGCATCGCCGTGCGACTTCGGCTGCGAAGCCGAAGCCGCCGACAGTGGCCACGCGAGATCCGCCGATCCGTATCAGGTCCACGGGGGTGACCCTGCGCCGGCGGAGCGCGCCGCAGGCAGCGTCGAGTCGCGACGGCAGGTCCAGCCGAGCGGCCATGTCGTTGGAGGTGCCGAGCGGCACCAATCCTAGAGCAGTCGAGGTGCCGGCTAGAACCTGTACGACATCGTGGGCAGTCCCATCCCCTCCGGCCACAAAAACGTAGGGAAGCCCATCCCGCACGGCCCCGGCCGCCAGGTCGGGTGCGGTTCCGTCGCGCCCGATCACCCGGACGGCGTCCTCGTCCAGGCCCAGCGTGCGCACGACCCGGGCGACGCTGCGGGCCTTGACACCTCGCGCACGAGGATTGGTCAGAAGAACGGCCTGTTTCCCGAAGCCCCTCGAGCTGTAGCTCACGCGTACCTCCGCTGTCGGTGCCAGTGCCGACGGAGGGCATCGCCTCCGCCTGAGACACACTCCGGGAAGTCAGTCAAGCGGCGGTCAAGCGTGGCGCGGGTGTGGCGGACAGCAGAAGACAGGGGTCGGGCTGGCTCGGGCGTTGCGAAGAAGCCTACTTCTTCTTGGGTTGCGGCCCGGAGCTGACATGCGGCGCAAGCTTGTCCCACTCGCTCGACGCCACGCAGTACAAGCAAAAGTCGCCGTGGTCGTAGATCGAACAGTTCATCGGGCCGCGCTTATCC
>JBDHHR010000018.1:0-40640 GCA_039589295.1 Gemmatimonadota bacterium | reverse complement strand
CGGAGGGCGCGTACTACACTTACTACCAGCAGTACTACGGCGAGGACCGGAAGAGAGGGCTGAGGAAGCTGCTGCCCGGGTAGGGGGCGGGGCGGGCGAGACCCCGCTATTCCGGAGTCTTGGGTACAAGCCTGCCACGTTGTGGGTGATTTTCACCGACAAAGTGGCGGGCTTTTGCGCGCCGATGGGGGGTGGCGCGCCGCCGCGGCGGCTACTGCTCCACACCGGTCGGCTCTCCGCCGACCGATCAACCGGCCTTTCTCTGACGCGCGGCCCTCTTCCTTCCGGCCGTCCTGAACTGGCCGATTCGCACGGCTCTGGCATCAGGGAAGGTCGCCAGGATCTCCAGCTTTCCGCCCATGGCTTTCATCCTAAAGTTCTCGGCCCGCCCGCCTTGTGACGATTCCTTGAGGTCCAGCAGCCAGGATTCCAGATGAACGCTGATGCCCACAGCGCAGCATGCGTCCCCATGCGATACTTGTGGCTGATAGCGCATTGCGATATCATACTCCCCTGGCAGCACGACACCGAAGAACCCTGCGAGCGGTCTTCGCGCGTCCCGTGCCTGCGAACATCAGGTGGCGTGACGCTCTATCTCTGCTGAGGGCGCTGGGTGCAACAGTGAGTGAGCGAGCCGGATCCAGAGTGGCTGTGAGGCTGAAGGACAGGGTCGCGGTCTTCCACCGCCCGCACCTCCGGCCCGTGATGGATCGCAATGCGATTCGAGACCTGCGGAGGTTTCTGGATAGCGCAGGAGTAGAGCCGTGATCGAGTACAAGGGGTACGTGGGCGTGATCGAGTTCGATCCGGAGATCGATCTCTTCCACGGGACCGTGCTCAACACGAACGACGTGATCACCTTCTACGGCGCCTCAGTTCCCCAGCTGAAGAAAGAGCTCCGAAGGTCCGTCGAAGAATACCTGGAGTTCTGCCGGGAGCAGGGACGGGACCCGGAACGCCCCTTCTCCGGGAAGATCCTCGTCCGGACCAGTCCGGCGCTGCACCGGAAGGTCGCCCTTCGCGCGGCGAGTCGGCGGGTGAGCATGAACGCATTCATGCAGCACGCGCTGGAGAAGGCGGTGGCCGAGGAATAGCACCGGCCGTCCGCGCTGTGTTCCCTCACACCTTCATGTCGCACCAGCGCCGGCGCTGCTTTCTTCACGCGCGCCAGCGCTGGTGACTGTTGCCTCCGTTGGGTCCCCCTGCCTCCCCTCTGACGATTCCTCAATACCCGCTCTACCAGCAGGCCCTGACCCGCGGGCGCGAGTCCCGCAGTCTCGAGGTCGCCCGTGTGCCAATCGTTGAACTGTCCCTAGGCCCTTGACAGGTTTCGCTGCGGACCATGTGGGGGAGTCCGGGACCAGTCCCTCGGGCGGCCTCTGAGCCTCGCTTCTTCCTCGCTGTAACCCGTTCTCCGCCACGGTTGATTCACGCGTCCTGCGGACCCTCGTTCGTGCCGTGTGGCGTAACCTCGGAGCCCTAAAAGCGGGGGTTATATTGATAATGTTCGGTATGTGTTCGGTATGTCTGCTCAGGGGGTCGTCCCATGGTCCAGTTCGCTTCTCACGTCGCCGTCACCTTCCGCGTGCGCGAGATCGCAGAGGTCGCGTATGCTCCCGCCCCGAGTGCCGCCCCGGTTCCCGACCCGTCCCCTGACGCCGAAGTGGAGGCCCTGGAGGAGCTGGAGGAGGAGATCGCGGTGCTGGCGGCCCACCTCCACGCCGGCCAGCACCGGCTCCTTACGCTGGTGGCGGAGTTCGACCGTCGCCGGGGCTGGGAGATGGGCGGCCACCGGACGTGCGCCCACTGGCTCTCGTTCCGCGCGGGGATCGACCTCGGAGCCTGCCGGGAGAAGGTGCGCGCGGCCCGGGCGCTGGTGGATCTGCCGCTGACGAGCGCCTCCATGGGCCGGGGCGAGCTCTCGTTCTCCGCGGTGCGGGCGCTCACCCGCGTGGCGAGACCGGAGAACGAAGCGGACCTCCTGGAGCTCGCCCGGGGAGCGACCACGGCCGAGCTTGAGCGCATGGTCAGGGGCTTCAAGCTGGGGAGCCGGAAGGACGAAGCGGGCCGGGAGAGAGAGCGGATCGAGAGCCGTGAGCTTTCCCTGTTCCCGGACGAGGACGGCATGGTGGTAGTAAGGGGCCAGCTGACCCCGGAAGTCGGAGCTCTGCTGATGCGTGCCGTGGAGGCAGCTGGCGATTCGCTCTACCGGGAGAAGGGGCCTTCCGAACGCGTTTCAGCTGAAACGTCCCGTGAGTCGGCGCAGCGGAGGGCCGACGCCCTGGGGCTCGTGGCCGAGCGTGCTCTGGCAGCGGGGTTCGGAGGGAGTGCTGACGAAGGCGAGGCTTCGGTCCCTCTCAGCGGCGCGCGGGCCGAGCGCTACCAGGTGCTGCTGCACGTGGACGCGGAAACGCTGAGGAGTGACGGAGGGCTCGGTCAGTCCGAGCTGGAGGACGGGACCCGCGTTTCAGCTGAAACGTCCCGGCGCCTGTCGTGCGATGCCTCGGTCGTGGAGATCGGCCATGCCAGGGACGGATCGGTGCTCGATGTGGGCCGGAGGACCCGCACCATACCGCCGGCCCTCAGAAGGGCTCTCGAGGCCAGGGACCGGGGCTGCCGCTTTCCCGACTGCGGGCTCCGGTTCACCGACGCGCACCACGTACGCCACTGGGCGGACGGGGGCGAGACGTCGCTCGACAACCTGCTGCTCCTGTGCTCCCATCATCACCGGCTGGTGCACGAGGAGGGGTGGCGCATCGAGTGGTGGGGGCGGGGGCCGGACCGCGGGCCGGCCTTCATCGACGCCCGCGGACAGGTCCACTACAGCGGCAAGCGCCCGCCGGCACCCGAGCTTCCGGCCGATCCGGTGGCTGCGCTCCGCGACGACAACCGCCGACGCGGGGCCGAGCCCGACTTCCTCACCGCCGGCGCACGCTGGAAGCGCCAGGCCGACATCCCGGGCCCCGTCTACTTCCGCGCACTCGAGGCCATGGGGTGAGGGTCGGGGCGGGCGCCGGCCGCCCCACGCCTCCCAACCTGGCAGCAGGCCGCCGCCCGGGTGTTGATACGACCCTGATCCTCCATTGACAGCGTCTTACCGAAGACCTGGGGTGACGCGTGCCCGACAACGTGCCGCCGGCACGCCCGATAGCTTGACGAGATTGACAACTCCACCTCCGGATGTATACTCATTGTATATCCGAGGAGGGTGTATGCTGACCAGGATTCAAAAGTGGGGCAACAGCCTCGGGCTGCGCATTCCCAAGTCGTTTGCTGCCGACGTAGAGGTTGAAGCCGGCTCGACCGTGGATATATGTGTCGAGAATGGCGACCTGGTCATTCGGCCGGTGCGCCGTAGGCAGTATGTCTTGAGTGAATTGCTCGAGGGCGTCAACGTGCGCAACCTGCATGAGGAAGTCAGCACCGGGGATCCCGTTGGGCGCGAGGCCTGGTAGTGCCGCGCCAGTATGTTCCCGAGCGTGGGGATATCGTCTGGCTCCGTTTCACACCTCAGGCCGGGCATGAGCAGGCAGGGCATCGCCCGGCGCTCGTGATCTCGCCGCGGTCCTACAACCGTCGCGTCGGTCTGGCCCTGTTCTGTCCGGTCACCTCGCAGGTGAAGGGCTATCCATTCGAGGTAGTGCTGCCGCCGGGGCTAAAGGCAAAGGGCGCAATCCTCTCCGACCAGGTGAAGAGCCTCGATTGGCGCGTTCGCAAGGCGAAGCGCGTTTGCACGGTTCCCAATGAAGTCCTGGAGGAAACGATCGCGAGGATTCTCGCTCTGGTCGATCCGAAGGAGGCTCGCTGACAAGGGCTTGCACCTGCCTGGCATTGCCCGCAGCTGATGCCAAGACCGTTACAAGGGGTACGTGGCCTTGATCGAGTTCGATCCGGAGATCGATCTGTTCCACGGGAGGAGTACTTGGAGTTCTGCCGGGAGCGGGGGCAGGATCCGGAGCCCCCGTTCTTCGGCGAGATTCTCATCCGGACCACTCCGGCGCTGCACCGGAAGGTCGCCCTGAGTGCGGCGCGCCGGCAGGTGGGCATGAACGCATTCATGCAAGAGGCCCTGGAGCGGGCGGTGGGCGAAGGTCGTTCAGGTCACGACTGAGGCTCACTGCGCCGGCCTTCTTCTTCAGCACCTCCCGCCACGTGCCCTCCAGCCAGCCATACACTACCTTTTCCGCCGCGTCTCTGATGCTCGGGATTGTGCCCGGGCAAAAGTTCGAGAATCGGTCCCGCGACGGCTTCCGGAGCGACACCTTCATGAAGACCGCTCTCATCACAGGCATCACCGGGCAGGACGGATCGTACCTGGCCGACTTCCTGCTGGAGAAGGGATACGACGTCCACGGCGCGGTGCGGCGCTCGTCCACCGAGAAGTTCGAGCGCATAGCCCATATCAGGGACCGCGTCACCCTGCACCAGATGGACCTGCTGGATCAGCTCTCCATCATCACGGTGCTTGAGGAGGTCGAGCCGCGCGAGGTGTACAACCTGGCGGCCCAGTCCTTCGTGCCCACCTCGTGGAACCAGCCGCTGCTGACCGGCGAGTTCACCGCCCTCGGGGTGCTGCGCATGCTGGAGGGCATCCGTACGGTGAACCCGGACATCCGCTTCTACCAGGCATCTTCGTCGGAGATGTTCGGGAAGGTGGACGACACCCCGCAGACCGAGGAGACGCCCTTCTACCCCCGCAGCCCGTACGGGGTGGCCAAGGTGTACGGCCACTTCATCACCGTGAACTACCGCGAGAGCTACGACCTGTTCGCCGCCAGCGGGATCCTGTTCAACCACGAGAGCCCGCGGCGCGGGCTGGAGTTCGTCACCCGCAAGGTCTCGCACGGGGTGGCCCGCATCAAGGCGGGGCTGGACAAGATGCTCCGCCTCGGCAACCTGGATGCCCACCGCGACTGGGGGTACGCCGGCGACTACGTGGACGCCATGTGGCGCATGCTCCAGCTCGACGAGCCGCAGGACTTCGTGGTCGGCACCGGCCTCATGCACTCGGTGCGCGACCTGGCCGAGCAGGCCTTCGCCCACGCCGGCCTCGACTGGCTGGAGTTCGTAATGGAGGACCCGGCCCTGTTCCGGCCCGCCGACGTGGAGCACCTGTGCGCCGACGCCTCGAAGGCGGGGCGGTTGCTGGACTGGGAGCCGACGGTCGACTTCGAGGAGCTGGTAAAGATGATGGTCGACTCGGACGTCGCGCTGCTGCGGGAGCAGGGGTAGCGGTCCGGCCGGGCCAGCCTGATAGTATCGATGACCCCCGCCGTCCGCACCGAGCGCCTGTCGAAGGCCTTCGGCCCCGTGCGGGCCGTCGAGGACCTCACCCTGGAAGTGCCGCCGGGGATCATCTTCGGCTTCCTCGGGCCCAACGGGGCGGGGAAGACCACCACCATCCGTCTCCTGCTGGGTCTCCTCGAGCCTGCCGCCGGCTCGGCCGAGGTGCTGGGCTTCGACGTGGGAACGCAGGCGCAGCAGGTGCGCGAGCGGGTGGGCGTGCTGCTGGACAGCGACGGTCTGTACACGCGCCTCACCGCTGCCCAGAACCTGGACTACTTCGCCCGCATCGCGCGGCTGCCGGGCACCGAGCGCCGCTCCCGCATCCGGGCCCTGCTGAAGCACACCGGCCTGTGGGAGCGGCGGGCCGACCGCGTCAGCGATTTCTCCACCGGCATGCGCCAGAAGCTCGCCCTGGCGCGCGCCTTTCTCTCGCGGCCCTCGCTGCTGTTCCTGGACGAGCCCACCTCCGGGCTGGACACGCCCAGCGCGGTCGCCCTGCGCAGCGAGCTGGTGGCCCTGGCCCGCGAGGAGGGCGTCACCGTCTTCCTCACCACCCACAACCTCCTGGAGGCGGAGAAGGTGTGCGACCGGGTGGCCGTCATCCGCAGCGGAAGGATGCTGGCCGAGGGCGTGCCGCGGGAGATCGCCGCCGGAGGAGAGAGCCGCCGCATGGAGATCGCGGGGAGCGGCTTCACCGATGAGGTAGTCCGCGGGCTGGAGGCCCTGCCCGCGGTACGCTCGGCCGGCCTGGCGAACGGGCGCCTGGAAGTGAGTCTGGAGAAGTCGTCCGACACCGCGCCGGTCGTCCGCTACCTGGTGGAATCGGGCGCCGAGGTGGCCGAGGCCAGGCTGGCCCGCGAGAGCCTGGAGGACACGTTCCTGTCCCTGCTCGAGGAGGAAACCCAGAGCGGAGGCACCGGAGGAAGCGACCCGTGACCGACATCACCACCGTGGCGGCGAAGGAGCTGAGGGAGATCCTGGGGGGCGGCAGCCGGCGCAGCCTCCTGCGGGAGCTGGTCTTCGTCCTCATGTTCGGCGTGTTCTTCCCGCTGTCGCAGAGCGACGCGTGGAGCGCCGGGGCCGCAGCGGCCGCTTTCTACCTGGTCATCCCGCTGTTCATCGCCGGCCCGCACGTGGCCGACAGCTTCGCCGGCGAGAAGGAGCGCAAGACCCTGGAGACGCTCCTGGCCACCCGCCTGCCGGACCGGGCCGTCTACCTGGGCAAGATCCTGGCGGCGTGCGTGTACGCCTGGGGGCTGGCGTGGCTTATCCTGCTGGCCAGCGTGGCCGCGCTGAGCCTGGCGGGCGGCAGCCTGTTCCTGTACCCGGCGCCGGTATGGTTCGCGGTGGGCATCGGGTCGTTCGCCACCTCCCTGCTCATCGCTGGCGTCGGCACCTTCGTCTCCCTGCACGCCGAGACGGTGCGGGCGGCGCACCAGATGATGATGATCCCGCTCATCATGCTGGTCTTCGGCCTGTCCTTGGGTCTCCCGGCGATCTTCCGCGCGCTGCCGCCCGGCACGCAGGCCCGGCTCATGGCGTGGGCCGAAGGGATAACGGCCACGGAAGCCGTGGCGTGGCTCCTCGGGATCCTGTTCCTGGTCGATTCCCTCCTGGTGTGGTTCGGGATGCGGCACTTCCGGCGGGGGCGGCTGATCGGGGCCTAGGGGCTGATCCGCTTGCGCGCCCGTGAGGGCCGGGCGAGGTTTTCGGTGTCCTGCCCATCCGCACGGCCCCCACCGCTTCGCGGCGAGGCGGTGGGGGCCTCCCTGCAGCAGAGGACGAACGCAGAGTGAGCAAGATCCTGGTCACCGGCGCGGCCGGTTTCATCGGGTTCCACGTGGCCCGCCGGCTGCTCGAGCGGGGCGACACGGTGGTCGGCCTCGACAACCTGAGCGACTACTACGATGTGTCGCTCAAGGAGGCGCGGCTGGGGCAGCTCGAGGGCCGCCCGGGCTGGTCCTTCGTCAGGCTGGACCTGGCGGATCGCCAGGGGATGGAAGCCCTGTTCGGCGGCGAGGAGTTCGATCGGGTCGTGCACATGGCCGCCCAGGCCGGCGTCCGCTATTCCCTCGAGAACCCCCACTCGTACGTGGACAGCAACGTGGTCGGGTTCCTGCACGTGCTCGAGGGGTGCCGGCACGCGGGCGTGGGGCACCTGGTCTACGCCTCCAGCAGCTCGGTGTACGGGGCCAACCTCCGCATGCCCTTCTCGGTGCACCACAACGTCGACCATCCGGTGAGCCTGTACGCCGCCACCAAGAAGGCCGACGAGCTGATGGCCCACACGTACAGCCACCTGTACGGCCTGCCCGTCACCGGGCTCCGCTTCTTCACCGTGTACGGTCCCTGGGGACGCCCCGACATGGCCCTGTTCCTGTTCACCCGGGCCATCCTCGCCGGCGAGCCGATCGAGGTGTACAACCACGGGAATATGCGCCGCGACTTCACCTACATCGACGACATCACCGAGGGGGTGGTCAGGGCCACCGACCGGGTGGCCGAGCCCGACCCCGAGTGGAGCGGCGAGGACCCGGACCCTGCCACCGGGGGCGGCCCGTACCGCCTGTACAACATCGGCAACAACGAGCCGGTGGAGCTGCTTCGCTTCATCGGGGCGCTGGAGGAGGCGCTGGGACGCAAGGCCGAGATGAAGATGATGCCGCTACAGCCGGGGGACGTGCCGGCCACCGCGGCCGACATCGAAGACCTCGCCCGCGATGTGGGCTTCCGCCCGCACACCCCCATCGAGGAGGGGATCCGGCGCTTCGTGGAGTGGTACCGGGAGTTCTACGGTGCCTGATTCCCCGGCGGAGCCGATCCCGGTCCTCGACCTCCAGCCGGAGATCGAGGCCCGGTGGGAGGGCCTGAGCGCCGCCGCGGAGCGGGTCCTGCGCTCCGGACGATTCATCGGCGGCCCCGAAGTGGAGGCTTTCGAGGCGGAGGCCGCGGCTTACCTGGACGTGCCGCACGCGGTGGCCGTCAACTCAGGCACCGACGCGCTGGTCATAGGCCTGCGGGCGCTGGGGGTGAGCCCCGGCGACGAGGTGGTCACCAGCGCCTTCACCTTCTTCGCCACCCCCGAGTCCATCGGGGTGGTGGGGGCCCGCGAGGTGTTCGTCGACGTGGAGGCGGACTCGGGCAACATAGACCCGGCCCTCATCGAAGCGGCCCTCACCGACCGCACCCGGGCCATAGTGCCGGTGCACCTCTTCGGCCGGCCGGCCGACATGGATGCCATCATGGACATCGCGGCGCGCCGCGGGCTCGCGGTGGTGGAGGACTGCGCCCAGTCGTTCGGGGCCCGCTTCGGCCACGGCCGCTATACGGGCCGGCAGTCTGGCTCCATCGGGCACGCCGGCGCTTTCTCCTTCTACCCGACCAAGAACCTGGGCGGCTTCGGCGACGGAGGGCTGCTCGCCACCTCGGACGCGTCTGTTGCCCGCCGCGCGCGCGTCCTGCGCGACCACGGCGCCGACCGGCGCGACGACCACCACGCTCTGGGCTACAACTCGCGGCTGGACGCCCTTCAGGCGGCGCTGCTGCGGGTCAAGCTGCCGCACCTCGACGCGGCCAACGAGGGCCGGCGCGCTGCCGCCGTCCGCTACGACGAGCTGCTGGCCGGGGTGCCGGGGGTGGTCACTCCCGAGGCGACGCCGGGCCACGTCTTTCACCAGTACACGATCCGCGTTGCGGGCGGGAAGCGGGACGCCGTGCGCGAAGCGCTGACCGCCGCGGGCATCGGCTCGATGGTCTACTACCCGGTCCCCTGCCACCGCCTGCCGGTGTACGTGGACCGCGGAATCTCTCTGCCGGTGGCCGAGCGGCTGGCGGAGGAGGTGCTGAGCCTGCCCGTGTGGCCGGCGATCGAGGCCGAGGCGCAGGAGCGGGTGCGTGACGTGGTGGCCTCCGCGGTGGGCTGATCCCGGCGGGGCCGCCCCGCAGATGCGCGTGTGCCGGGGCGCCTGCCGGGGGCGCCGGTCGCCAGTTCTAGGTTCTGACCCGCCACATCATGGCCAGGCCCGCCAGCAGGAAGATCCCGTTGGGCAGCCAGGCGGCCGCCTCGGGCGCCAGCACCCCGCTGGCTCCCATCGCCTGGGCGATCCGGATGAGGGTCAGGAAGAATATGGTGGTGGCCAGGGCCAGGCCTATGGACAGGGCGGCTCCGCCCTTGCGGGTGGAATTCGCCAGGGGCGCTCCGAACAGGACGATGATGAAGCAGGTGAAGGGGAAGGAGATCTTCAGCATCCGCTCGACCTTCAGCTTGCGGGCCAGGCCTCCGGAGCGCTCGATGGCGTCGATGTAGCGTCCCAGCTCCAGGTAGCCCATCTCCTCCGGCGCCTTGGGCTGGGCCAGCAGCGCCTCCGGCCTCTCGGAGAAAGCCGCCTGCCACAGCTCGCCGTAGCGGAAGGTCAGCGTGACGTCGCGTTCGGGGAAGTAGCGGATGCGGCCCTCCTCGAGCACCCATAGCCCCGCGGCCGTGTCCCAGCGGGCGGTCGCGGCGGTGACGGTGTACGTGGGGTACCCGTACCCGGTTCCCTCGCGGTCGATGCGGATGTTGGCGATGGTCCGACGGGCCGCGTCCAGCCGCTTGATCTGGTAATAACGGCCTTCCTCCCCCCGGAATACGAAGGACAGCCTGGTGTCCTGCGAGCGGTCCAGCTCCTCCAGGGCCGCCTTGGAGATGCGGTTGCTCTTGGGCACGACCTCGGTCAGGGCCAACGCCGCCAGGCTGATCACCATTCCGAGAAGCAGGACCGGGGCCGCCAGCCGATAGAAGCTCATCCCACCCGCCTTGGCCGCGGTTATCTCGAAGTGGCGGGTCATGCGGGAGATGGTGAACACGGCCGCCAGGAGCGCGGCGATGGGAAACGCCAGCAGGACCTGGTACGGAAAGTCGAAGATATAGTGCTCCAGCACGTTCACCCGCCCGACGCTCTCGGCGAGATACGTGTCGAGGCGGTCAGTGAGGTCGATGACGATGAACACGAACGGCACCCCGAGAACGCAGATCAGGAATATGCGCAGGAACTGACGGGCGAGGTATCGATCGAGGATCTTCATCCGCCGGCCCTCCGCGCCCTGAAGAAGGCTATTATGCCGACCCCACCGAACAGGAGGTTGGGGCTCCACATCGCCCAGAACGGACTCACCAGCCGTTTGTCCGCCAGGTGCTCACCCCCGATGAGGGCCACGTAGTACAGGCAATAGACCGCCAGGCTGACTCCCACCACCAGCCCGACGCCCCCCCGGCGGTAGCGGACCGCGATGGGCGCTCCGATGAGCACGAACACGATGCAGGCGGCGGGGATGGAGAACTTCTTCCAGATCTCCACCTCGAAGCGGTTGGCCTCTTCGTTGTACCTGCGGTACTGGAGGCCCTGCGTCCGGAACGCCGTCGTGGCCGAGCTCGGGCTCGTCAGTCGCTCGCCGGTGCTCCACGCGCCGGCCACCGCCGCCGCCGTGTCGTCCGGCATGACGTCGTCCGGGGCCAGGGCGCCGAGCCGGTGGGAGACCAGGGAAGCGGACAGCGTCCTGCTCACCTTCTCCACCTCCGCCGCCAGCCGCCGGTTCTCGGCGGCCTTCACCAGCATCGAGTCGATGGGCAGCTCCCGGTCGCTGCGGTATCCCCGCTCCTCGAGGTCCAGCTCGTTCCCCACGTCCGGCACCCGGAAGTAGTCCACCTTGAACCACGCCCGCTGGAAGGACTCGGGATCTTCCCGGCGCTCATCGTGAAACACGCCGTCGAACAAGGTCAGGTACAGGTCCGTCTGGGACTCGTTGGACGCCATGAGCCCGCTGTCCGCGTAGATGGTGCGAGAGCGCTCGATGTCCCGCAGGTCCCAGATGGTCACGTCCTCGAGCTGGCTGGTGGCGTTGTCGATCCTGGCCGCCTGGATGAACAGGCGGTCGTCGATGACCTCGTTCACCCATCTCTCCCGGAGCTGGAAGGTGGGCTTCTTTCGGTGGATGCTCGAGTACAGCACGCGGAGCCGGTGATTCGCCTCCGGCAGCACGGTGTCGTTGAACCACACCATTCCCACCGCGACGAAGGTCGCGGCGACGAAGACGGGAGCGGTGATCCGCGCCAGGCTCACCCCGTTGGCCTTCATGGCCGAGATCTCGTTGTCCGCCGCGAGACGGTTGAAGGTGTACAGGACCGCCACCAGCACCGCCATTGGAACGATCACCGCGAGTATGAAGGGGATCGACAGGAGGAACACCTGCGTGATGACCGTCCACTCCAGGCCCTTGCCCACAAGGTGGCGGAACTTCTTCGCCAGTTGGTCGAGCAGCATGAGCATGACTAGCGCCGACAGCCCGAACAGGAAGGGCGCCACGTGCAGGCGCAAGACGTATCGGCTCAGCAACCTCATGGCATAGTTCCGGGTGGCCCTCACAGGCGAGAGCTTTGATAACTCGCGGCCTCCGGCTAATGTACCGTTCGAAAGGTGATTTGGCTCCACCCGAGGTCCGTGATGACGGTCTTTTCCCGCGCGACGCGAGCATGAGCAACGGGCGAATCCTGTGGGTCGACGACGAGGTCGACGGCCTTCGGCCGCACACGCTGCTGCTGATCAGGGAAGGCTACCACGTCGACGCCGCCATGAACGGTGACGACGCGCTGGAGCTGCTGGAGAGGGAGAGCTACGACCTCATTCTCCTGGACGAAGAAATGCCCGGCCTGCGCGGCATAGACGTGCTCTCCGCCATCCGGGCCAGCGGCCGCCGGGTTCCCGTGGTGATGGTCACCAAGAGCGAGACCGACGACATCATGCACGAGGCCATCGGGCGCCGGGCGGACGACTACATCGTGAAGCCCACCAGCCCTCGCCAGGTCCTGTCGGTGGTGACGCGCCTGCTGGCCGGCCCGCAGCTTCGGCACGAGCGGGTCGCCCGCGACTTCACGAGCCGCTTCCGGGAGATGCGAGGCGACATCGCGGTCGCCCGTAGCTGGGACGACTGGGCCAATCTGTACTCGGAGCTGGTGGACTGGGAGCTGCGCCTGGAGGAGGAGGGAGAAGAGAGCTTGCGGGACGTCCTCGCGGCCCTCATGGGCGATGTCCGCCCCGGCTTCTCCGATATGGTCGTGCGGGACTACGAGCAGTGGGTACACGAGGGCGGCGAGCAGGGACCGCCCCTGTCCGTGGACGTGCTCGGCCGCTTCTTCCGTCCGCTCATCTCTGCGGACGAATCATCGCTGCTGATGGTCATCGATTGTCTGCGGCTGGACCAGTGGCGGGCCATCCGACCTTCCCTGGTAGGCCTGTTCGAGGTGGAGGAGGCCCTGTACGCCTCCATCCTTCCCACCGCCACGCCGTTCTCCCGCAACGCCATCTTCAGCGGTCTGTTCCCGGACGAGCTGGAGGAAGCGAGGCCCGGCTGGTACGATTCGGGCGAGACGACCGGCTACAATTCCTTCGAGGACGAGCTGTTCGCCGGGCACGTGCGGGAGCTGGCAGGCCCGGAGATCCGCACCCACTACGAGAAGGTCTTCACCGCCGCCCAGGGCGAGGCGATGGTCCAGCGCCTGGGCGGGTACCTGGCCGAGCCGTCGGCCACCGCGCTGGTCTTCGGGTTCGTGGACCTGCTGACCCACGGCCGCAGCGAGTCGAAGCTCATCCGGGAGGTGGCGCGCGACGCCATGGCGCTGCGTTCCCTGAGCGTGAACTGGTTCGAGCGCTCCGCCGCCTTCGCGGCCCTGAAGGAGGCGGCCGCCCGCGGGGTGAGCGTGCTGCTTACCACCGACCACGGTTCCGTGCACTGCCACCGTCCGCTGACCATCTACGCCAAGCGAGACGCGACGCCTAACCTGCGCTACAAGTTCGGGCGTCACATGCGGGTCGACCATCTGGCGGGCGTGTTCGCCGCGCAGGACAACGACGTTCTCCGCCTGCCGGCGCGGGGCTTCCATACCAGCTACATGCTGTGTCGCGAGGACTACTTCTTCGTGTATCCCACCAAGCTCCGCGAGTACCAGAACCGGTACCGGGACAGCTTCCTCCACGGCGGGGTGAGTCCGGAGGAGATGATCCTCCCGGTAATTCTGTTGACGCCCCGATGATCAGGTGGGGCTCGTTCGGCCGGCTGTTCGGCTATCTCAGGCCGTTCTACGCCATCTTCATCCTGGGTCTCTTCCTGTCGGTCGTCTCGGCGGTCCTGGACACCTTCAGCCTCGTTCTCATCATCCCGTTCCTTCAGTCGCTGTTCGGTCAGACCTCGCCGCTGGCCGGAAGCGCCTCGAACCTGGTGGAGCGCTTCCTCGACCTGACGGTGGGAGGCCTCATACGCGGCGCATCCCCGCTGGTCGCATTGCGCAACGTCTGCGTGGTGATGATGGGGGCGATGATCGCGAAGAACCTCGCCCTGTACGGTTCCAAGCTGTGCGGCGTGGTGGTGAGGGAGAAGGCGGAGAGGAAGATGCGCGAGGACGTCTACGACCACCTCCAGTATCTGCCTCTGAGCTTCTTCGACCGCATGAAGGCGGGACAGATCATGGCCCGCGTCCTGCACGACACCCAGCAGTCGAAGAGCATCATCAGCGCTTCGCTGTCGGACGTCATCCGCAAGGCGGTGACCATCGTCGTGTACCTGGTGGCGCTGGTCCTGCTGTCCTGGCGACTGACCTTGGTCACCGTGGTGGCCGCGCCCGTCCTTGCGCTGCTGCTGGCGCCGATGATGCGCCGGCTCAAGCGCGGGTTCCGCAAGGCGTTCGACCAGCGGGGAGAGCTGCTCAGCGTCCTGCAGGAGACCGTGAGCGGGATCCGCCTGGTGAAGGCCTCCGGGGCGGAGCGGCACGAGAGCCGCCGCTTCGCAGACCGCTCGGGTCGCTACACCAGGCGCATGATTCGCACCGGCGCGCTGGCGGAGGCGGCCTCTCCCCTGTCTGAGTCCCTGTCGTCGCTGGTGGCTCTGGCCCTGATGTGGATCGGGGCGAGCATGGTGCTGGGTTCCGGCGGCATCGGTCCCGAGCAGTTCATCGCCTTCATCATGCTGGCGCTGCGCCTCATCTCGCCGATGAAGGCGATGGCTCAGTTCCCGGCCATGCTGCAGCTCTCGCTGGCCGCCGCCGAGCGCTTCTTCGAGGTTCTCGATACGCGCCCGGAGCCCCGCACCAGGCCGGGAGACCGCGTGGTGGAAGAGCTCCGCGAGGAGATCCGCTTCGAGGACGTCTCCTTCGAGTACGAGCCGGGCCGACCGGTGATCCGTGACGTGAGCCTGGCCGTGCCCCGGGGCGAGGTGGTGGCGCTGGTCGGTCCGTCGGGCGCCGGGAAGAGCACCCTGGTGGATCTGCTGCCCCGGTTCATAGAGCCCTCACGCGGCCGCATCACGCTCGACGGGGTGGACATCAGCCACATCTCCATGCCATCGCTCCGCTCTCTGTTCGGGATCGTCAGCCAGGAGACGGTGATCTTCCACGACACCGTGTACGCCAACATCGCCTACGGGAACGACCGCCTGCCCGGGGAGGTGGAGGCGGCCGCCAGGGCGGCCAACGCGTACGATTTCATCCGCGAGCTGCCCGAGGGCTACCAGACGCAGCTCGGCGACCGCGGGGTGCGGCTGTCGGGCGGGCAGCGGCAGAGGATAGGCATCGCCCGCGCCCTGCTGCGCGATTCTCCCATCCTCATCCTGGACGAGGCCACCTCCTCGCTGGACACCGAATCCGAGCAGCTCATCCAGCGGGCCCTGGCGCGGTTGCTCACCGGCCGCACCGTCTTCGTGATCGCCCACCGGCTCTCCACGGTGCACGAGGCGGACCGGATCCTGGTACTCGACGAGGGACGGATCGCGGAGCAGGGCAGGTACGAGGATCTCTACGCCGCCGGCGGACTGTACCGCCGCCTGCACGATCTCCAGTTCTCCCTGCCGGTGCGTGCCGCCGGTCAGGCGGCCTCGGGCGGGTCGGGAGGCGCGTCGTAGCCGGCTCTGAAGGAGGGCCACGCCGCCAGGGCCTCGCTCAGTTCCAGTTTCCGCAGCGAGCGGCGCAGGCGCCTGAGGTTCCTGGCCGCCTGGAGGCGGGGGACTCTCTTGCGGAACAGGCGGCCGCGGTCGAGGTCGATGATGATCACGGGCACGCCCTTTCGCCCGACCGGGATCAGCAGGTTGTTGGCGTTGAGGTCCGCGTGCCAGCCCCCGGCCTCGTGCAGGCGGCGCACGCTGCGTCCCATCTCCCGCAGGATGGCGGCCGCCTCGCCCCGGCTCAGTCCCGAGAGGATCCCGGCAGCCGGCTCGGCTCCCGCTATCCGGCGCGTGACCAGACAGGCGGCGTAGCCGGGCCGCAGGCCTGACTGCACCGCGGCCAGGCACTCCGGCACGGGCGCACTCCGTTTCCATAGCTGGTGCGTGAGGATGAGCTCGTCGAAGGCGCGCGCCCCGAGAAGGTAGCGGCTGCTGCTGACCCGGCTCACGAGCCCGCCGCGCCGGTATGGACGCACGACCGCTTCGCCCAGCGGCCCGGCGGCTATCACCCGGGCCCCCGTCCGCCCTCCCCGCAGCTCCTTCTCGTCCTCCACCAGGGCGGGGCGCGGCCCGGTCCCGGCCGCTTCGATGAGGTGGTGGCGGTCGAAAGCCTCGGCGAAGTCGACGCGGACGATGGCCGCCGCGAGACCGTGCTGCCGGGTCACAAAGTCGCCGGCCATCCACTCGGGAAGCTTGACCCGCATACCCGGATTATGCGACGAAAACCGCCGCGTTGTAAGGGCTGCGGCCGCAGTGTAGTTTTCCGGCGATGATCCAGGGTACCCCCCCACAACCGGCGCGACCGTCGCTTCGGGTCCTGCACGTCGACTCGGGACAGGAGTGGAGAAGCACCCGCGACCAGGTGAGCCTCCTGTTGGCGGGCCTGCGGCGGTACCCGCACGTGCAACAGGCCGTGGCCACGCTGGCCCGCTCGCGGCTGGCGGTGGAGGCACGGAGGATGGGGATTCCGGTAATCCCTCTTCCTTGGGCTGTAGGTACGGATCCGCGCGCCCTGCGCACCCTGGCCCGGCACGCGCGCCAGGACTGGAGCCTCTTCCACGGGCATGACTCGCATGCGCTCCGCATGATGCTGTATCTGGCGGCGCTCGAGGGATCGCCCACCCGCATAGTCGCCTCGCGGCGCATTCCCGGCCCCCCGCGGTCGGTGTGGAAGTGGCGGAGAGCGAACCTGGTGCTGGCTACCGCGGACTCGGTCCGGGATGCTCTCGTCGCGCGCGGAGTCGAGCGGGGACGGGTGGTGGTGGTGCCGAACGGGCTCGATGCGTCGGGGATGGAGCCACGGAGACGGGGCGGGATTCGGCAGGCCGCGAGAGCCGCGGAGTCGCACTTTCTCATCGGCTCCCTCGCCGCCCTGGCCCCGGACCGCGACCACGCCACTCTCCTGCGGGCCGCCGCTCTGGTGACCGCCCGATATCCCGACGCGCGCTTCGTCCTCTTCGGGGAGGGTCAAGAGCGCCCGCGACTGGAGAAGCTGATAGAGACGCTGGGGCTGGGTGGGCGCGCCTGCCTTCCCGGCTATCTTCCCGACGCCCGCCTGTCCATTGCCGATCTGGACCTGTTCATCATGCCCTCGTTGTGGGAGGAGATGGCCACGGCCTGCCTGGAGGCCATGTGGGCCGGGGTGCCGGCGGTGATGGTCGCGGAGGGAGACGGGCGGCTGCGCGCGGAGGGCATCGAGCCCGTTCGTCGAGGCGACCACGCCGGCCTGGCCGGGGTCATCGGTCGCTTCATCGAGGACGAAGAGTACCGGCGCCGCATGGGCGAGGATGCGAGGAAGAGCGCGGCCGTACACAGCGCCGGCGAAATGGTGGGTCGTACGCTGAAGGCCTACGGGACCGCTCTCACGGCACGGGCCCGCTGAGCGTGCGTACCGGGACAACCGGCGCAGGCGGGGAGGCTGCCTGGTGAAGCGCGTCGCGGCGGCCACCGCGAAGGACCTGGCAGAGTACCTCCCGATGCGGGCCTCGCACTGGCTGCTGCAGAGGCTGCCGGTCGGGCTGGCCGATGCGCTCGGGTCCGGCGTGGGTCGGCTGGCAGCATCCGGCCCGCTTGCACTACGGCGGGAGGTGGTGGAACGACAGATCGCCGCTTCCTTCCCGGACCGCCCGCCGTCGTGGGTGCGTGCCACGGCCGCCGCCTGCTACCGACACTTCGGGCGCGAATGGGCGGAGATAGCCCGGCTCGGCCGCACCGGACCCGCCGGTCTTCCCGGACGCACCCTCGCGGCGGATGAAGCCGTGGCCACTTACAGAAGCCACGTGACCGGCGCCAGGGGCGGGATCATCGTCACCGGTCACCTCGGTAACTGGGAGGCCGCAGGCGCCTTCCTGGCCGCATCGGGGATTCCCCTCGCCGCGGTGGTCAAGCGTCAGAGCAACGCGCTCGCCGACCGCTACCTGAAGACGTTACGGCGGCGCATCGGATTCGAGTCGATCTACATGCGGGACGCCACCAGCTGCATGCCCGAGGCTCTGCGCTCGGGACTCGCTGTCGCGCTGGCGGCCGACCAGGATGCGCGCGGGCGGGGCATCTTCGTGTCCTTTCTGGGCCGGCCGGCGTCCACCTTCCGGGGACCGGTGAGGCTCGCGCTGGCCGAAGGCGTGCCGCTATTCTTCATAGCGATGGTGCGCGAGGGGAGGGCGTACAGGTTCATCCTCGAGCCGATACCGGCTCCGCCGCTGGGGCCGGACGCGGAGGCCGAATTCACGCGCCGCTGGATGGCCCGGCTGGAGCACTGGGTGCGACGCTATCCGGAGCAGTACTGGTGGTTCCACCGGCGCTGGAAGACGGTGCCGGAGGGAACGCAGGGCGGACGGGAGCGGTAATCGAGAGCGCGTTCAGCGAGTTCCGCCCGCACGGGCGGACGCGACGGTATACGGGTACGAAGGAGTAACGAAAGGAGCGGCTGGCGTCGTGATCTACGTCACGCTGCCTGTGCACAATGAACAGCAGACCATAGGCGTGCTCCTGTGGCGCCTGCGCCAGGTGTTCGCCGACCTGAGCAGGGATTTCCGGATCCTGGTTCTGGACGACGGTTCCACCGACGACACCTGGGAAGTCCTGGAGCCGTACCGCGCAGTCCTGCCGCTCACCGTGCTGCGCCACGAGCGCCGCCTGGGCTATGCCGCCTCGGTCGAGCGACTGGTCCGTGAGGCGGTGCGCGTGTCGCGGTACCCGAAGCGGGACGGCCTCCTGGTCATGCAGGCCGACTTCACGGACGGGCCGGAGTGGATTCCCGACATGCTGCGACGCTTTCAGGGCGGCGCGGACCTCGTAGCCGGTCGCGCGGTCGGCGTCAGGGAGGCGCCGGGCCGCGTTCGCCTGGTGCGGTTCGCGGCCACTCTGGTGGGGCGCCCGTCCGGAGTGCCGGCGGAGATCGACGACCTGTTCTGCAGCTTCCGCCTGTTTCGGTTGATGGCCCTCAAACGGGCCCTGGGAGCGCTTCCCGACCAGGGCCATCTGCTGCACCACGAGGGGTGGGCGGCGAACATGGAGCTGCTGAGCGTGGTGGCCCCGCATCTGCGCCGGCTGGAGCAGCTCGACGTCCCGATAGACTACACGCGGCGGTATCGCACCACCCGGTTCCGCCCGCTGCACGAGATGTGGGCCGTCGTCCGGGCTGCTCGAGACGGGCGGCTCCGCTCCGACGGACGGTCCCCGCTCCCGGAGCGAGGCTGATGACGGAGCGGCGCCTGCCCTTCTCGCTGGCGCGAGGGGCACGCTCGGTGGTGCGGTCCGCCGCTGTGGCGGCCCTCCTGGCAGCCGTCTCGGCTTCGGGGGCCGGCCCGGGAGCGGCCCGGGCGCAGGGGACGGACCCTGACAGGGCGGGGGATACGGATCCGGTGGCCATCGCTCCGTGGTGGTTTCCGGTGGGCGAGCGGCTGGAGTACTCCGTCACTTTCGGTCGCCTGCGTCTGGGCGAGGCTTCACTCGGCGTGGAGGCGATCGACTCGGTCTGGTCCCGCCCGGCGTACCGGGTGGCCCTCGAGATCGAGGGCGGGCCTCCTTTCTACCGCCTGGAAGACCGTCAGGCGGGCTGGGTGACCCCGGACCCGCTGGCGTCGCTGCGATTCGACCAGAAGCTGCACCAGGGGAGCTACCGGCGCGACCGGCGCTTCATGCTCGACCCGGAGACGCAGACCTTCACCCGGTATGACAACGTCGACGGGGAGTATGTCCGCCACGAGCAGGATGCCGACGTACCGATGCCGGACGGCGCCTTGGACGACATCTCCTTCCTGTATCTTCTTCGCCTGCTGCCCCTGGAGGTGGGAGACCGGTACGTGTTCGAGCGCCACTTCAAGGAGTCGGGCAACCCGGTCATCATGGAGGTCCTGCGCCGGGAGGAGATCCGGGTGCCGGCCGGACGCTTCCGGACCATCGTCGTCCGCCCGATCATCCTTACGGGCGGCCTGTTCGGCGACGGTGGTGAGGCGGAGCTGTATGTGAGCAACGACGAGCGACGGCTCATCGTGCGCATCAAGACAATCATGAAGGTCGGTTCCGTGAACCTGTATCTGACAGGCTACGAGCCGGGGCTCGGGGGTCCCGGGATCCCGGCGCATGGAGCCAGCGCAGCGGCCGACCCGCCGGCGCCGGGCGAGGCTCCCTGATCCCTTCCGGGGGCGCCCGTTGGGGCCGGGATACAGCCTCGCCAGTCGGCGCACGACCTTTTGCGCCCTGTGGATGCCCCCGGTATATTCGCCGCGGAAGCAAGGTCGGACTCGTGACAAGGAGGTCTTTTTTTGAGCCACGGTAGAGCGAAGCAGACATCCATGGAGATCGCTCGTGACGAGCTTTTCAGTCATATTCGGCGGTGCGGGGTGCTCGAGGCAGAGGCCGGTGAGCGCCGGGAGTGGATGAAGGACACCGTCGAGTACCTGGGTGAGCGCTATTCCGATCTGTCGAAGCCCGAGCTGGAGGAGCTGGCGCAGATCGGCCAGAGATACTGTCAGCCCGCGATCGCCTACGGCCCGATCGACACCGAGCAGAGCGACCGAGAGCCAGACGAGGTCAGCACAACCTGAAACCTCCGCCATCTAGACCGGTAACGGTCTCTCTTCTCCGCGCCGCTGGAACCGGCGTGCGGGGAAGGTCAGAGCCGCGCCCGGGTCGAGCCTGCGGAACGACCCGAGGCGGACCTGCCTCCGCCAGATCCTCGTCCTGATGGACCTGTACGTCGTGCTGAAGCTCCTGGCGGTGCTGTTGCTGGTGGCCGCGAACGGCTTCTTCGTGGCGGCGGAGTTCGCGCTGGTGGCAGTGCACCGTTCCCGCACGGGTGAGACGGCGGGAGAGGATGACGCCGCCGCGACGCAGGCGGGGAAGGCGCGGCGGGACCTGGAGCGATCCGTATCCGGGACCCAGCTCGGCATCACCCTGGCTTCCCTGGGACTGGGATGGCTCGGCGAGCCGGCGCTGGCTAGGCCGCTGGCCGGTCTCTTCTCGTCCCTCGACGCGCCGTGGTCCGGGATCCTGACGCATGGCACGGCGGTGATCATCGCCTTCGCGCTCATCGTCTTCCTGCACGTCGTGTTCGGTGAGCTGGTCCCCAGATCCGGGGCTCTCGTCCGGCCCGAGGCCGTGGCGCGGGTGGTGGCGGCTCCCCTCAAGTTCTTCAACACGCTGATGTGGCCGTTCATCGTGCTGCTGAACGGCGCGGCGGGACTCATCGCCAGACGTGCCGGTGCCGCAGGCGTCGCGGTGCAGGGCAGAGTCCACAGCCCGGAGCAGATCGAGCTTCTGCTGAAGCGGAGTGCCGCCGAGGGGATCGTCGAGGAAGACGAGGAAGAGATGATCCACGGAGTGTTCGAGCTGACGCGTACGGTGGCCCGCGAGGTGATGACGCCGCGGCCGGACATAGTCGCGTTCCCGGAAGAGGCCTCGCTGGACCAGGTGCTGGAGGTAGCCGCCGAGTCTGGTTTCTCCCGCTTTCCGGTGTACCGCGGCTCCATCGATGAAGTCACCGGGGTGGTGCTGGTAAAAGACCTGCTGCGCTGGTTGCGACGGCCGGACAGTTCGAGTTTCCGGCTGCCGGACGTGATGCGCCGGACGCTCTTCTGCCCGGACACCAAGCCGGTGGACGACCTCCTGGCGGAGTTCCGGCGCCAGAAAGTCCACCTGGCTGTGGTGGTGGACGAGTTCGGCGGCACCGACGGGGTAGTGACCCTGGAAGATCTGGTCGAGGAGATCGTGGGGGACATCTTCGACGAGCACGACGTCGCCGAGGAGGAGATCGTCCTGCTGGAGACAGGCCGTGCCCGGGTAGACGGAGGGGCGGATCCCTCCGACGTAATCGAGAAGTTCGACCTGGGCCCGGTGCAGCACGCGAACGAGTACGATACGGTGGCGGGCTACGTCATAGGGCAGTTGGGTCGAATACCCGAGCAGGGAGAGACGGTACGCTTCGGCGCCGCCGAGCTGGAAGTGGTCGATACGCAGGAGCAACGGGTCACTACCCTCGAACTTCGCATCCGCCGGGCCGACGCGGACGTCCCCGGGAGCGGAGGCGGCCCGGGGGAGAGGTGACCGGCCGAATCCGCCCGGCAAACAGCGCTTACGTCTTCGACTGAGGCAGGAAAGACGATGAGCTCCCAGTTCTGGAGTGCCGAGGAGTACGACCGGCAGGCGCAGCGGCACTACGAGGCCGGCGACTACGACGGCGCCCTCGAGATCCTCCGGAAGGGAGAGGCGCTGTATCCCGCGGCCCCCGAGCTCAAGGTGTCGACTGGCTACACCCAGCTGGCGCGGGAGGAGTACGCCTGGGCCCGGCAGGCGTTCGCCGGCGCTCTCGCCCTGGAGCCGGACCACGAGGACGCGCTGGCGGGAATCGGTGAGTCGCTCCTCAAGCTCGGGGAACGGGCGCGGGCCTTCCACTCGTTCGAGCGGATCCTCGACCTCGGCTTCGGTCGCGATCTGGATCTCATGCTCTCCGCCGGCCGGGCCCTGTTTCGGGAGGGGCTTTACGAGCACGCGGAGCGCTTCTTCCGCCGGGCGGTGGAGGCCGACGCGAGGAGCGTGGAGGCTGCGGCCGACCTCGCGTACACGCTGCACCGGCGCGACGACCTGAAAGAGGCGAGGTTCTGGCTCAAGCGCGCGGTGGCCCTGGATCCGGACAATTACGATGCGCGCTCGCTGCTGGGTAATCTTCTTTACGAGGCGGGCGAGCGGGACCGGGCCCTCGCCGAGCTGGAGGTGATCCCGCTCGAGTACCTGTGGGATCCGCTGAGCGTGTGGCGCCTGGTCGAGCTCATGCGGGCGCAGCGTACGACCTCCGAGGATGGAAGGGAGCTCGAGCCCTACTTCGACCGTCTGGACGAGCTCTTCGTCGAGCCGGCGCCCGAGGATCGACTCCTCATGGAGCTGCAGATGGAACGGGGGGGTGAGGCTATCGAGGCCGAGGCGGCAAGGGATCAGCTCGATCTGTTCGGCGGTGAGGATGAGGACGGCGGGTCGTTGGCGGGTCGGACGGCGGGCGTGGCCGGAGACGCGAGCTGGGCGGGCATCGTCCGGGCGATGTGCGAGAGCTCGGCGGATCCACACCGCACGCTCGAGGAGTTCATGCGGGAGACGGCCCGCCGCGTGCGTGATCTCACCGGCATCCACCTCCCGGACGACGACCCGGAGGCCTTCATCAAGGCCTCTGCGCGAGCCGGCGTGCTGCACATCGATCGGTAAGGAAGATCAGGGACGATGAGTGAGAAAGCTCTGCACGGCCTGTTGACGAGGCGCCTTTCGGAGGAGGGGATGTCGCTCGACGTGCCCATTTCGGTGGCCGAGCTGCACAAGCGGCTCCTTCCCTATCGACTTTGCCGGGCCGAGACCGGCTTCACCACCAAGGCGGAATACGACATCGCGTTCCTGGAGTTGCTGCGCGACGACGAGTGCACGGAAGTGGAAGAGGCGGCCCTGCTGGAGGCGCTAGCGGCCGAGCTGGATTCGCCGGAGCCGGGACTGGCCGTGCTCAAGGGCTTCGCCGCCTCGGAGGTTCGGGTGCGCGTACGGAGCGGAGAGGACGAGAGCAGGCCGGAATCGGGTCCGCCGATAGTCGAGTACGAAATGGACGTGGAGCCGGGCGATCTGATTCCGGGCCTGGACGATCCGCTGTTGGTCCCCGAGCCTGCGGCCGAGGCAGAGGCGGCGGGATCGACCCGGCCGGCCGGCAGCGAGTCCTGCCTCCAATGTGGGTCCGAGCTGCCCTCGCGGGAGGGCATCCGGTTCTGCCCGCACTGCGGAGCCAATCAGTGGCTGTGGCCCTGTGCGGAGTGCGCTGGGGAAGTGGAGCGGGGCTGGAGATACTGCCCGATGTGCGGTAAACTACAGCCCGGTGTTTGAACGGCGACGACGATCAAAGGAGCGACCCCTATGACTGTGAGTAGGAACAGCCCGCTGTGGGCCCTGACCCTGGTCGCCTTCGTCGGCTTCGGTCTGTCGGCCTGCAGCGGCGAGGCCGCCAACGGCGAAGAGGCCGAGGTCGAGGCGGAGCAGGCGCAGGCGATGGCCCTTCCCGCTGCGGAAGGTGCCGAAGCGGCGGCCGAGACGATGGCGCAGGAGCTCCCGGAAGGCGTTACGGCGGAGATGGTCGAGGAGGGCACGGGCATATACGCCGGCGCCGGAATCTGCTCATCCTGCCACGGGCCGGCCGGCGAGGGCATCCCGAACCTCGGTGCCGACCTCACCGACGACGAGTGGCTCCACTCGGACGGCGGTTATGAAGGCATCCTCGCGAGCGTGATGGAGGGAGTCACCGCGCAGGAGTCGAGCTCGGGCGTCCCGATGCCGGCCAAGGCCGGCACGAACATCACCGACGAACAGGCGGCGGCCGTTGCCGCGTACGTCTGGACACTGAGCCAGTAGTACTCCAGGCGCGACCTCAGTGCTGAGCAAAGGCCGGCGCCCCCCGGGGTGGCCGGCCTCTTCAGTCGCTGCCCGGGCGGCAGAGACGCCTTGATACGCATTGCAGCGATTCCGGGGGACGGTGTGGGGCCGGAGGTGGTCCGCGAGGCCCGGCGCGTCCTGGCGGCGGTGGCGGATGCGGGTCTGGCCAAGCTGTCCGTGGAGGAGTTCCCGCACGGGGCAGAGCATTTCCTGGCAACGGGCGAGACGCTGGGCGAGGACGCGTTCCGCCGGCTGCGGGACGACTTCGAGGCCATTCTCCTGGGGGCGGTCGGTGACCCCCGTGTCGACGACGGGCGGCACGCGCGTGAGATCCTCCTGGGGCTGCGCTTCCGCCTGGACCTGTACATCAACTTCCGCCCGGCGCGGCTCCGTCTGCCCCATCTCTCGCCCCTGCGTTCGGCGGACGAAGCGCCGATCGACTTCGTGATCTTCCGCGAGAACACGGAGGGTCTTTACACGGGGGCGGGAAGCACGAGCGGGGAGGGCACGCCGGAGGAGAGGGCGGTGAGCGAGTCGATCGCCACTCGCAGGGGGGTGGAGCGCATCGTGCGCGCCGCCTTCGAGCACGCGAGGAAGACGGGCCGGAGAACGGTCACCCTCGGCGACAAGGCGAACGCGGTTCCGCACGTGTACGGCCTGTGGCGGCGGGTGTTCCGGGAGGTGGCGGAGGAGTACGCGGACATCCGGGCCGAGGCCCTGTACGTGGACGCCCTGGCGATGCAGCTCGTGCGGGAGCCGGCCCGGTTCGATGTCATAGTCACCTCCAACCTGCTGGGAGATATCCTCTCGGATCTCGCGGCGGAGCTGGTCGGCGGAATGGGGCTGGCGCCCTCCGCCAACCTGCACCCCGGCCGCGTGGGGCTGTACGAGCCGGTGCACGGAAGCGCGCCCGACATCGCCGGGAAGGATGAGGCGAACCCGATGGCCGCCATCCTGAGCGCCGCGCTCCTGCTCGAAGACGCGGGGGCGGGCGAAGCCGCGGCGCGGGTGGATTCGGCGGTGACCGAAGCCCTCGAGGCCGGCGTGTGCACGCCGGATGTAGGAGGGTCCGCGTCGACCGAGAAGGTGGGATCCTGGATCGCGGAGCGGGTCCTCGGCGGATAGGACGACCGCGGGCCCGGTCCATGACGGATTGATAACGAGCGTCATCACATAGAGGGGGATACGATGGGCAACGACACGCAGGTAGTCTTCCTGGCGGCGGCACGGACTCCGTTCGGCGCTTTCGGCGGCGCCCTGAAGGGCCACACCGCCACCCAGCTCGGAGCCCTCGCCTCGCAGGCAGTCGTGGAGCGATCGGGGGTCGACGCGGGGGAGTTCGACCAGGTCTTCTTCGGCAACGCGATCCAGACCTCAGCCGACGCCATCTACCTCGCCCGGCACGTCGGGCTGAACGCCGGCCTCCCCATCGAGGTCCCGGCGATCACGCTGAACCGGCTGTGCGGGTCGGGCTTCCAGGCGGTCATCAACGCGGCTCAGGAGATTCTGCTCGGCGAGGCGAAGGTATGTCTCACCGGCGGGACCGAGTCGATGAGCCAGGCGCCGCACATCGTGCGCGGCGCGCGGTGGGGGTTGCGGCTCGGGCCCTCGGTTCCGTTCGAGGACTCGCTGTGGGAGGCCCTCAGCGACCCCTACTGCGGCTTCTCGATGGCCCAGACGGCCGAGAACCTGGCGGAGGAGTACGGCATCACCCGCCAGGAGGTGGACGAGTACGCCCTGCGCAGCCAGCAGCTCGCCAAGGCGGCGTGGGACGGTGGACGATTCGACGAGGAGGTGATGCCGGTGATGGTGGGGCGGAAGGGGAAGGAGGTCGAGTTCCGCGTCGACGAGCACATGCGCCCGGACACGACCCTGGAGGGTCTGGCTGCGCTGCGCCCGTACTTCAAGGAGGACGGCCTGGTGACGGCGGGCAACGCCAGCGGGATCGGGGACGGGGCCGCGGCGCTGGTCGTCGCCGCAGGCGAATACGCCACGGCGCACGGCCTGGCGCCCATGGGCCGGCTGGTCGCGTGGGCGGTGGCCGGGGTGCCGCCCAGGATCATGGGCATCGGCCCGGCGCCGGCCTCCCGTGCGGCCCTCGAGAGGGCCGGGCTCACCCTCGACGACGTGGACCTGATAGAGGTGAACGAAGCCTTCAGCCCGCAGTACGTGGCGGTGGAGAAGGAGCTCGGCCTCGACCGCGACAAGGTGAACGTCGACGGCGGGGCGATAGCCCTCACCCACCCCCTGGGCGCCACGGGAGCGCGCATCACTACCCACCTGCTGCACGAGCTGAAGCGGCGTGGCGGCGGGCTGGGTCTGGGCTCCGCCTGCATCGGCGGTGGACAGGGGATAGCCGTGATCCTGGAGGTGGACGGCTAGGGCACATCGGCCGCCCACGGTGTATCTTACCCGGACGGGCCCACGGTTCGGGGCTCCGAGCCGTTGGGCCCCGGGTCCCACCGGGGGCCATTCTCCATGTGCCTGAATCTGGAACCGGACGGAGGTTCGCATGGACGTCGTACTGGCTCTCATCGCTATCGGCGGCGCCGCCGCGCTCTCCACCAGCCTGCGAATACTCCGCGAGTACGACCGTGCCGTCGTTTTCCGGCTCGGTCGCGTCCGCCCGCTCCGCGGACCCGGGCTGATCTTCCTCGTCCCCTTCGGGATCGAGCGCATGGTCCGGGTCGGCCTGCGGATCATAGCCATGGACATCCCGCCGCAGGACGTGATCACCCGCGACAACGTGTCGGTGAAGGTCAACGCGGTGCTGTACTTCCGCGTCCGCGACCCGAGCAGGGCGGTGCTGCAGATAGAGGACTACCTGTTCGCCACCTCGCAGCTCGCCCAGACGACTCTCCGCTCGGTGATCGGCCAGGCGGAGCTGGACGAGCTCCTGTCCGAGCGGGAGAAGTTCAACCAGATCCTGCGCGACATAATCGACCAGGGCACCGACGTGTGGGGCATCGACGTGACGGCGGTGGAGGTGAAGGACGTCGACCTGCCGCAGGAGATGAAGCGGGCCATGGCGCGCCAGGCCGAGGCCGAGCGCGAGCGGCGCGCCAAGGTGATCAACGCCGAGGGCGAACTGCAGGCGGCCGGCAGGCTCAAGGACGCGGCCCGGCTCCTGAGCCTCGAGCCGGCCTCGCTTCAGCTTCGCTTCCTGCAGACCGCCTCCGAGATCGCGGCGGAGAACAACTCCACGACCCTCTTCCCGTTGCCGGTGGACCTGTTCAGTCCGTTCAAGAAGCTCTACGAGGCGAGCAGAGAGCTCACGCAGGAGGAGAAGGACGAGCTCAAGGAACTGGAGGAGCGAGCCCACAAGGCGGCGGACGAGGCGACGGGCCTGACCGCGCCTCTGCACCGGCTCTCGGAGGAGCAGATCAGCCTGCTGGGCGAGCCCCCCGACGCTGCGGCGAGCGGTGAGCTGGAGCGCGAGCCGGAGCTGGTGGTTCTAAAGGAAGATCAGGACGACACCTGAGCGCCCCGCGGCGCGGGGTGCATGGGTCCGAACGTCCGGCGGGACGGGGGCGTGCGACAGCCGACGACATGAGCGACGATACGGACACGGGCCGCGCGCCCGGCGCGAGCGACGATGCAGCCTCGGGTGAGCATCTTCAGGGCCGCGCGCCGGTCTCGGGCACCGAGCTGGAGAGAGTGATCCACCGGGCCACGGAGCTGCAGTTCGCCCGCGGCGAAGTGCCCGATGCGCTGGAAGAGGCCGAGGTCCTGCGGATCGCCGAGGAAGTGGGACTGGAGGGCCGTTACGTGCGCCAGGCGCTGGCCGAACTGCGCGCCGACGCCCTGTTGCCGGAGAAGCCACGGGACTCGGGACTGGCGGCGAAGTTGTGGGGCGAAGCCTGCATCCAGGCAAGCCGGGTCGTCCCGGGAGACCCGCATCAGGTCCTCTCCTCGCTCGACGCTTACCTGGTGGATCACGAGAGCCTCACCCGGGTGCGCGTCCAGCACGGGCGGCAGGTGTGGGAACCCTCCGCCAACCTGGTGGCCAAGTTGCAGCGCTCGCTGGACTTCTCGGGACGCGGCTACGAGCTGGCCAGGGCCCGTCGCGTGGAGGTCCGGGCCGAGCCGCTCGAGCCGGGCCGCTGCCTGGTGACCCTGACCGCCGATCTCTCCAACCGGCGAGCGGGCTACGCGGCGGCCTGGCTGGCGCCGGCCCTTGCGGTGGGCCTCGGGGCAGCCCTCGGCATGCACTTCGGTGAGGGCGTCTCGCTATTCCTCAGCGCTCCGGCAGCCCTGGGTCCCACGGCGGTGTTGGGATCGTTCGCCGCCAACCGAACGTACCGGCGCCGCCGGGCCCGGGTGGAGACGGCCCTGCACGGATTGCTGGATGGGCTGGAGCACGGGCTGCCCGACGCGCGCGGGCACACATCGCTGAGCGAGAAGTTGGCGCACTGGTGGGAGGAGGTAGTGGAGTAGCGAACGGCTGGAAGCGGAAAGGAGCCGGGTGTGAGCGAGATAAAGAAAGTCGGAGTGGTCGGCTGCGGGCTCATGGGACGCGGGATCGCACAGGTGTGCGCGGCGGCCGGTTACGAGACGGTCGTCCGGGAAGTAAATGAGGAACTGCTCGGCAGGGGCCTCGATGCGGTCCGGGGAGGGCTGGACAAGGCGGTGGAGAAGGGGAAGCTCGAGGCGGAGGCGCGGGATGTGACGCTGGAAAGGCTCACGGGCACGGTCGCCCTGGAGGACCTGGCCGGCTGCGACCTCATCATCGAGGCCATCGTCGAGGACATCGACGCCAAGAAGGACCTTTTCGGAGTGCTGGACCGCCAGTCGCCGGAGCACACGATCTTCGTCACGAACACCTCGAGCCTCACCGTGACCGAGATCGCGGTGTCCACGGGCCGGGCCGACCGCTTCGTGGGGCTGCACTTCTTCAACCCCGTTCCGGTGATGAAGCTGGTGGAGGTGGTCCGCACGGGCGCCACATCGGACGCGACGTTCGACGCGGCCATGGCGTTCACGAAGTCCTTGGGCAAGGTGCCCGTCACCTGCCGCGACAACTCCGGCTTCATCGTGAACCGGCTCCTGGTGCCGTACATGCTGGACGCGATCCGGGCATACGAGGAGAGCGTCGGCTCCATCGAGGACATCGACACGGCGTTGCGCCTGGGAACGGGCCATCCGATGGGCCCGTTCACGCTGGGCGACTTCGTCGGCCTGGACACGCTCTACTACATCACCCAGATCATGTTCGACGAGTACCGGGAGAAGCGCTTCGCGCCGCCCGCGCTGCTCAAGCGGATGCATCTGGCCGGCTACCACGGACGCAAGACGGGGAAGGGGTTCTACGACTACTCCGGCGATGCGCCGGTGGTCAGCGATTTCGTGAAGCGCTGACGAACGACGGCCCGTGGCAGCTCGCGCACTCGAACCCGGCTTGGGTCGCGCTGGGCGCTGCTCTGGTGGCGCCGGCGGCCGGTCCACCTCCATCCGGTTTGATCTTCCTGCCACGCTCGTGACATCTTGGCTCGTTCGACCCCCGGGCCGGGATTTCACATGGGACCCACGGAAAAACTGATTCATAGCATCCGGAACCGCTCGCTGTGGCAGGTGGTGGGGCTGTACGCCGCCGGCGCCTGGGTGGCGCTCCAAGTGGTGGATGTTCTTGCCGATGCCTTCGATCTGCCCGGCCGGTTCGCCGCGATCGCGTTGACCCTGCTCATCATCGGCTTCCCGATGGTCCTGGCGACGGCGTTAGTGCAGCAGAGACTGCGCCGCACAGGCGATGGAACGGAGCAGGCTTCTCCGACCCCGCCGGACGAGGGCGCGGACGAGGGCCAGAAGGGCGCCTGGCGGCTCCTCACGTGGCGGAACGTGATCGGCACGGGAGTCGCCGCGTTCGCCGTCTGGGGCGTCGTCGTCACGGTGTGGCTTCTCACGCAGGGCGGACCGGGACGGAATGGGGCGGACGCGACGGCCGCCCTCCCCCTTTCCCGTTCCGTCATCGCGGTTCTCCCTTTTTCCGTGCGGGGAAGCTCGGAGCTGGACTATCTGGGCGAGGGCATGGTGAGCCTCCTGGGCACCAAGCTCGATGGCGCCGGCGAGCTCCGCAACGTGGATGCGCGTGCCCTGTTGAGCTTCGTCGGCCAGGAGGGCACGGCTGCCGATCCGGAGAGCGCGGCCGAGATCGCCCGGCGCTTCGGCGCCGGGCGCTTCGTGATGGGCGACGTGGTCGAGGCCGGCGGCCGCCTGCAGCTGTCCGCTTCCCTGTACGGGACGGACGAGTGGTCGGAACCGATCGTGGAAGCGGCGGCGGAAGGCGAAGACGCCTTCGCTCTCGTGGACGAAATCGCGACCGGTCTTCTCGCCGGCGTCGAGGGTGGGCCGGGTGCGCGCGTGCGGCGCATCGCGGCCGTCACGACGACCTCTCTCCCGGCCTTCCGGGCCTATCTGGAGGGGGAGGCCGCGTTCCGCAGCGGTCACTTCCAGCCGGCTCTCGAGGCGTTCCAGCGAGCCGTGGAGGCCGACAGCCACTACGCCCTGGCGTACTACCGGATGAGCGTGGCTGCCGAGTGGCTCACCCGGGCCGAAATCGCGCGCTCGTCAGCGGAGCTGGCCTACCGAAACGCGAGCCGTCTGTCGGAACGGGACCGGAGGCTGCTGGAGGCGTTTCTCGCCTGGCGCCGAGGCGCCCATGGCGAAGCGGAGCGTCGCTACCGCGCCATCGTCGGGACCTATCCGACCGATGTGGAGGCCTGGTTCCAGCTGGGGGAGATCCATTTCCACTCGAACCCCCTCCACGGTCGCTCGGTCCACGAGTCGATGATGGACTTCGAGCAGGTGCTGTCGTTCGAGCCGAACGACGCTCCCTCGATCATCCATCTGACCCGACTGGCGGCGGCTGAGGGCAGGCTCGACGATCTGGATTCACTGGCGGCCCGCTTCATGGCCCTGAACCCGGGGGGCGACCGCACCGCCGAGGTAAGGGCGGTGCAGGCCTTCGCCCACGGCGATCCGGTCCGGGGGGACAGCCTGCTGGAGGCCATCGCGACGCTGTCCGACCTGTCTCTGGCCGAAGTTGCGTGGAACACGGCGATGTTCTCCAACAACCTGATCGGTGCTGAGCGCGCTGCGCGGCTGCTCACCGACAAAGGCCGCTTCACGAGCGAGGTCTGGACGACCGGACACTCGATTGCGGCCTACGCGCTCCTCGCGCGGGGACGGCTGGCGGACGCGTTCCGGGAGATCGAGGCCGTCCGAAGTTACGATCCCTCGTCGGCGATCGAGTTCGAAGCCCTGCTGTCGCTCGTTCCGCTGGTGCCGACGGACGGACCGGCGCTCCGTCGGCTCCGCTCCCGGGTCGAGGTCGTGGATCCGGCAGCGACACGGAGCAGCGGAAACCCGAGCTTCTTCCTCAATGTCCTCGATTCGAGGCACGAGGCGATTCGTCTATATCTGCTGGGCGTGCTTAGCGCGCGTCTGGGCGACGCGCCGGCCGCGCTCGGCTATGCCGCGGACCTGGGAAACGTGTCCCCGCCACCCGAGAGCGGCACGCTGGTGCACGACCTGGCGGCCGGCGTGCGGGCGCAGACGGCCTACGCGGAAGGCCGGGCCGAGGACGCTCTGGCGGCCCTGGGCGCCATTCGGCGCGACATCTTCTACCAGCAGGCCCTGGCCTCGCCGTACGACGGAGGAGTCCTGGAACGCTACACGCAGGGAGTTGTTCTCCAGGACCTCGGGCGCTACGAGGAGTCTCTGGGCTGGCTGGCAAACCTGGGCCGCACGACGTGGCTGGAGCTGGCGTACCTGCCGGCCGCGGAGCTGCACCAGGCCGAGATCCAGGAGGCACTGTTACGGCCGGAGAAGGCGGCGGAGCACTACGCGAGGTTCGTGGAGATGTGGCGGGAAGCCGATCCGGAGCTTCAGCCGCGGGTGGAGGAAGCCCGGGCGGCCCTCCGGCGCCTGATGCCGGACGGAGCAGAACCATAACCGGCGCCATCCCCGAGACCCTCGACGGCTACCCCGTAGTCCTGCGCATCCCCGTGCAGTGGGGGGAGATGGACGCGTACGGCCACGTGAACAACGTGGTCTTCTTCCGCTACTTCGAGTCCGCGCGGGTGAAGTTCCTGATCCGCTGCGGCTTCGCCCGCTCGTGGGAGGAGGACAGGATCGGAGCGATCCTCCACTCTACCGGCTGCCGGTTCCGCCGGCCGCTGTTCTACCCGGACGCGGTGTGGGTGGGGACGCGGTCCACGGATGTGGACCATGACCGCTTCACCATGGACTACTGCATCGTCTCGGAGGCGAGCGGCGAAGTGGTGGCGGAGGGGAGAGGAGTCGTGGTCTCCTTCGACTACGATGCCGGGAGGACAGTGCCTATACCGGCCCCGGTTCGCGCAGGGATTCTGGAACTGAAAGGCGGATCGAACACGTCGCCGGAAGAGGCGTCAGGCGACCCGCCGGGAGAGGCGTGAGGGGCTTTGCCGGGAGAGGCATCAGGCGATCCGCCGGGAGAGGTGTGAGAGGCTTTGCCGGCCGCGGCCCCGGGCTCGCGAGCCCGCGACCTTCCGACCTCACAAACAGCCCCACCAGATCAACGTTTTCAGCGGGTTTCGAGCGTTGCGGCGCGCCCCCCCTTCGGGGTATTTTCAGGTAAGTGATGCAAGGTTCTACGCGCGCCCCGAGGCGACCGGTTGTTACGGCCTCGCTGGAACGCCTGGAAGCACGGAGTTTCCGCAATTTCGCGGACCTTCGCTGCGAGTTCCCCGAGGCGGGTGCCTTCATCGTGGGGCCGAACGGATCGGGTAAGACGAACCTCATCGAGGCGATCTACTACCTCGAGATATTCCGGTCCTTCAGAGGCGCGCGCGACGCCGAACTGATTCGGTTTGGTGAGGACGTGTTCCGGGTCGAGGGGACGGTCAGGAACGCCGCGGGGTCGGTGAGCCTGGCGGCCGCATACCAGCGCTCCGGGCGGCGGAAGAAGGTGGAGGTGGAAGGGCGCGAGTCAGGCCGTCTGGCGGACGCGCTGGGCTCGCTCGGCGCGGTGGTGTTCAGCCTGGACGATGCGGAGCTGGTCTACGGCTCGCCGGGACGCAGGCGCCGCTTCCTCGACATTCTGCTGTCGCTGGTGCGACCGGGCTACCTGGCAAGCCTGCAGCGCTATCGTGCGGTCCTGGCGCAGCGCAACGAGGCGCTCCGGCAGGGCGCTGACACGGTGGTGCAGGCGTGGACCGAGGGCCTGGTGGAGCCGGGCGCCCGGCTGATGGCCGACCGCGAAGCGTGGATCGTGCGACACGACGCGGGATTCAGGGAATACCACGCGACCGCCTCGGGCGGGGCGACGGCCAGCCTGGCGTACGAGCCGGCTTTGGGAGGCGACCAGGCCGACTCGGATGCGGTCGAGGCCGGCCCCGGCATGCCGGTCGTCCGCGAGGCGGAGCAGGCCTATTCGGAGGAGCCCGCCTGCAGCGAGCGATGGGCGGAACAGTTCAGGCGCAGCCTGGCAGAGAGCGCCGAGCGGGACCGGCGACGGAGGTCCACGCAGGTCGGCCCGCACCGCGACGACCTGGTGATACGGGCCGAAGTGGACGGCGGGGAAACGGAGCGTGATCTCCGCAGCTACGGCTCCGGAGGGCAACAGCGGACGGCGGCCATCGCCCTGCGGCTGGTGGAGGCGGACACGTTGCAGGACAAGCTGGGCCGGGAACCGCTGTACCTGCTGGATGACGTCTTCGCCGAGCTGGACGAGGAGAGGGCGTCGCGGGTGCTGCGCCTGCTGGATGAGGGTCGGTCCGGTCAGGTGCTGCTCACCGCGCCGAAGCCCGCGGACGTGCCGCTGCGCGGCGGCGGACTTCCGCGGTGGCGGATCGAGGATGGGACGTTGGTGACCGATGGTTGAGCGCGCCGCGCGAAGGTCGGGTCGACGGGCCGGTTCGGGTGCTGCGCGTCCGGAGCCGGTAGGCGGCCTGATCAGATCGCTGCTGTCGCGCCTGGGCATCGCCGACAAGGTCGAGCGGGCCTCGGTAATCGGCGAGTGGGCGGAGCTGGTGGGACCGCACATCGCGAAGGTCGCGCGACCCACGGGAGTCAGGGGCCGCACGCTGTTCGTCGAGGTGGAAAGCGCGGCGTGGCGCACGGAACTGACGTTGATGCGGCCGGAACTGATGCGGAAGCTCAACGCGGGCAAGCGACGTGCCAAGATAGAAAAGATCGTGTTCCTGCAGGCGGACGGCAGGCTTTCGGAGGCAAGGGATGGCAGAGTCGAGCGGAAAGAGTAAGCGGACCACTGGCGCGAAGAAGCGGAAGACGGAGGGATACACCTCCCGCCAGATCCAGGTACTCAAGGGCCTGGAGGCGGTGCGTAAGCGGCCGGGAATGTACATCGGAACGACAGCGGCGCGCGGCCTGCATCACCTCGTGTACGAGGTAGTGGACAACTCCATCGACGAGGCGATGGCAGGCTACTGCTCCGAGATCGAGGTCATCATCCATGTAGACGACTCGATCACGGTTATCGACGATGGCCGGGGCGTTCCCGTCGATGTCCATCCCACGGAGAAGGTCCCGGGCGTGGAACTGGCGCTCACCCGGCTGCACGCCGGCGGCAAGTTCGACAAGTCATCTTACAAGGTGAGCGGCGGCCTGCACGGAGTCGGGGTGTCGGTGGTCAACGCCCTCTCCGAGCAGCTTGACGTGGAGGTGAAGCGCGACGGCCACGTATGGACGCAGAGCTTTCAGCGCGGCGTGAAGACGAGCGAGCTCGAGAAGGGGGTGAAGACGAAGGAGACGGGCACCCGGGTCGATTTCAGTCCCGATCCGGAGATCTTCGCCGAGCGCCATTACAACTGGGATACGCTGGCGAGCCGTCTGCGGGAGCTGGCGTACCTGAACCGCGGGGTAGTGATCATCCTGCGCGACGAGCGCGACTACAATGGCGAAGCGGGACGGGAGGATCGCTACCACTTCGAGGGCGGGATCGTCCAGTACATAGAGTACCTTCGCGGCAAGAAGATACCGCTGCACGACGAGGTCATCTATCTGCGCGGCTCGCAGGACTCCACCGAGATCGAGCTCGCCATGCAGTACACAGACGGGTACAACGAGGACACGTTCACCTTCGTCAACAACATCAACACACACGAGGGCGGAACCCATCTCAGCGGCTTCAAGGCGGCCCTCACGCGCACCATCAACGGCTACGGCCACAAGACCAACGGCCTCAAGAAGGGAGACCCCAGCCTGTCGGGGGACGACGTGCGGGAGGGCCTGGTGGCGGTCCTGTCCGTGAAGGTGCTGGAGCCGCAGTTCGAAGGGCAGACTAAGACGAAGCTCGGCAACAGCGAGGTGCGGGGCATCGTCGAGAGCCTGGTGAACGACAAGCTGGGCACCTGGCTGGACGAGAACCCTTCCTCGGCGCGGCACATCATCGACAAGGCCGTGCAGGCGTCCCGCGCCCGCGAGGCGGCGCGCAAGGCGCGCGACCTGACCCGCAAGAAGTCGGCTCTGGAGACCGGCATCCTCCCCGGCAAGCTGGCGGACTGCGCCAGCCGGGACGCGTCTCTGTCGGAGCTCTACCTGGTCGAGGGCGACAGCGCCGGTGGGTCGGCGAAACAGGGACGCGACCGGGAGTTCCAGGCGATTCTTCCTCTGAAGGGGAAGATCCTCAACGTGGAGCGGGCCCGCATCGACAGGATCCTGTCCAACGAGGAGATTCGCGCCATCATCACCGCCATCGGCAGCGGGATCGGCGAGGAGTTCACCCTGGGCCAGACGCGCTATCACAAGATAGTTCTCATGAGTGTGGACGGGGCGGAGCACGTCTTCGTCCGGGACGGGGACGGTGTCCGGTTCACGACCATCGGCGCCTTTATCGATCAGGCACTCGCGGCCCACGGCCACCCCGATGCTGCGTACGGCAAGATCAGCAACGCGCCGCTGGGAGAGGTGCTGTGCTTTGGCCTGAACGACCACGAAGTGCGATTCCAGCCCATCCGAAGCGCCATCCGGCACGAGCTGGAAGAGCCACTTTTTGCTCTGGAGACGTCATACGGGCGCTCGGTCCGGGTCACCGCCAGCCACAGCGTCTTCGTGCACGAGGACGGCGAGTTGCGGCTCAAGCGAGGAGACGGGCTGGTGGTCGGCGACCGCTTGGTGGCACCCAGGCGTGCCCGCTTCCCGGCGACGGCGCCGGAGCGCATCGACCTGCTGAGGCGGCTGCATGCGCTCCCCGAAGCCGCATCACAGGTATGGGTGCGCGGTGAGGCGGTAGAGGAGTGGTACCGGAGCCGGGTGGAGGCGGAATACGCCGCCGATCCGGAGTTCACCGCTCCGCGAGTCGATGTCCCGGTAGTCGTAGGGGCGGAGATGGCGGACGTCAGGCGGGCGAGCGGCCTTACCAACCGGGAGGTGTGCGGAGCCGTGGGAATCCGGCAACCCGCGACCTTTTACGGCTCGGAGAAGGGCGTCTCGCGCCCGACGCTGCCCAACTGGGAACGCTACCTGACGGCCATCGGGGCGGACGTGGGAACCGTGATGACGCGAGTCGGCCTGGGTCCATCACGGCTGCAGCGCACATGGAGCGAGCAGTACCGCGGCGCACCAGCGAACCGGGTGCGGTCATACGTTCGCCTGGCGGATCTGGGGCCCGGGGACCTGGAGTGGTTCGGTGAACGCGAGGACCTGCAGCTCACGCCCGAACACCAGGCCGGCAGCGGGATACCGCGCTTCGTCCAGGTCGGACCTGAGCTGATGACGCTTCTGGGATACTATCTGGCGGATGGCTCTTGCTCCGACCGGGCCGGGATCCGGATCGCCATCGGGGAGAACGGCCGGCGGTGGCTGCCGGAGCTGCGGACCGCCTTCGAGCGCGCATTCGGGCTGGCGCCGAAGACGTACGCAGGGCCGGGAGGACGCGTGCCCGAGCTTCGCCTCACCAATCGCGTCGCGGCCCTCGCCTGGCAGGAGGTCTTCGGCTTCAGGAGCGCCAGAGCCACGACCAAGCGGATCCCGAACGTAGTGTTCAACGTGCCGGATGAGCTGCGGGCGGCCTTCCTGCGGGGGTACCTGCTCGGAGACGGAAGCGTGTCGGGCGGCCGCATCAACTTCGCGACGTCGTCGCGTGAGATCGCCAGCGGCCTGTCGTACCTCCTGTCATCCTTCGAGGTGGTAGCGTCCCTGACTCAGCATGAGCCAGACGGCGTGGTGCGGACGATCCGAAGCCAGGCCTGTGTAACGCGCCATCGTTCCTGGCAGATCGTGGTGTCGGCCCGTGAGGACATCGAGCGCCTGCGCATGGTGTGGGCGGGACACCCCCGCGCGGAGCAGCTCGAGTCGAGGCTCGCCAGCGAGTGGCCCACGGTGAACCGGAAGTTCGAGGTGATCGCGGGAGATCTCATGGCACTGCCGATCAAGGCGATCACCGAAGTCGAACCGTCAAACGGCTATGTCTACGACTTTTCGGTGGAAGGGGACGAGAACTTCGTGGCCGGGACGGGAGGCATCTGCTGCCACAACACCGACGCGGATGTTGACGGGGCCCACATCCGCACGCTCCTCCTCACCTTCTTCTTCAGGCAGATGCAGGAGCTGATAGAGGCTGGCTACGTGTACATCGCCCAGCCGCCGCTGTACCGCGTGTACCGCGGCAAGAAGGAGCGCTACTGCTACAGCGACGAGGAACGCGAAGAGGTCGTCAAGCTGTTCAAGGACGGCAAGGGCAGCGGCCCGGTGAATGTGCAGAGGTACAAGGGTCTCGGCGAGATGAACCCGGACCAGCTGTGGGAGACGACCATGAACCCGGAGAACCGGACGCTGCTCCAGGTCACGGTCGACGAGGCCACCGAAGCGTCGCTGCTGTTCGCCCGCCTCATGGGCGACGACGTGGAGCCCCGCCGGGAGTTCATCTCCAAGTACGCGAAGTTCGTGCGCAACCTGGACGTGTAGCCTTCGCTTCGGGCCCGCGTGCCCGGCTGCCCGCGCCGGCTCCGCTCGCTGGCGGCGGCCTTTCCTCGGAGCCTCCTCGTGTCTTCGCCGCTGCGGGGTCTCCTCGGGCCCGCCGAGGCTCGTTCCGCGGCGCGGCAGCGCGTTGTCTGTTTTCCGTAGAGCCGCTGAATCCGAGGTATCGAGGTGAGGCCGCAGTGAAGCGGCGATCAAACACCATTTCGGGTTCCCTCCCTATCGCGGAAGGTGGCTCAGAGAGCCAGTCCCAGATACAACATGGATTCCAACGTCAGGCATCCCAATCACGCGCGGGATCCGGACCGCCCTGTGAAATGGAGATTGAGGAGAACTACGCCATGAAAGAGGGCAGGAGGCAGGAGATCCGTCGGTTAGCATCGATCTGTTGATTCGTTCCCTGCTTACGTCAGGGTCCACCACGGAAGAGATCGGGCGCGTGATCGCCTCGGCCGAGCTGGATCCCGCTCTTGCTTGACGCGGGACTGTACGCCCGGGTGTTCGACACCACCGGCAGAACCTTCCACATGGCCTTCGTGATGGTGAGACCGGACCCCTCCCGCCGGGAGTTCATCGCCAAGAACGCCAAGTTCGTGCGCAACCTGTGACGTGTAGCCTTCTCCGTCGAGATCTTCGTTCCCTGGCAAGGGCTTTCGCTCCCGCCTCGGCTGCTTAGCTTGTTGGCAGGGAGGTGGTGCCGCCGTGTTCATCGTGTACCGTATAACTGCAGAGGATCCGCTTCGCCCACTCGGTCTTCTTCAAACCGACTCTCAGGCCGAAGCCGAAGAGCACTATCGGCGCCTGAAGCGCATCCGGACGGATGAGCCGGGAGCGGTCATCCTGAAGTCGCCCGACCGACGGGTGTGGGCCTTCGGCCGCTACCGTACGGACCGAAAGTGGCACGAAGGCAGCCGAGAGCGAGTGGTGGAGCGCCTGCTGGAGGAAGTGCGCGCTGAACCGGGCGATGTCTCCGCGCCTCCGGCAACGACGGTCCGCGAGGGCCGACGCCATGCCCCGTGAAGCCCGGCTGCTCGCGTTGAGACGAGAAGTCGTGAGCGAAGGCTGGGAAAGTCCGTGAGGTTCTGAGAAAGGGGAAGCATGGCGTTTCGGGTCGATGTGACGGAGAAGCGCACGCTGGGGGACTACGAAGCTGTCGCGCACCTGGCTCCGGCCGTGCGCGAGCTGCGGGAGGTGGCCGCGCAGGTCGTCCCCACTCTGGATGGGCGCTCGGTGTGGATGGTGAGCTCCACCTCCCAAGGCGGCGGGGTGGCCGAGATGCTGCCCACGATCGTGGCTCTGATGCGCGAGCTCGGAATCCCCACCGAATGGGCGGTTATCGAGTCCGAGAACGCCGACTTCTTCCGCCTCACCAAGACGCTCCACAACCTCATTCACGGTGAGGGGAATCCGTCGCTCCCGGGCTCCAGCCGCGAGCTGTACGAGGGGGAGAACCGCCGGAACGCAGAGTTTCTGTCGACTCGGATGAGACCGGGGGATATCCTCGTCGTGCACGACCCCCAGCCCATGCCACTGGCGGCGATCGTCAAGGAGAACCTCGACGTCATCGCAGTGTGGCGCTGCCACATCGGACTGGATGAGGAAAACGCAGCCACCCGAGCGGCCTGGGAATTCCTGGAGCCATATGGGGCGGCCTACGACCACGCGGTCTTTTCGACGTCGGAGTACGTGACCGACTTCCTTTCGGACCGGGCCGCCGTGATCTATCCGGCTATCAATCCGCTGGTCGAGAAGAACGAAGAGCTGCACCTTCACCGGCTGGTCGGTATCCTCTCCAACTCAGCGCTGGTCGCCAGCCCGGGACCGGTGGTGCCGCGCCCGTTCTCCGACATCGTTCTGCGTCTTCAGGCCGACGGCTCGTTTCGCCCCGCCAACATGTGGGAGGACATCGGCCTGCTGAGTCGACCCATCGTCACCGAAGTGTCGAGGTGGGATCGGCTGAAGGGCTTCAGGCCTCTGCTCGAAGCCTTCGCGGACATGAAGCGGCGCGTGTACGCCACAACGGACGGCGGCAACGGCTGGGAACACAGGCGACGGCTGCATCTCGTTCGGCTCGTGCTCGCAGGTCCCGATCCCGCTTCCATCCAGGACGACCCGGAGGGCATCGAGGTCCTGGAAGAGCTCCGAGCCACTTACCTGGAGCTGGATCCGACCATTCAGGACGACGTGGCTCTGGTAACCCTGCCGATGTCTTCGCTGCGGCAGAACGCTCTCATCGTGAACGCTTTGCAGCGGAGCTCGACGATCGTCGTTCAGAACTCGCTGCGCGAGGGTTTCGGACTCACGATCACCGAGGCCATGTGGAAGCGAATCCCAGTGCTCACGAATTCGCAGGCTTGCGGACCGCGGCATCAGGTGCGCGATGGGCTCGACGGCCGGGTGATCGCCGATCCGCAAGACGCGGAGGAACTGGCCGACGGCCTCCAGGGAATGCTCACGGACCACGGCGGGCGTCGCGCCTGGGGGCGTAACGCCCAACGGCGGGCGCATGACAAGTTCCTGGTCTTCTCACAGCTCCAGAGTTGGCTTCGCCTTCTAGCGGAGCTGGTATGAGAGCGCTC
>JBDHHR010000017.1:0-49287 GCA_039589295.1 Gemmatimonadota bacterium | reverse complement strand
TGGTGCGGGACGGGGAGGCGGAGTGTCCGGAGTTCCGGGCGTACTGTTGGGCGTTCGAGGAGCTGGCGGAGTGTGACGAGCGCGGGGTGAGCGGGCCGCTGGCGGCGCACTGGGGGATCCCGGTGACGGAGGTGCCGGCCGACGAGCAGTGGCCGCTGCGGGACTACCCGGCACACGGGCCCGACAGGGACGATCCCTTCCTGTTCGTCTACCAGCCCCTCCTCGACGCCGGCCTCGCCCGGGCACGGGACCAGGGAGCTTCGGTGGTAATGTCGGGAGATCGGGGCGATCTGCTGATGGGAGAGAACATATACGACTACCCGAGCCTCTTCTGGCGGGGACAGTGGCGTACCCTCCTGAGCGAGTTCCGAATCCAGACACGGCGCCAAGGTCGGCCTTTGAGGCAGATCGCGAAGCAGTATCTGTGGCGTCCAGCCCGCGCCGCGGTGTGGCCCGCGCACCGGGCGCCTCGCCTTCGCCGGGGCGCACAGCGGGCCTACCGCAGGTTCAGGCCGTGGCAGCCAACTCTCCCGCCGTGGATGGGCGACCAGCAGGCGAACTTCGACTTCGAGAAGATCAGCAGACTGAGCCGTGCCAACCTGGCGTTCGCGAAGCCCGCTCTGCAGGCCCGGTACAGCGCGATCTTCACCCCCATGCACTTACGTGGTGCCGTCTCGTCCGAGCGTATGCATGCGGCTCTCGGTCTCGCCTTCGCGGATCCCTGGAGCGACAGCCGGCTGATCTCCTTCGTTCTCGCCGTTCCACAGCGAGCGCTCAACACGACCGGCTACGAGAAGCGGGTGGTGAAGAGCGCCATGAGTAAGCTATGGCCCTGCGAGGTGCGCCAGACAGTCGGCAAAACCAATCCGTATCCACTGTTCGATCGAGCCCTTCGGGACAGGGCCATCGCGACGGTCTCGGATTTGCTGGCGGAGCCTAAGTTGGGTACACGCGGGTGGGTCGACGAGGGGGTGCTGCGCAGGCACTACGAAGGCGTGCGGGCCGGTGAGCCCGAGCACTACACATTGTGGTGGGCCCTGTCCGCGGAGATGTGGTTGCGCGCGCACTTTCGTGACTGACGCAACTGATTGGCCGCCCCGATTTGGAAAGTGGTACGGAGGATGCTGGGATGCGAACCGGAGTGGGTTCTTCGGCACAAGTCTACGTGAGGTGAAAACGTGGGGGAGCTATCGCCGGGTACACGGGTGACTCTGGCACGCAACCAGCTCTGGTCGCAGCTGGGAGAGGAAGTGGTCGTCCTCGATCTCGGGTCGAGCTCGTACCTGGGACTGGATGACGTCGCCGCTCGCGTCTGGGAGCTCATGAAGCAACCCAGAAGTGTGGAAGAGATAGAGCTGACGCTGGTGAAGGAGTACGACGTCGATCCGGAGCAATGCAGCCGCGACGTGCGCGCATTCCTCACGGGCCTGATCGAACGTGGCCTCGTTGTTGTCGATGTTGCAGATACTTAGAAGGCTCCGGGCGATGTCGGGGCGAGAGAGGCAGGCCCTCGTGCGGGGGAGCCTGCTGATCGCCTTCCTCCGGATCGGCCTTCTGCTCCTTCCGTTTCGGGTTCTGCTGCGTGCCGCGCAACGGATGGCGCCCGTTGCTCGGACCCGGTCCGCGCGATTCGACAAGGATCTTGCAGTTTGGGCGGTTTCTTCGGCCGCCCGGCGGTTCCTGCGCAAGAACCCCTGCCTGACCCAGGCGCTGGCGACTCTGGTCCTGTTTCGCCGCGCCGGCGTTCCGGCGGAACTACACCTCGGCGTGGCGAGGCCGGACGGCGAAGACCTCACGGCTCATGCGTGGGTGGAGAGCGAAGGTGAGGTCGTAATCGGAGGAGAGGAATCAGTTCTGGAGTACACGCCCCTTACGACGCCGGACGCCGGGGACGTGTGATGGCCCGCCTGAACGCTGTGCTGCGGAAGCTGGCTCTCTCCCTGCGGCTGAAGAGAGCGCTGTCCCTGGTCTGGCAGAGCGCACCGGGCTGGACAGTGCTGAGCCTGGTACTCGTAGTTTTCCAGGCGGCGCTTCCCCTCGCCGCCCTGTATCTCACTAAGCTGGTCGTGGACGGGGTCGTTGCCGGTGTGACCAGTTCCGGCCAGATCTCGTTCTCGCGCATCCTGTTTCTCATTGGCCTGGCCGCGCTGGTCGGCCTGGCCATCGCTGTTGCGCGCTCGCTGTCCGCTCTGGCAACTGAAGCTCAGGGTCAGTCCGTTACCGACCGTATGTTCGGTGTCCTCCACGAAAAATCTGTCAAGGTCGACCTCGGTTATTACGAGGATCCGCAGTATCATGACACGCTGCACCGCGCCCAGTTGGAAGCGCCCTTCCGACCCCAGAAGCTCCTCACGTCTCTAACCCAGGTAACCCAAAGCGGCGCGACGGTGGTGGGCATCGTGCTGCTGTTGGCCACGGCGCACTGGATCCTGCCTGTCCTGCTGTTCGGCGCCGTCGTGCCTGCGTACTGGGTCCGCATCCGGCACTCGGACCGAACGTACGCCTGGCAACGGCGACGGGCATCTACGCAGAGGCGAGCCCTGTATCTGGATCGGCTTCTGGTTCACGAGGCCTACGCCAAGGAGGTGAGGATATACAACCTGGGTCCGGAGTTGATTCGACGATTCCGCACTCTGCGGGACCGCCTGCGGAAGGAAAGCATCGAGCTGGCGCGGCAGCGGACCGTCGGAGACCTGCTCGGCCAGACGCTGGCGTCCCTGGCCGTATTCGCCTCGTATGCCATCATTGCCCAGCGGACGATGGCCGGGGCGATCACCATCGGTGACCTGGTGATGTACTTCGGGGCTGTGCAACGCGGTCAATCGCTTGTCCAGACGATGTTCGGCGGGCTCGGCAGCCTGTACGAGAACAATCTCTTCCTCACCACGCTGGATGATTTCCTGAATCTGGAGCAGCGAGTCGCGGAACCGAGCCGCCCGCACCCGGTTCCTCGCCCGATGCGCTCCGGCTTCGCACTCGAGGCGGTCAATTTCCGCTATCCCACCGGGACCAGGACTCTCCTGAACGACGTCAGCATGGAGATACAACCGGGCGAGATGGTCGCTCTCATCGGGGCGAACGGATCCGGGAAGACTACCATGGTGAAGCTGCTGTGCCGCCTGTACGATCCCACCGGTGGCCGGGTGACGCTTGACGGAATCGATCTGGGTGACTTCGCGACCGAGGACCTTCGTCGGCAGGTGGCGGTCGTGTTCCAGGACTTCGTGCGGTACCAGGCCCCTGCGCGAGACAACATCTGGTTCGGAGACACGGCAGTGCCGCTCGAGCAGGTCCGCATTGAGCAGGCTGCCACACGGTCGGGAGCGGCGCCGGTAATCGAGCGCCTCCGACACGGTTATGAGACGACGCTCGGGAACTGGTTCGAAGACGGCGAGGAGCTGAGCGCCGGCGAGTGGCAGAAGATAGCCCTCGCCCGTGCGTTCCACAGTGACGCCCAGCTGCTGGTGCTGGACGAGCCGACCAGCGCGCTGGATCCGGCGTCGGAGATCAGGGTGTTCGAGATGGCCCGCGAGATAGCCAGGGATTGCGCCGTGCTGGCTATCAGCCACCGCTTCGCCACGGTTCGGATGGTCGATCGGATCTACGTGCTGGATGACGGACGAATCACGGAAGCGGGGACGCACGACGAGCTGATGCGGCTGGGTGGCCGCTACGCCGATCTGTTCCATATGCAGGCGAGAGCCTACAGGGGTCAAGCGTGAGGGACCTGCGACCGGAGCTTCAGCTTCTCGCCACGGCGGCCCGCTCAGTACTCGAGCCGGCGGCCGAGAAACGGCTGGGACGGCTGATCCGGTCGCCCATCGACTGGAGCACCGTGCTGGAGGAAGGAGCCTATCACGGTGTTCTCCCCCTTCTGTACCTGCACCTGGCTGACAGGCAGGAGATATCGAGCCCGGTGCGTCGGCGGCTGCGCGACCGGTTCGAGGCGGTTACCAGACACAACCTGTATCTGTCGGCAGAGTTGCTGGGGGTTGTGGACGCCTTCGGTTCCGAGGGGATCGAGACGATCGCGCTCAAGGGACCGGTAGTGGCCACGTCACTGTACCCCAGCCTCTCGCTGCGGGAGTTCGGCGACCTCGATCTTCTCGTTCGCCAGGAAGATGTTTCACGGGCCGTGGGAATCGTCCACTCCCTTGGATACGAGCCGTGGCAGGAAACCAAGGGCGCCCAGGAGAAGGCTCTCCGGCACATGGAGTATTCAAGAACCTTCACCAGAGAGCGTGACGGGCTGGACCTGGATCTTCACTGGGATATCGCACGCAGCTTCTTCACGGGCAGGTTCAACAGCGAGGTCCTGTGGTCTTCGGACACGAAGATGGAGCTGCACGGTCGAGAGGTACGCGGCCTGTCACCGACGTACCTCCTGTTCCTGCTTTGCGTGCACGGCGCCAAGCACGGGCCGTTTCCCTGGCCGAGGCTCAAGTGGATCTGCGACATCGCCGAATTCGTAAGGAGCCAGAGAGGTTTCGACTGGGAAGCGTCGTTTGAAGGCAGCCGCGACCTTCGCTGCCATCGGATGGTGCTTCTGGGGCTGGCCCTGGCGTCGGAACTCCTGGACGGAGACCTTCCGTCCCCGGTGCGGGCCGAGCTGGAGAGCGCGCCCGATACTTGGGACTACTCGGCGCGCGTCTGGAGCTGGCTGGATTCAGTCCGCCCGGTATCGCCGTCATTCGCCGCGCGGGCGCGCTTCGATCTGGGCGTACACGATACAGCCAGGGACAGGATCGGCTACCTTTCTCGCCGTGTCACAACGCCTACGAGGAAGGACTGGAGGATCTACCCGCTGCCTCGACCGTTGGGGTTTCTTTACGTACCGCTCAGGATCGCACGGCTGATTGCTCGGTATACTTCGGATCCCCGAAGGCTGCTGTCCCTGTTACGTGTGCGGAAGGGAGAATCCGAGGCGGGCGGAGGGGATTAGTCGCGAACGAGTAGCTGCCAGCGGTACGACCGGACCTGGGGTGGTACTCCGGAAACACTAACTGCAAGCACAGGGGTCCCCCATGGCTGACGATGAACGTTCGGGGCGCCGCAGGAGTATCGTCCTGTGGGCGCTGGCGATCGCCCTGATGCTCGGAGCTGCCGCTTACCAGCGGACGACGGGACCCACCTATCCGCTCCCCGGTGAGTACACCGTTGCCGATAAGACGTACGGCTACCGGTTGGTCCGCCGAGGCCATTCCGCCGAAGACACGGAAGTGCGGGTCGCTGCGTCCGACGGAGACGACGGACTTCTCGTGTACCGCCGCTACCCGACGGACGACGAGTTCGTGGTGGACCCGCTTGTCGCCGGAGAGGACGAGCTGATTGGACACCTCCCCGCGCAGCCGGCCGCGGGAAAGCTGGAGTACTACGTGATCGTACGTGGCAGCGGCGAGGAAGCCCGGCTTCCACCGGCGCAGAGTGGGAACGCAGTGATTCGCTTCAAGAACAGCGTGCCCGCCGTCTTTCTGATTCCACACATCCTGTTCATGTTCGTCGGAGTGCTTCTGGCCATGCGCGCCGGGCTGGGAGCGCTTTTCGGCGCGGCCGGAATGAGACGCCTTGCCTGGGTGACCCTCGGCACACTGACCGTCGGGGGTCTGGTTCTCGGCCCGATCGTTCAGAAGTACGCCTTCGGCGAGTTGTGGACCGGAGTGCCTTTCGGATGGGACCTCACCGACAACAAGACCCTGATCATGTGGCTGGCATGGCTGATGGCGGCACTAGTGGTGCGCCGGCGGGCCGGGGGAGACGCGGTGGGTCTCGGCCGGGCGCGGATGGCGGTCATCGTGGCCGCCGTGGTCACCGTGGCGGCATATCTCATTCCGCACAGCTTCCGGGGCAGCCAGCTCGACTACGAGCAGTTCGATGAGGGGATGCCGGCTGAAGAGGCGGTCGGGCTCGGTCGATAACCGCCTGCTGGTACACCCGGGTCGGATATGCGGCGATCGCAGCCCCGACCGACCGGCGCCGGAGAGATAATGCATTGCGCCGCCGGCCCACGGGGACGAAGGGAGACTGAGATGGTTGAGATCACAGCTGAGCTGCAGGAGGGGTTGCGCGTCTCCCTGTCCAACGGGAGGCACACCTGGGCCTCCGACGAACCGCTGGACAAGGGAGGCGAGGACACCGGTCCGTCTCCGTATGAGCTCCTCCTCGGCTCGCTGGCGGCCTGTACTCTGATCACCCTGGTTCTATACGCTCGCCATAAGGGCATACGCCTGGAAACGGCGAGCGCTAGTTACCAGCACCAGAAGGTGTCAGGGGCCGAAGGTAGCGATAGAAAGGGCCTGGTGGACCGACTCACCAGTCAGGTGACCATTCGAGGCGACTTCGATGACGCCCAGCGGGACCGGCTGGCGCAGATAGTCAGTCGCTGTCCCGTGCACCGGACCCTGGAGAGGGATATTGAGCTGGTGGACGAGGTCGAGTTCCTCTGATTCCACCGCCCCGGACGTCACCCCACGCCGGCATCGCCCAGGACCCGGTTGCGTGTCGGTCTTTCATATCGGGAACCGCGGCACGTGCTGACCCGTTGAGAAGCACAAAGCCCTCCTCTAGAGGCGAGGGCCAGCCATATACTGAGTCCGAGGACGCGGCCGCCAGGCACATCAGCAGGCGACTCGCGACGGAGAGGTAACCAACCCGTGTGCGGCACAGGAGCTACCGGTCGCTGATATAGTGCAGGGCGACCGGTATCTGAACGACCACGGGATGTCGGGCGCTGAGCTGATCGCGCTCGGCGAGGAGCTGTGGGATGACACGGCCTTGAGCGGCCCGGGGACGACATCGTGCGGAACCTGCCATTCAGGCGACGGCTACGGGATGATGAACGCTACTTTCGCCCAGCCGTATCCGCACCCGGTCCAGATGGCGAAGGATCGTGCCGGCCTGGACGAGGTGTCGGCGGCCGAAATGGTGCAACTCTGCATGGCGATTCCCATGAACGCCAAGCCGCTGGACTGGGGCTCGGTGGAGCTGGCCGCCCTCACTGCTCGTGTTGAAGACCTGCAGGCAGGGTTCGATGCGTCGATGGCCGGCGGCATGAATCCGTGCAACCCGTGCGCTGCCAATCCTTGCGGGGCGAACCCGTGCGCCGCGAATCCCTGTGGAGCGAACCCGTGCGCCGCAAATCCCTGTCAGCAGTGATGGCAGTCTGGCAGAAGGGTTCCCGGCAAGGGTAGAGGTCGGCCGGCAGCCGCGCGCTGGCGGCCGACCGTTCGCTTCAGAAGCCGAACCTCAGGTACGCGACCCTCCTTCCTGGGTCGCCCCGGGCTGCCTCGTCGTAGCGGCCGCGCGGCGGGAGTCGCCGGAAGCCGCAAACGGGTCGTCGGCGATCGAAGGTGCCACGAGAATCAGCGCCAGCAGGGCCGCACGCTCGGGCATACTGCTTACCACGACGTGTTCGTGGACGGCGTGCGACCCGTCGCCCCTCGGGCCCAGACCGTCCAGGGTGGGGCTGAACAGGCTGGAGATGTTCCCGTCGGAGCCGCCGCCACTCGTTCCCTCCTGGAGATCCAGTCCAAGCTCCTTTCCGGCCTCCCGAGCCATTCGCCACAGAAGCTGGTTGCCCGGGGTCTTCTCCATCGGCGGACGGTTCATCGCCCCTGTGACTACGAGCTCCGTGCCTGGTGTCGTCGCCTCGAGCGACAGGATCTGCTTCTCCAGTCGCCGGGCGTCCTCCTGTCTCAGGATGCGTACGTCAACCGTAGCCCGGCTCTCCGGGGCGACGACGTTGGTTCGCAGGCCGCCGTCGATGGTGCCTACGTTTACCGTGATTCCTCTCTCGGGATCGTTAAGTGCGAACAGGCGCTGAATGACCATCGAGAGCTCCAGAATGGCGCTTGCCCCCTTGTGTGGCTCCAGACCCGCGTGCGCCGCCCTCCCTGCGACGCGCACCTCGAAGAAGCCGTTCCCTTTGCGCTCGGTCTTCAGCTTCCCGTGAGGACCCAGTGCCGGCTCGAGCACGTAGACGCGCTCGCAGGCTCGCGCCAGGCGCTTCACGTGAGGCATCGAGTCGTGACTTCCCGTTTCCTCGTCGCTGTTTATGAACACCAGGGGAGTGACCTCCGGCTCCAGTCCGAGTGCCGCGAGAGCCTTGAGGGCGAAGACGATGTTCACCAGGCCGCCTTTCATATCGTAGGAGCCGGGGCCGTGAAGCCGGCCGTTCCTGATAACCGCGGGCATCCGCTCGAGGGTGCCGGCGGGCCACACTGTGTCGCTGTGACCGATCATTAGTTGCGTGGGACGGCTCTTACGGCGGGAATTAGGGATCGCCAGGATCTGGCCCCCGGAACCTCTTCCCCGGATGTGCCGGACGACGTATCCGAGCCGCTCGAGCTCGGTCCGGAGAATCGCCTGTACGGCGGCCTGTGCCTGCGGGTCCGGGGACGGCGATTCAGCCTGCACCAGTCGCATCAGGAGACGCGCCATCTCGGCCTCGCGGCGACGGAGATGTTCGAGGATGCTCGATCCGGCCCCCGCTCCGCTCATTCGGTCAGCGCTCGTAGCCGGCCGGGAAGGGGAACGAGTGAGTTTCCTCGACCCGCGCGAAGCGTCCGGGTGGCAGGTAGGCCAGGAGCGGGGACGTCCGGATCATGTCCTGGTTGTCGCCCTCCAGCGTGCGGAGTGAATCAGGTGCCACCGCGGCGGCCACTATGTGGCCCACGACAAGGCTGTTCTCGCCGAAGCCGTCGACGATCCGGTCCACCTCGCATTCCAGGAAAAGGTACGACTGCGCGAGGAACCTGCCGCGCACCTTCGTAGCGGGCCGCGTCTGGAGCGCTCCGATCTCGGGCTTGACACTCTCCTCCTGCCGGGGCGAAGCGCACAGGCTGGCGAGAACCACCTGGTCCGGACGCGGCATGCTGACCGTGAAGGTCTTCTCGCGGAGGGCGTTCTGATATGTCGAGTGCCGGGAGGTACACACGAACCCGAAGTAGTTCTCCCAGCCCATGGGTGTGACCATGTGCTTGGGCGCGAAGTTCGGTCTCCCGTCCTCTTCCACGGTGCCGATCACCGTCAGCGGCGATACCCAGAAGAAGCGGTCCCAGATCGGATGCTCCAGGTCGAGCACCACAAGCTCTTGCAACGGTCTGGTGTGCATGGTCAGGCTCCCGGTCGGTGCGACTTTACATCTTGCCACCCGCTGGCGTAATTAGCCATACGGCCAACACACCAGCACCGGGCAGCGGAGACTGATGAGGACGCAGATATCGACGCGGGCAACGGACCTCACTGAGGACCTGCGGCATCGGGCCGAACAGTTGGCGGCAGATCTCGGTAGGCGGCAGCCGGACCTCCGTTTTGCCAAGTTCGTGCTGGAGCGGAAGGACCTGATCCACGCCATCGGGCTGGTCATGGCCTTCACCCAGGGTGACACGATCGTGCGGCATGCCGAAGCCAACGACTGGGATAGGGCCTTCCTGGACCTGGAACGAAAGCTGGAACGGGTACTGGAGGAAGATGGTGGCCGATAGCATCGGGACGACTTGAAAGCTGCCCCCGCCCTGGTTTAAAGTCCTCCAATCGGTCCGGCAATGCCGGTTCGAACAGCCAGTCACCCCGAGCGCGGCGCTTCTCGCGCCCCTTTCCTGCCGTGTCGGGCAACCGCCAACTCGGCATGAAGGGAGGCCAATGTGCCGCAGACCTACGAGCTCGTCCTGACCAGCTTCCGCTTTCCGCGGAAGCTTCCCCCCCGTCGCGCCAACTTCCGCTTCGTGGCTGACGTGCGCTATGTGAACGGCCGCGGGGAGCACGCCACCGAGCACTCGGTGATGCCCGACTTGGCCCGGCACTGGGAATGCGATCCCCAGCGGAAGTCCAGCCCCGACTTCGTTCGAGCGCCGGATTCGGGTGCCAGTTCATCGTTCGACATGGAGCGGATCGACGACTGGGACCGGTTGATTCTGCTGGTGCGTGGCGATGGCATCCACTCCATTCAGCTGAAAGTGTTCGACGTCAACCGTCCCGATGCGTGGGACAGTCTCAGACGCGCCCTCGGCGACGTGGTCCGCACGGTCGTGGGACGGACACGCGCGGTTCTTCCCGAGGTGGCCGGCCTGCTGTCCGACTCCCTCGGCTCGGCCGCCACCGACCTGGAGTCGGCTCTGATTACCCGCCTCTCCGCTGGCGATCGGCTCCTCTTCCGCGGGTCCAGCAACCTGACGGATCCGGGCGCATACGTCATCGCCGGCCGCGGGAGGGGAGGTGCCTACGCCATCGACCTGGACCTGCGAGTGAGCTGAGGGCCGATCCGGATCACCCCATAGATGGTCTCCGTTCAGACGGAACCTCCCTTGACGGGCAGGTTAACAGCGTTAAATTAACAGTGTTAACCTAGCAGCGTTAGACCAGGTGGTCAGCAGGAAAGGTGCCGAATGGCGGAGCCGAGGCTGGCGGAACCAGGCAGGACCTGTGATACGGAAGACGCGATTCTCGCGGCAGCCCGCGATCTCCTTGCCGAGGGCGGCCTCGAGGCCCTCTCGATGAGGGCTGTTGCATCGCGTATCGGACTCAGTGCCACCGCGATCTATCACTGGTTCGACAGCAAGGAGACACTGGTGGACCGGGTGGTGACTCACGGTTTCGAGCGTTCCGAAGCCTATCTGTGGAAGGCCATCGACCACCTGCCGGCAGGATCCATCGAGCGCTTCGCCGCGCTGGGGGAGGCATACATCAGGTTCGCGATGGAGAACCGGCAGTACTTCAAGATCATCTTCGCCATCCAGCCGGACGCGCCCCGGCAGATAGACGACGTGCCGGGGAAAGGCGGCTACCGGGTGCTGCGCAGATGCGTTGTCGAAGCCATGGAAGCCGGCAACATCAGGAAGGCGGATCCTGACGTGGTGGTGCTCTATCTGTGGTCTCTGGTGCACGGCCTGGTCACGATCTTCATGGCATGTGACCCGGCGGCCATGCTGGCCGAGGCAGAGGCCTGCTGCTCGGAGATAGAGGATGTGGGGGATCTGACCATCGGCCTCTTCCAGCATTTTCGAGTCCTCATGAGGGAAGGACTGCTGCCCTCCGGCGCAGGAGCGGCCGCCTCCGGCAGTTAGGGAGGCGGCATCAGGAGAATCGGCTGCCGCGTGGGCGACATCACCGGGTGGCCAGCTGGAAGATAGAGGGGGAGCGGATGGACCTGAGGGGAAGGGGATTGTCGAGATCCCGGTGGCGCTCGCCGATGATATCGGTGCTTGCTGTGGCGGCGCTGCTTGCTCGTGCAGGTACGGCGGGCGCGCAAACGAGCGGTCAGCAGGCAAACGATACGTCGACGGAGGTGTCCCCGAGGGAAGCGGCCGGCCGGGGATCACCCGTGTTCGTCGGCGAGGCCGAGCTCAGACTCAGGGACATGGGTGTCGAGGATGATGCTCCCGCTGCGCGTGGTTCCCGACCGGACCGGAGGATCACTGCCGATGCGGGGCACGGGGGCATGAACCGGGCACAGATCCGCAGCTACCCACTGGAGCGGGCGGTTCGGATCGCCCTGCAGAGCAACAGGCAGCTCCGGGTGGCCCAGCTGGACCTGGAGGCGGCGAACAGGCAGGTGAAGGAGGCGTACGGTGGCCTCTTTCCCGAGATCGATGCCAACGCCTCGATGCAGAGGAATCTGATCGTTCCCGAGGTATTCCTGCCGGCCGGAATCCTGAACCCGAACGCCCCTGATCCCGAGGAGCTGGTCCCGGTCGCCTTCGGGGCCGACAACCAGTGGTCGGCTGGGGTCACTTTGTCGCAGAAAGTCTTCGACGCGAAGGTGTTCATCGGTGTCGGTGCCGCGAACAAGGTACGCGACCTGAACCGCGAAGCACTCCGGGGTAACGCTCAACAGGTAGCCACGAACATACGGATCGCCTACGTGAACGTTCTGTTGGCTCGAGAACAGGTTCGGGTCACACGGAACAGCATCCGGCGAGTCGAGCGCACGCTGGAGGAGACCCGAGCTCTGAACCGGGCTGGCCTGGCGGGAAACTACGACGTCCTGAGACTCGAGGTGCAACTGTCGAACATCCGTCCGAACCTGCGGCGCGGCGAGAACGCCCTCGCCGAGGCCGAGCGCCTTCTGGCGATCGAGATGGGCCTGAGCGAAGTGGAAGCGATAGGGGCGGAGGGAGAGCTGCACCTGATGGACCTGGAGCGGCGGGAAGAGAACAGTCCGGAGAACGTCGAGCTTCTGGACTTCGCAGGACTGGGAGGGGCGGAAGACATCTCCTTAGCAGAGCTGAGAGATCTGGCTCTGAGGAACCGCTCCGACCTCAGGCAGGCAGACGTCAGGCGCGAGCTGGAGGAAGTCCAGCTGAAGGTCGAACGCTCGGAGCTGTTTCCCCGGATGGAGGCCTTCGCCAACTGGTCGGTCCTCGCGCAGGAGAACGGGGCTCTCGACTTCTTCGGCGAGAACTCGAACCAGCGTACAAAGACGGCTGCCGTAGGGGTAAGGGTGGAGGTACCGATCTTCAAGGGAGGTTCGCGCTGGCAGCGGGTGGCCCAACGCCGGATCTCGGTTCGTCAGGCCGAGGAGCAGATCGTGGAGCTCAAACAGCGGGCGGAAAACGAAGTCCACAGCGTTCTGGACCAGCTCACTGAATCGCGGGTGCGGGCCGATGCCCAACGCCGGGCTGTGGGTGAGGCTCAGCGAGGCTTCGAGATCGTGACCGCCGAGTACCTGGCGGGGACGGGTGAGCGACTCGAGGTGACGGAAGCGGAGCTCGCGCTGCGGCAGGCGGAGCTGAACTACGCGCGGGCTGTGTACGATTACCTGGTGGCCCGGGCGCGCCTCGACCTGGCCGTGGGTGTGGTGCCGGTGGTCGACCGGACGTCCCCTCACATGGCTCCTGGCCACACGCCTGCCACCGGGGAAGCTGGGGCCGACCGCGGGCCGGGTGCGACCGACTCGTCCGGCAACAACGACGAAAGGCGAGACTACTGATGCATATAGGTCGAGAATCGTCGAATCACCCGGCGGGGAAGCGAGGCTCGTGGCGATTCGTGGCGATGCTCGCCCTGGCCGGGGCCGTGGGCGGGACCGCAGGGGGCTGCAACTCTCCGGAAGCCAGCGGGACTGAGGGAGAAGAGGCCGAGGCGGAGGCATATGTCAAGGTCGTGAACGTCGAGACCTGGACCGTGCAGCGAGAACTCTTCACGGCCTATGTCAGGCTCACCGGGGCGGTGGAGGCCCATGACGACGTAGTCGTGAGCTCCGAAGAGAGCGGCGTGGTCGAACGCTTCTTCGTCGACAAAGGGGAGCGCGTCAGGGCCGGACAGCCTATCGCACAGATCGACGACGATGTACTGCGGGCCCAGGTCGACGAGGCGGTGGCCGTGGCCCGGCTCGCCCGGGAGCGCTACGGGCGCCAGCGGCAGCTCTGGGAGGACGATCGGATCGGCAGCGAGATCGCCTACTTGCAGACGAAGTACGATGCCGAGTCAGCGGATGCGCGTCTGTCGCTTCTGCAGGTGCGGCTGGACCGCCTGACTATCACCTCGCCCATCTCGGGAGTGCTGGACGACCGGTACGTGGAGGCGGGGGAGATCGTCGTTCCGGCCACTCCGGTGGCGAGGGTGCTCAGCGTCACACGGTTGAAGATCGTGGGCGGCGTGCCGGAGCGCTTCGCCGCTCTCGTCCGGAGCGGAGGAGAGGCGAGGATCACCTTCGACATCCTGCCCGGAAGAGTGTTCGACGGACGGATCGGTTTCGTGGGCAGCGCGGTGGACGAGCGCAACCGGACGTTTCCCATCGAAATCGTGATGGATAACCCCGATGGGAAGGTGAAGCCGCAGATGATCGCCAACGTCAGGGTGGCCGTCGAGCGGCTGGAGGACGTGGTCGTGGTGCCGCAGGACGTAGTCCTTCGGACGGAAAGCGGATACCAGGTATTCGTTGCGAGTGACAGCGGCGGGATGGCCTTGGCAGCGGCCCGTGGCGTAGAGCTCGGCGCCTCGTTCGAGAATCGGGTCGTCGTCGCCCGGGGGTTGGAGGTCGGCGATCGCCTGATCGTCAAGGGACACCAGCTTGTGGATCCGGGCGAGCGCGTGCGAGTGGTCGGTGAGGAGGGTGGGGGTCGATGATCTTCAGGAAAAAGCCGGGCACGGGGATCGGATCCCCAAGGTCCGGGCAGCCTGAAGAGGGTGCCACGGAGTGGGTCCGGGCAGAGCGCCGGGATAGCGGTTCCCGGGAGATAGAGAAGTACAGGACGTTCTGGCTCACGAGCTTCGCCGTCGATCATCCAACCAGCGTTCTGGTGGGGATGGTGTTCATCGTTCTGGCGGGCCTCTCTTCTTATCTGGCGGTTCCGAAGGAGGCGTCGCCAGACGTCACCGTGCCGTTCATCGCCGTCAACACTGTCTATTCCGGAGTCGCTCCCAGGGACGTCGAGACGCTTGTCACGAGGCCCGTTGAGGAGGAGCTCAACAAGATCTCGGACATAAAGACGCTCACCTCGACCTCCGTGGAGGGCTACTCCAGCATCGCCGCCGAGTTCGAGGCTGGCATGGACATGACGGAGGCCATCCAGCTGGTGCGCGAGAAGGTTGACATCGCCAAGCCGGAGCTGCCGCCCGCGGCCGAGGAGCCCCAGATAGTCGAGTTCAATTTCGCTGAGTTTCCCATTCTCCAGGTCAACGTGGCGGGCCAGTATAGCCTGGTCAGGCTCAAGAAGCTGGCCGAGGATCTCCAGGACGAGATCGAGCGGATCCCGAGCGTGCTCGGGGTCTCGCTGTCCGGCGGGCTCGAGCGTGAAGTGCAGGTGGACGTCGACCTGGCGAAGCTGAAGTTCTACGGCATCAGCTTCGAGGACGTCATCGACGCCATCGCTTTCGAGAACCTGACCGTCCCCGGCGGGACCATCGACGTCGGCGACATGAAGTACCTGGTGCGGGTGCCGGGAGAGTTCGAGGAGACGAGACCCATCGGGGATATCGTTATCACTGCGCCCGGTGAGCGACCCGTATACGTGCGGGATGTGGCGGCGGTGGACTTCGGCTTCAAGGAGCGGGACAGCTACGCGCGCCTCAACGGCAACTCGGTCGTGACGCTGAGTGTGAGCAAGCGCTCGGGCGAGAACATCATCGAGACGTCGGACGCGGTGAGGTCCGTGATAGCGGAGATGGAGCCCGATTTTCCGCCCACCACCGAGGTCGTGGTCACCTCGGATCAGGCCAAGTACGTGCGCAACATGGTGAGCAGCCTCGAGAACAACATCATCTCGGGCCTCATCCTCGTGGTGGCAGTCCTCCTGCTGGTACTGGGGGTGGGTAACGCCTCCTTCGTGGGCATCGCCATTCCGCTGTCCATGTTCCTGTCGTTCAGCATCATGCAGCTGCTCGGCTATACGATGAACATGGTCGTGCTGTTCTCTCTGATCCTGGCGCTGGGGATGCTGGTGGATAATGCCATCGTGGTCGTCGAGAACATCTACCGCTTCCGCGAGGAGGGCTTCGACAGAAAGACAGCCGCCAAGCTGGCCACGGCCGAGGTGGCGATGCCGGTCATGGCTGCCACGGCCACCACTCTAGTGGTCTTCGCGCCGATGGCGTTCTGGCCGGGTATCACGGGCGAGTTCATGAGCTACCTGCCGAAGACGCTCATCATCACCCTGAGCTCGTCGCTCTTCGTCGGCCTGGTGATCAATCCGACCTTGTGTTCTCTGTTCATGCGGCGTGAAGACGAGCGGAGGATGGAGCTTACCAAGGAGTTTCGCCTTGCCGCCTGGGGCCTGGTTGGCCTGCTGTTCCTGGTCGGCCTTCCCCGCAGGCCGCTCGCCACGGTCCTCCTGGCGGCTACCGCGGCAGGCCTGTTCTACCTTCACCGCCATGTTCTGGCGCCGCTGGGTCATTGGGTGCAACACAAGGGCTTCCCGGCCACGCTTCGCTTCTACGAGGGCGGTCTGCGCTGGGCTCTGCGGCACCGCGTCGCCGTGGTGGGACAGGCTGTCGTAGTCCTGGTGGGCGTTGTCGTCCTGTTCGGGATATTCAACCGCGGAATCGTGTTCTTCCCCGAGGACATCCCGCCCGACGACGTGTGGGTCCAGATCGAGACACCGGTCGGCACGCGGGCGCAGGTGACCGACCAGGTTGTGCGGCGACTGGAGGCGGAGCTGGAAGAACTCGACGGCCGGCTCGACTATCAGTCGACGGTGGCCATGGTAGGCTCCGCAATCGGCGAGTTCGGCAGCGAGCAGGGAACGCACTTGGCCACGGTGGCGGTGAGCTTCGTGGACTACCAGGACCGGGCGACGGATTCCTTCGAGACCTTGGAATCGATGCGCGCCAACATCGGCGGAGATGTAGCCGGGGCAATGATCAGCGTCGACATGCCCAACATGGGTCCCCCGACGGGACTACCGGTGAACATCGAGATTGCCGGCGAGGACTTCACGGTCCTGAAGGATCTGGGAGACGAGGCTGTAGCCGTCCTGTCCAATGCCGCCGTCGGGGCGAAGCTGGAGGGCCTGGAAACCGACATGGATGCGGCGAGGCCCGAGGTCCAGATCGAAGTGGATCGGGAGAAGGCGGCGCTGTTCGGGCTGAACACCCAGGATATAGGCTTCACGGTGCGGAGCGCGATCAACGGAACCGAGGCTTCGGAATTCCGCGATGGCGAGGACGAGTACGACATCGTCGTACGGCTGGCAGAGCCGTACCGGCAGGATCTGAGTTCCCTCGCGGATCTCACCATCACCACCGAAGAGGGGGATCAGGTTCCTCTCCCGGCGGTGGCCACCTGGCAGGTGGAAGAGGGGCTCAGCGGCGTTAACCGCAAGGACCTGGACCGCGTGGCGACGGTTTCGGCCGATGTGCGTGCGGGCTTCAACACCAACGCGGTGCTGGCAGAGGTGCAGGAGACGCTGGGAGACTTCGCGGCGGGACTGCCGCCGGGCTACGACATCTCGTATACCGGCCAGCAGGAGGAACAGCAGGATTCGCAGGACTTCCTGTTCGGCGCCTTCGCCATGGCGATACTCCTCATGGCCTTCATTCTCATATCGCAGTTCGACTCGCTGGCCAAGCCGCTTCTCATCCTGAGCACCGTCCTGCTCTCGACCGTGGGTGTGCTGGTCGGGCTGCTCATCTTCCGCATGCCCTTCGGGGTGATAATGACCGGGGTCGGCGTCATCAGCCTGGCGGGAGTCGTTGTGAACAACGCGATCGTGCTGGTGGATTACATCCACGTCCTGCGGGATCGCGACGGGATCGACGAACGGGAGTCGCTGGTGCAGGGAGGCTTGACCCGCTTCCGTCCAGTGACACTGACGGCCGTCACGACCGTCATGGGGCTGGCACCGCTGGCCATAGGCCTCAACTTCGATTTCAACGGGTTCTACCGTTCGCTTAACCCTGACGTTTACTGGGGCGGCACCCAGGCCGCGTGGTGGGGACCGATGGCGATCGCCGTGATAGCCGGATTGACCTTCGCCACCTTTCTGACGCTGGTCCTCCTGCCCGTGCTGCACTCGTTGCTGGACGACGCCGTTCACTTCGCGGTGCGGCATTTCCGGGCGAACGGGCTGCTGGCCGCCGAAGATGATGCAGGTGCCGCCGACGATGCGGTGGTGATGGAGAAAGAGCCGGAACTGGCTGGAGTGTAGGGGACGGTACGGCCGAGCGAAAGCGGCCATGGGGTCCGAGAACGGCGGACCCGACGGGGCTGCACCGGGTCTTCAGGCGGGCGTGGCGCCCATCCTCTCCGAGGGTCCGTCGGACGCTACCTGCGCAGTCGGCTCGACGCGATTCCCGCCGGCCGCTTTGGCCTCATACATGGAAGCATCCGCCGCCTGCACCAACTCGTGCGCGTCGGACATGGTAGGCTCGAAGCAGGCCAGTCCGCCGCTGACGGTGATCCCGACTCCCGTCGGAAGCTCATGGCGCGCCAGAGTATTGCGCACCCGCTCGGCAAAGGTGCGCGCCCCGTCCAGGCCCTCGTGAGGCAGAATTGCCAGGAATTCCTCGCCACCGTACCGGCCGCCGAGATCGGAACGGCGTGCCTGCGTCCGGAGGATCTGCGCGAACGCCTGCAGCGCTTCATCTCCCGCCTGGTGGCCAAAGCGATCATTGTAAGCCTTGAATCCGTCCAGATCGAACATCACCACCGCCAACTTGATGCCCCTCTGAGCCGAAGCGAAGTGGTGACCCAGGAAGAAGTCCAGCACCCGCCGATTAGGCAGGCCCGTGAGAGGATCGGCGTACGCCATCTCCAGAGCGCGCACCTTCTGCCGCCGCAGAAGTTCCGCGATGGAGCCCGCCCCGAGGCTCGTCATTATGAACACCACTGTGATGCCGCCGGCGATGCGCCAGTCGACTCGAGTCCCTGATATCAGCGGCGGAGCGACCTCAAAGAGGATGAGCAGGGCCATGGCCGCCGCCAGGCCCCCGGCCGCTCCTTCCCACCCCCGGTAGTAGGCGAAGAGGAAGGAGGGGATCAGGGCCAGCAGCCACACGAGGGCGGCCAGCTCCTCCAGGGACTCGGGCCACACCAGGCTCGCCAGCGCGGCCACGCCGAGAGCGAGGAGACTGAGAACCAGTGCCTTTGGAGGCACGCTCGTCTCCAGCGCCATCAGCCCGGCGGTGTCCGGATCGTCCTTTGGTGGTCTCAGCACGGTCCTGCCCATCCAGCTCAACACCGTCGCCCGTTGCCCCCTCGTTCCCGCGGTCGATTCAGGAAAATGACCGGCAAGAATCGGGCACACAAGCGACGAGTGACCTCGGCCGGCCAGACAGCGCGTTCGGACAGGAAGATCGAGATGGTTGCGGGGGCTGCCGGAAACCCAGGACCCGGTGGGACGGTTGCCAGTAACGAACAGGCAGGCGATTTTCTTGCCGTTCTTCCAGCGGCCTGTTCCTGCCCAGGTATGTGGGCTAGAAAACGAGCATAGAATGTCAAGCAGCGGGTGGACTGTGGTTCGAATCAGCGGTGAGCGAGGCCTTCCGGGAATCGACGGGCTGCAGTTTCTCAGTTGTGTCGCGGCCGTGCGCGACCGGATCGGTGACGTTCGCTGGCACTTCAGGTGGATTTCCGATTCCAGGCGCTCGAGCTGCGATGGCCTCCGGCTCGAGCTCCCGTACGGATCGCCCGAGCTCGGCTCGTTCCTCAAAGAGCTGGAGACGAGAGTCCCGCCCCCGGACAGCGTCTCCGCCGAGCCGATGCGGCTGGAAGTCGACCTGGACCCGATTCAGAATGAGGATGAAGCCGACACCTGCCTGACGCTGCTCTGGCGCTACTCGGAGTTCCTGGCCGACCTGCGGGTGCGCAACCAGCAGCTCACTCTCGAGCAGTTCCACGGCCTGTCTCCGGGCGCCTTCCTCATGTTCGTGACCGGAGATCGACGACATCTTGCGACAGCCCTCGAGGAGCAATCAGTGGGGACGGTTCCGGTGGTTCCGCTGAGCCGCGTGATGGACACCCTGAGGACCGAGCCCATGCCGTATCGCCTCCCGCCGCGGAATCGGGCCGAAGCAGTGAGCGCGGCCCGCATCCACCACCTGGCGGGCTGCACCTTCGCCTCCGAATACTACCCTTTTACTCGCATCGACTGACATGCGCCGTCGGTTGCTCATCGGCATGCTCCTGGTCGTCGGCGGCATCGTCGCCGCCGGATTGGGGCTCCGCATCGGGCGGGCCCTTGCCCCGACCGAGGCCGGCTCGGTTCTCGCGACGTCGGGTGCCGACATGGAAACGGAAGGCGAGCTCCCATGGCTGGCAATCCCCGTTCCGGATGTGGCGTTCACGACAGCTTCCGGTGATTCCGCGAGCCTGGCCGACTACCGGGGACGGATCGTGCTCCTCAACTTCTGGGGCAGCTGGTGTCCGCCGTGCCTGGTGGAGATACCACATCTCATCCGGGTGCAGCAGGCTCTCCTGGAGCTGGGCGGAACGATCATCGGACCGGCCGTGGATTCGGGGTCTGGCGAGGAGGTCCTGCGGTTCGCGGCGGAGAAGGGAATCACCTACCCCGTATGGTTGACCAGCTACGGTGTCGCGGTAGGTCGCTTCGGAGCCGCGGGCTATCCGTTTACTCTGCTCATCGACCCGAACGGGATCATTCGCAGGCAGTACCTGGGGCCTCAGACGGAGAAGGTCCTGCTGCGCGACATCGGTCGGCTGATAACGAACCCGCCGCCACCGCCGATGACGACCAGGGCGGACGCTGCCGCTGGCGCTGGAGCGGGCCGCTAGCAGCGGGAGGCCGAACCCGCGGGAGTCGAAGCGCGGCGCCCTCTCAGGAGTTGACGGCCTCCAGCAGCTGACCGCGGTACAGCCGTGCGTACATCCCGTCGGCAGCCACCAGCTCGGCGTGCGTTCCCTCCTCGAGAATGCGGCCGTCGTCGATTACCAGGACACGGTCGGCCCTCTGGACGGTCTTCAGGCGATGGGCGATGATCAGGGTGGTCCTGGCTCGCATCACCTCCTCCAGCGCCTCTTCCACCAGCCTCTCGCTTTCGGTGTCCAGGCTGCTGGTGGCCTCGTCGAGGATGAGGATTTCAGGCTGCTTCAGGAAGATGCGTGCGATCGCGATCCGCTGTCTCTGCCCGCCGGACAGCCGGATACCGCGCTCCCCGACCGTAGTCCCGTAACCTTCGGCCAGGCCCTCGATGAACTCGTGTGCATGGGCCAAACGCGCAGCCTGCTCGACCTCCTGCTGGCCGGCCTCGGGCCGCCCGTAGGCGATGTTCTCGGTAATGGTGTCGGCAAACAGCAACGGCTCCTGCGGCACGATGCCCACCGCCGTGCGCAGCTCGATGAGCGGAATGCGCCGCAGGTCGGTTCCTCGCAAGGTGATGAGACCCTGAGTCGGGTCCCAGAACCGCGGCACCAGGACGGCCAGAGTCGACTTGCCGGCTCCGCTCGGTCCGACCAGCGCGATGACCTCGCCGGGCTTGATCTCCAGGTTCAGTTGTCGCAGCACCCATGGCTCGCCGTTCGCGTAGCGAAACCACACATCGTGGAACACCAGGCCTCCCGGGTCGCTGGCCGGCGGCAATGCCTCGGAGTGCCGTGGCTCCTTGATCGTCGGCTCCGTGTCCAGGAGCTCGAATACCCTTCGAGCGGCTCCCATCGCTTCCTGATAGCTGCTCCAGAGGGAAGCGAGAGCCGTGATCGCCGCCGCCACGGACACCGCATACAGGAGGAAGGAGACCAGCTCTCCTGCCGTTATCTGCTGATCGAGCACCAATCTGCCGCCCTCCCACAGGACGACCACGATGCCGCCGAACGCTATGAAGGTGACGACGCCGAAGAACAGACCCCGTAGCGCTGCCCGGCGAATCGCCGTGCGCAGGGCTACGGCGATGCGGGAGGCGTACCTCTCCTCCTCCCAGCCCTCACGGGTGAAGCTCTGCACTATGGGAATCTGAGTGAAGGACTCCTCAGCGGCGGCGTTCGAGGCTGCCAGCTGATCCTGAACCTGCGTGCTCTTCGCTTGCAGGAAGCGGCCAAAGGCGAACGCGCTCAGCACCACGAGCGGAGCCACCATAATGGTCGTCAGCATCAGGTCCGAGTGCAGCAACGCCAGCAGCGCCAGTGCTCCCACCAGGTACAGCACCTGCCGCGCGAACTCGGCTATCTGGTTGCTCAGCACGGTCTGCAGAGTCGAGCAGTCCGAGGCCAGGCGGCTCGTCAGCTCACCCGAGCTCCGCTCCGCGTAGAAGCCCGGTGAGAGAGTCAGCAGATGGGCAAAGAGCTGAGTTCGGAGTGTCGCGATGACCTTCTCCGCGGTCGAGCCAAGCAGGAACACCTGCAGGAAGTTGAGGCACGCCTGCACCGCGAACAGCACGATCAGCGCCACAGCGATGGAGTTGAGGACCGCCGCGTCTCGATTCTCGAAGGCCGCGTCCATCAGGTAGCGGACGACGAGTGGAAAGGCGAGGCCCAGGCAGGTGCTGAGAACGAGCGCCACCCCGGCCACGGTCAGGGCCGGCCGGTGCCGGCGAAGCCTCGGCAGAAGACGCCGGACGGCGGAGAAAGAGAAGCTCTTCCTGCTCACGCCCGACCTGGCCATCTGCTCCTTGGTTCTGGTTTGGACGGGCGCTCAGGGAGGGCCGCGCCGGCCCGCCGGACTTGTGGCGTGCGAGGGCCGCTCTGTCTAAGTTGCCGCACCGTCGTCGCGCGGATTCTAACTGATTACCCGCTGTCCGCACCATACAGGGAGCCGCGGCCATTCAACTCCTCTCGTCGGGTGCGACTCCGGGCGAGGAGAGGCTTTTCGTGTCTGGAACAGACAAGACACGTGGGTGGGGCAGGCTGGCGTTCGTCGCTGCTCTGGCCACATATGCGCTGATCGTGTTCGGGGGAATCGTCCGAATCACCGGCAGCGGAATGGGCTGCGGGGACGATTGGCCATTGTGCAACGGCCGGCTCATCCCGCCGATGGACTTCGCGACGATCATCGAATACGGGCACCGGCTGGTGGCGATTCTCGTATCTGCCCTCGTAGCAGCCCTGATCGTCATGGCGTTCCGGCTGGGAGATCGCTCGGATGATGTCTGCCGGAGTCTGCGGCGGTTGAGCGTCATCGCTGGTGTCCTGCTTCTGGCACAGGTGCTGCTTGGAGCGGTGACCGTTTGGCTCGAGCTGCCGCCTGCCAGCGTTATCCTCCACCTCGGCACGGCCATGCTCTTACTCGCCGTCTTGGTAGCGGGCAGCCTGCTGGCGGGTGCGGCCGCCGCCGGGAGATCGCTGCAGGTGCGCGACCGGGCCGCCGGCATCGGGTGGTGGAGCGCTGTCTTCGGCTTCGTAGTCGTGTTCGCCGGCGCGCTGGTGGCCAACATGGATGCCGCCGGCGCATGTCAGGGCTTCCCCCTGTGTAACGGACGGGTCATTCCCGGGGAAAACCCGCTCACGCATATCCACTGGGCCCACCGGGTGCTGGCCTACGGGCTCCTCGTCTGGGGCTTGATCCTGCCCTACCTGATGCGCCGCAACCGACCGGCGGATTCGGGCCTGCGGCGCGCAGCGATCGTGGCGGCGCTCCTGATAGCGGCCCAGCTCGCCGTCGCCGCGGCCATGGTTCTGCTGGCCCTGCCCGGGTCGCTGCGGGTGCTGCACGTGGCGTTGGGCGCCGCCGTTTTTTGGGCCCTGGCGGTCGTGGCCTGGCTGTCGGCGCGCCCACCCGAGAGTGATGTGGCCAGCGACGCTTCGGCTCCGAGTGCTGCCGCGGTCGCCGCAGCAACCGCCGGGTAGCAGCGGTACCGTCCGGTCGACCCCGGGAGCCGACCCTTTCCCACGAGCTGTCACACGGCCTGCAGCAATGCAACGTGGCCGAGACCGCCGGCTGCGCAGATGCTGACGATCCCGTAGGTGCCGGCCGGCTCCGCAGCCAGCTCCGCCGCAGCCTGGGAGAGAATGCGTGCGCCTGTGGCCCCGAAAGGGTGTCCGAGGGCGACACTGCCGCCGTTGGGGTTCACACGTCCCCGGGGGAACGGGCCCAGATCCGCAGCGACACCGGCCTTCTCCCGCAACCACTCGCGATCTTCCAGCGCCTTGACCGTGCATAGCACCTGCGCCGCGAAGGCCTCGTGGATTTCCCACAGTCCCACGTCCTCGGCTGCCAACCCGTGGCGCGCCAGCAGGCGGGGGATGGCCAGAGCCGGCGCCATCAGCAGTCCCTCGGCTGCCATATCCACTGCCGCTTGCTCCCAGTCTACCAACCTTACGTGCGGGAGGTCGCCTCCCATGAGCCGCAGGCCGTTCGCGCTGGCGACCCATACGGAGGCCGCGCCGTCGGTCAGGGGCGAGGAGTTGCCGGCCGTGAGCGTGCCTCGGTTGCGGTCGAAGACGGGCCTGAGCTGCGACAGATCGGCGAGGGAGGTGTCCGCCCGCGGAATCGTGTCTTCGTCGACGCCGAAGGTTCCCGGCGCTACCAGCAGCCCGCGAAAGAAGCTTCTCCCGGCTGCCGCCACCGCTCCACGGTGACTGGCCAGAGCGAGCTCATCCTGCTCCCGGCGCTCGATCTGCCAGTCCTTGGCCATGTCCTCGCAATGCTCGCCCATGGACTTGCCTGTGGTTCGCTCCTTCACGGCGGGAACCGAGAGGCGGATGTCGCGTAGCCGGATCCTCCTCAGATGCCGGAAGGCGGCTCCCGCGCCCCTCGCGCTTCCTGCCCTGCGGATGGCACGGCTCAGCTCCTTCGAAAGGCCGATCTGGGTGTTGGACATGGACTCGACGCCGCCGCACAGGGCCAGGTCGACTCGACCGAAGTGAACCTGGGCGGCAGCCTGCGTTGCGGCGGCGAGACTCGTCCCGCACTGCTGGACGACCGTCTGGGCCGGGACATGCGGATCGAGGCCCGAGTCGAGCCACACCTCCCGCGCCCAGTTGCTGACCGACAGGGTCGGAATGACAGAGCCCCAGAGAATCAGATCGACCTGGCCTGAGCGCCCCGGCCCGGAACCGCCTGTCCCGATCACCGTCTGCTGAACTACCGGCACGGAGAGCTGCAGGGCGTCCAGCCGGGACAGCTCCCGATCGATCTTCGTGAATGCGCTACGCAGTCCGGGGAGAACGTATACGGCGGTCGGGTTGTTCATCGGGTCGACTCCAAGATGATTGTGCCCACAGGTCGCGGGGAGGCAAGACGACCGCCGGGCGCTGGCGCGACGTCCCGGGTGACTGCAAGATGAGAGAGTGTGCGGAGCGGCGCCACCAGGCTGATGCAGGGGCGGAATGTCATGCGTCCGCGGTCTGCGCCGCCTATATTATGTATAACTTTAAACATGTGGCTGTAATTGCCTTGTTAATATGACAATACCGCGCGTGCGCTTCGCTCCGAGTCCAACCGGTTACCTCCATGTCGGGGGAGCCAGGACGGCGCTCTTCAACTATCTGTTCGCCAGGCACACCGGCGGCCAGTTTCTGCTGCGGATAGAGGACACCGATCGGGAGCGGTCGAGCGAAGAGATGACCCATCAGATCCTGGACGCGATGGCCTGGCTGGGCCTCCAGATCGATGAGCCTGCGCTTCATCAGGCCGACGGTCTGGGACGGCACCGGGCAGACGTCCAGCGGCTGCTCGAGGCGGGAGCCGCGTACCACTGCTTCGCCACGCCGGAAGAGCTCGCGGAGATGCGGTCGGAAGCGCGGGATCGGGTGGTCGCCTTCCGCTACCTGGACTACGCGGACATCTCGGCCGAGGAAGCGGAGAGCAGGGCCGTGGCGGGAGAGCCCCACGCCGTCCTGTTCCGAGTGCCGGAGGGCGTGATCGTTTGGGACGACGCGGTTCACGGTCCCACCACGGTCGAACACGGGAACCTGGATGACTTCGTGATCCTGCGGTCTGACGGAACTCCGGTCTATAATCTGGCGGTGGTCTCCGACGATATCGCCATGAGGGTGACCCACGTGATAAGAGGCGATGACCACCTGTCCAACACGCCGAAGCAGATTCTGATCTACCGAGCACTTGGCGCCGGGCCGCCGGTGTTCGCCCACGTGCCCATGATCCTCGGTCCGGACGCGAAGCGCCTCTCGAAACGTCACGGGGCCGCATCGGTGGAAGCATACCGGGAGCAGGGGATACTCCCGGAGGCGCTGGTGAACTTCCTGGCGCTCCTGGGCTGGTCACCGGGCGACGATCGGGAGGTCATGGAGCTGGACGAGCTGGCCGAGGCCTTCACCATAGAGCGCATTCTGAAGAAGAGCGCCGTCTTCGACCCCGAGAAGCTGGAGTGGCTGAACGGAAAGCACCTGGACCGGACGCCTGCGGACCGGCTCGTGACCCTGGTCCTGGAAAGGATGGTCCCTGAGGCGAGATCGGTCGCCGTCGCGGAGCCGGAGCGGCTGGCGGCGGTGGTGGACCTTCAGAAGACCAGAGCGCGGACGATCCCCTCGATCGCGGAGACCTCGGCCTGTTACTTCGTCGATCCCGTCCGCTTCGACCCAGCAGCGGTGAAGAAGCACTGGAAGAATCCGGAGGAAGCCGGCCGGCGACTCGCAGCGGACAGAGACATCCTGGCCGTAACCGAGCCGTTCGAGCACGATCCGCTGGAGACGGCGTTCCGCGCCCTGTCCGAGAGGATGGAAGAGGGGCTCGGCAAGTTGATCCATCCTCTGCGGGTGGCCGTGCTGGGGGTGGCCGACAGCCCCGGTATCTTTGACGTTCTGGCACTGCTAGGGCGGCAGCGAGCGCTGCGCCGCATCGACGATGCGCTGGTGGAGCTGGATCGGCTCGCCGCCCAGGGGAAGGCCGGGTGAGCGAAGCCGGCACCGACGACCGCGTCTGGATGGAAAGAGCACTGGCGCAGGCGCGGATGGCGGCGACGGAGGATGAGGTGCCGGTCGGCGCCGTGGTCGTGTGTGCCGATGGTACGGTCATCGAGGACCACAATCGTACACGCCAGACCGGTGATCCCACCGCCCATGCGGAGACCCTGGCCCTCCGACGGGCCGCTTCCCGGCTCGGCGACTGGCGGCTCGAGGGACACACGCTGTACGTGACCCTGGAGCCATGCGCGATGTGCGCCGGTGCCATAATACTCTCGCGGGTCGCCCGCCTGGTCTTCGCCACACCCGATCCCAAGGCCGGCATGTGCGGGACTCTGGCGAACCTGGTGCAGGATCCTCGACTCAACCACCGCGTGGAGCTGACGGCCGGCGTGTGCTCTGCGGAGGCGTCCGACCTGCTGAAGTGGTTCTTTTCTGTCCGCCGCGACCTGGGGCAAGGCAGGGACCGAGCGGACCGCCTCAGGCCGCAGGAGGATGAGGAATGAACGATCCGTCGGGTGAGATCGTCATGGTGGCCGATGAGCTGGCTGAACTGGCCGGCGCGGATCCAGAGTGGCCCGGCGGCCGGCGGACCGCGTTCCACTCGAGGGTTGTTCCCATCGTCTCGGATCCGGCGGTCGTGGCCCTGATTCCGCTGGTCTCGCACCCGGTGGGCGACGCGGAGCTGCGGATGCTCTCGGGAGTGCGCGTGGTGGCGAACTACGGCGTCGGCTATGACAACATCGATGTGGAGGCGGCGCGCCGCAGGGGGATCGTGGTCACCAATACGCCCGACGTGCTTACCGACGCCACGGCAGACCTCACCCTGGCTCTTCTCCTGGCTGCGGCCCGCCGACTCCGTGAAGGCCTGGACCTGGCGCGGGGCGGATCATGGACTGGGTGGCACCCGACTCAGCTTCTGGGCCTGGGCCTGCAGGGGAAGTCGCTGGGCATACTCGGTACGGGGCGCATCGGGGATGCCGTAGCCCGTCGGGCGGCGGCTTTCGGGATGGAGATCGTGTACTGGGACAAGTCTCCCGTGCCCTCCCTGGAGGCGGAGGTCGGAGCCCGGCGGGTCGGTTCGCTGGGGGATCTGCTGGCAACGGCTGATGTCGTAAGCGTCCACCTTCCGCTGACGCCCGCCACGCGTGGACTCCTCGGCGCGGCCGAGCTTCAGGCCATGAAGCCCGGATCCATCCTGATCAACACGGCCCGGGGGGCGATCGTCGAGCAAGATGCTCTGGCGGATGCTCTGCGGTCTGGTCCGTTGGCAGCCGCCGGTCTCGACGTCTTTGACGGCGAGCCGGAGATTCCGGCCGGCCTGCGGAATCTGCCCAACGCTTTCCTGCTCCCGCACCTCGGGAGCGCGACGTGGGACGCCCGGCGAGCGATGTGGGCACTCGCAGCCGGAAACGTGGGCGCCGTTCTGTCTGGCCGTGCGCCCCTCACGCCGGTTCCGGCGCAGGCTTCGGGCGGGTAGCCCGAGCCGGGCGGGCTCAGGCGTAGTCCACCCCGCCCAGGAAGCGAAGAAGCAGGAACAGGAGCGCACCGCCCAGGATGTAGGAGAACACGGGCGGCATGCCGAAGGCCGTAGGGATGTCTCCCAACAGCATCCCGATGAAGGCCACCACGAGGGCGTACGGGAGCTGCGTGCGGACGTGGTCCACGTGGTCGCACGATGAGGCCATCGAGCTCAAGACCGTCGTGTCGGAGATGGGCGAGCAATGATCCCCGAAGATCCCTCCGGCGAGCACCGAGCTCGTGGCACCTAGAAGAAGAACGTAGCGCGGGCCCTCCTCGAATCCGACGCTCGCACCCAGAGCGACCGACAGCGGGATCACCAGCGGGATGAGTATCGCCATCGTTCCCCACGAGGTGCCGGTGGCGAAGGCGATGGCTGCCGAGGTGATAAATACTAGGACCGGCAGGAGCTCCGGCCTCAGGCTTCCTTCCAGCAGGCCGCTGAGGTACGAAGCCGTTCCCAGCACCTGCGTGACCTCGCTCAGCGACCACGCCAGAATAAGGATCACTCCCGCGAGTAGCATGGCCCTCATGCCACCGACCCAGGCTCCGATCGCGTCCGCCATCGAGAGGATGCGTTGCCCTACGGCCAGCCCGATGGCGACTATGCAACCCGCCAGTGAGCCCCACAGCAGAGCATGAAAGGCGTTGGCCTCCCCCAACACCTGCCACACGGTTCCCGGGTGTCCGAGGGCGGAGCGGCCCTCCAAATACAGGCCCAGGAGAACCGTTATCACCACCGCCAGTACCGGGAGCGCGGCGTTGGGCCAGCGATGCGGCGTATCCGGCTCCGGCTCCATGATGCCGGCGGACGAGTCGGACATGAGCATCGCGCCGGGCCGGGACAGGCCCTCGCCGCGTGCTGCCCTCCGCTCGGCAGTCAGCATGGGTCCGAAGTCACGCCGCGTAGCTACGATGAACCCTACCATGAGCAGCGCCAGAAGCGGGTAGAAGAGATACGGGATGGAATGGATGAACACCGCGAATGGGTTGGCGTCGTGCAGGACGGCCGCCAGGGCGGGCTCCGTGCCCGGCTGCGTGGCCGCGTTCCTCAGTCCGTCACCTATCAGCGAGATCTCGAACCCCACCCACGTGGATACGAACACGATGGCCGCCACCGGCGCCGCGGTGGAGTCGACGATATAGGCCAGCTTCTCCCGCGACACCTTCATCCGGTCTGTGATGGGGCGCATGGTGTTCCCGACGATGAGCGTGTTGGCGTAGTCGTCGAAGAATATGGCCAGACCACTCAGATAAGTGGCGAGCTGAGCCCGGCGGGCGGTGGTAGCCAGCGGCCGGACGGCTTCGACGATGCCCCGGGTACCGCCGGACCGGCTCATCACTCCGACCATGCCTCCCAGGAGGAAGGAAAAGATGATGATGGAGGCGTGGTCTATGTCGGCTAACGCCGGGGCGACAAACCTGTCGATCGCCCTCATGGTCCCGCTAATCGGGTTGAGGCCGGCAAACAGGAACGCGCCGAGCCACACGCCGAGGAACAGTGAGGTGACGACCTCGCGGAAGACCAATGCCAGGACGATGGCTACCAGAGGCGGAAGCAGGCTGACCCATCCCGGCAGAACGCGGGCCTCGATCGTGGCCGCGGAGCGTCCTTCCTCTCCGAGCCGGACGGAGACTGGCATCTCGCCTCCGGTGTGCACCTCCAGCTCGGTGATCTCGACTGGCGCACCTGGCTGCAGGGTCCCTGCGGCCATCCGACGGCCGTCGGAGGTTGCTATGGAGAACCTCTGCGGCGCGGCGTCCTCGGGAAGCTCGAGGGTGATGGAGAAGCCGACCCCCGACAGGATGATGCGGGGAGCGTCGACGGCAAGTTCTTCCTGCGCCCGTGCCGGAGCGGATCCCAGGAGTAGCAAGGCGAAGGTTGAGGCGATGAGCGCTCGGAGCATGGCTGTTCCAGCAACATGAGTACAGAGCAGACCGCCTGTGGCCCGCCGGAGAAAGGCGCGCGGGAAGCTAGACCGTGTCGGACTGGATTGCAAAGCCGGTACAGGTCCTCGCCGGCGGCGCCGGAAGACCGAACAGGAACACTCCAGCGGCTGTCCGGACCCGCGCCGAAGGGCGTTGATCCGCCACGATACGCTCCGTATACTGCGGCGATCGTTCGCCCGAGCAAGCCGCATTCACTGCCCATCGGAGGGAGAGCGGGAAGACCGCGATGAGAGGCCCGGCGGCCAGTTCGAAGCTGTTGCTCGATGTCCGGGAAGTGGAAGACATCCTGCGCCGCCTGGCTCACGACGTCATGGTCGGCGGGCCGGCGGAAAACCTCGTGCTGGTGGGGATTCGGCGACGAGGCGTTGAGCTGGCGGAGCGAGTGGCGGCCATAATCCGGGATGAGCACGGAGCAGACGTTCCCACCGGGAGCCTCGATATCACCCTGTACCGCGACGACTTCCACCAGATAGGTCCGCGACCTGTCATCGGTGTGACCGATATCCCGGTAGAGATCACGGGCCGGCGCGTCGTCATAGTGGACGACGTTCTCTTCACGGGACGGACCATCAGGGCGGCGCTCAACGAGCTGGCGGACTTCGGCCGCCCCAGCCGGGTGGAGCTTGCCGTTCTCGTCGACCGCGGCGGGCGTGAGTTGCCTATCCAGGCGGACCACGTAGGCCTCGCCGTGGATGCCGTCGGCAATGATCATGTGGAGGTGAAGGTGCCGGAGCTGGACGGAGCGCTTTCCGTCACCTTTATATCGGCAGCGGAGAGCGAATGAGCACGAACCGGGCGGACATCGGTCTCGGAAAGGACCTGATCGGTCTCGAAGGCCTGTCGGGCAGCTCCATCACGGCTATCCTCGACACCGCGGAGCCGTTCAAGGAGATCAGCGAGAGGCCGATAAAGCGCGTCCCGGTGCTGCGGGGCAAGACCATCGTCAATCTCTTCTTCGAACCCTCGACGCGCACCCGCATCTCGTTCGAGTTCGCCGAGAAGCGCCTGGGGGCCGACACCGTGAACATCAGCGCCAGCGGCTCCTCCGTTGTGAAGGGGGAGACACTAGTGGACACGGCGCGCAATCTGGAGGCCATGCGCATCGACATGGTGGTCATCCGCCACGGCTCCTCCGGGGCGGCGCAGTTCCTGGCCGATCGCATCCCGTCCAACGTCATCAACGGAGGTGATGGTCAGCATGAGCATCCGACGCAGGCGCTTCTCGACCTCCTGACACTGCGCGACAGGCTGGGTCGGATCGAGGACCTCAAGGTGTGCATCGTGGGAGATATCCTGCACTCGCGGGTGGCCCGCTCGAACATCTTCGGGCTCCTGGCGCTCGGGAACGAGGTGGCGGTCTGCGGGCCGAAAAGTCTTATCCCGCACGGGATCGAGGAGCTGGGCGTGAGGACGTTCGGCCACGTGGAGGAGGCCATCGAGTGGGCGGACGCCCTCAATGTTCTGCGGCTCCAGCTAGAGCGGATGGAAAGCGGTTTCGTTCCCTCACTGCGGGAGTACAATCGAGTATTCGGCGTGTCCCGCGCGCGGCTGGAGCAGGCGCCGCGCGAGATCGTTATCCTCCATCCGGGACCGATGAACCGGGGAGTGGAGATCGACTCCGATGTGGCAGACGGACCGCAGTCGGTGATCCTTCCGCAGGTCACCAACGGAGTTGCCGTTCGCATGGCCGTCCTCTACCTCCTGGCGGGCGGAAAGCCGGAGGCGGCGGAGGCGGCGAAGAAGGCCGAAGCATGACGCGACCTGTTCTCCTGACCGGCGGCCGGGTGGTGGATCCGTCCCAGGATCTGGATAAGAAGGCCGACGTGCTGGTTGTGGAAGGGAAGATCGAGGCGATCGAGAAGTCGCTTTCCGGTCCGGAGAATGCCCAGGTCATAGACGTCGAGGGACTCGTTGTGGCGCCGGGCCTCATCGATATCCACGTGCATCTGCGAGAGCCCGGCGGAGAGCACACGGAAACCATTCACACGGGGTCGCACGCGGCACTAGCCGGGGGCTTCACCACCGTGTGGGCGATGCCTAACACGGATCCCCCCATCGACGATCCGGCGGCGGTGGGGTATGTCCGCCTGGCGGCGCGAGCTGCCAGAGGCGCTCGGGTCATGCCGATCGGAGCCGCCTCGGTCGGACAGAAGGGCGAGCGCATGACGGAGGTCGGCGAGCTGGTGTACGCCGGGGCCGTGGCGGTGTCGGACGACGGTCACCCCGTGCACGACTCCGGTCTGATGAGACGGCTTCTCGAGTACACCCAGACATTCAACATACCGGTCTTGCAGCACGCCGAGGATCGGGGCCTGGCAGCTGGCGGCGTTATGAACGAAGGCGTGGTGGCCTCCGCGCTGGGACTGAAGGGCATGCCCAACGCCGCGGAGGCGGCGATGGTGGCCCGGGACGTCGAGCTGGCCGAACTCACGGGTGGGCACCTGCACGTCTGCCACGTCTCGGCGAGGCAGACGGTGGAGCGACTTCGAATGGCCAAGGAGAAGGGGCTACGGGTGACCTCCGAGGTGACGCCGCACCACCTGGCCCTGACCGAGGAGCTGTGCCGGGGGTACAATACCGAGGCGAAGGTCAACCCGCCTCTGCGCACCGAGGAAGACATGGAGGCTGTGCGCCAGGCCCTGGTCGAGGGGGTGATCGATGTCATCGCGACGGACCACGCCCCGCACCACTACGAAGAGAAGGAGCGGGAGTTCGACGACGCCTCCTTCGGCATCAACGGGCTGGAGACGGCGCTGGGTCTATGCATGCGCACGCTGGTGGAGCCGGGAATCCTCTCTCTCTCCGGGCTCGTGGACCGTATGTCGTGCGCCCCGGCCCGCATCATGGGAATGGCGGCAGGCAGCCTGCGGCCGGGGAGCCCGGCGGACGTGGTGGTGTTCGCCGCCGATGAAAGATGGACGGTGGAGCCGCGCACTTTCGCGTCCAGGAGCCACAACACGCCGATCGCCGGATGGGAGCTTATAGGCCGCGTCCGCCGGACGCTCGTGGGCGGGGAGACCCGGTTCGAGGCGTGACCGGGGGGCGGAGGGGCCCGATAACCGCGCGCGGCCACCGGGCCGTGCCCGAGGAGCGAAGCAGGAGCGCGACATGGACGGACAGGTGATTCCGCAGGAGATCCGTAAGCTGCTCGAGAAGCGGCTCACCTTCCAGGAGTGGCTGTCACGGCTCGATGAGCTGGGCGGGAACTTCAGGCCTGAGGTGTCCGGGAAGGTTCGAGTCGACTACACCGAGAGACTTGGCCGGGTGGAGGAAGAGCTCGGGGGGCACAGAACAGTCCTCGAAGCTTCGCTGTCGGAGCGGCGTGACTCTCTGCAGGAGATATCCGGCCGGCACGACGCCCGCACGGCCGAGCTCGAGGAATGCGAGCTCCGGCATCAGGTTGGAGAGTACGACGACGGGGAGTTCGACTCTCTTCGCCAGGATCATCAGGGGGTCCTGGACGAGCTGAACTCCGAGCTCGCCTCGCAGCGGGCAGCCGTCGCGGAGCTGGAAGGCGTGTTGAGCGAACTGTCTGGAACTGCGGAAGAGCCCGCCGCAGCGCCTCCGGTGTTTACCAGGGTGGAAGACGCCGCGGAGGCGATCGTCCAAGTGTCGGATGAGCAGCCGGATGCTGTGGACGTGGCGGAGAAAGCTCGTCCCGCAGGGACAGCGACGCTTGACGAGCAGGCGGTGATGGAACAAGCGGCTGTCGTCGAGGATGAGACGCCGCTTGAGGAGGCGCTGCCAGGTGAAGAGGAAGCGGGGCTCGAATTGCCTGTCGATGAGAAAGCAGGCTGGGAGCGCGAACGGGCGAAGCCGGGTGAAGCGTCCGTCGAGAGCCTGGCGGACGGGGACGAAGACGCCGAGCCGGCGGTCGACCTCGAACCGACCCCGGTGACGGTCGCCGAGGACGAGGAGTACATGGACGAACTCGAGTTCCTCGAGTCGCTTTCGCTCGACGATGCGGACAACTTCGATGCCGTGTCGGCGATGCTGGAGTCGGATGACGAGGACGAGGGAAAAGAGGAGAACGACGCCGGGGAGGAGCCCGCTGAAGGACAAGACGAGAACGAGTGGGAAAGCGACGGCTGAACGAGCGGCCGACGCGAACAGCCCGCGGCCGCTGTCGGCCACGGGCTGTCTTCAGATCAGTGCTATGCTCGCGCGAGCAGGCTCAGTCGCCGAGCCTCCGCACGTATCGTTCGAGCCGTGACTTGCGCCGGGCGGCGGTGTTGCGCGGGACGACGCCCTTGCGGGCCGCCTTATCCAGCAGCGACGCGATCACGCGGAACGACTGCCGCGCCTCTTCCGGCGACTCGGTTTGAAGCAATTTCTTGGTCCGGGTTCGGATCTCGGAGCGGATCTCGCGGTTGCGCTGGCGGCGCTTCTGCGATTGGCGCAGACGTTTGCTGGCGCTCTTGATGTTCGGCAACGTTCTATTTCCTTCGTTGTTCGACTGGTTGCGTCGTATTCGGCCTCAAGCTGAAGAACACCTACCTTACAGGATGCGTCGTGGCGGATCAAGGTCGGGTTGAGGGGAGAATGAACGTAACCGCGCCCCGTCGCGCACCCGGAATGCACCAGGTCGAACCGTTCGTGGTCGAGCTCGAACGGTTCCAGGGGCCGCTCGACCTGCTGCTCCACCTCATCCGCTCCCAGGACATAGACATCTTCGACATACCCATCGCCGGCATAACGGAGCAGTTCCTGGCGGTCCTGAGCGATGGGATCGAGGGGATGCCGCTCGAGCGGGCCGGGGAGTTCCTGGAAATGTCGGCAACGCTGGTACGAATAAAGGCACAGCTTCTTCTGCCACGGCCCGGTCACCCCGATTGGGACGAGGACCCGCGCTCGGAACTCGTGCGACGGCTCCTGGAGTACGAGCACTTCCAGGATGTGGTCCACGTACTGGCCGGTGCCGAAGCCCAACGGGGCCGGCACTACGGCAAGGGGTACGTTGAGACGCGCCCGTCGCCGATGGCCTTCAGGCCAACCCTCGAGTTGAACCTCGAGGAGTTCATGCTCATCGCGGCGAGGGTTCCGGAGCCGCTGCCTCCGCCGCTCGTCAGTCCTCCCAGCCAGACAGTGAGTGTGGAAGAGAAAGTCTCGCTGCTGCGCCGGCTGCTGGAAGGGGCGAAGCGCGTCTCCTTCGAGAGGACCTTCAAGCCGTGGGGCACTCGCCCCCATGCGATTGCCGCGCTGCTGGCTGCCCTGGAGCTGGCCCGGCAGCAGGTGCTGAGGATAGAGCAGGTGCAGCCGTTCGCCTCCATCTGGCTGCTGCGGAAGCGATCCCGCGACGGTCGCAGCGGCGAGCAGGGTTCTGCGCCTGCCGAGGAGGCGCCCGCGCCCGCCGGGGATGACTCGGAGGCTGAAGGATTGCGCTCGAAGGGATCGGCGTCGTCGGGCAAGGAGGAGGGCGAATGAGACCCGAGCAGGTTGTCGAGGCTACACTGTTTGCGAGCCAGACGCCGCTGACGGCGTCGGAGATTGCGCGAGCCGACGAGCGACTGGAACCGGAGCGGGTCGTGGAAGCGATCCAGTGGTTGCGCAACCGTTATGAGGAATACGAGCATTCGTTCCAGATCTACCAGCTTGGCGACGGCTTTCAGATTCTCACTCGGCCGGAATTTGCGCCCTACCTGGAGCGTTTTGACTCTGTGCCGCGCTCCCCGCACCTGTCACCGGCCGCGCTCGAGACGCTCGCCATCATTGCCTACCGGCAACCGATAGGGCGGATCGAGATAGAAGATGTGCGCGGAGTGAACGCCAGTTCCGTCCTCCGTACACTGCTCGACTGGGAGCTGGTCGAGGTCGTGATCCGGGGCGAGGGGCTCGGGCGACCCCTGCTGTACGGCGTCACCCAGAAGTTCCTCGAGCATTTCGGTTTGAAGGATCTGGCGGAACTCCCGGCGCCGGACGAATTGCCTGTGATTCTCGGCGAGCTGCAGGAGGAGCTGGAGGAGAAGGAGGCGGCAGCGGTAGCCGGGACGGTCGAGCAGATCGAGGAGTCCGGGGGGGAAGGCGAGCCCGAAGAGGCGGGCGAGAACGAACAGGTCATGCCGTTCGAGCTTTCCCCCGGCTCCTGAGCCCTCCGACAGCCATATGCGGCTCCAGAAGTTCCTGGCGCGTGCCGGAATCGCCTCGCGCCGCGCGAGCGAGAGGCTAATCGACCAGGGGAGGGTACGGGTGGACGGGGCGCCGGTCGTGGAACACGGCGTGCAGGTTGATCCGGGACGGACGGTGGTCGAAGTGGACGGACGCCGGGTCGTGATGCCGCCGGCTCGCTGGCTCATGCTCAACAAACCGCCGGCGTACATCTCTTCCCGGCGCGACCCACAGGGCCGTCGGACCGTGTACGAGCTGCTGCCGGACGATGCAACCGGTCTCTTCCACGTCGGGCGGCTGGACTACATGAGCGAAGGGCTCCTGCTGTTTACCAACGAGGGGGAGCTGGCGCAGTCCCTTCTTCACCCTAGTCGGGAGACCTTGAGGCGGTACGAGGTCACGCTGGCCGATCCGGTGCCGAGAGATCTCGTCCCCCGGCTGCTGGCCGGGCTCGAACTGGAAGACGGACTCGCCCGGGCCGAGACCGCTCGAGTCCTCAGGGGTGATGGGAGTAGCCCGGCGGTGCTCGAGCTGTCGCTGAAGGAAGGCCGCAAGAGAGAGATCCGGCGCATGTTGCGGGCGGTGGACGTTCGGATCTCCCGACTCCGTCGCGTCGCGTTCGGACCGATCAAGCTGGGCGCGCTGCCGCCCCGCCGGTGGCGAGAGCTCACGCGACGTGAGGTCGCGAAGCTGCGACGCTCCTCAGAGAGGAAAAGCCAGTAATGGACATACAGGGCAGGAACATCCTGATGCTCGGTGGTTCGGGCCTGGTGGGAATAGCGATCGCGCGCAAGCTACTCCCGCTCGGGCCTGCCAGGCTCGTCATCGCCGCCCTTCGCCACGACGAGGCAGAGGAGGGCGTACACACGCTCCGGCAGATTCCCCAGTCGGAGGGTGTGGAGCTCGTTCCGGAGCATGGAGATATCCTGCTGCGCACCTCCAGGCGCGGCGAGTCCCGTCGTGAACTGTTGGAGACCGACGAGGGCCGGGCCGAGATCCTGGACGACCTCTTGGGCGATCTCACGGAAGACGACTTCCGGCGGTCGCTCCTGTACCACTTGCTGGACCTTCACCGCCCCGAGATCGTGATCGACTGCGTAAACACGGCTACCGCCATCGCGTACCAGGATCTCTTCCGCTCGGCGCTCGACATCCGCGACCTGATCCGGAGCGGTGGGAGGCCCACAGTGGCCGACGTAGAAGCACATCTGACGACTCTCTACCTCCCCCAGCTCATCCGTCACGTCCAGGTCCTTCTGCACGGCATGCGGCGCGCGGAAACCGAGGTATATCTCAAGATCGGAACATCGGGAACCGGAGGCATGGGCCTCAACGTTCCGTTCACCCACTCCGAGGAGCGACCTTCGGCGACACTGCTCTCGAAGTCCAGCGTGGCCGGGGCGCACAGCGCGCTCCTGTTCCTCATGGGTCGTACCCCGGGGGCACCGGTAGTGAAGGAGGTCAAGCCGACCGCGGCCGTAGCGTGGAAAAAGATCGTGTACGGGCCGGTGATGCGAAGCGGGGAGCCCATCGCCCGCTACGATTCGCGCGTCCCCCTGGATCTCTGGACCGCGTTCGACGAAGGCTCGGGGGCGCAGTGCGAGAAGATCGCGGATGTCATCGAGTCAGTGTACTTGGATGCCGGCGAGAACGGCCTGTTCAGCCTCGGAGAGTATGAAAGCATCTCGGCGTTGGGCCTGATGGAGATCATCACTCCCGAGGAGATTGCCGATGCCGTGATAGCCGAGATCCGCGGTCGCCCCACGGGAAGGGACATCGTGGGCGCTCTCGACGCGGCGACCATGGGACCGACCTACCGTGGCGGGGCCCTGAGGGAGACGGCCCTCCGCTACATGGAAGAGCTGGAGCGGGAGCACGGGGTTCGCTCGGTGGCTTTCGAAATGCTCGGACCGCCGCGCCTCAGCAAGCTGCTCTTCGAGGCGGAGATCCTCAGGCGGCTCTTCGCCGATGTGCGAGAGGTGGCCGGTCTAGATCCGGGCGACACCGCCGAGCGGGCCTGGCTCGCCATACAGGACGACACCACACTGAGGTCCGATATGCTGTCCGTAGGAATCCCCATCCTGCTGCCGGACGGCTCGCACATGCTCCGGGGACCGTACGTGAATGTGGTTCCGGATGGCTCGGAGGATGTTCCCGTCCAGGTGTGGGCGAATCGAGGCTGGGTGGACCTACGACCGAACTCGTGGCAGCGATGGCGAGAGCGTTGCGCACAGTACGCCCGCACGGTTCTGGACGTTCCCGGCCCCGAGCACGGATCGGGTGCCGACCTCGACGTGAGAGCGCGCAGCGGCGAGATCCGCCCCGGCGTGCTGGCGTCGTTCATCTTCCGCTTCGAGGACGAGGGTGAGAGGATGAAGAGGTGATCGATCCACGAGAGCGGGCGGCTGCGGTCCAGGCGGAACCTGAGGTCTCCAGCGAGCAGCTGGCGCGCCGTGCGGAGCGCGTGCTGGAGGCCGGACGCTTCGTGGCGGACATCCGTGTGGCAGTGGCGAAGCGAGTGGTCGGCCAGGAAACGATGGTCGAGCATCTGCTCATCGGTCTGTTGAGCGGTGGTCACGTTCTGCTCGAGGGTGTGCCCGGTCTGGCCAAGACGCTGGCCGTCCGAACCCTGGCCGATGCCATCGACACGACTTTCCGCCGTGTCCAGTTTACGCCCGACCTCCTTCCCGCCGACCTGATCGGGACTCTCGTTTGGGACGAGGCGCACCGGCGATTCGAGCCCAAGAAGGGTCCGATATTCGCCAACATGGTGCTGGCGGACGAGGTGAATCGAGCACCGGCCAAGGTCCAGTCGGCGCTGCTGGAGGCGATGCAGGAACGCCAGGTGACGATCGGCGAGACCAGCCACCAGCTGCCGGTTCCGTTCCTGGTACTGGCCACCCAGAACCCTATCGAGCACGAAGGAACGTATCCGCTGCCGGAGGCGCAGGTGGACCGGTTCATGTTCAAGGTCCGGGTCGACTACCCGTCACGTCCAGAGGAAAGGGAGATCCTGCGTCGAGTGACGTCCGACGACGTGCCGCCGGTGGAGCCAGTAGCCAGTCCGCAACAGATACTGGACGCGCGAGCTCTCCTGCCCGGGATCTATCTCGACGGCAGGGTGGAGGACTACATACTGAATCTGGTCGCCGCCACCCGTAATGCGGCGGGGGTCGCTCCGGAGGCGCGGGGTTGGATCGAGTACGGCGCGTCCCCGCGGGCAACAATCTACCTGGCGCGCGCCGCGAGGGTCCAAGCGTTCCTGGCCGGCCGCGCTCACGTCATCCCGGAGGACGTACAGGCTGTGGCGCGCGAGGTTCTCCGCCACCGCCTGATCCTCACCTTCCAGGCCGAGGCCGAAGAGATCACTCCGGATCAGGTGCTGGACCGGCTACTGGCGTCGGTTTCGGTGCCGTAGCCTGCCGCCAAATGCTTCCGATGCCGTTCCGACTGTCTCACCGTCCCCGCGGGCCGGAGCGGGAAGAGTCGTCCTCGACGTTCCCGCCGGAAGAGGTGCGCCTGCTGGAACTACGGGCGCGGCGGCTCATGGAGAACCGGGCCGTCGGGGCGTACGATTCGGTCTTCCGTGGCCACGGGATCGAGTTCGCCGAGGTGCGGGCCTACGTGTCGGGTGATCCGTTCCAGGCGATCGACTGGAAGGTCACCGCGCGCATGGGACGGCCGTACGTGAAGCGCTTCGTAGAGGAACGAGAGCTGTCGGTTCTCCTGGCGATCGATCTCTCGGGCTCTACGGGATTCGGAACCCGCGTTCGGGAGAAGCGCAGGCTGGGGCTGGAAGTGGCTGCCGTGCTGGGACTCGCCGCGCGTCGGAACAACGATCGGGTGGGGCTCCTCCTGTTCACCGATCACGTCGAAAGCTATCTGCCGCCCCGCAGGGGGAGGGGAAGACTGCGGCAGCTACTCCACGTGATGGCGACACACCGCCCGCAGGGAGTCGGTACCGACATCGCACGGGCTCTCGCCACTGCGGCCAGGGTCCTCAAGACCCGCTCTCTGCTCCTGGTCATTTCCGATTTTCAGGGACCGCCGTTCGACCGTGAGCTGGCGGCTGCCGCACGCCGGCATGACGTTGTGGGGATTCATCTGCTGGACCCCGCCGAGCGGTCCTTGCCGGCCGCAGGGCTGGTGGAGACTCGCGATCCGGAGACCGGGGCCATGGCCTTGCTCGATCTGGCGAGCCCCGACTTTCGTGAGGCCTATCGAAGCCGAGCGGTGAAGCGCGAGGACAGCCTGGCTCGCCTGTTCCGCGAACGGGGCTGTGACCGGGTGGTGCTCGGCACCGACCGTCCGTACGCCGCTGACCTGGCCGCCTTCTTCGCGTACCGCGCACGAGCGAGGCTGCATTGAACCGGCGGTGGATTCCCCTGCGCTTGCGCGCCGTGGCCGCCTGCTGTTCGGGTGCCGTGCTGATCGCGGTCGAGCTGCCGGGATCAGCCGCGACGGCGCAGGAGAGCGATCGAGCGGTCGCGGCCATTCATCCCGACACGGTGCGCGTCGGGGAGCCGTTTACCCTCGGCATCTCGTTCCGGGCCTCGCCTGACGCGGTGGTACGATTCCCGGCGGTACTCAACACGGGCGAAGAGCTGGAGCAGCTGGAAGCGTCGGCGGCGTGGCACGAGTCGAGCGGGAGCGTATGGCGAGCGTATTATCGCCTGACGGCCTGGATCACCGGGGTGGTGCAGTTGCCGGAGCTGAGCGTGACCGTGGTGGACTATGGGTCCGGCGCCCGCCCGGCCGGAAGGGAAGTGATCCTCTCGACGCCTGCCGTCACCGTAGCTTCGGTGCTCCCGGCTGATTCCGCCGCCCTGAGTCTTCGCCCTGCGCGTCCCCCGGTTCCCCGTCGGGCGAATTCCTGGCTGGTGGCGCTTGCCATCCTGCTGGCGCTGGCCTTGCTCGCACTGGTGTTACGCCTGGTCCGGGCTGCCGCCCGACGACCGCAGCCGGTGCCCGATCCAGCCGAGTCGGCGCGCGAAGCCCTGATGGCCCTGCGCGCAGGAGCAGCCGAGGGACGGTTGCCGATCGCAGTCTTCTATGACGGCCTCGAGCTGGCCGTCCGAACCTATCTTCACCGCCGGCGCGGCTGTCCGCCGACGCGACCCGTCCGAGCCCTTCTGGACGGGGAACCGGGGGACGCGCTGCTGGCCGAGGTTCAGGAACGGGCGGGCCTGGTCCGGTTTGCAGGCGCAGCCGGGGTGCGGGCTGCCGCGTTGAGCGATGCGGACAAGTGTCTGGCATGGCTGGAGGCGGCGGAAGACGCCGGCAGGAGCCGACCGTGAGGGAGTTCTCGCTGGCCGCCTGGCCCTACCTTCTGCTCCTGCTCACCCTTCCCGCTGGCTGGCTGTTGGCGTCCCGTCGCCGCCTGCGGCTGCCGCTGCCTGGAGTCGCGGCCGCTCTTACTGATCGCCGTTTCCGGCTGTGGGCCGTGTGGACGGCGGTATGGCGGACGGTGGCCCTGGGTCTCGTGGCGCTCGCCCTGGCCAGCCCGCGTCGCTTGGTCGAGAAGGTGGAGAAGCGCTCCGACGGGGTCACCATCATGCTCGCCTTCGACATCTCGAGTTCGATGCTGGCCGAGGACTTCCGTCCCGACAACCGGATCTCCGTAGCCAAGCGGGAGGTTGCCCGGTTCGTGGCCGGACGGCCGCGCGACCGGATCGGCCTTGTGGCGTTTGCCGGCGAGGCCCTGACCGTCGTTCCCGGTACGCTCGACCACGAGCTGTTGCTGCAGGCGGTGGAGAACTTGGACGTCGGGCAGCTCGACGACGGAACGGCCATCGGAACCGCTCTCGCGACGACCGTGAACAGGCTGCGCTCCGTAGAAACGCCGTCGAAAGTGGTCATCCTCCTCACCGACGGCGACAACAACCGCGGCAGTGTCTCGCCTCGTGACGCGGCCGCGGCGGCGGCGGCCCTGGGCATCCGCGTCTACACCATCGGCGTCGGGCGTGACGGCATTGCCCCAGTCCCCATCGGGCGGACTCGTTTCGGCTACCAGTACGCGGAGATGGAAGTCCTGGTTAACGACGAGTTGCTGGACGCCGTGGCGCTCACCGCGGGAGGGCTGTATTTCAGGGCCACCGACCCCGAGGCGCTGGCTCGGATCTATCAGCGGATAGATGAGTTGGAGGCCTCGCCCCTGCGTGAGATCCGGTGGGTGGAGCAAACCGGTGTGCGCTCCGAGCTCCTGCTCCTTGCCATGGCGGCCCTGTTGCTTGAGCTCGCCGGGGCTGCCACGAGATCGCGCAGGTCTCTCGCCCTATGAGTGTCTGGCTCGGTCCCGGCTGGCTGGCGGCCGCCACGGCCGCGCTCGCGTTGCTGCTCCGCGGTGTGGGGGTGTGGCGGGCCTCACGGGATAGAATCAACCTGTCGGATTCCGCCTTGCTGCGCCGCCTGGTCAGGCCTCCATCAGCGGCCCAGCGAATTGTGCGAGGGCTCATGCTTGCCGCAGGCAGCGGAGCGCTTGCGGCAGGCCTGGTGACCGGCCACTCGTCCCTGCAGGCCGGGACGCCGGACGAGGACCGCGAGACGGTGCTCGTGCTGGATGCCTCCAATTCCATGTTGGCGCGTGACATGGAACCGAGCCGGCTGGCTCGCCAACAGGAACTGGCTGTCGAGCTGGTTTCGCGCCTGCCCGGGAGGGTAGGTGTGGTGTACTTCGCCGGCCACGGTTATGTGCTCGCGCCGCTCACCACTGACCGCGGAGCAGCGGTGATGTACGTGCAGGCCGTCGACCCGGAGGTGGTCGGCCGGGGGGGGACATCACTCGCGCTGGGACTGCGGCAGGGACTGGACGTACTGGCCGGCGGAGAGCCGACAGCAGTCCGGGCGCTCGTACTGTTCAGCGACGGGGAAGCGACGGCCGACATGGAAGGCCTGCCGGAGGTCGTAGAGCGGGCGACTCGAGAGCGAACGCCGGTCTACACTGTGGGCCTCGGCACAGTCACTGGCGCCCGTATCCCGCTGCCTGAGGGCCGAGCTGCGGTCGAGTCCAGCAAGGCCGGCTCGCCGACAGCAGCGGCAGCCGACACCGCGGGCTTCTTGCGAGACGGAGAGGGCGCGTTGGTGCTGAGCCGCCTCGACGAGGAGCTGCTGAGGGAGATCGCGCGTGCCACGGGCGCGGTGTTCGTTCCGGCTACCCGGGCGGGCCTGGAGTCACTCCTGGCGAGGGTGGGGGGAGTGACCGCCGCCGATCTGCGTGGCTCACCGGTGCCGGTGAACGTTCTGCTGCTGGCGGCGTTCGGCCTTCTGTTCGCGGAAGCTTACTTGTTCAGGAGAGGATAATGGGCCGGGGATTCACGCTCGTCGTGGCGGTGATCGTATCGCTGCTTGCGCCGGCTGATTCGCCGGCGCCCGCGGGGATCGGAGCCACAGCGGCGGCCGGGTCGGCGGACACCGTGGCCCGGGGGAGTGATTCGGCCGCCACGGCAGAGACTCTGGCCCGCTATCGTCAGCGTGCCGAAGCCCTGGACCGGCCGCTCGACTGGTATAACCTGGGAGCCGCTCTCCTCCTGTCGGGAGACTGGCAGGGAGCCCTGTCCCCACTTGCGCGGGCCCTGGAGAATGCCGGACCGGGTCTGGAGGTTCCAGCTACGTACAACCTGGGCTTGGCCCACGCCCTGGGCGGCAGGCCGCCAGACGGCAGACCGCCGGACGGCGGAAAGACTGAGCCGCAAGCTGCCCCCGGCTCGAACCGCCGCGAGGGTCTGGAGCGGGCGCGGGACGCTTTCCGTTGGGTCCTGCGATCCGACCCCGATGACGAGGACGCGCGGTGGAATCTCGAGCTGGTGGAGCGCTGGCTGCGGGCGGACTCACGCGCAACGAGCGAAGGCGCTGGGAGCGGCGGCGCGGCGGGCGGTGGGAAGGGGCCTGCGGAACCGATGCCGGAGCTTTCGCCCGAGGAGGCCGAGGCCCTGCTCGAAGCGGCGGCCACGGCGGAGCGTGCGGTGCAGAAGAGACGACTGGAGCGGAACCGCACGCGGGATCCTGTGGTGCAACGGAACTGGTAGGGCGCTACGGACCGGAATCCTCGATCAACGGTACGAAGCGCGCGCCCTCGATGTCCTCGCCCACCAGTTGACCGCCTTCCTTCCGGTAGCGCCGGATCATCTGCAACCACTCATCTCCGACGGGAGCAACCAGGCAACCGTGCTCGCTCAGCTGACGGGTCAAGGCAGAGGGGATATCAGGCGCCGCGGCCGTGATCAGGATGCGATCGAAGGGCGCCTCTTCCCTCCAGCCCCTGCTTCCGTCTCCCAGCCGCAGATGAACTCGTTCCGAGAATCCTGTGATACGCAGCGACTCCTCCGCACGCACCCGGAGCTCCCCGATTCGCTCGACCGTGTACACCTCGCAGCCGCAGGCGGCCAGCACGGCTGCCTGATAGCCGGAGCCCGTACCGACTTCCAGCACCCGCAGGCCATCTCGATCGATGTCCAGGGAGGCGGTCATGATGGCGACGATGTAGGGTTGCGAGATCGTGGCCCCGTGGCCAATGGGCAGGGCGCCGTCGATATACGCCGCGTCGGTCTGGTCCGGAGGAACGAAATCGTGGCGCGGCACCGCGCCCATGGCTGCCAGCACACGCTCATCGGTGATTCCGCGACGTCGGATCTGTCTCTCGACCATCCGCTCGCGCAGATCGTCGTAGCCTCGTGGGGAGTGGAAGAGCATCGGTCCTGACCCCCGGTGCCTTGGCCGTCCGGGCCGCTGCCGTGTCCGGCAGCGCCGCCGTTAAACTGTGCCCTGCGTGCCGTTGCCGCAAAGGTCGTCGTCGATCTAGCTTGGGCCCGTCATGAACACCCCTGCGGCGGAGAGAGTCCGCCTGACCCAGTACTCTCACGGTGCCGGCTGAGCGTGCAAGCTGGGTCCGGAGGACCTGGAGACAGTGCTTGGCTTCCTGCCGTCCGGTGTGGATGAGAACCTCCTCGTGGGGCTGCGCGCGCGGGACGACGCGGCGGTGTATGCTCTCGACGGCGATCGGGTTCTGGTCGCCAGCGTCGACTTCTTCACCCCCGTGGTGGACGATCCCGAGGACTTCGGGGCGATCGCGGCCGCCAACGCCCTGAGCGATCTGTACGCCATGGGGGCGAGGCCGGCCTTCGCGCTGAGCGTCCTGGCGGTGCCGGTGCGCCGACTTCCCACGGAGGTGATCGCCGGAATCCTGCGGGGGGCGTCGTATACCTGCGAGGAGGCCGGATGTGTCATCGCCGGCGGTCACTCCATCGACGATGATGAGCCGAAGTTCGGCCTGGTGGCCATCGGGTTCGGCGAGCGCGAGAGGCTGTATCGCAAATCGGGTGCCCGACCGGACGATGCGCTGGTTCTCGGCAAAGCGCTGGGAACGGGCGTGATCGCCACCGCCATCAAGCGGGGAACGGCGTCGCTCCCGACCACCCGGGCGGCTGTCCGGTCCATGCGGCAGCTAAACCGGGAAGCGGCCGAGATCCTTAGAGGTCACGAGGTGCACGCTCTGACCGACGTCACCGGCTTCGGCCTCCTCGGACACCTTAGGGAGGTTTGCCTGGCGTCGGGCGTTTCCGCCCGCATCCGGGCCTCGGCCCCACGGCTGCTTCCGGACGCCCTGGATCTGGCAGGCGAGGGGTGCATACCGGGAGGGAGCGAGCGCAACAGGGAGTCCGTCGAGCCCACGGTTGAATGGGCCGAGGAGATTCCCGACGTGCTCCGGACGATCCTGTGCGATGCTCAGACATCGGGAGGCCTGCTGGCCTCGGTCCCTGTCTGGGAGGCCACGGAGCTGGTGGCGGAGTGGGAGTCGGCCGGATATGCCGCTGCTGTAGTAGGGACTGTGGAAGAGGCGAACGCGAACACAATTCTCGTGGAGGAATGATGGAAGCCAGCGCCTCCGGCGGCCTTTTTGCCAGGGATCCACGCTTTCCCAACCTGGTCGTCACCCGCCACCCGTTGCTCCGGCACAAGATGACGCTGCTCCGCTCGGCCGACACATCGAAGAAGATCTTCAAGGAGTTGGTGGACGAGGTCGCCATGCTGCTGGCCTACGAGGTGACATCGGACCTGGAGACAGAGGAGGTGGAAGTGGATACGCCCCTCGAGCGGACGACGGGCGACATCGTGCGAGGCCAGCAGATAACGTTGGTGCCGATCCTCAGAGCGGGTCTGGGAATGGTGGACGGCGTGCTCAACCTGATTCCCACGATGAGGGTCGGGCACATCGGGTTGCAGCGCGACCACGACACCCTGGAACCCATCGACTACTACTTCAAAATCCCGCCGCCTCTGCAGGAGAGCATATTCATCGTCACCGACCCGATGCTGGCCACGGGCGGCTCGGCCAGCGCGGCGGTGTCGTACCTCAAGCGATCGGGAGCGCGGACGATTCGACTCATGTGCATTGTCGCCGCGCCGGAGGGCGTGCAACGCATGCTGGACAACCACCCGGATGTTCCCATCTTCGCGGCGTCCCTGGATCGAGCTTTGAACGACAAGGGCTATATCCTACCGGGACTGGGAGACGCGGGAGACAGGCTATTCGGCACCTGACGGGTGTCGTCCCGGCGGGCCGGTACCAGCCTTGCGTCCGCGCTCCAGCCGCGCCTCGAGCCGTCGACAGAGCTTGCGCAGAGGTGTAGGTTCGAAGCCGAAGACTGCCGCCTCCGGGCCCGTAGCTCAGTTGGTCAGAGCAGGGGACTCATAATCCCAAGGTCGCAGGTTCGAGTCCTGCCGGGCCCACTTGGAAACAAAGGACTTACGGGATCGGGTGGGGGGTCGCGAGGTGTAACAAAGTGTAACAATCAGCCGGGCCGCCAGGCCGGGGGAGTGCCCTCCAAACCCTCGCCCCGCTTGCGCCTCTGGGGCGAGACGCAGGTCTTATGTTCCATATTGGAGAAGCGTCGTCCATCACGGATCGGCGTGCCCTACAAACCGAGTAGAAGGGGGGTACAATGGCAGGGGAAGTGGCTGGTGGTCGCGTCAACGGGATCGAAATGAGTGTCCTGAAGGCAACGATTAGTGCGATCGAAGCCGACCCTGAGCTTGGGAAATGCAATTTCCGGGCTCGGAACAAGTGGATCGATGCCAACCACAACCGGAGTATTATCAGTGGGTTCTATGCTGCCAAGCAGGAGATCGCCCACAAACAGGAATTCGAGCTGCACGCAGACGAACCTGCCATCCTTGCCGGAGACGACCAAGGTGCCAACCCAGTGGAGCACCTGCTCAATGCACTGGCGGCCTGCGTGACGACGAGCCTTGTTGCCCATGCAGCTGTCCGAGGTATCCAGATCGAGGAATTGGAATCGGAGCTGGAAGGCGATATCGACCTACGCGGATATCTGGGGTTGGCCGCCGATGTGCCGCGGGGCTACACGAATATCCGCGTTAGGTTCAAGGTGAAGTCCGACGAGGAGAACATGGGGAGGTTGAAGCGGTTGGCGGAGTTTTCACCGGTCTACAATACGTTACTCAACGGTGTGAAGGTGGACCTCCAGGTTGAGCCAAAGTAACCGACCCACCGCGGCCTCGGCCGGTGCCGGCAGGGGGATCTGGAGACTAAGTAGCCGGGCCGGAGGTTGAGGAGGGGCTAGGCTCGCACCTCCGCTTGCGCCCTGGGACCCTCGCCCAGGGACCCGGCTACAGATGGACCTCAGACGCCAGCCCGGAGGCCCCGGGCAGCCAGCCGGGCGCCTTCGCTTTACTCGCGCGGCGGCGCAAGCGGGCATCAACGGGGCGTCAACAGCCCTGACTAGGAACGCTACTACTGTATACTGTTATCTGAGCTAAGGGGACGAACGAGGCCGGCTTGCAGCTCAGGCGCCCGCCGTTAGAGGCACAGAGAATCTTGGAGGCGAATGTGATTGGGAAGTACCGAGCAGAGGATCTTGAGGATGTACTGATGGTCTGGACGGCAGCTTCGGCGCTTGCGCATCCATTCCTGAGTGCCGAGTTCCTGGAAGTGGAACGCTACAACATTACCAACGTGCATCTTCCCAATGCGGAAACCTGGGTCTGGGAATCGGACGGGCAAGTCGTCGGCTTCATCGCTTTGCTGGGCAATGAAGTCGGTGCAATTTTCGTAGAACCGAAGCTTCACGGAGCCGGCATAGGACGAGCCCTCATGGATCACGCACGAGGATTGCGAAAAGAACTCGAAGTCGAAGTGTTTAAGGAGAACGTGGTTGGCCGGGCGTTCTATGCCAGGTATGGCTTCGAGCTGATGCAGGAGAAGGTCCACGATCAGACGGGTCTCGAAGTGATGCGGCTCAGGCTGGCAGCTAACACCCGCCTGGAGCTACCCTAGCGCGCGGTTTCACGCTGGGCGCTTTCGCCTTCTCGCACGGCGGCGGGCGCGGGAGCTGGAGCAGGAGGCCGAGGGGCTGAGGGCCGAGGAGTTTGACTAAGCGAGAGACCAGAAAGGAGCCTGTCGATGAACGAAATCCAAAAAAGCCTGTTGCGTGACCCGTCCGGAAAAGTATCCGCAATGCGGGTTGTTCTGATCGGATGGTTCCTCATCGTTCTTATCTTCTGGTTCATTGCAAGTGTGAAAGCGGGTCAGCCCGCTGATATTCCCGCCGGCTTGGCCGCGCTAATGGGCTCACTTGGCGTTGGCAAAGCGATCCAAGCTGTCGGCGAGTATAGGAAGCCTTAGACGCAGCGCCCGGTCTTCACGCCGGGCGCTTTCTGTTGCTCTCACGGCGGCGGGCCCGCGCGCGACTGAGTGCTGGTGAGGAGCAGAGACGCTTCTGGAGGCGTTACTGTTGCAGCTCCCCGACAACGCCGTAGATCGTGTGTGCATCTGCAGACAGAGCCCGCAGGAGCACCAGGAGTAGCCGCCTAGTTAGGACTGAGATCATGCCGAGAATAGTAGAGGACTGTGATGTGTGCACTGTCATCGTCACGGTCGACGCCGCTCCAGAACTGATGTCCACTTTGGCGGCCCATGCAAGTTTGGGGATCGAGCGATTTCCCGAGTTCCCAGGGTTCTTGGGCGGTGCCCTACACATCAGCTCAGACCAGGGTAGGCTAGTACAGTATCTACAATGGGCGTCGGAATCCGAATATCTAGCCTGCCTGAACGATCCGATCTGGGACGAGCCGCCTTCAACGCAGTTCTTCTTGAAGGCTGTCCACTCCGGCGGAGCAAGTCTCGATGCTCGGATCTTCCGCGTCGTCACGTCGTCCGAGGGCTACACCCACAGTGACTCCTAGCTACCAGCCAAATAACGGGCGCTTTCGCTTGCTCACACGGCGGCGGTCGGAGCCGCAAACGGGCGCGCTCTGAGAAAACGCGTATAATGAGTGTAGACGAAGCGGGACCTTCCTAGCTCGCTTCTGAGGCTGTTGTCGTCCCGCAGTGCAAAGGACCCACGATCCTGCAGTAGCTGCGCAACAGATGATGATGTGTCGCCACGATAGTGCGGAGTTTTCGTCTCACCGAAGGAACGACCCATTTCACTGAACAGCAAGCACTTACAACATGGTTTCCCTGTACGGTCCCACGGCACGACTCTCGCTGAGAGCAGCACACATCG
>JBDHHR010000016.1:0-42698 GCA_039589295.1 Gemmatimonadota bacterium | reverse complement strand
TCGGGGCGGCGGGATTCGAACCCGCGACCTCCTGAACCCCATTCAGGCGCGCTACCGGGCTGCGCCACGCCCCGATGCGGAAGTATGCGGGCTACTCCGGGGTGCCGCCGGACTTCAGGCTGCAAATCCGGGGCTGATTCCTCCCAATGTCGCACACAATGTCGCACACTTGGGTGCTGGAGGGGCCACACGTTTCCGAGGCGCGAAGATACGGGGGTACGCCAGGGAACGCTACCACGTCGAGCCTGCTCATTCCTCCTACCCTCCCCCATCCGGCCTGGTTGCTTCCACCCGCCATCCCTCTGATCTTGGCTGCCATGAGCGAGTCTCCATCGGCCCTGCGGCGCCTGTTCGCCGAACTCAAGCGGCGCAAGGTGTTTCGTGTCATGGCGGTGTACGGGGCGACCGCGTTCGTGGTGCTTCAGGTAGTCGACCTCGCCTTTCCAAGGCTCGGCATGCCGGAGTGGACGATCACGTTCATCCTCCTGGTCACGATGGCGGGATTCCCGATCGCCGTCGTGTTCGCCTGGGCCTTCGAGTCCACCCCTGACGGGATCAAGCGCACGGTGAACGCTGCGCCCGGTGAGCTGGAAGCGATCGCTGCCGAGCCCGCGTCGCGCAGGTGGCCCGCCGGGCTGCTGGCGCTGGCCGGCGTCGTTCTGTTGTCCGGGGGCGGCTGGTGGATGGGCCTGAGGAGTAGTGCCGAACCGGCGGTCCCAGGAACGCCGCCCGCCGGTGAGTCTACCGATTCGATTCAAGGGAAGTCCGTCGCGGTCCTGCCGTTCGTCGATCTGTCGGAAGCGGGAGACCAGGAGTGGTTCGCCGACGGGCTCACCGAGGAGATCTTGAACTCGCTCGCCGCGCTTCCGGAGCTCAGGGTCACGGCCCGCACATCCAGCTTCCAATTCAAGGGTCAGGAACTAGACATCACCGAGATTGCCGACACGCTGGGTGTCGCCCACGTGGTCGAGGGGTCAATCCGCCGGATCGGCGATGAGCTGGTGGTGACCGCGCAGCTCATTCGTGCCATGGACGGCACGCACCTCTGGTCGAACCGATACGAGCGTGACGCCGAGGACCTGTTCGACGTGCAGCGCGACGTGGCGGAGAAGGTGGCCACAGCGCTTGACGTCTTCCTCGACGAAGAGAAGCGCGAGGCCATGTTCCGTAGCGGGACGCGAAACGTGGAGGCGTTCGAGGCCTACCTCCGGGGTCTCGAAGAATCGAGGCGCGACCATGCGGGGGAGGCAGATCGAGGATCGGACGCGGGGCTCGCCGAGTTCGAGCGGGCGCTCGCGCTGGATCCGGGCTATGCGGAGGCCGCCCTCGCGCACATGGATCCGTTCGCCCACGTCCTCATGAATGGCCGCGACATCGGTCTCTCGCAGGAGGAAGCCCGTGCCGCGCTGTTGCGGGATCTCGAGTTCGCCGCCGCGAGTACGTCGAATCCTACGACCCGGCTGGTGGCCGAGATCAACGCGGAGTTCTTCTCGCCGACCTGGCACCGGATGGAAGGGCTCATCGGGCAGCTGGCCGCGCGTCGCGACGTGGAACAACTGCGCACCGGCCGCTACGGTCGCGGTTGGCTCCTCCACGTACTGACCGTCGCCGATCGGACCCTGGCCCGGCGGATCGCGGAGGCGGAAGTGGCTGCGAGCCCTCTGGACGCGGTCACCTGGGTGGCCCTCGCGCGCATCGAGCTTGCCGACGGCGATCCCGAAGCGGCGCTGGCCACGGTGGCGCACGGTCGGCGCCTGGCCGGAAACCATCGCTTGATGAACTTTACGGAGAATGTCATCGCGATGCGCGGAGACTCTGCCAGGGCCCGGGCGAGGATCGAGGGGAACGAGGGGGAGTCCGACGAAGGCTTTCCGAGCAAGTTCCGGCTGCTCGCCTACCGGGAGCTCGGCGATGATTCAAGCGCCGCCTCCCTCACGCGGCGAATCGACACGCTGCCTGGCGGGAACGCGATGTTCATCCAACTGCTGGCGCTCAGCGGCTCCGTCCCGTTCGACCTAGCCGACGCACCAAACTTCGCGAGGCGCCTGGAAGAGGCGCGAATCGACCTGTCCGACTTCGGGGTGCCGTCGGATGGTGCAAGAAAGTAGATGGATCACTCCCGGGGCCGGGAGCCTCCCATTGAAGGCGGATCCCGTCAGTACTGAAGTCTGACCGTTCGTCCCCGCTCCGTCCGGTTCGTGCCGTGCTCCGCGCATCCATTATCGAGAGGCCGACAGTTGGCGCACCTGACCATTCTCATACCAGGGCCCGAAGGAGTGGCGATCCACCAGGGTCGGCGCGCAGCGTAGCGGATCCAGGAGATAGACAATGCCAAATACCGATCTGGTGGAGACCCATTACAACCATGGGGGACTACTAAGCGCCATTCGTGATGGCGTCCAACGACTAGGGAAATCGGCCGACACCGTAAGTGTCGATGACCTTGGACCCGTCGATGAGTTCCATATTGGCGGTCGGGTCGCCACAGAGATCTTCTTGGATCAACTTGACATCACCGCTGACGATAGCGTTCTAGACGTTGGATGCGGTTTGGGAGGGGCGAGCCGATTCGCGGCACAGCGTTATGGATGTCGAGTGACCGGCATCGATCTGACCGATGAATACGTCAAGACAGGGAACGTGTTGTGTGCGTGGGTCGGTCTTGACAACCTCATCACGCTCGAAAAAGGTGACGCGACCGCCACACCCTACCCGGATGGCGCGTTCGATACGTCGTACATGATGCATGTCGGGATGAACATCTCGGACAAACAATCCCTCGCATCGGAGCTTCACCGGATTCTGCGGCCAGGCGGGAGGCTAGGGATCTATGACGTGATGCGCGTAGGCAATGGCGCCCTTCGATTCCCAGTGCCATGGGCGACAAATCCTGAGGAGAGCGAGGTCGCATGGCCCGATGAGTACAGGGTCGCATTGGAGGCAGCAGGATTCCGTCTCATTGCGGAAAGCGATAGGAGAGAGTTCGCCCTGGAGTTCTTCTCACAGCTCCAAGCGCGGACAGAAGGTGCAGAAAGTGCGCCGTTGGGGCTTCATGTTCTCATGGGCGATTCGGCTCCAGAGAAAGTGAGGAACATGATTGAGAACGTGTCGCAGCATCGCGTCGCTCCGGTCGAGATCATCGTCGAGAGACCGGCGTAGTAGTTGCAGAAGCTCGACGCCCGTGCGGCTGCGGACATGATGGACGAGCGAAGGAGGAAGGCGCGCAGCTCAGGAGTCGACCGTTAGCAGGTTCCTGCCGTTCGTCTCTGGCGCCTGTGGTGGCCTCTCTCGGCCAGTGCGAAGGGCCCCCGTGTGTTGGGACCCAGCAACCGCTCGGCCGTGACATGGTCCTCTAGGCGGTGACGGCCGTTTCGGGAGCAGCACGTTGGGACAACCCCGGTCGTAAGGACATGGCCTGCTCCAAATCGGCTGCTGCGATGTGCGTGTACCGCTGCGTCGTCGACACGCTGGAATGCCCGAGGGCGACTTGCACCAGGCAGGTTGCCAGTCTCCCGAAGCAGCTCTGTCGCACACGTGTGCCGGAACGTGTGAGGGGAAACCCACTCCCACTCTGCGATTCCGGCCTTCCGTGCCGCTCGCTTGACGTACTGTCGCGCGTAGGTCGTGGTCATCGAGAGCCAAGGCTGACGTATGACACGCGCCTTAAGTCCCGGAGCCCGGGCAAGCACGCCTGCCCTGCGCCCTCCTATACCCTAGATTCCCTCACATGGAGGCAACCGGTCTGCTGGCGCTCGCGGTGGGGCTGGTGAGCGCTCTGGGTCTGTACCGGCTCATCCGCTGGTACTGGCGGCCGCGACTGAAGCTGGCCGGATCACTCGCTCCCGCTCAGGACGGCGTGATCCGGGGCACGCGCACGCCTGCCTCGCCGCCGGCCGGCCGGCCCCGGCGAGCCGAGAGTCACGCCGCGCTCACCCTGGACGTTTACAACAGGGGTACCCGGGTCGCCCGGCATTGTACGGCCCGTGTCGTGCGGCTGGAGAGCCGCGAGGCGCGTGGGTGGCACAGGGCGGAAGGCGTGATGGTGGAGCGCCTGCGGTGGGTCGGCGGTGGCGCGATGGTCGACATTCCGCCGGGCGCGACCCGGGCCCTGGCCGCTGTGCACATATCCGAGCTGCCTCCCGGCCGCTACTTGCTCACGGTGGCCGTGTTGAATGGCGAAGAGCGGCGCGGCACCTACGAGTTCGAGATCCACGACACCGGCGTCGGTTCGCCCCCAGCATCGAGTCGAGAAACACCATGAGAACACCGGCACCCTACTTTCTCGCGCTCCTGGTAGTGGTACTGGGCTGTGGCGACTCGGGCCCGACCGAGAGCCCGCTGCAACCCGACGCGACCGACGTGACAGATGCGGCGTCGAGCATCACTTCGGCGGATATCAGGCACCGGATAGGGCTATTGGCCCACGATTCAATGCGCGGCCGGTGGACGCCGAGCCCCGAGCTGGAGGAGGTGGCGACGTACGTGGCCGCAGAGTTCGAGTCGTTCGGCCTCCGGGCCGGAGCCGGTTCCGACTACCTGCAGTGGTACCCTGCCGAGGGAAGCGAGCCCGGCGACCAGGCGATGAATACGATCGGGTGGCTGGAGGGCTCTGATGCGGCCCTTAGAAGCGAGTATGTCGTCATCACGGCGCACATGGATCACATCGGCGTCGGACCGCCGGTGGACGGGGACTCCATTTACAACGGCGCCGACGACAACGCGTCGGGGACGGCCGCCGTCCTGGAGCTCGCGGAGGCCTTCGCTTCTCTGGGGGAGAGGCCGCGGCGCTCGTTGGTGTTCATCACCTTCAGCGGCGAGGAGCGCGGCCTGTGGGGATCGGAGTACTACAGCGCTCAGCCGACGTTCCCGATGGCCCGCACCGTTGCCAACCTGAACATCGACATGATCGGACGTAACTGGCCGGACACCCTGGTTGCGGTGCGGACGCCCGATTCTTCCATCGGGCCGACCGCCGAGAGGGTGGCGGAGGACCACCCGGAGCTGGGTATCCGGGTCATTGATGACCCCTGGCCCAAGGAAAACCTGTTGTTCCGCTCGGACCAGTACCACTTCTTCCGCTTCGGCGTCCCGGTCCTGTTCTTCACCAGCGGCCTGCATGCCGACTACCACCGCCCGTCGGACGAGCCGGACAGGATCGACTACGAGAAGACCGAGAGGGCGGTGCGGCTCCTGTTCCATATCGGGCTCGAGATCGCGGACGCGAACCAGCGGCCGAGCTAGCGTCGAACGGCACCCGAGAAAGGGAAAGGCCGACCCGGGAATGCCGGGCCGGCCTCTTGGTCAAGGTTCTCGAAAACTTCCCGCTTCCTACTGCCTCTCGTGGAACTCCACCCTGCGGTTCTCCTGGCGCCCCTCGGGCGTCTCGTTGGTGGCCATCGGTCGGCTCTCGCCGTAGCCCACCGAGGTGTACAGAGACGGATCGAGCTCGGGGAAGTTCTCGATCAGGTAGCGGACCACTGTGTCCGCCCGCCGCTGGCTGAGATCGAGGTTGTACTCGTCGCTCGCGATCGCATCGGCGTGTCCCTGAATCTCGAACCGGACATCGGCCCGCTGAAGCAGGGCCCGCCCGACCTGGTCGAGAACCGGCAGCGACTCCGGTCGCAGGGTGTCGAGGTCGAAGTCGAAGTAGACGTTGTGCAGGACGAGGAGTCCCTCTTCGATTCCCGCCTGGATCTCGCTGCACCCGACCTCGTCCACCTCAGCGCCTGCCGGCGTGTCCGGACAACGGTCGATGCCGTCCAGCAGACCGTCGCCGTCGGTGTCCCACGGGCAGCCCTCATCGTCCACCAGGGCTCCGCTGGGAGTGTCCGGGCACTTATCGATTCCGTTGAGCACCATGTCGAAGTCATCGTCACCCGGGCAGCCGTACTCGTCGACCGTCGCCCCGCGCGGGGTGCTCGGGCACTGGTCGAGCCCGTCCGGCACGCCGTCCACGTCGCTGTCGAGCGGACAGCCGTCGTCGTCCACGAATATCCCGATGGGCGTATCGGGACATAGATCCCCGCGGTCGTATACGCCGTCACGATCGGAATCCTGCGGCCCGCCCACGAAGTAGGTGACGCCGACGCTGAGCTCGGCCAGGAACAGGTCCTCATCAGGCCGCCCCGGACCGTATGCTTCCTCCCGCGTAGCCTTCAGGGCGTTCGGAACGTGGTGCATGCGGCCGTCGACGCGAACGGCGAGGTCGCTCCACACGTAGTAGCGACCCCCGACGCCGTAGCTCAGGGCGAAGTCGGTCTCGGGGGTGAGGGTGTCGGCATTCCAGCGCACGGCGCCGGCGCCTCCCGCGGCGAAGACCTGCGCGTCCGAGCCGAACTGGAGGTTGTAGCCGACGACGCCGGTGAACCACCAGGAGTTCAGGTTCCGCTGCCTTCCCGGCACGGAAATGCGCAGCAGCGAGTTCTGCACCTCGCCGCTCACGAAGAAGTTCTGCGGAAAGACGTAGCCCAGCCGGACGCCCACGATGGCGTCCCGCCGGATCTCGTCCTCCGCTTCGCCAGCCGGGCTGAACTCCGGCTCGTCGTTCAGCAGCCCGACGTGGGCATTCAGCTCCACACCACCGGTTCCCCATTTGGGAACGCGCTGCCCCAACAGAGGGCTCGTCGCCAGCAGGACGCCGGCAACGGCGATCATCGCTGCGCTTCGATACGTGTAACACATCGGAGGCCTCGCTAAATCCTCAACCTGGAACGGGCCGCTGGCCCTGACGGCTGCTGTGGAAGGGGGCGCGCCTCGGGACTCGCCCCGAGGCCTCTACGAACAGCCGCGCTCATTCGCTGCGTGGACTCGGGCCGCAGGAAGCTTGCCGCCGGTGAGCGCCGCCGGCGTTGGGCGGGCCGGTGCGCCTCGGATGAGCCTGATTGACGGCGATTGCGGCTCGTGGGTCAGCCGCCGCGCAGCGTCTTCCGGATCAATTATTGGGCAGACTGTTGCAGAAATGCAACAATGCGGCTCTTGTGCTCCTCGCTGAGCGGCTCCATGCCGAGCATGGCCATCATCGCGCTCATGCGGCCCACCAGCGCCTGTGCGTCTTCCGGGCCGTGGGCCTGCGGCGACGGGGTCTGGTGGCAGCCGGAGCACTTCTCCACGAACAGCCGCGCGTCCGGTCCGCCGTCGATGTCGGCGGGATCTGCCGCCGGAAGGGCGTTACGGCTAAAGTAAGCCACCAGCGAGTCGGTGTCCTCGGCCGAGGGAAGCACCGCCGTCCGGAGGCCAGCCAGCAGCATCCGATCGACCATGCCCTCCGTCATCGGCCCTCCGAGGCGGCTCTTGAGGGCGGCTGCACGCATGATCATCCGCCGGATCAGGATCGGCCACTCGTCTGCCGTGTGCATCCGGGGGCTGGAGAAGCCGTGGCACTGGAGACAGTACGCCTGCTGCAGTGCGGCGGCGCGGGAGGTCGGTTCCGGCAGATCCTCCAGCCGATAGCTCGCCGGGGGAAGGCCCGTGCCCACCGACGCGATGAGCCTCCATCGCTGACCCCGGCTCAGCTCCGCGGTCTGCTCTCCGCCAAGGTCCGCCAGCAAACTGTCAAACTGCGCGAGTTGAGCTTCCTGACCCGGTGCGGCGTTCCGCGGTTCGCAGGCGGCAGTTAAGAGGGCCGCGGCCAGCAGGCATAGACCCGACATGTATCGGCCCGGGCTGGAAGCGCGCATGCTCGTATTCTCTCCCCGGACCGAACGGCCGGAGTCAGGTGAACCGATCCTTTCGCGAGAGCTTGGAATCGGGGCGCCCGGATTTGAACCGGGGACCTCTGCGTCCCGAACGCAGCGCTCTACCGGACTGAGCCACGCCCCGAAAGCCGGTTCCGGCTGGCCTACCATGCAGAGCCACCGGTCGGAGTCGAACCGACGACCGCTCGATTACGAATCGAGTGCTCTACCTCTGAGCTACGGTGGCCGGAGTGGAGCCGGCGGGATTCGAACCCGCGACCTCATGAGTGCGATTCATGCGCTCTCCCAACTGAGCTACGGCCCCACGGTTACTACGGGGCTGACGGGACTCGAACCCGCGACCTCCGGTGTGACAGACCGGCACTCTAACCAAACTGAGCTACAGCCCCCGGCAACCAGCAACTTGCAGACAGCACGCCAGAGAAGCTACGGCGCCTACTCAGGAGCGCATACCCATCCCGAGATGGGGCCTACTGGACTCGAACCAGTGACCTCTACGATGTCAACGTAGCGCTCTAGCCAGCTGAGCTAAGGCCCCCGAGACACACACGAGCGGGGAACCCGTGTCCCCCGCTCGCGACGGAGCAGAAGCTACGTGCGGGGTAGGATCCGGTCAAGGTCGTATGGGCGGGCAGGACAGGCCCGGGCAGGGTGGACAGAACGGCGCCAACCAGCTCGCGATGCACCGCCGGGCCGGCGTTGAGCCGGGGCCGTGGCGTGCGTACCTTGGGCCCGACGCTTGGGGGGCCGAGACGCGTATGGTCGCCGTACCGGCTGGCCACGACCCGTGAAAGCGAGCATGAATGCGTCGGACACTCTGTTGTGCTGCCGTCGTCTACGTCCTCTCCACGGGATCTTCCCTCGTCGGCCCCGCCTCAGTACACGCCCAGGAGACACCTGCCACCCCGGAGGCCGGACGGACGGTGCGTTCCGAACCGTTCCGCGTTTCACCGTACCTGCCGCTGGACCATTGGGCATACGCGGCTCTCGATCACTGGATCGCGGCAGGCCGCATCACATCGCTCTCCCCGTGGGTCCAGCCATACCGCAGGATCGAGGTCGCCCGGGCCATCGCCGGGATCGGCGCTGCTTCCCTGGGCGCGGGAGAACGTGGATGGCTCCAGCGGCTGCGGGCGGAGCTGGCCACCGAGCTGTCCGAGATAGGAGACGGAGCCGGGCGGGACGCCGGCCCGATGAGGGACGCGGGAGTCGGCCTGCAGCTTTCCGGAGGGGGACGCTACTACGGTCAGACCCACCGGGACGTTCTGCGGCCGGAGCTGGAGGGCGAGTTCTCCGAAGGCCGTGTGCTGGAGGAGGGCGGACTGGATGTGGACGCGCGGGCGGGGGTAGTGGCCGGGGCGCTTCGCATCTGGCGGAAGGGCATGTACCGGAACGACGCGCAGTTCCCTGACGGCCAGGTGGTGCTCCGACGGGATGGCGTGATCGTCGATGACCTGTCGCTGCGCGTCGAGGAGGGGTACCTGGAGCTCCAGACGCGCTATGCCCGCGTTTCTTACGGGCGGATGTACCGCAATTGGGGCGCTCCCGGCCTGCCGGGCTTCCTGCGGTCGAGCTACGCGTACAGCGAGGACGAGATCGGGTACCGGATCGGCACCGACCGGGTGTTCATCGTCGGCATGTTCGCCAGCTACTCCGACTTTCTTTCGGACACGACACACTACGTGGCCATGCACCGTCTGGAGCTGAGACCGTTCGACGACCTGATGATAGGCCTCTCCGAATCCTCAGTGCATGGGGGGCCGGGCGAGGGACTCGACTTCCGGCTCGTGATGCCCATCACCATCTGGGCGCTGGCGGGGGACGAGCGGAAGACCGCGTTCAACAAGGCGGGGCAGCTCGACCTGTGGTGGCACGCCACGGACGGGCTCAACCTGTACGGCAGCCTGCTGACCGACGCCACCAACCGCGAAGGCTCGTGCTGCCAGCTGGGCGGCTCGTTGGGTATGGAGCTGCCGCGACTCGCGCCCGGCCTGGGACTGCGCGTCAACTTCACCGCCATCCAGAGCCTGGCCTATCGCACCAACGTTCCGTGGGAAGAGTACTCGGTCGAGAACGTGGGGCTGGGCTGGGACAAGGTGGATCTGTACCTGGCCAGCCTCGAGGCCGACTGGCTCCCCGTCGCCGGCCTGTGGCTGCGCCCGAAGCTCGACCTGCTGAGAAAGGGCGAGGGAGACTTCCGGGAGCTGCGTCCGGATGCCGAGACCGGGTTTATCCCGCCCGGCTTCCCGAGGATCCTGATCGGCGAGGTCGAGACCACCATCCGACCTGCGCTGGCCGGGCGGTGGCGGACCGGCGGCCGCTTCGCGCTAGACGTGGAATGGGACGTCGGAGTCAATCTCATCCGCGACTACAACCACGTTACGGGCGATGACCGAACGGAGCTGGTGGCGACGATCGGGGCCCGGCTCAGCACGCCGCGCTGGGAGTTCCGTTGGCGTTAGAACAACGTTCTCAGCAGCTTGCATCCCTTCCGGATCGTGATACCTTGACCCCGCTCTGGCTCAGGGGTCCGGCCTCGGTGGCGTCGCGCGGTGCGGCCGGAGCCGTCACTGGCTCATCAAACCGACAGCGATCATGACGGCACGCTACAGGCTCATGGTAGCCGCGATCTTCCTCGTCACCGCGACGGGGGTCGTGATCGTGGCCGCCTCCCGCGGCTCGGGCGAGGGAGCCATGCGCGCCGGTCCGGCGGATGCCCTCTCCGCTCAGGCCGTGGAGCCTGTTCGGGTGGCACAGGTCAAGACGCGCACGCCAACCGGGCAGACGGCCGACGAGGCGATCGCGGCTCACCAGAGCGCCACGCAGGGTCCGCTGCAGCCGATTCCGTTCAGCCACCGCTTCCACTCGCAGGAACTGCTGATGCAGTGCGAGTACTGCCACGGAGGATCCGAGAGCTCTCCCGCCGCCGTCATGCCGTCGCTGGAGCTGTGCATGGGCTGCCACCGGATCGTCGGCGCCAACCTGGAGCCCATCCAGCGTCTGCGCGGCTTCTGGGACAGCGGCGAGCCCGTGCCGTGGGAGCGCGTGTACAAGGTTCCGGAATTCGTCCAGTTCCCGCACGAGGCGCATATCCGCAGCCAGGTCGACTGCGAGGAGTGCCACGGGAAGGTCGAGGACATGGACCGGGTGCAAGCCTACTCTTCCCTCAAGATGGGCTGGTGCCTGGAGTGTCACTGGGGGCCGGGCGAGGACACCGACGTGGCCACGGACCGGCTGCTCATCGAGCGGTTCCCGCCGCCGGAGATTCCGGACCAGCGGCAGCCTATAGGCCTGTACCCGCGCCGCCTGGACCAGAAGTACGGCTCGACGCGCGGCCCCATAGACTGCTTCGCCTGCCACTACTGAGACCCGGCTCACTACTGAATGAACAACGGCGACGGAAGCATCGACAACAACGGCGGCACCACGCGGCGGGAGTTCCTTCGGGTCCTGGGCGTGGCCGGCGCCGGCGCCGCTGCGGTGAGCTGCGGGCCGCCCGACACGGGAGACAGGCTGATCCCGTATCTCATTCCGCCCGACGACATCGTGCCGGGGACGAACGTCTCCTACGCCACGGTGCTGACGGGCGCCGGCCCGGAGCCGCTGGGCCTTCACGCCACGGTGCGGGACGGACGGGTGATGAAGCTGGAGGGGAACCCGAGCTTCCCCCACCGCGGCCGACTGTCAGCGCTGGCGCACTCGGCTCTGCAGGACCTCTACGATCCGGACCGCATCCGGGGACCGCTGCGCAGGGACGGGAGCGGGCCGGTGCAGGCGGCCTGGGACGAAGCGATCGCCGCGGCGGGGAGCGCCCTCACCGGCGGCGGCCTGGTCCTGCTCACCGGACCGGCCACCGGCACGGCCCGCCGGTTCTACTCCGAGTGGGTTGCCGCCCTGGGGGCGGAGTGGATGGCGTACGAGCCGCTGGGACTCGAGGCGCACCGTACGGCTCAGCGGATAGCCTTCGGGCGCGATGAGATTCCGCTGTACGCCCTCGACGAGGCGGACCACGTTGTGTGCTTCGGCGCCGATTTCATAGGCACCTGGCTGGCTCCGGTAGAGCTGGCGGCGCGTTACTCCGCCTCCCGCTTCGTCGACCGCGGTCGGCACGCGAAGTTCACCTTCGTCGGGCCGCGCCTGTCGATCTCCGGGCTGAACGCCGATGAGTGGGTTCCGGCCAGGGCGGGCACGGAGACGCTCGTGGCTCTGGCCGTGGCGCACGAAGTGGCCCGGCGCGCCGGCGGTGGTCGCGCGGCCCGCGTGCGGGCGGTGCTCGCCCCGTATACGCCCGAAGCGGTAGCGGAGACGGCGGACGTGCCGGCGCAGAGGATCCGGGCGCTCGCCGGGGAGATCGCCGCGGCACGGGCACCCGTAGCGCTCCCGCCGGGGACCGCGGCGCAGGGCGTCACAGCGACGGACGCGCACCTGGCCGTGGCGCTGCTGAATTACGTTTCCGGAGCCAGCGGCCGGACGGTCCGCTTCGATGGCTCCATGGTGCGGGGCCGGGCCGCCTCCTACGCCGAGATGGCAGGCCTGGTGCGCCGGATGACGGGCGGCGAAGTGACCACTCTGGTCATCGCGGGCGCCAACCCCGCCTACGGGATGCCGAAGGCGTCCGGGTTCGCGGAGGCGCTGGAGCGGGTGCCGAACGTCATCTCTATCAGTCCACACCTGGATGAGACGGCGGCGGCAGCCGGCTGGATCCTCCCCTCCCATCACGAGCTGGAGGCGTGGGGCGACGCCGAGATGGGTTCGGGCCTCCGGGCCCTGGCGCAACCGGTCATGCGACCTCTGTTCGACACCCGCCAGCGTGAGGACATCCTGCTGCAGCTCGCCGAGGAGGCCGGGCGAGGAAACGCCCTTGGCGCCAGCGACTACCGCTCGTACCTGCAGGCGACGTGGCAGGAGCTGCAGGCCACCTCTCCGGACGCCTCTCGCCCGTTCGATGAATGGTGGAGGGAGGCCCTGGTTAGTGGCGGAGCCCGGATCACGGCGGCTGCACCCGCAGCTTCGTCTCCCCCACTCACCGCGGCGGCGGCCAGCCACCGATTCGCGCTGGCCGAGGCGGGAGATGAGCTGGCCCTGGTGACCTACCCGACGCTTCAGCTATACGACGGCCGCGGAGCCAATCGCTCCTGGATGCAGGAGTTGCCGGATGCGGTGACCAAGGTGGTGTGGAATTCCTGGGTCGAGATTCACCCGGAGACGGCCGAGCCGCTGGGCCTGTCCACCGGCGACCTCGTGGAGGTGAGGACGGAGGGCGGGTCGGTCACCACCCACGCCTACCTGTACCGTGGGATCCGGCCGGACACGGTGGCGGTGCCGCTCGGTCAGGGGCATTCGGAGTACGGGCGCACGGCGCGCGGGCGCGGGGTGAACGCGCTGGACCTGCTGGACGGCGCTTCGGACGGACGCAGCGGTGCCCTCGCGTTCACGGGCACGGCCGTCTCGATAACGGCGGTGGGGCGCCGCGGCCGCCTGGCCATCATGCAGGGCCACGACGTAGACGAGGACCGGGAGATCGCCGAGCTGATGACGGCCGAAGAGGCACGCACGGCCATCGCGGGGCACCACGTCGATCTGTCCGAGCTGGTGGAAGCGGCGTACGACTCCGACCCCAACAGCCCGTACCGCTGGGGAATGTCGATCGACCTCAACGCGTGCACCGGCTGCGGCGCCTGCGTGACCGCATGTTACGCCGAGAACAACCTCCCCAGCGTAGGCGAGGACCTGTGCGCCCAGGGCCGCGAGATGTCCTGGATGCAGGTCATGCGCTACTTCGAGGAGGTGGAGGACGGCTTCCAGACGGTCAACGTGCCGCTGCTGTGCCAGCAGTGTGGCGACGCTCCGTGCGAGCCGGTGTGTCCCGTATACGCGGCGTATCACACGGCCGAAGGCCTGAACGGGCAGATCTACAACCGGTGCGTGGGCACGCGCTACTGCGCCAACAACTGTCCGTACAAGGTGCGGCGATTCAACTGGTTCACCTCCGAGTTCCCGTATCCGCTGAACCTCCAGCTCAACCCGGACGTGACGGTGCGTTCCAAGGGAGTGATGGAGAAGTGCACGTTCTGCATTCAGAGAATTAACCGGGCCAAGCTGGACGCGAAGGCGGAAAGCCGCCTGGTGGCGGACGGCGAGATCCAGACCGCCTGCATGCAGTCGTGCCCCACGCAGGCCATCACTTTCGGGAACCTCAAGGACCCGACCAGCCGGGTGTCCGTGCTCGCCCGAGGCGCGCGCGCCTACAACATGCTGGGAGAGCTAAACACGAGGCCGGCGATCTCGTACCTGAGGAGCGTAACCCACGCCGCTCTGGTCGAAGATGACCACGGACAGGGCGGCGATGGCCACGGCTGAGATCGAAGTGCCGAGGGAAAGCCTTCCCACGCTGGCCGACGCGAATCGGGACATCAGCCGCCCGATCTCGCCTCCGCGGTGGCGTTACTGGCTCGTCCTGGGAATCTGCGCCGCGCTGATCCTGGCGGCGGCGGTCGCATGGACGATCCAGATCCGCAGGGGGATGGGCATGGCCGGGATCAACAACCCGGTCAACTGGGGCGTGTACATAGTCACTTTCGTGTTCTGGGTGGGCATCGCTCACAGCGGGACTCTGATCTCGGCGGTCCTGTACCTGTTCCGCTCCGGCTGGCGAACGACCATCAACCGGGCCGCGGAGGCGATGACCATCTTCGCGGTGATGACCGCGGGCCTGTTCCCGCTCATCCACCTCGGCCGGGTGTGGTACTTCTACTATCTGGTGCCGTATCCCTCCACGCGTCTGCTGTGGCCGAACTTCAGGTCGCCGCTGGTGTGGGACATGTTCGCCATCGGGACCTACTTCACCATCAGCCTGGTCTTCTGGTACCTGGGGCTGATCCCCGACCTGGCCTCGCTGCGCGACAAGTTCACCGGGGTGAAGAAGAAGCTGTACGGTGCCTTCTCGCTCGGCTGGCAGGGCACGGTCCGCGACTGGAGCCACTACCGCAGGCTGTACCTCTACCTGGCCGGGATCGCCACCCCGCTGGTGCTGTCCGTGCACAGCGTGGTGTCGTGGGACTTCGCCGTGGGCATCGTCCCGGGCTGGCACTCGACGATCTTCGCCCCGTACTTCGTGGCCGGCGCGATCTTCTCGGGCATCGCCATGGTGATCACCATCATGATCCCGCTGCGGTGGGCGTTCGGCCTGGAGAAGTACCTCACGAAGTACCACTTCGACAACATGGCCAAGCTGCTGCTGGTGACCTCGCTCATCGTGGGGTACGCCTACGCCATGGAGTACTTCCTGACCTGGTACTCGGCCGACCCGATCGAACAGGAGAGCTTCCGCTGGAGGGCGACCGGCTACTACGCGGGACCGTTCTGGATCATGATGTTCTGTAACGTGGTGGTCCCCATGAGCCTGTGGTTCAAGCGGACCCGAAACAGCCTGGCCGCCCTGTTCGTGGTGACGATCTTCGTGAACGTGGGAATGTGGTACGAGCGCTTCGTGATCGTCGTCACTTCCATCGCGCACGAGTTCGAGCCCGGCGGCTGGCACGTCTACACCCCATCCCTGACCGAGATCACGATCCTGGTCGGCAGTTTCGCTTGGTTCTTCTTCTGGTTCCTGCTGTTCTCCAAGACGCTGCCCGTCATCAGCATAGCGGAGGTGAAGGAGCACCTGGCACACGCGCACGAGCACGAGCACCGAGAATGAGCGGCATTCTGGCCCAATACGACAGCCTGGGCGCTACGCGGCAGGCGATCGAGAGGCTCCGGTCCGAGGGACACGAGCAACTCGACGTGTTCACGCCTGTCATGTCGCCCGAGCTCGAGGAGGCGCTCGGCATCGAGTCGAGCCCCGTAAGACGCTGGGCGCTCATCGGCGGAATCACGGGCTTCGTGACGGCACTGGCTCTCACTTCGCTCACCGCGCTGGCCTATCCGATCGTCACCCAGGGCAAGCCGATCGTCTCTCTCCCCGCGTTTTTCATCATCATGTTCGAGATGACGATCCTGTTCTCGGGGCTGTTCGGGTTCGCGGGCGTCCTGTTCCACACCCGGAAGCCGGCCCGACGGCTGTCGCCGCACTACCGGCCGGCCTTCTCCAACGATCGCTTCGGTATCTTCGTCCCGGCCGTGGGGGCCACGGAGGCCGACCGGGTGGCCATCGAGAGGCTGCTGCGCGAGTCGGGAGCGGTGGAGGTGGAGGTGAGCGAGTGATGGGCGCGCGAGGCCGTTGCTCGAGGGGACGTACCGGACGGCGACTGCGCACAGCCGCCCTGCCGGCCTGCATCGCAGCGCTGACGCTCGGGTCGACCGGCTGCGACGATCAGGTCAAGTACGTGTTCGAGACCATGACCCGGCAGCCGGCGGTGCAGACCTACGAGGCGCTGCCGGCCTTGCCGCCCGAAGGCACGGTTCCCATAGGGGCCCTGCCGCATTTCGACCTCCTGGCGGCGGACACGCTGCTGACCAATCCACTCCCGCCGACGCGGGCGACGCTGGAGAGGGGCGAAGTACTGTACGTCAGGTTCTGCGCCATGTGTCACGGAGAGTCAGGGGCCGGAGACGGACCGGTGGTCGGGCCGAATCGCCTCCCGCCGCTGCCGACGCTGAACTTGCTCTCGCAGCGGGCGAACGAGCTCTCGGACGGCTACCTGCTGGGGATGATAGCCAACGGGCGCGGGGTGATGCCGTCGTACAGGCGGGTGCCGTGGGAGGATCGCTGGTACCTGGTAGCGTACGTGAGAAGCCTGCAGTCGGCCGGCGGGGAGGCGCAGCAGGCCGCCGACCGCCAGACACAGGCCCAGTAGACACTAACGGCAGGCACACGTGAGTTCGAACACCACGAGCGCGACACCCGAGGCGGCCCTGAACACGGTTTCAGGGCGGATCAGCGGTCTGGCGGCCGTTGGCTGGATGGTGGCCATCGCCGTGGGCGGAGCCGCCTTCGCGATGGCTCTCGGCCGGGCGCCGCAGCGCGCCTGGCAGGCCGTGTGGGTGAACTTCCTCTTCTGGACGGCTCTGGCGGAGGCCGGAGTGATCTTCGGCGCCGTCCTGGTGGCGGCCAAAGGGCACTGGGGGAAGCCCTTCCGCCGCGTCGCGGAGGCGACCGGAGCCTTTCTCCCGATCTCGCTCCTGGTCTTCGCCGGCATGTACTTCGGAGCGCGCTACATCTTCCCGTGGATGGAGCCGGTGGAGGGACACATCAACCGGACGTGGCTCACCGTCGACCGCGTGTTCCTGCGCAACGGACTGCTGCTGCTGGTCCTGTACGCGGCGAGCTTCTACTTCCTGCGGCTGTCGCTGCGTCCGGACGCTCGCCTGGTGGCGGGGCGGCAGAGCGGCTGGAGGCGCCGTCTGCTGGACCGCATGACAACGGGATGGCGCGGGGACGAGGAGGAGGCCGCCCGGTCACGGCAGATCCTGAGCTGGTTCGCGCCTGCCCTCATCCTGGCGTGGGTAGCCGTGTTCAGTCTTCTGGCGACCGACATGAGCATGTCGCTCATGCCGGGCTTCATCAGCGTCGTGTGGGGCGCGCTGTTCATCTTCGCCGGCTGGCTGTGTGCCCTGTGCTTGGTGGCCGTGCTGGCGCACCGTTACAAGGAGCGCTACCACCTCACCGGCGTGTGGGGAAAATGGGAGTTCCACGACCTGGGCAAGCTGATGTTCGCCTTCGTCATCTTCTGGAGCTACCTGTGGTTCTCCCAGTACCTGCCGATCTGGTACGGCAACATGGGCCGGGAGACGATCTTCTTCGAGCAGAGGACCGCGGGCGGGTTCGGGACGCTGCTGTGGGCGCAGATGGCCCTCATCTTCGCGATTCCCTTCTCGCTTCTCCTGTGGCGGGTGCCGAAGATGAACTCGCGCCACCTGTCCTTCGTGGGCCTGATCATCCTGGCCGGCTTCTGGCTTGAGCGGTACATGGCCGTGGTTCCGTCCACCTGGCGCGGCGAGGGAATCCCGCTGGGCTGGATCGAGCTGGCCATCACGGTGGGCTTCATCGGCCTGTTCGGCCTGAGCTACTCGCTCTATGCCAGCCTGGTTCCGAAGATTCCGATCCGCGAGGCGTTGCTGGAGGGTGAGGCGGGCAGGGGGCCGTAGGGGGCGGCGGACACACGAATCCCTGGTTCGCGCCATGGGAGGTGCACCTAACGTGCAACCTGCGTACGCGCCGGACGCACCGTTCGGCAGTCAGCGGATGAGGAACTTCTCCTCCGCGATGCGGGCAAGCTGCCGGGCCGGAATCTCCGCCACCAGCGCGTGCTCGTACCGGCCGTCGTGCCACCGGGCGACGTTGAGTCCGCCATCCGATGCCACCTGGAATCGCTCACTCCCGGCCGGCGCGGTTCCTGAGGAGTCCGGTATGCGGTAATGGGCAAGTCGGATTCCGGCCAGGTCGTACTCCACCATCGAGCCGCGCCGTCCCTCGAGATCGCACACGGTGGCCCGGGTTAGCTGCGCCTCCTCGAGGGCGACCGGCACGATGCGTTGACCGAGCTCCCGCTGATAGAAGCGAGCCACGGTCTCGGCGTCGAGACCGGGTAGCACGACCTGCGTCACCGCGGCCCGCCGGAAGTCCTCCGCGAACTTGTCAGGACCGTACCTGGCGGAAAAGCTCTGTGCGATGAAATAGCCGCCGACCAGAATCGTGACGGCCGCTGCCGCTGCCCCGAGCTCGGAAACCCACGGCCGCCGGAACCTGGCCAGCCTCGCCCAGTCTCGGTAACTCCCTTCCAGACGGACGTCCGCCGTGTGGTCTGCCAGAGACGACAGGGAAGCGGCCACCTTGCGATGCAACTCGTGCGGTGCTGCCGCCATCTCCGCCTCCCCGAGTAGGCCTAGCCGTCTTCCCAGCTCCGCATCCCGGCGGAAGAAGGCCCGGCACCGGGGGCACCCCTCCAGGTGGGCCCGCGCCTTCTCCTCCAGCGGATGGTGACTCCGCGGCCTGTCCTGTGGCCACAGGATCTCCTGAACTCTCGAACAACCAAGATGCATGTCGCTAAGCGCTCCTCCGAGCCCCCGTTGCTTCTCCCATCTGTCACCGGGCGCACTAGTAACGCATCAGGAAGCTGTTCGGTTCACGGAAATTCGCTGAGGGCCTGGGCCACAAGTCGCTGCTGTTCCGAGGCGTGAACGCCGGCGTATCCCTCTGCCGGGCTGGCGCGCTGGGGCCGGCCCGCGTACCGGAGTGTGCGGCCGCCGGCCAGCTCGCGCAGGCCCGGCGATATCGCCCGCCAGGCGCCCATGTTGGCCGGCTCCTCCTGCACCCAGACGATCTCCTCCAGGGAGGGGTACCTCTCCAGAGCGGCCTCTATTTCCCGGCGCGGGAATGGATACAGGAGCTCCAGGCGAATCACATCGGTCGTGTTCGCATCCTTCCAAGCTTCCGAGGAGACCAGGTCGTAGTACACCTTCCCGCTGCAGAGCACGACGCGAGTGATGGAGGCGGCCTCCCACCCTCCGCGGCGATGCGCGAGAACCGGCCGGAATCGGCCCTCTGCCAGCTCGGCTAGCGTCGAGCGTGCCGCCGGGTGCCGCAGCAGGCTCTTGGGCGTCATGACGACCAGCGGTCGCCGCGCCGGCCGCAGCGCCTGGAGACGAAGGAGGTGGAAGTACTGAGCCGGGGTGGTGCAGTTGGCCACCCGGATGTTGTCCTCCGCCGCCAGGTCGAGGAAGCGCTCCAGCCGGGCGCTGGAGTGATCGGGCCCCTGGCCTTCGTAGCCGTGGGGCAGAAGAAGGACGAGCCGGGACTCCTGCCCCCACTTGGACCTTCCGGCGGCGACGAACTGATCGATGATCGCCTGGCCCACGTTCGCGAAATCGCCGAACTGCGCCTCCCACACAACCAGGGTCTCGGTGGCCACCGTGGCGTATCCGTACTCGAAGCCCAGCACGGCCACCTCGGACAGGGGACTGTTCCACACCTGGAACCGGGCCTGATCCGGGAGAATGTGCTTCAACGGAGTGTACATGCGGCCGGTCTCGGAATCGTGCTGCACGAGGTGGCGCTGGCTGAAGGTCCCGCGCTGCGAATCCTCGCCGCTGAGCCGCACCGGCACGCCCTCCGTCACCAGACTGGCGAAGGCCAGGTTCTCCGCGTGCGCCCAGTCAATGGCCTGCGGCAGGGCCTCTTTGCGGCGCTCCAGCTGCCGCGCCAGCTTGGCGTTCAGCCGGAACCCGTCGGGCCACCGGTGAAGTGCCTCGTTCAGCTCCTGCAGTCGCTCCGCGGCCACCCGGGTCTCCACCGACCGCCAGTCCTCCTCCTCGGTCAGGGCGTCGTACCCGCGCGGCCGCGCGCGCTCCACCCGCATCCCCATTCCGATCGTGGTGCCGGCCGTGGGGGCCCCCGATTCCGGCTGCCGCTCCGCGCCGGCCCCTTCGACTATGGTACGGCGGGCCTCGGCCAGGCGCTCCGCGATCCCGGCCGCCATTTCCTCCGCCTCTTCCTTCGTGATCACGCCCTCGGCCACGAGCTGCTCGACCCACAGGTCCCGCACGCTGGGGTGCTCGCGGATCTTGCGGTAGGCGACGGGCTGGGTGTACGAAGGCTCGTCTCCCTCGTTGTGCCCGTATCTCCTGTATCCGACCAGATCTATCACCACGTCCTGACCGAACTCGTTGTGGTAATCGATGGCAAGCTGGCAGGCCGAAAGGCATGCCTCCGGGTCATCCGCATTCACGTGTACGATGGGAACCCGGAACGCCAAGGCGATGTCGCTGGCGTAGCGGGTGGAGCGGGTATCTCCGGGGTCGGTGGTGAAGCCGAGCTGGTTGTTGGCCACCAGGTGGATGGTGCCGCCGTTCTCGTACCCCGGCAGACGGGCGAGATTCAACGTCTCCGCCACTATTCCCTGCCCCATGAAGGCGGCGTCTCCATGCACGAGGATGGGCAGCACTGACGTTCCGAACGCGTCTAGGGAGCTCTCGTCAGCCTGGTCCATCGGGGCGCCGGCCTCCACGGCGAGCGCCTCGCGGGCCGCCCGCGCCATCCCCTGGACGATCGGGTTTACGTGCTCCAGATGACTCGGGTTGGGGGCCAGAGAGATCTCCAGCTCTCCTACCGGGGAGCGAACCAGCTCCCGTGCGCCGATGTGATACTTGACATCGCCCGTTCCCACCTCCGCCACGCTCGTCTGCATGCCCTGCGACCGCCGGCCCTCGAACTCGGCCAGGATGGCCTCGTACGAGAACCCTATGATGTGCGCCAGCACGTTGAGCCGGCCGCGGTGCGCCATGCCGATGAGGAACTGGCGAGTCCCGCCCAGCGCCGACCGCCTGATGATTCGCCGCATGATCGGGATCATCATGTCGAGCCCCTCGACCGAAAAGCGCTTCTGGCCCAGATAGGACCGCTGGAGGAAGCGCTCCAGGCCCTCTACCTCGGTCAAGATCCTCAGCAGGTGGACTTTCCCTTCCGGATCGAGGGGAGCCACGTGACGCCCCGATTCGATGTACTCGACCAGCCAGTTCCACTGGTCGGGATCTTCCATGTGGTCCAGCTCGCAGCCCATCCGGCCGCAGTAAATGGCGCGGAGCTTGAGGATCGCCTCCAGCGCCGTTCGCCCGAGCTCCTGGAGTCCGATGGAGGAAGCGGGGAGGGCGGACAGATCCTGCTCGCTGACGCCATGGAACTCGGGCTTCAGGGACGGATGACCGGGGGCCGGGCTGCCCAGCGGATCGAGCTGGACGGCCAGATGGCCCTGCGTGCGGAACGCCTCCACCAGGCTGCCGGCGGCTGCCGCGACCCGCAGCTGCTCCGGGCCGCCGACCATCGCCTCCGCGGTTAGGGCCCGGAGCGCCGGCCCGCGCTCTTCCTCCATCAGGCCGCTCAGCGAGGGCGGCACCACGCCGCGCTCGCGCAGCCCGCGTTCGTACAGCTCTTCCGCGTAGCCGGCGTTGTAGCCGTCCGGGGTCACCGGTTTGTCCATGTCGCTCGCTATCCGGCGGCGGCTCGCCGCTTTCGCGCTCATTCCGTTGATCCGATGCGGCCGGCGTGCCGGCAGCGGGTCCTATCTGGAGTGAATAGTACCCCTTGTACCCGCCGAGACAAGCTGCGCTCCGGGGCCTATTCCGCTTCGGGAAAGCGGCCGATGATGGGAAGGGACCAGTCCTCCTCGAGAACGACGCCCAGGCCGTCGGCCAGTCGGTTGACGAAGTTGAAGTAGCACACGATCTCACACGCGTGGAGGATGGCTTCGTCGGACAGGCCCTCGGCGCGGAGCGCACTCAGGTGCTCGGGTCTGACCGAGGAGGGCTCGTTGGTCAGACGTTCCGCATACGCCAGCAGGGCATGTAAGCGTGTGTCGATCGGCGCCGCGCGCCAGTCGTCTGCGAGCGTCTGCACCAGGCCGGGGTCGTCCGTGACCCTACGGAGCGCCGCTCCGTGGTGCTGCACTCAGTAGAAGCAGTCGTTGGCGGCCGAGACGACGACGGCGATCGCCTCCCGCTCGGCTCTGGTGAGGGGTGAAGGCCCGAACATCAGCGTTTGGTAAAGCCTATGGTGCCATTCCAGAGCCGCCGGGTGCAGCGTCTCTATTTCCATGATGTGCGCCATCGGGTGCCCGCGGCTGACCGTCCGGTATACCTCGGCCAGCCTTCCCTGCGCCTCCTCAGGCCCGATCCGCTCGATCCACGGCCCGGCGCCCGGTTCTTCGTTCGATCCTGTCATTGGCCGCCGCTGGAGGGGAGTTCGACCAGTACCGCCTCACGGGCTCAGAGTCGCGCGCCGAAAGGCCGCCCGCAAGCGGACGCATGCGGCAGAGCCCGGCCCCGCGTTTCACGGAACACTCCCGGCCGCTGCTTTGTTTCGGTGGCGTGATGCACACGACGGTGAACACGAAGTGGCGGGTGCTGGCGGTCGGAGTGGCGCTGCTTGCGACGGGCACGCTGCCGGCCGGCGCCCAGAGCCCGGAGGCGGAGGCACGGCGGCTCGCCGGCAGCGATTCCTGGCGGACCGACTTCGGCAGGACCGCCGTCCCGCTCTCGGAGATCGTGTCGGGAGGCCCGCCGAAGGACGGGATACCGGCCCTGGACCGTCCTAGCTTCGAGAGCGCCGAGGAGGCCGATGGGTGGCTGGGAGATTCGGATCCGGTGGTGATCGTCGAGCACGGCCGGACGGTGAAGGGCTATCCGCTGGGAATCCTCATCTGGCACGAGATAGTGAACGACTTCGTGGGCGACCTGCCGGTAACGATCACCTTCTGCCCGCTGTGTAACACGGCCCTCGCCTTTGACCGGCGGCTCGACGGCCGGGTCCTCGACTTCGGAACCACGGGCCGGCTGCGCCACTCGGATCTGGTAATGTACGACCGGCAGACGGAGACGTGGTGGCAGCAGGCGGTGGGCGAGGCGATAGTGGGCGAGCTCGTGGGCCGGCGCCTTACCTATGTCCCGGCCAATACCCTGGGCTGGGCAGAAGTAAAGCGACTGTATCCCGCCGTTGAGATGCTGTCCCGCGACACAGGCTTCCCCGACTACCGGTCGTCCGGGCGATACGGGCAGAATCCGTACGCCGGTTACGACTCGCGCTCAGCGCCGTACCCCCGTTTCTTCGCCGGGGCCGTGGACGCGGGACTGCCGGCGATGGATAGGGTGGCGGCGCTGGACCTGGGAGACGGCTGGGCGGTTTCGTTCCGTGAGCTGGAGCGATCCGGGGTGGTCAATGCTGATTTCGAGGGGCGGGCGTTCGCCGTCTTCTGGGCTCCGGGCGCCGCCAGTGCCCTCGACGAGAGACGGATTGCCCGCGGGAGGGACGTGGGACAGAGCGTGGTGTTCGACCGCAGGGCGGGCGGGCGCACGCTGGCCTTCGAGCCCGCGGAAGGCGGCTTCCGTGACAGGGAGACGGGATCGACCTGGAACCTGGCCGGCCTGGCCACCGCCGGGCCGCTGGCCGATGAGCGGCTTACCCCAATGGCACACGGCAACCACTTCTGGTTCGCCTGGATCGCATTCAGGCCGAACACCGAGGTGTGGCGGCCCTAGTGCGGCCCTAGCTGCCGGGCGGCGTGTCCGTTCTCAGGATGGGGTACTCCGAGCTCTCCTCGATCGGCCCGTCCAACAGGTTCCAGTTGACGAAGCCGTCGTCGGAGCGCGGTTCCAACAGGGAAAAGACGAGGCGCCCGAGTGGTTGGCGTAGAGACACCACCACCGTGCCCGCAGGCACTCGGCGACTCTCCGGCCTCCACTCACCCCACACCTCCCGTTGCTGGTGTCCCTCGTAAGTCAGCTCGTCAACGTGGGTGGAGTCGATACTGAACACCTGCAGATCGAACGTCCCGGCCTCCGTGAGATCAGCCGTGCGCACTCCGTGCGCATGAAGTAGCTCGACGACGGAGCTCAGGCCCGCCGGTATCAGGTAGGCTGCCGGAGCGCGATCCGTCTCCGCGGGCCGGAACGAGCCGTAGTCCGGCATGCGCTCCGGGGTTCGAACGTCGATGCGGCGGAGAATCGTGGCTCCCGTGAACGGGTTCAGCTCCTCAGCGACCGCGCCCAGCAACACTTCCACGGAGTCACCCCGCCGCGGCTCGGCGCGCAGCGCCAGCTCCGTTCCTGCAACCGAGCGAGCATCCGCTGCGGCCACGATCCGCCTGAGCTCGGTGGCGTGCGCGTACGCGAAGGCCAGGACCTCCTCCACGAAGCGCCCATGGGCCGTGATCCTCTCCTCGAAGGTCGCGTACGAGTACACTTCGCTGAGAATCCCGAAGCGGTTTCGCAGCCCAAAGTAGTTGGTCGTGAAGCGCGGCCGGTGATCGAAGGTGTACCAGCCTCGCTCTCCTTCGATCCGGAACGTGCCCGGGACGTTGCCGTAGGTGAAGAACTCCCATCCGTACCGCTCCCGCACCGCCTCGGTGACGGTGGGCAACCACCTATCGCGCAGCAGGCGGTCGATGGCCGGATCGGTGTTGGGGTGCAGTGGCGGCGAGTAGGTGAGGTGATAGGCGTGGATCGTTCCGTTGGTCGTGTGCAGGTCCAGCGCCACGTGCGGGTCGTACGCCCGCAGCAGCCTGACGAGCGATCGGGCCTCCGCCGTCTCCAGCTTCATGTTGTCACGGTTCAGGTCCAGCCCTCGGGCATTGGCCCGCTGGCCCATCCCGCCTACGGGCCCGTGCTGGTGAGGCCGGTTGCGCAGACCGATCCGCTCGTTTCCGTCGGCGTTGTAGATGGGAGCGATGAGCAGCACCATGGAGTCCGCCCATTCCCGGTGGCTGCTCCGGGCCAGGTCCCGGACCAGAGCCTGAGCCGCTTCTTTCCCCGCCACCTCGCCGGCGTGGATGTTGGCGAACACCAGGACTCGAAGCTGATCGCCCTGTCGCAGCTCGGCCGGCGTGGCGCGCGGGGAGCGGGCGAAGACGACCAGCGGCAGACGGCGGCCTTCCTCCGAATAGCCGAAATCGGTGAAGGCCAGCCTGTCCGACGTCCCCTCCAGTGCGCGGAGGAAGCTCATGACGTCGGCGTAGGTGGACGTCTCCCGATAGTCGCTCGACTCGGCGCGGGTCCGGGGAAAGGCCTCGGAAGGCGCCCCCGCCGGCGGCTTCTGGGCAGCAAGCTCCCCGACGGCGGGACTCAGCGTGAGCAGTACGGCCACCGTCGAGAGCCTGCATCGGCGCACGATGGAGGCCCTACATCCTCGCGAGCTGCATGCCCAACAGCATGGCCGGGATAGCGAAGGCCACCAGCCACCCCAGGACCGCCGTGAGGATAGCCTTGCCGGTGCTGAAGTCGAGCGCCTGACGAATGGCCACGATTCCGGCCACCAGCAGCCACACGGCGACGATCAGCCCGATCAGCCAGCCGAGGAACGGAACGAAGCCGATCACCAGGAACACCCCTGGCGATTGCGCATAGCCGAGGGTGCGCAGCAGCTCGCCCCAGGTGGCGGTCCCGCCCAGTAACTTGTCGCCGATGAGGTAGGTGACGCCTGCCCACAGGAGCCAGCCCAGCAACGCCGCCAGGATCCCGACGAATATCCCCTGGGTTCCCTCGTTGAATCCTCCGATGCCACGGGCGATAGCCACTATGACCACTACGAGGGCCGCCTGGCTGGTGAGGCTCTCGTCGTGCTCCACTTCCTCGTAGGTGGCGATCTCGAGGAACGCCGCTCCGCGCATGCGGTCGAGCAGGCTCCGTTCAGCCATCACACCCCCCTTTCGTATTCGTAAGGTATCGGCGATGCCAGTCGGTATTCTGGTGGTTCGCCGCTCGTGGCGCACGTCCAGCTCAGACGCACGTCCTGCTCAGGCTCCGGTGGCCGCGGGTCGCCCGGGGCACCCCGATACTCAGGTGCCGGCCCGCCCGCCTATTATATCCGGACCGCCGGCCGCCTCGATCCCGCGCTGTTCGTCGACCGTCGTCAGCAGCGCCCCACCGACAATGAAGAAGAGCACGAGGGTGGCCACCCCGAGCCGCTGCCCGTAATAGCCCGTCACCAACCCCAGCAGGACCGGTCCCATAAAGGACGTGACCTTCCCTGAGAAAGCAAAGAATCCGAAGAACTCGCCCTTGTGCTGTTCGGGAACGAAGCGGCCCATGAGCGAGCGGCTCGCCGACTGGTTCGGGCCGACGAAGATCCCGATCAGAATCCCGGCGACCCAGACCCATGCTTTCGTCGGGGCGAGCACCGCCAGGATGGTCGCTGCGATCAGGGCGGTCAGCGTTATCAGGATGGTCTTCTTGCCTCCTATTCGATCGTCCACAAAACCGAATGCCAGAGCTCCGAGGCCCGCCATCACGTTCAGGGCTATCCCGAAGAGGATTACTTCGTCCATCTCCATGCCGAACGTACCGGCTGCGTAGATAGCCCCGAAGGCGAAGATGGTCACCAACCCGTCGTTGTAGACCAGGCGCGCGATAAGGAACTTGACCACCTCCCGATAGCGGCCCAGCGCGCGAAACGTGCGGGCCAGGTCCGCGAACGCTCCGCGAACGTCCACGCGCTCGGACCGCACGGTATCTTCCGGCACGAACAGCAGCATCGGCAGGCTGAACACCAGGAACCATACGGCCACCAGCAGATTCGTGGCCCTGATATTGAAGCCGTTTGCGGTGGAGATCTCGAACCACGGGCTATCCGGTCGCACGAAGCCCACCAGTGCCAGGATCATGGCAGCCAGGCCGCCGATGTACCCGATGCCCCACCCGTACCCGGAGATACGGCCGATCTTTTCCTGAGATACGAGCCCCGGCAGGAAGGAGTTGTAGAACACGACGCCCATCTCGAATGCCACGTTCGCCAGCACGAACAGGGTCAGCGCCATGAGGGCTGCATGGCTCTGCCCCGGGCTCACGAAAGTGAGCGCGGCGGTGAAGGCAACGCAGGTGAACGTGGCGATGGCCAGGTAGCGTCGGCGGCGGCCGCCCCGGTCGGCGATGGCGCCGAGGACCGGCGACAGGAGTGCTATGAGGACGGCGCTGAGAGCGATGCCGCGCGACCACAGGACCGTGCCCGCGGCGGGGTTCGGGGCGAATGCCTGGGTGAAGTACGTATTATAGATGAACGTAATGACGAGCGTGTTGAAGGCCGAGTTGGCCCAGTCGTACAGACACCACGAGGCGACGGCCCGGCGGTTCCCGGGCATGTCCGCGGACGGCATGTCAGCCGTGCGGGTCACTCGGCGGTCCCCAGCCGGAACCTGTTCATCCGCTGGACACCCAGCTCGTCTGCGGTGACCGCCCACAAGTGCTCGCCACGGAATACGGGCTCCGGGTAGGCCAAGAAATCGCTCGCGAGCAACGGCAGGGCCAGCCGGATGGTCACCCTCTCTTGTACCATTCCAAGTCCAGGCTGGCGCGCGGCCGGATCCGCCTGCGGAGCTCGTCCATGGCGCTGTCGCTCATGCTGGTAAACTCCCGGGCCAGCCGGGCGTTGTGACGGACGATCGATGGGGTTTCCATCCCGACTACGGCGACGCTGACGGGAAGCGTCCACACGTATCGCAGGCACTCGTCGATGGTGCAGACACCCTCGCGAAGCAGCCTGCCATCGGCGGATGTTTTCATGGCGATGACGCCTATGTCGCGGGCCACCACGTCGGCGAGGACCGTCTGCTGGAAGCTCTGCTGATGGAAGTCGATCGGATTGATGGGAAACTGCATAGTCTCGAAACGCCACCCCCGGTCCCAGTACTCGACGGCGCGCCGATGCGCGGCAGGCGTCATGTGCCCGGTGACGCCTATGTGGCGAACCAGCCCCTGCTCCTTCGCCCGCATGATGTACTCCATGGCACCGCCGGCGGCGAAAGCCCTATCGACGTCCTCGGGACTCTTGATACTGTGCAGCTGCCACACGTCTAGATAGTCGGTCCCCAGTCGCTCCAGGCTTCCCTCCAGGTGCCGGCGGGCGCTCTCGGCGCTGCGGTCCTGGGGCGAATGCGTCTTGGTCATCAGCAGAACGTCGGCGCGGACGTGGCCGAGCGCGGCCCCGAGCCAGAACTCGGACTTCCCCTGGTGGTAACTCTCCGCGTTATCGAAAAAGCGGATCCCCTCCTCGAGAGCGGTATCCACGAGCCTTCTGGCTTCGGATTCCGAGGGCGCCCGGCCGAGGTGGTGCCCTCCCAGGCTCAGGATGGGGATCTCGAGGCCTGTGCGTCCTAGGCGACGGGTAGGGAGAGATGAAGCCGGAAGCATGCCGCCGGTCTTCCTCTGTCGGGAACGGCGGATCGGAGCGTGGGCGGCCAGGCCGACGCGACCCGTGGCGGCAAGGAGCCCTGCCAAACAGGCGGTCAGGCCAGCTGCCGTCCGTGCGAAGGTACGTCGATCCATCCTTGCCCCCTGTCGAGAGAACTGCAATCTAACCCGACGCTGGGGCAAGCGTCACGGCCGCCTGACCGCGACCTATTCGTCCGTCTCCGAAACCTCGGCTTCCTCGGGAACCAGCGACACCTGCACGAATCTGTCGGGCGGGAGATAGGCGCGCGCGGCCTCGCCGATGGCCTCCCCGGTCAGTCCCTGCACGAGTTGGTCGTAGGCCGCGATCAGACCGAGATCCTCGCCGTAGCGGTCGTAGTAGTCGATGATCGAGAGCCAGAAGCCGTTCTCCTTGAGATCCGTCTCCCTCTGGCGTCGCTGCATCTCCTTGACCTTCGCCAGGTTCTCGTCGGAGGCGCCATAGGCAGCCAGACTGTCGATCGTGACGAATGCGGCCCGGGTGAGCTCCTCGAGTCGCTCGGGATCCGCACCGAAGGAGATCCGCAGGCTGTAGCGCGTCTTCGGGTCCCGCGTGGGAGCCGCGTTCACGCTAACTCCGTAGGTTCCTCCGAGATCTTCGCGGAGCGTTTCCCGCAGCATGATGCGAAGGACTTCCACCGTGGACTGCAGTAGGTAGCGGTTCCGTCGCTCGAACTCGAAGGGACCGGTGAACACGAGGGTCGTTCGTCCCTTGGGCTCGAGCCCCTTGCGCAGCACCTGGCGTATTATGCCTGCCGGCGGCTCCACTCCCACGTCACGCCACTTTTCGGCCCGGCCGGCTGCCGGGAGGGCTCCGAGGTACCGCTCCACCAGAGGCCGGATGGTGTCCGGCTCGAAGCTGCCGACGAAGGTGAAGACGAAGTCGCCCGCGTCGGCAAAGCGTTCCCGATAGAAGGCGAGTGCCCTGTCCAGGTCTATCTCGTCCAGCATCTCCGGGGTCGGTGGGCGGCGTCTGAAATGGCCCTGCGAGAGGATGACGGACAGCGAATCGGAGTACACAGCCTCCGGATCGGCACTGCGGTTCTCGAGCACCGTGCGCATCCGGGAGACGAACGAGAGGAATGCAGTGCTGTCCCTCCGAGGCGCCGTGAAGTTCAGGTAGATGAGCTGAAACAGCGTCTCCAGGTCCTGTGGCGAGGCGTTGCCGCTGAGCCCCTCCTGCAACTCTCCGACCGTGGGTCCCACGGACACTATCTTCCCGGCCAGACGCTTCTGGAGGTCGACCGCGCTCAACTCGCCGATGCCGCCCATGGATACGACCGTTGCCGCCCAAGCGGCCGAGAGATACTCCTCGTCCGGGGCCAGCGAGGTGCCGCCGGGGCTGCGGGCGTAGAACAGAACCTGATCTTCCTTGTAGTCGGTGGGCTTGAGCAGCACGCGGACGCCGTTCTCCAGTCGCCACTCGGTGACGCCGATCTCGTCGACAGCACTCTCCTCGACGATCCGGCCGGGAGCGGCGAGGTTCGTCAGTAACGGCCCTTCCGCCGCCTCGTCCTGATACGGCCGGATCTCGGCCGCCCGTACCTCTTCGAAGACGGCTGCGAGCTCGGACTCAACGGGACCTTTCAGCCCCTCCTTCTCCGGGGAGGCGACGAGGATCACCCGGTTCCGGTCACTGATCCACTTCCGGGCGATCCGATTCACTTCCGTCAGCGTGATCCCCGGAAGGAACCGGCGCACCAGAGCGTACTCGTACGCGATCCCGGGGATCGGCTCACGTACCAGGAACGCGCGCACATACTCGGCCGCGTAGGCGTTGGATTCCGTCTTCTCGCGCTCCATGAAGCCGCGCTCGTAGGCGCGGAGCATGTCCGCCTTCTGCCTTTCCAGCTCTGCCTCCGTGAAGCCGAATCGGGACACCCGCTCTCCCTCGAGGAGGATCCGAGCCAGCCCTCGTTCGATTTCTCCGTCGCGCACCGCGGCGCCCAGCGAGTAGACTTCCCCCGAGCGTACCAGGCGACCTTTGTCCGACGAGGCGAAGAGGAACGGCGGGTCCTCTGAGCCCTGGGTTATTTCGTAGAAACGGAAATTGAGCATCGAGTTGTAGGTTCGTTCCACAAGGCTGCGCCGGTAGTCGCCCAGAGTCGCATCCTGGCCGAGCGGCAGCTTGTAGATAACGCTCACCGTCGACACGGTCAGCTCCGGATCCGAGGCGATGGCGAAGAGCATCTCGTCGTGCTCCGGAACGTCGAAGACGGAGCGCGCTCTGGGCGAATCGGGGTCCCGGAGGCTCTGGAAATGCCGGCGGATCTGCCCCTCGATCGAATCCGCGTCGAAGTCGCCGACCGCGATGACGGCCATCAGATCCGGCCTGTACCAGTCCCGGTAGAAGCGCTTCAACGCCTCGTGGTCGGCCCCGGTGATTATCTCGGGCAGGCCGATCGGCAGCCGCTCCGCGTAGCGGGAGTCCCTGAACAAAACGGGGAACTGCTTGTCGCGGATGCGGGCGAAGGCGCCCTGGCCCAGCCGCCACTCCTCGAGCACGACTCCCCGTTCCTTCTCGACTTCCACCGAGTCGAAGGCGATGCCGTGCGCCCAGTCTTCGAGAATCTGAAACGCCGTTTCGACGAGGACCGCACTGTCGGTGGGTACCGTCAGCGTATAGACGGTCTCATCGAAGCTGGTCGAAGCGTTGATATCCGGCCCGAACTGCATGCCGATGGATTCCAGGTAGTCCACCAGCTCCTGTTTGGCGAAGTGCTCGGTGCCGTTGAAGGCCATGTGCTCCACGAAGTGGGCCAGGCCCCGCTGGTCATCGTCCTCGAGCACCGAACCGGCGTTGACCGCCAGACGGAGCTCGGCCCGCTGCTCCGGACGGCCGTTCTCGCGGACGTAGTAGCGCAGCCCGTTGTCCAGGCTGCCGACCCGCACCGCCGGGTCGACCGGAGTCGCTTCGGTCAGCGCTGCGGTGAACGCCCGCGCTGTGTCGGCCTTTTCCTGAGCCGGTGCCTCGGAAAACGTGGCGATCAGCGCCGAGGCGACCAAGACTGTGCCGACCGGCATTGCCATGCGGCTGTGGCGCATTGTCGTATCCATGTCTGATGTCAGGTGGAGCCCGGGCGGTTCCGATCAGTTGCTCGAAAGATACACGTTCCGCCGTCGGGCGAAGAGACCTCCGGCAGCATCCGCACGCGAGAGGCTTGCGCGCGGGGGCCGGCGGCGTAAGCGGTGAGACGAGGCTCTCGTGGCCTGAGAAGGCCTTCTAGACTACTCCGTAGCCCAGCATGGCGTCGGCGACCTTGACGAAGCCTCCGAGGTTGGCGCCCCTGACGTAATCGACGTATCCGTCCTCCGTGCCGCCGTAGATCAGGCATTTCTCGTGGATCTGCGCCATGATGTCCTTGAGGCGCGCGTCGACCTCGTCACGGGACCACGCGATGCGCAGCGCGTTCTGGCTCTGCTCGAGCCCGGACACCGCCACGCCGCCGGCGTTGGCGGCCTTGCCGGGCCCGTAGGCGATCTTCGCCTCCTGGAAGACGGCCACTCCGTCCGAGTCGGTGGGCATGTTCGCGCCCTCGGCCACGGCTATACAGCCGTTGGCCAGCAGAGTGCCCGCGTCATCGCCGTCCAGCTCGTTCTGGGTCGCGCACGGGAACGCCAGGTAACACGGAACGCCCCACGGCCGGGCGTCCGCGTAGTACTCGCACCCGAACTGCTCGGCGTACTCCGATATGCGGCCGCGGCGCACTTCCTTGAGCTCCTTGAGCCACTCCAGCTTTGCTTCGTCGATCCCGGCGGGATCGTGGATGAACCCGCCGGAGTCAGACGCCGTGACCGGCTTGGCTCCCATTTCTATCAACTTCTCTATCGTGTAGATGGCCACGTTGCCCGAGCCCGATACGCTGGCGGTCTTGCCGCGTACCCCATCGCCCCGGCTGTTGAGCATGTTCTCCATGAAGTACACGGTACCGTAGCCAGTTGCCTCGGTACGGATGAGACTGCCGCCGAAGGCCAGCCCCTTGCCCGTGAGGATGCCCTCGAACTGGTTCTTCAGCCGCTTGTATTGCCCGAAGAGGTAGCCGATCTCCCGTCCGCCCACGCCGATGTCGCCCGCGGGCACGTCGGTGTAGGGACCGACGTGACGATACAGCTCGGTCATCATCGATTGGCAGAAGCGCATCACCTCGCGATCGCTCTTGCCCTTGGGATCGAAATTCGCTCCGCCCTTGGCGCCGCCCATCGGCAGGGTCGTGAGACTGTTCTTGAAGACCTGCTCGAAGCCGAGGAACTTCAGGATGCTCTGGTTCACGCTGGGATGGAACCGGATTCCTCCCTTGTAAGGCCCGATCGAGTTGTTGAACTGGATGCGCCACGCCCGGTCGGCCCGGACGGTCCCCTGGTCGTCCTCCCAGGACACGCGAAAGATGACTATCCGGTCCGGCTCTGTCATCCGCTCCAGGATCTTCTGCTCGCGGTACTCCGGGTGCTCGAAGGTGAACGGTACGACGCTGTGGGCGACCTCGCGCACGGCCTGATGGAACTCCGACTCGCCCGGGTTCCGCTTGATTACGTTGCCCATGAAGGTCTCGAAGGCCTTCCGGATCTCCGCATTGGCGGCCGTTGTCATTCTCCGACTCCCTGCTCTTTCTCGCTATTGAAGTGACATCCGCATCGGTGCCGGGATACGGCGGCCCCCGCCAGCCCCACTACTCCGGTACGAATATCGATCTCGTCTTCAAGAATCATGCTCAACGGACGGGGCAACGGGGCCCGCCGGGACCGCGGGCGAGGACCATGGGAATCCACCGGGACTCTACTCGGGAACCGGCTGCACGATGCTGTGAAGAATCTCGTTGGCGAGCTCTGACGGAATGCCGTAGTCCGCCGCGCGTCGGAGCGCCGTACCCAACACCTCCAGCTCCCCGCCGTCGAACCACACCCCTCTGCACTCCGGGCACCTGTCCACGATGACGTTCTGGATCACCTCTTTCCGCATCGGGGAATCGTCATGCCGGCAGCGTATCGTTTCCTCGCGCTCGGCCTTCAGCTTGAGCTCACACTCGACGCAGGTGGGTACTCCCTCGAACTCGCTCCTGGTGCGCTGCCTGCCGCAGCGCACGCACGTCGTCCCGATCGGCCCCTCGCCGGGCCGACCGACCGAGCTGACGACGAGCTCGGAGAGGGTGGCCAGGGCGCGGAGCGGCACCGGTCGGTCGACGAGGCCGAACGCCTCCGCGAAGTACTCCGCTGGCCAGTGGCTCACTCGACGGGACTCCGACTCGACAACCAGGTAGTCCCCGGGCAGCGCTTCCACCGTCCCGTGCAGCGTGCGCACGATCGCCGGTCTTCTGAAGGCGGCCGCGAAGACTCTCCCCATGCGGTTGTACATCCGCCAATCCACTGCTCACCTCCGTGCTCAGCGAAGTCTCCGGCGAGCCGGATCCACATGCATGTGGAAGGGCATAATGACGCAGACTCGACCCGATGCTAACGGCGGGCGCTCCCCTTGTCACGACCCTGGCCTGCAGAGCACAATCAGCTCACGCTGCATCAACTCGTATCGGGACGTCCTGTCCCATAGGACTAAAGGCATCAGGACTAAAGGCATGAGGTGGGTTCCGGCTGTCGCGCTAACGATCGCGGTGATACTGCCGTTCGTTTTTCCGAATCTGGTGGCGCGAGCCGCTCCGCTGTTCCTCTTTTTCCCTGAGGGTCTGAAGGAGGCCGACGCGGACCCTGCGGGATGGGGACTCGAGGGAGCGGAACAGGTGTGGATCCGGACCGAAGACGGGCTGAGGCTGCACGGCTGGTGGGCGCCGGCGGAAGATGGCGAGGCGGCGGTGCGAGGTGCGGCGCGAGGTGCGGCGATCTTCTTCCACGGGAATGCGGGGCATCTGGCGCACCGCGCGCCGATCGCCGCGCGGCTCCGGCGTCTCGGACTGGGAGTGCTTCTCTTCGACTACCGGGGGTACGGACGCAGCGATGGCAGGCCGTCGGAGGCAGGCCTGTACCTGGACGGCGCCGCGGCACTGCGCTTTCTGGCTGAAGAGAGAGACCTGCCGCCGGAGCGGGTGCTGCTGCTCGGGCACTCGCTGGGAGCCGCAGTGGCGACCAGAACGGCGGTGGAGTCCGGCACGGCCGGCCTGGTGGTCACTTCGACCTTTCGAAACCTGCCCAGCTTGGCCCGCAAGCTGTATCGCTGGGTGCCGGCCCGTCTGTTCGAGTGGAGTCGCAACCGCTTCGATTCCGAGAGCCGCATCGGAAGAGTGGCCGCACCGGTTCTGGCAGGCTGGGGTAGCGGAGACGAGTTCATCCCGCGAGAGGAGACCCGGGCCTTGTACGAGGCCGCGTCAGAGCCGAAAGGATGGTTCCAGGTGCAGGGCGCAGGCCACAACGAGCTGTGGTGGACCGCGGAGCTGTGGAGTGAGCTGGAGGCGTTCGTGGCCCGTGCGCTCCCGGCGGCGGCGGGCAGCGGATAGCAGTACGGGGCCGGCGGAAACTACCGGGCCCGCGTTTCTCGTATATGCGGGTGATGGTGGGCAGCGGCGCGACGGGCATGGCCCCGTGGATCCCGAGGCAGGAGATCGGAGTGAGAGATGGAAGACGAGCAGGTCGAGCAGCCGGAAGAGAATGAGAAGCAAGCGGAAGAGTATTCCGTCCGAGGCGAGAACCTCCTGGCGAAGGTCAAGGAGCTGGTCCACGAGGGGAACGTGCGGCGGATCACCATCCAGACGGACGAAGGACGGACCCTGATAGAGATTCCCCTGACCATCGGGGTCGCAGGGGTGATGCTGGCCCCGGTGTGGGCAGCCATGGGCGCCATAGCAGCGCTGGTGACGAACTGCACCATCTCGGTTGAGCGCCGCGAGAACTGACCGGCGTCAGCGGCGACATACGGCGCGCCCTGACGGCCACTCACTGGGTGCCGAACCGTCAGGGCGTCTCGAACCGGATCGGCAGATCCGTCCAGCTGGCAACGCTGCGGTCGCGGCTTGTCGCAGGCGCGAAGCGCATGACCGGGACGCTGGCCAGCGCCGCCGCGTCCAGACCCGGATCGCCGCTCGACGCGCGTACCTCGGGTCCGCTCACCTGGCCATCGGCGTCGACATGGAGTCGGAGCAGCACCGTACCCTCCCGGCGCTGAGTTGGTCTGTACTCTTCGAGCAGACGGTGGGCCACTTGCTCCCAGTTTAGAAGCCGCGGGGGGGTCTCCGCCGCCGCGAGGACGAGCTCTTCCTCGGGGATCACGGCGGCAAACCCGGGCGTCGGCAGACTCGGCGCCGACACCAGATCATCCTTGGGAATCGGGGCCTCCAGCACGACATCCTCGCGCTCGGGCCTGTTCGTGGCGACAGCTACCCGGCTCGCGCGGGGGAGCCCGTTCCGGTATCCGGCCGCCTGACCGCTCCTGCGGCAGCGGTTGATCTCGATCAGTACATCGCTCCCGCCCGGGAGAGACGCCAGGTCGGCCCGATCCCGCGGCGTTGGCCGGAAGTCAACGCAGCTCATGCGCACGATGCGGAGCACTTCGGCCGTGGTGTAGTTGCTGGCCACGAGCATGCGTATCAGATCCGCCTTGAGCAGGGGACCTGTCTCCTGCCCGGCGGCTTCGGCCGCAGCCGGTGGTGAAGTGGCGATCGCCGCCCAACCGACGATCATCGCCGGCAGCAGCCTTTTGCTGAGGGAAGCTGAAAGCTTCACGAGTCTCCTCCCGTGTTCCCCTGGTGCGTGCGGAGCCTGTCAGAGGCCCCTGCTGGCCGGGCGCCCGCCGAGGCCTGGGGAACGTCCGGCATCACTTATGGCCAAGCAACGACCGTACCGGAGGCGGAATAATCACCTCAAAACCAGTATTTACAATGAATTACAGGCTGTGCCGCTGCACAGCCCGGGCAGGAGTTCGGAGGCCACACGGGTGAAAAAAAGTAATACCGTCGTGCAGGATCCAATAAAACCCGCTAACCGGAACACGACAGGTGCGACAGGCCTTCTGCCAGCCCGGCGAGGCCGAAAGTGTAGTCGTGCTTCAGGAGCTGGTAGTCCGTCACCTGGAGCATGACTCTGTCCGCCTTCTTCGCCCGGTCCGTGAATTCGCGGCCGATCTCCATTGGAGCCGTGACCGCCATCCCCGTCGATCGAAGCCGCCACTCCAGCGGCGGCGACGGCTCCTGGTCATCGAACCGCCACCTTACCTGGGCACGCATGCCCCGACCCAGATAGGTGGAAGTAAGAGTCACCCGCAAAGCCCCGTCGCGACACTGCCACGTGAGTCCGCCTGCTCCGGTGACGAAGTTCTCCCTGGCGACGGTCGTCACACTGCTGAGATCCTCATGGGCAGCGGAATCGGTTCGCTCGAAATAGTAGAAATCACCGATGGGCACCTGCGCGCTCGACACGTCGAACACCGAGAGGAGCGCCGCGATGGCCACGGCCACGCCTGTTGCGGCTCGCATCGAAAGCCTCCACGTCTGCGGAAAGGCCCGTAATCACTGCACGGCCAGGGGCTCCTTGCCGAATAGCAATCAGCGTGCCGCAGGCTTTGGCCCGCACGGGGCCCCTGCGTCGCAGGCCGCACTTCCAACTACTAGGTTGTCGGAGGCAGACACACGTAACCGACCACTGGGCCGTGAGTCGGAAGGAGGCATGCCATGGCTGGAGCAGCGGCCAGTAGTGCCGCAGCCGTCGCGCAGGCGATAAAGGCGTCCGGCGCTATAGTTCGTCTCGAGGCGCGGGAGTTTCAGCGCCTGGTGAACCGAATGGACGCGCCCCTGGTGGTCCGGAACCAGGGCGGTCTCGGGAAGCGGACTCATCAGTATCTGACGAGCTACCGCGGTCTCATCTTCCACGTGAAGACGCAGGACCGCATTCAGTTCCCGTCCGGAACCGAGTTCGTGGAGGCCAGGAAGATCTGGATTCCGTAAGGAACGGAGGCGTCCCCACTCTCAGGGGATGAACTTGCGGAAGCGTTCCGAGGCTTCTCGCTCGAGCCGTTCGCGATGGTCGGGATGCGAGATGTGGATCAACGCCCGGGCCCGCTGGCGCAGGTTCTTTCCGTATAGGTTGGCGGCCCCGTGCTCTGTAACCAACCAGTGCACGTGCGCGCGGGTGCTCACCACGCCCGCGCCGCGCTTCAGATACGAGACGATCCGTGACTCGCCTCGCCTGGTAACCGACGGCAGGGCGATGATCGGCTTACCGCCCTCGGACAGGGCGGCTCCCCGGATGAAGTCCATCTGCCCGCCCACTCCGGAGTATTGACGCGTGCCGATGGAGTCGGCGCACACCTGCCCCGTGAGGTCGACCTCGACCGCGCTGTTGATTGCTGTAACCAGCGGGTTCCGTCGTATGACGGCGGTGTCGTTGGTGTAGCCGACGTCGAGCATGGCCACCTGCGGGTTGTCGTCGATGAAGTCGTAGAGCCGCCGGCTCCCCATCACGAACGTGGCCACCACTTTGCCCGGATGGGTGCGCTTGCGGCTGCCGTTGATCACCCCCGCCTGAATCAGGTCGATCGCCCCGTCCGAGAACATCTCGGTGTGGATCCCCAGCTCCCGGTGGTCACTCAGAGCCGACAGTACGGCGTCCGGTATGGCCCCTATGCCGAGCTGGAGCGTCGCCCCGTCGTCGATGAGCGCGGCGCAGTTTCGCCCGATCGCCCTCTCCACCTCGGACAGCTCCGCGGGAGGGACCTCCGGCAGGGGATCGTCCGCCTCGATGAATTCGTCTATCTCGTCGACGTGGATCAGGCCATCTCCGAGCGTGCGCGGCATGTTCCGGTTGACCTGAGCTATGACGTGTTTGGCGGTCTGCACCGCGGCCCGGCTGCAGTCGACGGACAGGCCGAGGGAGCAGAACCCGTGCTGGTCCGGCGGTGATACCTGAACCAGGGCCACGTCGATGGGGAGGATCCCGCGACGGAACAGGTTCGGCGTCTCGCTCAGGAAGACGGGCACATAGCTCGCGTCTCCACGGTTCACCGCTCCCCGCACGTTGGCGCCCACGAACAGGGCGTTCACGTGGAAACTCTCCGTCATCTCCGGCTCGGCGTAGGGCGCCGGCCCTTCGGTGTGGAGGTGTACGACCTCCACGTCGCGCAGCTCCGGCGCCCGGGCGGTCATGGACTCGACGAGCAGCCGCGGCGCGGCGGCAACGCTATGGATGAAGACTCTGTCCTCGGACCGTATGATGGAAACCGCCTCTTCGGCAGTGCTTCTCTTCATGAATGGACTCTCTGGTGAGGACCGATTGGTCAGGTGGTTCGGCTCAGCTTCTTCCTCAGGTGCACGAGCATGTCGGCGGTCATGGCGGGGAGATCGAAGGCCGGCTCCCAGCCCCACTCTTCACGCGCAGCCGAATCATCGATCCGGCGGGGCCAGGAGTCGGCGATCGCCTGCCGGACGGGGTCCACGTCGTAGGCGATGGTGAATCCGGGAACGTGGGTGCAGATCGACTCGGCGAGCCGCTCCGGCGTGAGCTGCATCGCGGTGATGTTGAACGCGTTACGGTGTCGTAGGGCCGTCGGGTCGGTTTCCATCAGCTCGATGGAGGCCCTTACGGCGTCCGGCATGTACATCATGTCGAGCTGGGTGTCGCCCCGGAGAAAGCAGGTGTAGGCGCCTGCCGCTACCGCCTCGTAGTAGATCTCGACCGCATAGTCGGTGGTGCCGCCGCCCGGAGGTGTCACATGGGAGATCAGCCCCGGATAGCGCACCCCGCGCGTGTCGATCCCGAAGCGCGAGTGGTAGTAGTCGCACAGGAGCTCTCCGGCGACCTTCGTCACCCCGTAGACCGTGTTCGGCCTCTGGATCGTGTCCTGGGGCGTAGGGTCGTGAGGAGTGGAGGGTCCGAAGGCGGCGATCGAGCTGGGGGTGAACACGGAACAACCGCTCTCGCGGGCCACTTCCAGCACGTTGGCCAGACCGCCGAGGTTGACGGCGTAGGCCCGCTGCGGGATCCGTTCGCCCTTGGCCGAGAGAATCGCGGCGAGGTGGAAGATCGTGTCCGCGCCGTGCCGCCGTACGACCGCGGCCACCGTGCGTGCGTTTGTTACGTCCAGTGACTCGTAGGGGCCTCCCTCAACTACGAAGTCTGCCGGGCGGCGGATGTCGGAGGCCAGGACGTTGTCATCTCCGTATCGCGCGCGAAGCTCGCCCACGACCTCGGTGCCCACCTGCCCCGCCGCGCCCGTCACCAGGATTCGCTTCATTCGGCCTTTCCGATCACTCTTCCGGGTCCGCGCCCGGCTCTTGGGCGGAGCGTATGCCGGCAATGGGTCGCCATGATCGCGGACCATGTCGGGAACGGCAAGAAGCCGGCCACCGAGCCGTCCAACTGCGTGTCCCGAGATTGCCGAGTGATTCGCTCTGATCGCGCATCCGGCAGACCTCCGGGGTCAAGATCGCAAAGCCGGATAAGTCGAACAAGGATGCACCGGGGGCCCCGGTATCGGAACAGGCGGAGGGGACAGTTTGTCGCAATCCGCACCCTGCCGCCCTCCGGCCGCCGAAGCGGCCGGCAAACGGAAGGCCCGCCGAAGCGGGCCTTCCTCCGAGGCTGCGGTAGGGTAGGTTCCCGGTGCGATGCCGGACCGGGAGGAGGGTTCTCAGTGAAGGAAGGCCAGCCTTCCCGGCTGGATTCCCACCACCGCACTCTCAACCTCCCATCTCTGCAAGGGCCGCACAAGCGGCCGATGGTACCTGTGTCATGGGTACGAAAGTACCAGTGCGAGGGCGGCGCATGTCTTGCATTCCAACCTTCCCGGAATCGGTCCTGCTGGAAACTGCTGAAGCCTGGGCCGTGCGGCCGATCGACCGGACGATGACTGAATGATGCCGGGAACACACGAATCGAACCGCTCTCCGACCAGGGTGTTGATCGCTCTCGGGGTTCCGCTGCTGCGCATGGGCGTGGCGGCAGCGCTGGAGACGGCCGAGGACTGCCGAGTGGTGGGTACGACCGCCGGACCCGATGAGATCATCCCGGCGGTCGAGCGGCTCCGTCCTGACATTGTCATCCTCGACACCGACTACCACCGGGCCGATACGGAGCTGATCCCGCGGATCACAGGCGCACATCCGGTCTGCCGGGTTCTGGTGCTGGTGAATCACTCGGACGAGGAGTGCGTGATCCGCTCTCTGCTATCCCGGCCCGACGCGCCCAGACTGTCTCCGGACGCGCTCGATCATCTCAACGAGTGCTGCCTCCTGGCACTCCGCTCGTCCGCCCGGGGCTGCGCGCCGAAGGTCGGTGAGCCCGAGCGGCTGGTGCACGCGATCCGCACGGTGATGGCGGGCGAGATAGCCGCCGGCCCGTGGCTGGACGCGATCATGCTCAGCTCGTCGGGCGAGCGCAGGTTCTCCAGTGCCGGCTCCGATCGGATCTCCGCCCGCGAGCTGGATGTCATCACCCTGGTGGCGAAGGGCCTGGAGAACAAGGAGATCGCCGAGTACCTGGGGATCCGGGAACAGACGGTCAAGAACCACCTGGGCCGGGTGATGCGGAAGCTGGACCTGCGCAATCGGCAGGAGCTGGCCATCTACGCGGTCAAGCAGCACCTGGTGCATCCGGGCTGAGCGGCGGAACCGCCCCGTCGGAGCATGCGGACCGTTGGCTCGGGTGAGATGTGCCACGGGGCGGCCTGTTAGGGGCCGCCCCGTGCGGTTCCGGAGTCGCGTTGCTCCGCACCTACTCAATCAGCTGAAGTATCTTCAGCGTCGTGCCGCCCGGTCCGGGGCCGGGATCACCTCCGGTACTCCCTCCGGGATTGTTAAAACGGACTATGCGTATGTACACGTTCTGGTTGCCGCCCGACTTCTCGAACATCGGCAGGTCGTAGTTGCACGCGACCTTGTCCACGAAGACGCCTGCAAAGTCTGTAATAAAGGTATTGATGCCCGAGCCGGTTCCGGTCACCAGGTCCGGAGCCACGAGCGGAACGCTCCGCATCCGGTAACTATCCCCCTCGTAGCATTCGGCGGGGTTCCCCCACATATCCACGGGGCAGCCGAGGGATTCACTCCATTCGAGCTTGATATTGAGGTATACAGAGTCGGCGCGGATAAGATCGGAGAAAGATCCGTTCGGACACTGTTGTTCGCAGGTCTCGTTGATGCCATCTCCGTCATAGTCATAGCAGACCGTAGTACAGCTGCCGCCAAAATCCTCATGGGTGGTATGCACCAGGCTCTGCTTGTTGCCGCCGGCGTCGGCCGTCCAGACCTGGTCGGTCACCGCGAGCTCCAAGTCGCAGCCGTCACCGGGATAGATGCGGGCACCGAGCACGTCCGCCCCCCCGTCGGCGTCCGGGCTTTCCCTCCACCAGCAGCGCCAGTTCTCGCTGTCGGGGATCTCTCTGCACAGATCGAGGTCGACCTCGGCGCTCTCCTCCCTGCAGGGCTTGGGGCCGCCCGTGATCTGTGATCCGGACACCTTCACGGCGATGAGGTCGCCGATACTGTAATCACCAATTGACGTTCCATCCGAAGTGTAGTTCTCTCCGATGTCGTATTCGCCGTTGCCGTTCGTGTCGTTCCACTGGTCCGGAAGCGCGATGGGGAGGAGACATTCGGCGTTCTCGCCCGATTCATCGACGCCGGTGACCGGTGCTGCCCACGCCGCGGCTACGACTGCAACGTCGACCTCGTCGACCCCGAACACGCGTGCGAAGTAGGTCGGAATCGCGAGCGAGCGTGCGTCGATCATGTGCACCCGCACTCGGACCTTGGCCGAATCAAGGATCACGTCGATATCCTGGTCGGGGATCACGTCCGGCGTGATGCCCCGAACGGGGTTCTGTTCGGCGAACTGCTCGGCACGGGTTCTGGCGCCGGCTTCGTCATTAGGGTCGATAAGCAGCCAGCCCGCCCCCGCGAGGGCACCCGAGTCGGCGGCGCGCTGCGCCTCGGCACGCGCGGTCAGCAGCATGCCCACATCAACCGCCAGCGCAACCGCCGATACCAGAGCGATCATGCCCCCAGCCAAGATAACGAGGGCGATCCCCCGCTGGTCCCGTAGCCGATCCGTCAGACGTTTCATCTCACTTCCTTTCGACACCTCTTGCGTGCCAACGCCACAACCGCCCTAACGAACGGTCCGATCCCTAACCTGCAACGGCGTGGACTACGTGGTGGCAGCCGGTGCATCCGGCGACGGCGCGGCCGCCACTACTACCACCGTCCGAAGATCCGGTCCTCCACTTCCTGGCGGTGCTTCTGCGCGCCCGTGGCCGGCGCCGGTCCCGTGACGGGCTCAGTCGGAACAGGCTCCGCCGCTGGAGCCGCTGGAGCCGGGCTGCGCTCGTGCGCGTCCTGCACCGGCTGGTGCTGGCGCGCGTCCTGCACCCGCTCTTGGACCATGTCTCGCAGCAGGTGCCACTGCTGCTCGGCCGCCGCCCGCTGC
>JBDHHR010000015.1:0-78454 GCA_039589295.1 Gemmatimonadota bacterium | reverse complement strand
ACCGGTGAGCTCTTCCAGGTCCCTTGCCGTCACGTGTTCCAGCCATGCCGACGAGACGTCGCGGATCGCCTGGGCCTCGGCCTCGAGGTCGACCGCCGGAGCCTGTTCCTGTTGAGCCGTGCAGGCCACCAGCGAGCCAGCCAGCAGGACGACCATGCTCTGGATGCCGCTGCGAATCGGTGCGTTCATGAGAGCCTCCTGTACTTGGCTTCATCTGCAGGGAGTGTTGCCGCTACCATTGTAACATCATTTCCTTGACGGCGTACCGCGGCCGGATGTCGACAGGCACGCTCTCCGCCAGGCGATCCAGCGCACCTTGCAGCTCGGGCGACGCCCGCCCGTAGGCCTCGAGGAACCTGCCGGCTCCCTCGTAGTCGCCGGTAGCCTCGAGCATCAGGTATGTGCCCGCCATGTCCGCCATCGCTTCGGGCATAAGGTCGAACTCGGCGGCGAACAGTCCCGACTCGGGGTCGTATGTGATCGCTCCTTTCTCGCGCAGGAAGTTGAACTGGGTGAGACAGCCCAGGCCGTGCGCCTCCGTCACGCCGAAGCGGATGCAGCGGAACATATCGGCCACGTGGTCAATGTAGACCTCCTCCAGGAACTCCTCGTCGTAGACGCCCCGCGCCACCAGCGTCCCGAGGCTGTGCGTGCCCGTGGCGTCCGCCTTCGCCTCCTCAATGGCGGAGTAGTGGTCGCGCAGTGCGCGGCCCACGATCAGCTCGGGCTGTCCGGTTACGTAGTCCGGTCCGAGGCCATGCGCCAGCTCGTGCATAAGGACCCGGGTGAAGTACGGATCGACCGAGATCCGCTCCGCCTGCTCCGGCACCAGCACCTGCTGCGCGAGCGGTTTGAGGATCTTCTCAAACTTGGCGTCGATGACGTTGCGGAGCATCACCTTCTTGGATCCCTCGCCCTCGCGGACCCGCGGGTCGTTGGGGAGGTTGAAGGCGATGGTCTGTATGCCGGCCCGGGTCTCGCCGGCGGCGTAGATCTCGGTCACCACCGAGATGGGCGAGGTGAAGGAGCGGTCGAGGTACTTGTGCTCGTCCGGTATCGGCAGCGCACGCTCGAGATCGGGGAGGTTTGCCACCAACCCCGCCAGACGCTCGCTCTCGCGGGGGTCCTTGAGGCCGATGAAAGACTCGAAGGACGTCTTGTAGCCGAACAGCCTGTCCTCGTAGACCTCGTAGGGACCCAGGGTGGGGTCGATGAGGTTGTCGGTAAGCCGCACCCAGGCGATCTCGCTCTCGTAGTAGTCGTCCGTGATGAGCGCCTCGGCCCGCAGTTCGAGGAACCGATTCAGTGACTCGTTGTCCGCGTACTCGGCGGCCTCGCGGACTGCTGCTGCTGCCGCCTCCAACCGGTCGCGGAAGTACTCGGAATAGGGCACGGCCACGAGCGACCCGTCGCTCTTCCGGTCGACGATCGTGTACCAAGACTTCAACGCGGCCTCGTCCCCGGGGTTCTCGGAGATCCATCCCTCGAACTCCTCTACCGTCATATCCTCCGGGTAGAATCCTGCGCCGGGCGGCTTCGCGCCCACTCCTTCGAGGAACGGCTCCTCACCGATGAGCCTATCCCAGGGCCCGTACATGATCCGGTAGTACTCGCGCAGAGCCCTAGATTCTGCGTCGTCGCCGGCGGAGAGCAACCGGTTGGCATCGACGTTCCCGTGCCACGCCTGGAGCTGGAAGATCGCATCGAGGTGATCGGAGGCCTCTACCAGTCTCCGAACGACCTTCTTCTGGCGCGCATCGAGGAGTGACGCATTGAAAGTGAGGTTGACCGACGCGAACTGATCGACCCGCGCCTGCATGGTGGCCGAGGCCGGGCCTTTCACGGCGGCCCCGCTCTCCTCCACGGACTCACCTCCGCATGCCAGCGGAAACGCGGTCGCGACGACCAGCGCCGCTCCGCTCGCGATGTAGGTTGCCTTGACGGTCACTGGTAGACTCCTGGGCGACACCGACATTCCGGACAGGGCGCCAACGCGGCCGGACTCATGTTCTCTCGTCGCTTTCCGTCCGTGTCTTGTGGCGCTCTCGCCGGACCGCCGTGGCTACGAGCAGGGCGAAGCCGCCCCACACGAACAGCAGGACGACGACCAATGTGACTATGCCCTTCGGTGTCAGAATGCCCCCTGGTATGAAAGGCTCTCGAATGTCCGCGGCCGTCCCGGCAGCCGCTGGATCCAGCCTTGCACCCGGGCGGCCGAATGTAATGCGGCCGCCCGCGACCTGCGAGCCGCCCGCGCCAGGCCTGTGACCGGGCCGCGGGGCTACGCTCCGAGCGATTCGAAGCGCGCCGTGAAATGCCTCAGGAAGGGCGGCTCGTAAGTGATCCTATAGCCACCCATTCTCTCCCTCCGCGCGTACACGTTGAGAATCGCCTCCACCGCGTAGTCCACGTGGCTCTGCGTGTACACTCTCCGGGGGATCGCCAGCCGGACCAGCTCGCTGCGCGCCGGCATCGTCTCGCCGGTGTCAGGATCCGTGTGGCCGAACATCACGCTGCCGATCTCCACCGCCCGGATACCCGCCTCCCGGTAAAGCTCCACCGTCAGGGAGATGCCGGGGAACTCCAACGGCGCGATGTAAGGGCAGAACGCGGCCGCGTCTATGTACACCGCGTGTCCGCCCGGCGGCTGAACGATCGGGACCCCACCATCCGCGATGTGATGGCCGAGGTACGCCGTGGATGCGATGCGGTACTTCTGGTAGTCAGGATCCAGTGCCTCGTAGAGTCCGACCGCGACCGCCTCCAGATCGCGCCCGGCCAGGCCTCCGTACGTGGGGAAGCCTTCCGTGAGGATGAGCAGATCTCTCTCCTGAGCGGCCAGCCGGTCGTCGTTGGTGGCCAGGAATCCGCCTATGTTGGCCAGGCCGTCCTTCTTGGCCGACATGGTACAGCCGTCGGCGTACGAGAACATCTCCCGTGCAATGTCGATGAGCGGAGTGGCCTTGTATCCGTCCTCCCGCTGCTGGATGAAGTAGGCGTTCTCGGCGAAACGGCAGGCGTCGATGTACAGAGGCACGCCGTACCGGTGGCAGATCCCTGAGGTCGCCCGGATATTGGCCATGGCGACCGGCTGGCCACCTCCCGAGTTGTTGGTGATGGTGATCATCACCAGGGGAATGCGATGATCGCCTGGATCGGACAGCAGCCTCTCCAGGGCTTCTAGGTCCATGTTCCCCTTGAAGGGCCCTGGCTTGGCAAGCTCCACGGATTCTTCGCACGGCAGGTCGAGAGCCTGCGCGCCGACGAACTCGATGTTGGCCCGCGTCGTGTCGAAGTGCGTGTTGTTGGGAACGATGTCCCCCGCCAGGCAGACGGTGGTGAACAGGATCCTCTCGGCTGCCCGTCCCTGGTGCGTGGGGATGACGTTGCTGAAGCCGAAGATGTCCTGTACGGCCGCCTTGAACCGGTAGTAGCTGTCACTGCCTGCGTACGACTCGTCTCCCCGCATGGCGCCCGCCCACTGCGCGGCGCTCATGGCCCCGGTCCCGCTGTCGGTGAGCAGGTCGATCAGTACATCGCGCGCGTTCAGCAGGAACACGTTATAGCCCGATTCCCGGATATGCTCTTCCCGCTCCTCGCGGGTCGTCATGCGGATGGGCTCGACGCTCTTGATGCGAAAAGGCTCTATGATGGTATGGATCGGCCTTGGACTACGCATGGCCCTCGAGCTCCAGGGTGTCGGCTATGCCGCGCATCGCCTCGATGACGAAGTCGATGTGCTCCGTAAGGTCCTCTCCCAGCTGCTCGGTGCCCTCGCGAATGGCCTCCCGATCGACGGCGGCAGCGAACGACCTGTCCTTCAGCTTCTTCTTGACGGACTTGGCCGTCAGGTCGGTGATCCCGTTCGGCCGGAGCAGGGAGCAGGCGACCACGAAGCCGGCCAGCTCGTCGACCGCCCTGAGGGCCCTCGCGAGGCGCGTCTCGGCGGGAATGCCGGTGTACTCGGCGTGGGCCATGATGGCGTCTAGCATCTCCTCTGGAAAGCCACGCTCCTGCAGGATGGCAACGCCGGTCGACGGGTGCTCCTCGGTCGGGCTGTGGGCGTCATTCGGCCAGCGTTCGTAATCGAAGTCGTGGATCAACCCGGTGAGGGCCCACAACGCGTCGTCCTCGCCGTACCTGGCCGCGTAGGCTGCCATGGCCGCCTCCACGGCGTACATGTGCTTCCGCAGGTTCTCGTTCCGGGTATACTCGTGCATCAGCGCCAGCGCGTCCGCACGCGTTGGAATGTCGGACATGGTGCCTCCCTCCTCACTGTGGATCGGACCGCCCGGCATCCGGTTCGGCCGACGACCTGCCCGACTCACGGGCCAGAAGGGCCGCTCGCGTGACCGTGCCCGAGCCGAACCGGTCGGCCAGCTCATCGACCGCGGCCGCGACTCGCGCGTCCACCCGGGCCGCGTCTCCCGCGAAGAGGCCGAGCTGGTGTCCGCCGCTGCGCTCCAACTGCGAGAGCGTGACTCCTATGAGACGTACCTTGAGGCGCGGTCGGTCCGCTGCCCGGAGGAGTTGGCAGGCTACCGGCCAGATCCTCTCCACCGTATCGGCAGGCTCCTCCAGAGTGCGCTGGCGGGTTACCGTCTCGAATCCCTCCCAGCGGAGCTTCACCGCCACCGTCATTCCCGCCAGACGCCGGCGTCGAAGCGCGGCCGCCACCTTCTCGCTCAGGTCGAGGAGCGTCCGCTCGACGCTCGTCCGGTCGGCTACGTCCTCCCCGAAGGTGATCTCCTTCCCGAGGGACTTCCGCACGTATTCCGGTTCCACGGGCCGTTCATCCAGGCCCCTGCTCAACCGGTGAAACCTGTCTCCCATGGCCTCGCCGAACTCGCGGACCAGAACCGCGCGGTCCAGGCGGGAGACGTCGCCTATCATCGCACAGCCGAGCGAGCGGAACCGCTCCAGCGCCCTGGGGCCGGCGCCCCAGAGACGCTCCAGGCCCAGCTGGTCCAGGAAACCCCGCTCGTGGCCGGGCTCTACGACGACCAGCCCGTCGGGCTTGTCCAGATCGCTGGCGACCTTGGCCAGGAACTTCGAGGGGGCGCAGCCAACCGACGCAGTGAGCCCCTCGCTCCTGCGGATTTCGGCTTTCAGCGCCCGCGCGATGGTCGGGCCGTCACCGTGGAGTCGCCGGCTCGCGGTGACGTCCAGGAACGCCTCGTCGATGCTAAGGGGCTCCACCAGGTTGGTGTAGCGTCCCAGGATGTCGAAGACCCTCTCCGACACCTCAGCGTACAGTCGCATGCGCGGGCGCAGGAAGACGGCGTGCGGGCAGCGCCTGTAAGCCTCCGAGATCGGCATGGCGGACCCGATCCCGTACCTCCGGGCCTCGTAGTTGGCGGTGGAGACGACGCCGCGCCCTCTGCCGCCGCGTGGATCGGCACCCACCACCAGCGGCCCCCCGCGCAGGGACGCGTCGTCGCGCTCCTCGACCGCGGCGAAAAAGGCGTCCATGTCCACGTGCAGGATGGATCGTTCCACCCGCTCCCTCCTGCGACCCACGGGTCGCCTCACTCTCCCCCGAACGCTTCCCTTTCCTCGACTACCCGGCGGAGGATGGCGGGATAGTCGCTGATGATTCCGTCGACTCCCAGATCGAACAGGCGACGCATCTCCGCCGGCCGGTTCACCGTCCACACGAATACTCCCTTGCCCTGCTCGTGGGCGCGGCGCACGAACGAGCGGCTGACGATGCGGATCGCGCCCTTGCGGACCGGAACCATGGCCGCCGTGAGATCGGGCGGCAATCGACGCGTCATGCCTATCTTTCCGAGCAGGACGAAAGCCCTGAGGTCCGTCTGGTAGGCGCATCGCCAGCGGGCGGCCGCCGCTGCCGGCGCCGCGTCTTCCCTGGCGAATCCACCGACGATGACCCTTTCCCTCTCCGGACGACCCGGCAGCCATTCGGCGAGGACACGACCGGCTCTGGCGCTCTTGATCTCCAGGATCATCGGCAGGTCGCCGGTTGCCGCAATCACCTCGTCGAGGGTGGGGATGCGGATACCCTGCCCCCGGAACGGGAACGACGCTCCCCGGTCGGACGAGAAACCGTACCCGGCGTCCAGCGCGCGGATCTCGGCCAGCCCCATCTGCTCGACGGAACCGACACCGTCGGTCGTGCGGTCGACGGTGGGATCATGGATCACCACCAGTTCTCTGCCTCGCGCCGCGTGCACGTCTATCTCGATCGCGTGCGCGCCCACCTCCATCGCGTGACGGATCGAGGGAATCGTGTTCTCGGGCGCGACGCCGGCCGCGCCGCGATGCCCGATGATGCGGACTCCACCGCCGGGTCCGAACATGAAGCTAGAGTACCTTCGGGCTGCATCAGTGTCTACGGCCCTTTAGCTTTGGCAGAAGTCCCTTGAAGGAACAGAGTGGGTTCGCCTGCCATGCGAGTTCTCGTCTGCCCCACCGCGTTCAAGGAGAGCATGGACGTCCAGCAGGTGCTGGAAGCCATGGTGACGGGCGTGCGCCGCGTCCGTCCGTCCGCGGCCGTGACCGCGATGCCGGTCTCCGACGGCGGCCCGGGCCTCCTGCAGTGTCTGCAGCAGGCAGGCGGGGGCCGGATGCAGGAGCTTCGGGTCAGCGGCCCGATCGGCGCCGAGGTGTCCGCCCGAGTCCTGTGGCCTGACGAAGGGGTCGTGGTCATCGAGGCAGCGGAGGCGTGCGGACTGCACCTGGTGCCGCCCGACCTGCGCGACCCACTGCGGACCACCTCCCTTGGCGTCGGACAGCTTGTGGCTGCCTCCGTTGGACACGGAGCAGACACCGTGTGGATAGGATTGGGTGGCTCGGGCTCTGTGGACGGAGGCACGGGCATGGCCACGGCCTTGGGATACCGTTTTGTGGACGCCCAGGACCGGGATCTGGTTCCTGGAGGCGGCGAGCTGACCCGGCTGCACCGGATCCGGGGCGGCCGCCGGCCGCCGGCCCAAGTCACCGCGCTGGCCGATGTGCGCAGTCCCCTTCTTGGACCGGACGGAGCGGCACATCGCTTCGGCCCACAGAAGGGGGCGGGCCCGGCCGGGGTCGAGCGCCTCGAGCGAGGCCTCGCCCGCCTGGCGATGCGCATGGAGCTGGACCTGGAGGCGAGCGTGGCGGACCTTCCGGGTTCCGGGGCGGCGGGCGGTCTCGGAGCCGGCTGCGTAGCCTTTCTCGGCGGGGATCTGCGCGACGGAGCCGCCTGGGTTCTGGAGCAGACGGGCTTCGACGAGGGCCTGACTGAGGCCGATCTGGTGGTGACCGGAGAGGGCGAGTATGACCACACCAGCAGCCTGGGAAAGGTTGTGCACGAAATCGTCCGGCGGGCCACCTGCGCGGGGGTGCCGGTGATCCTCGCGTGCGGCAGGGTGCGAGGTTCCGTTCCGGAAGGAGTCCGTCCGGTCGACGGCGGCGGCAGGTGGCTGACCGCCGGGGGTCTCGCTCGCCTGGTCGAAACGGCCGCAGGGTAGAGGTCTGGCGCATTCCGCCTTGCTTGCAGCGGATCGGAAGGAGCGGGTATCCTTCCGCCTCCCGTGAGTGTGCGGTTGGAGCGCGAAGCGAGTACGCGAACGAGATCGGCGACGATATGGCGAAGGAAGTGGAGTCCACCGACCAGACCGACAGCGGACACCCGCCGGCCCTCATGGAAAAGCTCGTGTCGCTGTGCAAGCGGCGCGGGTTCATCTACCAGTCTTCCGAGATCTATGGCGGGGTGGGGGCGGTGTACGATTACGGCCCGCTGGGCGTCGAAATGAAGACGAACATCCGCCAGGAATGGTGGGCCGAGATGGTCCAGCGGCGGCCCGACGTGGAAGGCCTGGACGCCGGCATCCTGATGCATCCCGACGTCTGGGAGGCCAGCGGTCACGTCGAAGGATTCACCGACCCCCTGGTTGAATGCCGGAACTGTCACCGCCGCTTTCGGGCGGATGAGCTGGAGGGCGACCAGTGTCCCACCTGCGGGGTCAGCGAACAGTTCACCGAGGCCCGCCAGTTCAACCTGATGTTCAGGACCTTCATGGGGCCGGTCGAGGACTCCTCCGCGGTGGCCTACCTGCGGCCGGAGACGGCCCAGGGGATCTACGTCAACTTCCGCAACGTGCTGGACAGCGCCCGCCAGAAGATTCCTTTCGGTATAGCACAGGTGGGGAAGGCCTTCCGGAACGAAATCACGCCCGGGAACTTTACCTTCCGGACCCGCGAGTTCGAGCAGATGGAGATGCAGTACTTCGTCGAGCCGGGCACGGACGAGGAGTGGTACCACACCTGGCGGGACCGCCGGCTGGAGTGGGTGACGTCGCTGGGAGTACGGGCCGAGCGCCTGCGTCTTCACACTCACGGTCCGGACGAGCTGGCGCACTACGCCAAGGAAGCCGTCGACATCGAATACCGATTCCCGTTCGGTTGGAAGGAGTTCGAGGGTATCCACAACCGTACGGACTTCGATCTCGGCCGCCATCAGGCCAAATCGGGCAAGAAGCTGGAGTACTTCGACACGGCGTCGGGGAGCCGGTTCATCCCGTATGTGATAGAGACGTCGGCAGGCCTGGATCGCACCATGCTCGTCGTGCTGGCGGACGCTTACCACGAGGAGGAAGTGGAAGGTGAACCGCGGGTAGTGTTGCGCTTTCACCCACGGATTGCGCCGACCAAGGCGGCGATCTTCCCGCTCGTCAAGAAGGCGGGGATGCCGGAGATGGCGCGGAAGATAGAGGGAGACCTGAGGGATCGCTGGCCCACCTTCTACGATGAGGGAGGGTCCATCGGGCGGCGGTACCGGCGCCAGGATGAAGCCGGCACGCCCTGTTGCATAACGGTGGATGGCCAGAGCGTCGAGGATGGGACGGTGACGGTCCGGGACCGCGACACGTTGCTCCAGGACAGGGTTCCCGCCGACAACGTCAGGGCTTACCTCGTCGAGCGACTCGAGGAAGGCGCGTCCGAGTGGGCCTTACCGTAACGGAGATCCGGGATCGCGCAGAGCGCTTCGGCTCGGCGGTCATCGAGGAGATCTACGAGGCCCGGGCCGGCCGCAAGAGCTGGCCTGAGCTGGCGCCCCTGTATGAAGGGCAGACCATCCTCTCCTTCGACGAGACCATCCCCGTTATCGAGCGCGATCTCGCCTCGTCTGAGGGCGAGGACGAACGCCGACTCCGACGGCTGCGCCAATGGGTTGCCGAGCACCACCTCCGCGCGGCGAACGCCCGTCTCGACGATGAGTACGCTTACTGGGTAAACACGGCCACCGTTCACGTCGACGGACTCGACCTGCCGGTAAGCCAGGCCGGCGCCGTGATGGCGGCGACCGAAGCTCGCGCGGGACGCCGAGAGCTCGCCGAGGCCCGCTACGGAATCCTGGACGAGGGCGTTCCTCTTCAGTTGGATCGGCTGAGCCGGTGGCGGGCGGCCGCCGCCGAGCTCGGGTACGGAGACATCCGCCGTGCGACGGAGCGGCTTGCCGGCATCAACCTGGAAGGTCTGCTCCACGAGGCCCGCCGTGTCGTTGATGAGACCGAGGATGAGTACCGTGAGAACCTGCGGTACCAGTTGCACAGTCGCCTCCACCTCGCCCCGGAGTCGGCCGAGGCTCACGACGCGGATTGGCTGGAGCGCATGAAATGGCTGGACGGGTCGAGTGACGAGGGCTCCATTCTGGACCTTGTTACCCGAGACCTCAGGGACATCGGACTGCCGCTGCCGATCGGCGGTCGCGTCGCCCTGGAGCACGAGTCGTTCCCGGGCCCCGGCATGAGAGCGTGCTGCGCACCCATTCAGGTTCCGCGGCGGGTGGCGCTCCTCGTCACGCCGACGGTCACGCAGCCGGGATGCACTTCACTTCTCACGGAAATCGGCAAGACCCTGCACTACACGTACACCGACGCCCATCTGCCGTTCGAGTACCGGTCTCTCGGGGATCTGTCAGTGGTGCACGCGCACGCCGCCCTGTTCGCCGGACTGAGCCGCTCACGTCCATGGACGAGGCGCGTTCACGACATGGAGGCAGGAGATCTGGACGATCACCTGCGTCTGGCCGTGCTGATCGACCTGTATGCCCTGCGCCGTCTGGTGGCGCAGCTCGAGTTCGACCTCGAACTGTCCGATTCCGACCGCCCGGCGACGCTCGGGCCACGCTGGGCCGAGCTCCTGCACGCGGCCACAGGGTTCCACTTCGACCCACGGGCTTTCCTGGAGCGGTTGGGTCAGCGCTTCGGTGCCGCCCGTTTGCTCCGGGGACGAATGCTGGCGGCACAGCTGCGTAGAGAGCTGCGGGAGAGGTTCGACGATGACTGGTACCGGAATCCGCGAGCCGGCCCCTTCCTGGGCGACTGGCTGGCCGAGGGTCTCCGATTCAGCGCCGTCGAGCTGGCGACACAGCTAGGCGAGGACCGGCTCAACGCGGAAGCCCTGCTGTCCTCCATTCGAGAGGGTCTGGCGTAGGACCGGCCCGATGAGACGGTTTCCCCACCGCGCGCCAGGCACTGCCCGAGCGCCCGCCGATCCCGAGGAGATCCACCGCCGATGAGGCACTCGTGAGCGGCTGGCTCACGGGCCTGCTGTGGCTGGCCGGCGTGGCCCTCTACGTCAGGCTCATGACCTTGCGCAACAGGCGGATCCGCCGTCCGCCGATGACGGGAGCCTCCGGAGAACCGCTGGCTGCGCGCCGGTTAAGCTATTCGGATGGAGAGACGGTATCCTACATAGACACCGGAGCAGGTCCAACTGTCCTGTGCATACCGGGCGCGGACGGCGTGAAGGAGACCTTCCGCTACCAGATCCCCGCGTTGGCCGGCAGGTACCGTGCTGTCTGCGCTTCCCTGCGGGCTCGTTTCCGTCGTGGTGCCACCCTGAACCGGCTCACCGACGATCTGCTGGAGCTGATCGAGAAGCTGGATACCGGGCCGGTTGTGCTGGTCGGGCAGAGCCTGGGCGGTGCCATCGCCATGCGGTTCGCGGCCCGCTATCCGGGGCGCGTCCGCGGTCTCGTGCTTTCGAACACGCTGGCCAGAGTGAGTTATGACCACGTGGGGATGAACAGGAGCCTTCTGACTCCACTGGCCATGATCACCACCCGCTATCTTCCGACGCTGCTGGGGAGATGGCTGGCGCGCGCATGGAGCCGGCTCGAGGTGTGGATCTACGATGCCTCGCCTGGAGCTGAGCGGGTAATCGAGTACGCTCTCTGGACCGGGCCTCGCACGGTTTCGCCGTCCGTTTCCGGCGCCAGAGTCGACCGGCTCCGAGGGGTCGACCTCCGCCCGGAGCTGTCCTCCATTGAGGCGCCCACCCTGGTCGTAAAGGGACCTCGGGACCACTACACGCCTCCTCAGTGGGCTGAAGAGATCGCCCGGCTTATTCCCGGCGCAAGGTACGAGACCGTCGCCGGCACCGGGCATTGCTCGCACATCTCGATGCCGGGAAGCTTCAATCGGCTTGTGGTGGACTGGCTCGACGAAGTAGTCGGAGCTGATGATTCCCAGCGCGCGGCGCGAGACCGGGACCCCGCCCCGAAGGACATAGCATAGTGGCCGTGACGCAACGCTTCTCGTCCCGCTGGGGAACGATGCTGGTGATGCTGGGCATGGCCGTGGGAACTGGAAACATCTGGAGGTTCCCACGCGTAGCCGCCACCAACGGAGGCGGCTCCTTCCTCATCCCCTGGGCCATTTTTCTCCTTCTGTGGTCGGTTCCCCTGATCCTGGTCGAGTTCGCCATGGGACGAGAGGCCCGGTGTGGACCGGTCGGGGCGTTCGCCCGGATCGTGGGCCGCCGCTACGCGTGGATGGGAGCCTGGGTAGCCTTCACCGCCACCGCCATCATGTTCTACTACTCGGTGGTGATGGGCTGGACCATCCGGTACCTGTGGGGGTCCGTCACCCGCGGAATCCCGATGACCTCCCCCGAGGCGGCCACAGTCTTCTGGGAGGGCTACGTCGGATCGGGAGCGGCTGTCCTCACCCACGCCTTGGCGCTCGGCCTTGGCGTCGGAATCGTCGCCTTCGGCGTCAGGGGAATCGAGCGGGCGGCTCGCGTGCTCATCCCGACTCTTTTCGCCCTCGTCGTCGTCCTGGCAGTGCGGGCAGTCACCCTGGATGGAGCCACCGCCGGACTCGCTTTCCTCTTCACCCCCGATTGGGGTGACCTGCTCACTCCGGGAGTGTGGTTGCAGGCCCTGACGCAGAACGCCTGGGACACGGGCGCCGGCTGGGGATTGATCGTGGCATATTCGGTATACCTGCGCAGCCGGGAGGACACGACCCTCAACGCCTTCGTCCTCGGTTTCGGGAACAACTCCGTATCCCTCCTGGCGGGCATAATGGTACTGTGCACGGTCTTCGCGATAATGCCGGAGGCAGCCGACACGATCGTCGGGGCCGGCAACGAGGGCCTCACCTTCATCTGGGTTCCGCAGCTCTTCGCCCGCATGCCAGCCGGCGGCCTTTTTATGACTTTCTTCTTCCTGGCATTGGTGTTTGCCGCCTGGAGCAGCCTCATCGCGATGATCGAGCTCGCTGCGCGCGTACTTGTCGATGCCGGTATGTCGCGGCGCCGAGCCCTGCTGGCGGTCAGCGCCGCCGGGTTCCTCCTGGGGCTGCCCTCTGCGCTGTCCATGGAAGTCTTCCGCAATCAGGACTGGGTGTGGGGGGTGGGACTCATGCTCTCGGGCTTCTTCTTCGCCTTCGGCGTGATCCGGCATGGCGTGGACCGTTTCAGAAAGACCTTCGTAAACAGAGCCGGCACCGACATCCGAATCGGCCGCTGGTGGAACTGGGTCATGCGTCTGGTGTTGGTCGAAGCGGTGGTCCTGATGGTGTGGTGGCTACGACAGGCCGTCGAAACCGACAACCTGCGAGCGGCCCTGACGCCGTTCTCCAGTTTCAACGTGGGCACAGTGCTGATTCAGTGGGGCGTCGCGATCGCGGTCTTTCTCGCTCTCAACCGGCGACTCGCCCGCCACTTCGAGGGCGGAGCCTTGCTGGAGGACGAGTCGGTTGTCGAGTCGGGCCCCCGAGGGAGGCAGCCGTGACGGTCACGCCTGAGCTGTTTAGGGAGGTTCTGGGCCGTCTGGCCGGCGGGGCAACGATCGTCACCTCCGTCGACCCGGAAGGTGGCGCCGCCGGTTTCACCGCCACGGCCGTCTGCGCGGTGTCACTCAGCCCGCCGCTCGTACTGGTGTGCGTGGGCCAGGAGTCGACCACTCATGCGGCCATTCACGCCTCCCGCCGGTATGCGCTGAACTTCCTGGCGGCGGGTTCGCGCGACCTGTGCGACCGGTTCGCCACCTCGTCCTCCGGCAAGTTCGATGGCGTGCAGTGGACGAAGGGCGGCACCGGCTGTCCGCTGCTGAATGAGGCCATGGCCGCTTGCGAGTGCGAAGTCGTGAACGAAGTTGCAGCCGGAGACCATACCGTCTTCGTTGGACGCGTCGAATACGCGTACCTGCCGTCGGATCCAGCCGGCGAGGCTGTGCCCCCCGCCCTGGTCCATTACGCCGGATCGTATTCGGTAGCCTCGCCCACGGATGAGGCTGCGAGATGAACTACAAAGGCTTCCGGGCTCTCGCCGGGCACATGTTCGACGAGATCCCTCCCGTTTTCCGGGACGGAGTCTCGGGCCTGGTGGTGGAACCGCGTGCCTGCCCGCACCCCTCGCTCCCGGGTATCCACACGCTGGGCGAGTGCGTTACCGAGCACTGGCCGGACGGATTGGGCGGTCAGGGCGAGACCCAGTCGCACATCGTCCTGTACCACGGCTCGTTCCAAAGCCTGGCCGGTGAGGATCCGATGTTCGATTGGGAGGCGGAGCTGTGGGAAACGCTGCTGCACGAGCTGCTGCACCACCGCGAAGCCTCGGCTGATGAGGACGGTTTGGACCGGTTCGACTGGGCTATGGACCAGAACTTCCGGAGGCTCGCCGGACGTGCGTTCGACCCGGCCTTCTACGCCTCCCTTCCGCCGGGCACCGACGGTGCCGTCCGCGTGGGTGGCGAAACGTTTCTGGAGACGACGGCGAGTCCACGCGACACCGCAATCCGCTTCCACTGGCGGGGGCGGGAGTACGGACTGCAGGTGCCACCCACCGAGCGCCCCGCCTGGATCCGAGTGCGAAACCTGGGAGGCGGCCGGGTATGGATCATCGTTCGGCGTCGCCTCCCCTGGTGGCGCCGACTGGTGAGTGGGCAGCGGCTCGAGACGCTCACCCTGGATCGGCGTGCACTCCCGGCGCCCGTCGGCTGAGCGGAGGACGGGTCGATGATGTTCGGTGGTTTCCACGTGGGAAGTTGGTTCGGATTCAAGATCAAGATCGACTACTCCTGGTTCGTGGTCTTCGCGCTCGTCACGTGGACCTTCTCCGCCTTCGAGTTTCCCGAGAGCCTGCCCGGTCTCGGTGAGGCCGCCTATCTGAGCATGGGCATTGCCGGAGCCCTCCTGCTCTTTCTCTCCGTGCTGCTGCACGAGCTGGCGCATTCGGCGGTCGCCCGCTCGCGCGGGATCCCGGTGGAGGGGATTACTCTGTTCATCTTCGGAGGGGTGGCCGAGATGCGCATGGAGGCTCGACGGCCCATCGACGAGTTCCTCCTCACTGTGGTGGGTCCGCTGAGCAGTATGGCGCTGGCCGGAGTGTTCTTCACCCTCTCACAGGCCATGGTGGCGCTCGATCGCCCGGCGGTGGCCACCGTTGCCGGCACTCTCTCGGTCCTGAACCTGGTCCTGGCCGTCTTCAACCTGATCCCCGCATTCCCTCTGGACGGGGGCCGCCTGCTTCGCTCGGTGATCTGGCGCCTCAACGGGGACCTCGGTGTCGCCACCCACTGGGCCACGGCGATCGGGCGGGCTTTCGGATGGCTGCTCATCCTGGCCGGGCTGTTTCTGTTTCTGCAACGATATACCCTGGCCGGAGCGTGGGGCGTGCTGCTGGGGTGGTTCCTGACCGGCGCCGCCACCTCGGCGGCACGCCAGAACGAGCTTCGCCGCTCGCTCGAGGGAGTCACCGTCGAACGCGTGATGCGACCGGACTCCAGGGTCGTTCCCGCCGAGATGAGTGTTGCGGAGATGGCGGACATCTACCTGCTGCGTTCGGCGGCCGGCGCGTACCCGGTGGTGCGCGGAGGGAGAATCATCGGTCTCGTGGCGCTGGCCGATGTGGCTGAGCTGGCGCCGGCAGAGCGCCCTCTCACCCCCGTTTTCGAGGTGATGCATTCCATGGAACACGTCCCGGAGGTGGAAGCCGATGCCCCGGTTGTGGATGTCCTGATGCGCATGCAAGGGGGGAAGGAGGACAGGGCCCTCGTGGTCCGCGCCGGCGAGCTGATTGGAGTGCTTACTCTGCCGGACATCGCTGCCTGGATCGAACGAGCGCAGAAGCTCGGTCTGAAGCCGCAGCGGAGGCGGTGAGATGCCGGCCGAGCTGGACGAGGAGGGTCTGGATGCGCGGAAGAAGAGGGCGCGCCGGGTCGGCCCGATCCTGGCCGACCTGTATCCGGACACCAGGGTCACCTTGGATTACGGCACGCCGCTGGAGTTGCTGGTGGCCACCATCCTTTCCGCACAGTGCACCGACGAGCGGGTCAACCTCGTCACTCCGGCCCTGTTCGCGCGCTACCCGGCCGCCAAGGACTACGCCGAGGGCGGCCGCGCGGAGCTGGAGGGGCTGATCCACTCGACAGGGTTCTTCCGTAACAAGGCGAAGCATATTCAAGGGATGTCGGCCTGCCTTGTCGAAAGGCACGGTGGACAGGTGCCAGCCACTATGGAGGAGCTCCTGGAGCTTCCCGGCGTGGCTCGCAAGACCGCCAACGTCGTCCTGAGCAACGCCTTCGGCAAGCTGGAAGGGGTAGTGGTCGACACTCACGTGAAGAGGGTTGCCCGCCGCCTGGGCCTCACCGGCGAGACGAATCCGGAGAAGATCGAACTCGATCTCATGCAGGTCCTACCGCAGGGCGAGTGGCGCTCGTTCGCCTGGCGTCTGATCCTGCACGGTCGCCGCCGCTGCTCGGCCCGTAACCCCGACTGCGACGGTTGTGCCATAGTGGAACACTGTCCGAGCGCCCATTCCTTCGGCGCGTAGGCCGGCCGGCAGGATGGACACCGAGGTGCTGCGGGAACGGATCCGCCAAGCCGGCCTGGACTTGGGCTTCGCTCAGGTGGGGTTCGCGCCGGCTGAGACGCCGCTACACGCGAACCAGTATCTCCGCTGGCTGGAAATCGGCGGCGGCTCGCGCCAGCGGAAGCCCTTCCCGGCTGCCGTACTCTCATCATGGCGTGTCTGAGCTATGCCCCATCGCTGCCCCTCCGCCGGGTCGAGGCGACCGAGGCGGTCGTGGCAGGCTACGCGAAGGGCCGGGATTACCATCAGGTTTTCGAGGAGAAGCTGGAGGCCCTCGCGGAACGCATTCACGCCTTCTGTCCAGAGGCCGCCATGCGGCCCTACGTGGATTACGGTCCGGTGCTCGAGCGAGACCACGCGCAAAGGGCAGGACTCGGGTGGATCGGAAAGAACACGCTGCTGATCCACCCCGGTCTGGGCTCTTACCTCCTGCTCGGAGAGCTGCTGATCACCATTCCCTTGGATCCCGACCCGCCTTTCGTGCCGGACCACTGTGGCACGTGTGCCCGGTGCATCGACGCCTGTCCGACCGGCGCCATCCGCGGCCCGCGCTTGCTCGACGCGAGGCGGTGCATCTCATACCTGACAATAGAGCTCCGCGGGCCAATCCCTGAAGAACTCAGACCGCTGGTGGGCAACCGGGTGCTCGGCTGCGACATCTGCCAGGAGGTGTGTCCGTGGAACGAGGACGCGGTGCCCGGCAATCCACAGACCTTCCACCTGGGCCGGCCGGTCTCGCCGGATTCTATGCTGAGATGGACGGAGGAGCTGCTGGTCCTGAACGACGAAGAGTTTCGGGAGCGGTATCGAGGCACGGCCCTGATGCGTCCCCGGCGCGCGGGTCTCCTGCGTAACCTATGCGTCGGACTGGGCAATTCCGGGGATCCCGCAGCGGTGCCGGTGCTGGCTCGCTGCATCCAGGACCGGTCGGAACTCGTCCGGGAGCACGCTGCCTGGGCTCTGGAGAGAATCGAGGCCGCGGCTGGACCGTCCGCCTAGACCTCTCAGCGACATCACCGGCGATCGAGTATCGCCGTGGCCGGCTGGCGTGGACTGCGCTCAGCCGAAAAGGCCACCCAACCAGGCGGCCACGAGCTCGAGCTCGGCCCGGTCGTTTTCCGTGAAGGCTCCCACCCGGTCGCTGTCCAGATCCAGCTGTCCAACGGCTGTCCCGGTCGACCGTCGGCGAAGCAGGACGACCATCTCGGCGCGCGTCTCGGCGCTGCACGCCAGGTAGTTATCCGTCGCCCGCACGTCCGTGACGATGATGTTCTTGTCCTCGGCCACGGCCGTGCCGCACACGCCCACGCCCACCGGGATGCGGCTATGCTCGGTCGGCTTGCCGACGTGGTTGTGGAGGACGAGGACGTCTCCCTCCAGCAGGTAGACGCCGACCCAGTCGAAGCGGCTGGAAGCCCCGGCCACCAGACGGACGGCCTCTCGCAGGAGCGCGTCGCGCGATGCGCCGGTCGTGCGGGACTCTTCCAGGCTCGCGACGATCGCCTCTCCGTCGGGCGTGTCCCCGGACATGCCTGCCTTCACCCCGATCGGCGACTGTCGATGGCCGCCAGACCGGGCCCCCCGAAGACCAGCATCAGCAGGGATGCCATAAGCAGCACGTTGTACTCAACGCCGCCCTGGCCGGGCCCCAGCATGTACCACCCTTTCGGTGCGTGCACGAGTACGACGCCCACCAGCATGTGCACCGCCAGCAGCAGAGATATGGGAGTCACGAGGAATCCGAGGATGAGCGCGATACCGCCGAAGAACTCCAGCAGCGCTATCAACCAGGCGGCGACGAGCGGCAGCGGAATCCCGAGTGAGGCGAAGAAGCCCGTGGTCCCTTCGATGCCTCCGAACAACTTCGGCGCTCCCTGCGCGACGAAGATGACGCCCAGCACCACTCTCAGTATGGCGAGTCCCAGCTCGGGGTTTACTCCTCTTTTCATGTCAAGCCTCCGCTGTACAAATGCAACCGCTTCTCAAAGTTCTATGACGCGGCCTCTACGCCCGCCCTCGGCCGGCGCATCGCTGGCGTCGCTTCCGCTGCCTGTCGCATCAGGCGTGCCGATGGCACCCACCTGTATCCGGGCCTCCAGCCTGGTCCGAAGCCTGCGAACCAGAGCTTGCCGTACCGGGCGGATCATGAGCAGCAATCCTGCCGCGTCCGTAAGCACGCCCGGCGTCACGAGGATCACGCCCGCTATGAGAACGAGCAGGGCATGCAGAAGTTCCTCTCCGGGAAGCCTCCCCGCTGCCAGCTCTCCCTGGACGGCTGCCCAGCTGCGAAGGCCTTCGCGCCGCGCCAGCCACGCCCCGGCCAGACCCGTCCCGATGACCAGCGCCAGCGTCGTACCGAGTCCCAGCCGTTGGCCGATCTGGAGCAACAGCGCCAGTTCCGCCAGCGGCACGAGTGTGAAGGCGAGAAGAAGGCGCAGAAGCATCGCAGGATCTCCGATTCGAGGCGTCGGTCTCCGCTCCGTCGCTCGGCGGAGCTGGCCTGGGGCTCATCAGCTGCTCATCGCGGCCCCGGGCGGCCCGGAGGCTGGGTGTCAGAAACCCAGCGCCGCCCGGACCTTGGGGTCAATCCTCTCGGGCGTCCAGAACGGTTTCCACACGAGATTGACCTCGGCGCTCCCGATACCCTCCACCGACTCGACCGCCTGCTGAGCGCCCATGAGTATCTGACCACCCGCCGGACATCCGGGACTGGTCAGGGTTACGGCCACCTTGGCATGGTCCCCCTCGATCTCGACCTCGTACACCAGGCCCAGGTCAACGATGTTCATGCCTAGCTCCGGGTCCATCACCCCGCGGAGTCCGTCCCAGACGCACTGCTTGAGATCCACCTCGGTCATCTCGTTTCCTCTCGATCTTGCAGAATACGCTCCGGAGTCGCTCCCTGACGCCGCTATTCGAGCAAGCCGGCCAACGGTACGTCCGGTCTCGCCAGATCCGCCACCAGGGACGCCGCCCGGGGCCGTCCCGACACCAGCGCCCGGCACGGCTCCAGATCGGGCGCCGCGTCGATCAACACGGCCGCGTGCAGGCGACCCTTGCGCAGCCCGAACGCTATGCACGGTCCTTCACCGGGCGTTCCCCGGAGCACGAGTTCCTCTGTCTCGGTCGGCCGTCCGACCACATTGAGCTCAAGGTCGAACACGTCGGAGAAGAAATACGACAGGTGGCCGTACCGTTCCCGGGCGCCTGCCATATTACGGCCGGTCAGCCGTCCGTGCTCGCGCGCGTGCTCCCAGTGCTCGATCCGCGCCGTACCCCCGAACACCGGGTCCGGAAAACGGGCCACGTCGCCGGCCGCGTAGACGTTGGCGTGGCTGGTCTCCCCGTACGCATCTACCATGATACCATCGGCCACGGCCAGGCCTGCGTCGTCCGCGATATGCTGGTTCGGCTCCATGCCGACTCCCACCACCGCGAGGTCGCAGGTCCACTCCTCGCCGTCCAGACACACGGCCTCCACCCGGTCCCGGCCGCGAAACCCCAGCACCCTCTCGCCGAGCCGGAAGACGACTCCCCTCTCCGCGCAGTACATCTGCAGCCATCCGGCCAGCGATGGTGGAAGGACCCTGGGCCATACCTGCGCGCACGGCTCGATAACCAGCGGCTCAGCGCCGTGGCCGGTGAGCGACGCGGCGAGCTCCATGCCTATGAATCCAGCCCCCACGAGCGCCACTCGACCGCCTTCGCGGGCCAGCTCCCGGAGCACCTCGGAGTCCTCTACGTCTCGCAAGGTGAGAACTCGACCGAGGTCTGCGCCCGGTACGTCCAGCGTTCGCGCCCGGCCTCCGGTGGCCAGCAGGATGCGCCCGCCGCGGTATTCGTTGCCGCGCGCCGTCGTAATCCGCATGGCTGCCGGGTCCAGTACCAGCGCCCGCTGCCTGGTCTCGAGTCGTATCCCCTCCTGCTCTCCGAACCAGCCGGCGGGCTTGATGTATAGTAAATCCCTGGTCGCCTCCGGGAATCGTACGTATTCCTTGGAGAGCGGTGGCCGCTGATACGGCGGCTCGGACTCTTCCGTCATCACGAGGATGGTGCCTTCAGGATCGACGTCCCGAATGCCATCCACCGCGGATACGCCCGCCAGTCCCCCACCCACGATGAGGTAGTCGTATTCTATGTCCAGTCGCATCCCGATTTCCTCTCAGCCCAATCCGCCAGTTCCACTGGATGCACTACCGAGGTCGCGATGCCCGCTCTGCTCAGGCCGGCTCCGATGTGCATGATACACCCGGGGTTTCCCGTAGCGAGCCAGTCGTATCTACCCCGCCGGATCTCCTCCAGTTTCGGATCGAGTACCTCGTTCGCCAGCGACGGCCGGAGCAGACCATAGACTCCGGCCCCACCGCAGCAGTGTCGGGCTGACGGGAGGACCTCCACCGAGAGTCCCTCGATTCCGGCGAGCAGCTCTACGGGCTGGTCCCGGACGCTCTGAGCGTGCACAAGGTGGCAGGGGGCATCGTAGCCGACGCTGCCCTCGAGGCCTGCGCGCGACACAGCCGAGTGAAGCGGCGCCTCGGGGCCGCACGCCAGCTCGGTCACGTCCCGCACGCGGTCGGCAAGCGACCGCGCCCGCTCCTCCCACGCCGGCGAGTCCGACAGCCAGTGCCGGTAATCGAGAACGGCCGCCCCGCACCCCGCCGAGTCAACGGCGATCCACTGGGCCCCGCTCCTCTCGAAGGCTTCGATATTGCGGCGCGCGAGCTCTGCCGCTTCCTTCAAGCGCCCTGCGTGTGCGTGCAACGCGCCGCAGCAGACCTGTCCTGGCGCCTCCACCTCGCCCATACCCCGCCGGCCCAGGACCCGACGGGTGGCCGCATGCACGTGCCCGAAGAGTCCTCTCATGACGCACCCCTCCAGGAGCGCGAAAGATCCGTCCGCGGGCGGCGCTGGCATCTCCCGAGCCCGCCGGAATGACGCTGCACGCCCGGCGGACACGGCAGCCACCGGCCTGGTCGCCGCTACCAGCGAGGCCGCCAGCCCGATCCGACCGGGAAGCAACTTCGCGGCGAGCCTTGCCAGGCCGATGCCTCGCAGCAAGCGCAGCACTGCGAACGCCGGCCGCGATGGTCGGCCGGTCAGGACGCGAAGGAGCGCTGATCCGGCCAAGCGGTGAATCGGCCCTGGCCGAACGAGGGCCCTGGCCTGCTCCAGCAGGCTGCCGAAGGGTACTCCTGCCGGGCAGACGGTCTCGCAGGCACGGCAGCCGAGGCAGCGCCCAATATGAAAGGAGAAGGCGCCGTCCGTTCCGACCCGACCCTCGGCCGCCGCCCGCATGAGATACAGACGGCCCCGCGGCGAGTCGTTCTCATCCGCGAGAATCCGGTATGTGGGGCAGGCGGGCAGACAGAAGCCGCAGTGTACGCAGCCGAGCAGACTCGTCCCGGCGCTCGCCGTCCTGAGGTCGGTCATCTCGGAGGTTATGCTAGGGTTCGGCGGCGGCAGGCGAGTCGGAGGATGAGTGATCGTGTATGATCTTCCAGTAGCCGCCTACCCTGCGCACGACGAGGGTCAAGGGCCCGGACCCGGTGACGGACCCGCTCCGGTGCAGAATCCACCGGGCCGTAACGACGCCGTAGATGGCTCCGAGCCTTCTCGCCCGCACCTCCTCGAAGCGAAGGCTGTCCCTTGCCACGCCCGCCGCGAACAGAGGAGCGAATCTCTGCCGGATCCCGTCGAAGCCCGACACCAGACCGGCGCCACCGATGTAAGTCGTGCTCTCCGAATTCAGGTAGTCATCGAGGAAGCCTTCGATCCGTCCTTCGTTCCAGGCCCTCGAAGACTCGCCCAACATCCTCTCCACGGAGGTCTGGAGATCGTTCGCCTCCTCGTCCACGGTCTCGAATCTGCAGCCGGAGAGAGTCAGAGAAGCGACAGCAAGCACGCCCAGGAACGGAGACGCAGGTGGCACATGCATCAGTCCGCCTCCAACAGATGGGTGCGAAAGTGACGGACCGTCAGCTCGACCGCCAGCTCCAGTTCGGGGTTCGGTCCAGGGAAGGGATGGGAGGCGTTCATCGTATGTCCGGCGCCGTCAATTACCTCCAACTGTGCGGCGCCCGGGGCAGCCGCGGCCAGAGCCATCCCTTCCGACAGCGGCACGCTCTCGTCTTCGCTGCCGTGCACGATCAGGAATGGGCAACGTAGACGTCCGGCGGCCGCTTCCACGTCCAGCCGCTCTCGATTGGCCCGGATATCTTCCAGCACGTCTCTCCGCAGCGGGAGCCTCTGACCGGTGCGGGCGTTGAGGACATACGCTACGCCGCCGGAGTCGAACTGCGAAGCGAAGACGCTTTCGTACCTGGTCACCGCTGCGATGGCCGACCAGGTAACCAGGGCCCGGACGGAAGGCCGCCGGTCGGACGCCAGCACCGCCGCCGCCGCCCCCCTGCTGTGTCCCACCAGACCCAGACACCGCGCGGCCGGGACCTCCATTCCTCCTAGCTGCCCCCGCACCAGACCGTCGAGTACCGCCTCCAGATCCTCGAGCTCCTTGCTGAAAGTGTTACGGGCGAACTTTTCGAGCTCGGTGAAGCTCTCGAGATCTTCCCCGACGCCCGCGCCGGTGAAGTTGAAGCCGACCGTGACGGACCCGGTACCGCTCGCCAGATGCCGGCACAGGTACGGAAAGAAGCCCCAGTCCTTGAATCCCTTGAAGCAGTGGCAGACGACTATGGCGCCTGCACGGGCGGACCTGCCGTCTGCGGGCAGCCACACGTCGCCCCGCAACAGGTCATCCTCACGCATGCCGAAGGTGAAGGGGATTCTGGCGGGAGGTAGAGCTTCCGGGGCCGGCCGCCCCTCAGGCGACATAGTCCGACACCTTGATGCCGTACCGTTCGGGGTCTGTGGCACGGGCGATGCTGCGGCGGGCCTGGCCGGTGACCGGATCCGCCTCGGTCAAGTCGCGGATGGGCCCATCGGCGATACGTTCACCGTCCGGTGTGACTACGATTCGCACCAGCGGCCGGGTCAAGGCCTTGGGATTCGGGCTGGGAGCCACCACAACACCCATCTCTCCCGTGTCCAGGATGACGAGGGTGGCTACCGGGTAGATCCCCATCATGTTCACGAAGGCTCGGACAAGCACCCGGTCATAGGATCCCGACTCGCTCTCCCGGAGCTGCCGGATGGCCTCATCGGGTGAGCACGGAAGGAACTGCTTGCTGTAGTTGGAGATGGAAGCATCGTATGTTTCGGTCAGGGCGATGGCTCGGGCGAAGAGTCCCTGGCGCCGCCGCCGGATCACTCTGGGGTACCCCGACAGGTCTGCCTTCATGTGGTGCTCGTATACCGCCAGCATCGCCCGGTAGGGCGGCTCCTCGAAGCCCTCCACGCTGAATAGCATGAGAAGTCCGAAATCCGGATGCTGGCTGACCAGCCGCCACTCCTCGTCGTTCAGCCACCCCTGCTTGTTGAGAACACTGGGTGGGACGAGGATCTTGCCTATGTCGTGGAACAGGGCGGCGAAGCCCAACTCGAAGAGCTGCCGCTTGTCGAGCCCGAGATGATCGCCCAGAGCTACCGACAGGATGGCCACGTTGACGGAGTGGACAAACGAGTGGTCGTCGTAGTCCCGCAGCGTCAGCATGCCGAGCATGGAGGCGCGGTCCTGGAGCACCTGGTCGATGATTCCCAGCACGGCGCGCTCGGCACGGCGCGCCCCGATGGCCTTGCCCAACACCAGACCGGCCATCATTTCCTTGGCGACCTTCACCGAACGGGCGTACGTGCGCCGGGCCGCCTCCACTGTCTCTACCCCCTCGCGTCCCGTGAACAGAGGCGAGGGCGGCCCGAGCCTGACGCGGTTCACGCCGGCCTGGCCCAGTTTCGCCTGCAAGGCCTCCAACGGCGGACCGCCGACCGCCGGCTCCTCAGCGAGTGTGGAGAAGACAGCCTGCCACTCGTCCTCCTGGATGCGTGGCTCGACGTCCAGACGTCCAATCCCGTGGCCCCTGAGCAGCTCCCGGAACGCAGCCAGCGTAGCATAGTCCGACAGGTCCAGGCGAACCTGGAGGTCGTTGACGAACATGTAGTTCCCAGCCACCCATACGCTGAGTCCGCCCTCCTGATCGACGATGTCCTTAGCGAGGCGGCCAACCTCCGACAGGGAGCGGCGTACAACCTCGTTCTCCGCCGGGTACAGCTGGAGCGACTTGATGGCGTTGTACATGGCACTGAGCAGCGCCGTCCCGCGGCTCTCGCCGCTCACGGCTGCACCTCCTCGACCGTATCGTCGCCCTCCCCGTCGGGCGGGATGGCTGTATCGGGTGGTGGTGCGGGGGAATCCGATTCGAGGGAGCGGAGAGCCACCCGCACCGCGCTCCTGACCGGCGCGGCCCGGTCGCCGCAGGCCTTTTGCAGCGCCGCACGCGCCTCTTCTGCCTCGATGAATCCCAGCGCCCGGGCGGCGCTGGCGCGCAGGGAGGAGGGGCGTCGCTTCCCCCACCAGCGCCGATCGTTCAGCAGGCCGTCCAAGACCTGTACGGCAGCCGTTCCGGCCACCGTGGCGTAGGCCTTGAAGAATGCCATCTGCTCGGTCTGGTCACGGCCTTCGATCTCCGAGCTTTCGACCCACTTTTGGATCATCTCGGCTGCGCCATCCGGTCGCAGCTTGGCTACGGCGCTGAGGGCCGCCAGTCGGATATCCCGCCCCCCGTCCGCCAGCCCCACCGCCAGCGCCTGCACGCCGGCCAACGAGCCGAGAGCAGCGAGAGCCTCGATCGCCGCCTGTCGCGCGACCTGCTCGGGCCGCCGCGCCAGCTCGACTAGCGACGGCTCGGCCTCCATGATGCGCAGACGACCTACGATCCGCGCCGCCTCCGCCGCCAGCACCGGATCCTGCGCCCCGAGCAGCGATGTGATCTGGTGTGGATGTGCGGCCACCAGTCGATCCAGCGCCTCGCTCAGCTGCCGACGAGTCTTGGTGCTGGAGACCGCGGGGATGGCCCGCACGAGAGTGGGGATCGCTTCGGCCTGCAGCGCTCCCAGAAGCGCGTCCACCTCCTCGGCCTCCGGGCCCTCCTCTCCCCTCTCGCCGCTGCTCACTATCTCCGCTATGGCCTCGCTCATATCGCGGAGCAGGGAAGTGACCAGCTCCTGCGTTTCGATCTCTCCGGTCTTGTTCGCCAGGAGCTGAAGCTCGTTGACGATGAGCGCGACGTTCGCAAAGTCCCGGCCGGAGAGGAGTCGGGGCAGCAGCTCTCGCAGGATGTCCACGACCTGTCTGCGTCTTTCCTGGTCGCGCATCTCGAACTGATCCAGGAAAGCCAGAGTCACGTCACGCACCAGAGGTCGCTCCCACTCCGCCTCCAGCTCCCTGCGGAGGTACGTCAGGTCTGCTTCGGAGAGCGCAAGCTCCGCGTAGTTGGCCTCGTCCTCTACGGGAAGCGGACCGCTCTCCTTGGCTTCCTCGATCTCCGACATGTCGCCGATGCTCTCACCGGCTCCGGCTCCCCGGTCCGGCTCGGGGATCTCCAGGTCCTCGTCCCCGGCCGCGTCCACGTACTCCATGCGGATGGCCGAGAAGTCCCGGTGCCACAGCGAAGCCAGCAGGTCGTCTTGCGCGGTCCTGCGCCGAGCGAGGATCTCCAGGAAATCAGCCAGTTCCGTGTTCTCCACACCCGGGAAGAAGGCCAGGAGCCTGATACCGTCCTTGAAGAACTGAAACGCGAAGTTGTCGGGGCCGACCGGCTTCGCGTAAACCTCGACGTCGTTCCACAGGAGCCGACCCTCATCTACGGCCAGAGTCAGGTGAGGTATGCTGTCCCACAGGGAGGTGAGATGCTGCTGCAGATCGCCGTGGAACTTCTCGATGAGCGGGTTTCCGGCGACGTACGTCTGCCGCGCGCGAATCGCCTTGAGCAGGGACGTGATGGTCTCGCTTATGTCCCTGGCGAGCGCCTGATCGTCGATCGCGGGACTCGTTGCGCCTGACTGCGGTTCCGGATCAGAGGCCCCCGTCTCCGGACCTGGAGAGTCCTGCATCACACTTCTTCGCGGTCGCTGTTGGCCGATGAGGCCCCCCGGCGCCGAACCGGCAGCCACGGGGCCTCCGTCTTCCCCGCCCGCCGGTTAGCGTAGCGCGCGAGGGTGAAGAGCACGTCAGACAACCTATTAATATACGGGAGAATCCTCTGGCTCAAATCGGGTTGCTCGTCGAGAAGAGTCGACATGATCCGCTCCGCTCTGCGGCACACGGTGCGGGCTAGGTGAAGGTGCGCCCCCGCCGGGGATCCTCCCGGAACGACGAAGGCGTCCAGCGACGGTAGCTCCGCATCCAGGCTGTCGATCCATGCCTCCAGCTCAGCCACCCGGCCGTCCGGCAGAACGGGAATCGCTCCGCGCGCCATCGCCCGGTCCGGGCGGGCCGCCGCCAGGCGGGAACCGATCACTAACAAGTCCTCCTGCACGGCGGCCAGCCCGCCCATGCCCAGCGTGTCGTCCGGGTCGAGAGACAGGGCGACGCCGAGCGCTGCGTTGAGCTCGTCCAGCGTTCCGTACGCCTCCACACGGGTGTCACCCTTGGCGACCTCGTCTCCGCCGAACAGCTTTGTTCTGCCGCGGTCCCCCTTCCTGGTATAGATCTTCATTCCCTCTACCGTGGACTCGCGTATAGCTGCTGTAGAGAGCGCACGTCACGAGCCGAGAGCCGAGCGCTCCGGTTGCCGGGATGCATCGCGTCGCCCGGGTCCTCGCTGTGCGGCAGGCCCAGCGCATGTCCCACCTCGTGGAGAGCCACCAGCCGCAGGAAATCGTCGCTCATCGGGAGGCCCTCCGAGTGCCGCAGGGCGAGGGTCACGGTCGCCTTCCGCAGCCACCCTTCGGAATCCGCGTCCCGGTCGGTCGTCCCCGCCTGCCGCGCCTCGAACTCCTCGATCCACTGGAAGCGAACGTCCGCCTCCTCAACTGAGGATACGGGCTCGAAGCGCAACGGGAGACCCGGGACTTCGCCCCACACTCGCAGCGCGCGCCTTGCCTCCCGCCACAAGCCCGAACGTGAGGCCGGCGGAGGGGCGAAGTAGACCATGATCGTCCGAGCTCGACCCGCTTCCGTTGCCCAGCGAACGGAGGGGCCCGTTCCCGGCAGGTCGGACTCGTATAGGTAGGCGTCCCGGCGGGGGACCACAGCGGGCTCGCCGGATGTGCCGGAGGCGCTCGGTCGGAGCGTCTGCGCTGCCAGGCTGTGTGGTGCAGCGATTCCGATGATGGCTCCGAGCAGCGCGCATGAAACAGCCGCTCCGGCCAGAGATCGTCTTAGAGGACGGCGTCTCTGCACGCTACAGGTAGTCTGCCAGCCAGTGACGGTCCCAGCCTCCCAGCGCTGCCACCACGCGCTCCTCCAGGTCACGCTCACCCGGGGCGCGTCGAGTGAGAACTGCCGCGTGCTCTTCAGGCCCGCCCCGCTCCACCGCGATCCTAACCGCTAAGGGCACGGCCGCGCTATGCAGCCAACGCGGGGCCGCCCTTCGGTTCGCGGGCTCGTCGCCCTGCAACCACACCACGGCGACGCCGCCGGTCGGATACGCCTCGAACCCGGCGGTTTCCGCTTCGAGATGGGCCGTGAACCTTTCCAGTATGGCAGCAAGATAGTCCCGCTTCGTGCTCAGGCGGAAGACGAATGAGCTGCTGGACCGCTGCGGCCGACCGGGTACTTTGAAGGCGCCGCCTCCCGCCTCCCGCCCCGACCCGTTCTCTCCGCGCCCCCGGAATTCGGCTTCAGCTTCTTCGGTCACCTCGATTCCCAGAGATTCCGCCCACCTGGAAAGGTCCCGTTCCCGCGACTGGATCGCGGCCTCATTACCGAGCAGGGTTAGCGTGAGCTCTTCACCGCCGGTCGCGCTCCAGCGCCAGGTGGCCGCGTCAGGGTCGCCGGCGTCGGCCGTGGCAAGTGCGGCGGCAGCGTGTGCCGTGCTCTCCTCCGCTTCCAGGCGGTAGGTGCGGCGGACCGGCTGACGAGGCCACAGGCGGAAGGTGAGCTCGGTCAGTACACCCAAGCGTCCCCGGCTGCCGCACATCAGCCGGGGCAGATCATACCCCGCCACGTTCTTTACCACCGGGCGCCCCCAGCGAAGAAGGTCGCCGGATGGACTCACCTCGCAGCACGCCAGGAGCTGACGCCGGAGGGGTCCACGGGACGCATCGAACGAGCCTGCGGCTGCCGAGGAGACCAGCCCCCCTGCAGACAGCTGCTCCCCCGGGCCCTCTACCGCCAGCCACAGTCCTTCCGCCCTCGCAATCTCCTGCAGACGGCCGACACGCATCCCCGCACCGACTGTGATCGTCAGATCTCGCGGTCTGAGCTCCACCAGCTCGTCCAACCGCGCGGTTGAAAGGACGTGACCGGGATCGCCAGGGCGGAGCTCCAGCGTCGCCGGGTCGGCCCCGGTCACCAGCGGCGTCACCCCGGGAGGGAGGCTTCGTATCCACTCCGGGATCTCCCCGGCGGCGTTCGGCACGAACACGTCTACCATGGCGTCAGGTATCCCGGATGGCTGGCCTACGGCACTCATCGTGCCCGGGCGGAGGCAGCATCTTGTCCGCGTTGCACAGGGCGTGTGGATCGAGCGCTTCCTTGATCCGGCGCTGCGCCGCGAGCTCAGCCGGGCCGAACACGAGACGCATGTACCGGATCTTGTCCAGTCCGATTCCGTGCTCGCCGGTTATGGTGCCGCCCGTCGCCACACACAGCTCCATGATCTCACGACCGGCCTCTTGCACCCGTTCGACCTGGTCACCGTCCCGGCGGTCGAACAGGAGGTTAGGGTGCAGGTTGCCGTCACCGGCGTGGAAGAAGCTCGCCAGGCGCAGACCGTGGCGCCGGGTGATCTCCTCGATGGCCTGCAGCAGCTCGGCGAGCGCCGTACGCGGTACCACTGCGTCCTGCACCAGCACGTCGGGAGCCAGCCGACCGAGGGCTCCGTACGCCTTCTTGCGAGCCTGCCAGATTGCCAGGCGTTCTTCCTCGTCCCCTGCCAGACGCACCTCGCGAGCTCCGTTGCTCCGGGCGACCTCGGCGACGCGGGCAAGGTCGGCCAGTACTCCGGCCGGCGTTCCCTCGCACTCGACGACCAGCGCCGCCGCCATGTCAGTGGGAATGCCCGCGGAATAGACGGACGCTTCGACCACCGCGATCGTCTCTCGATCGATCATCTCGAGAGCTACAGGGAGAATTCCCTCCGCCAGGATGTCGGAGACCGCCTTGCCGGCGCTGGCCACGCTCTCGAAGAGGGCCAGCAGGGCTTGAACGGCGCCCGGCACAGGGGCCAGCCGCACGCGGGCCCGGCTGACTACACCCAGCGTCCCCTCGCCGCCGGTGAACAGACCCACCAGATCCAGACCCCCATCCTCCCCCCGGTGCAGCTCCACCGGCGTTCCGTCCGGCAGTATGACCTCCAGCTCCACCAGGTGATCGCTGGTCACGCCGTGCTTGAGGCAGTGAGGCCCACCGGAGTTCATGGCCACGTTGCCGCCGATGGTGCAGGCCACGCCGCTCGCCGGGTCCGGGAGGTAACGCAGGCCGTGTGGGGCCGCAGCTTCCGAGATATCGTCCGTCACTACCCCCGGCTCGACGAGCACTGTCCTCGCCTCGGGATCGACGTCCAGGATCCGAGTCATGCGGGCTGTGCAGATGAGTACTGCGCCGTTGGCCACCGCGCCGCCGGCCAGACCCGTTCCCGCACCGCGGGGGACGTACGGAATACGTGCGCCGTGCAGAACGCGGACCACTCCGATCAGCTGCTCCCGGTCGTGCGGGAGGACGGCGGCAATCGGAGATCCCCGCAACGTCGTCAGGGCGTCCGACTCGTAGGCCAGCAGACGGTCCGGCTCGACGATCACCCAGTCCCGGCCGACCACCGCGCGCAGGGCGGATCGACACTCGACTGGAAGCGGTTGGAGGGCGGTCATACGATCGACACTAGGGGGCCTGGAGACAGGCGGCAAGCAAGCCCGAACCCGCCCGGTTCCGCTTGACATCCGGGCCCTCCCGGCGTAGCATCGGTGGCCCGATGCGGGGTGGAGCAGTCTGGTAGCTCGTCGGGCTCATAACCCGAAGGTCGCAGGTTCGAATCCTGCCCCCGCTATCCAGGTTTGGGCCCCATGCCCCGTTTCGCTGGCAGTGCCAGGCGGGGCGTTTTGATTGGTGTCCGTTGTTTGATAATCGGGAGTGTGCATGCGGGCCGTTCCGCGCGGTGTGGGTCGGTCCCGGGACGTGCCCGGCAACGCATTCCGGGGTAGCTCAGTGGCCAGAGCGGGTGGCTGTTAACCACTAGGTCGGGGGTTCGAATCCCCCCCCCGGAGCTCGTCGGACGCGTACGGCGCGGGCTGGTCGCGCTCGCGCCGGGTGGTCGTGCGGCTGGGTAGCTCAGTTGGTAGAGCACCGCGCTGAAAACGCGGGTGTCGGCGGTTCAATTCCGTCCCCAGCCATGTCGGCCGTTAGGGGCGTAGCTCAACTGGCAGAGCACCGGTCTCCAAAACCGGCGGTTGGGGGTTCGAGTCCCTCCGCCCCTGTAGGGCCGGTTCCGGAGCGACACGGGCTCGCGTAGCTCAGTGGTAGAGCGCATCCTTGGTAAGGATGAGGTCACGGGTTCAACCCCCGTCGCGAGCTTTTCAGATCAGGATGCCGGGGACGTGGATCGGTGCGGTCCGGTGGACCGCGTTTCGATAGACCATGCGTCCGTAGCTCAGCCTGGATAGAGCATCGGCCTTCTAAGCCGAGGGTCGCAGGTTCGAATCCTGCCGGACGCGTTGCCCCCATCGTCTAACGGCCAGGACACCACTCTTTCAAGGTGGAGATAGGGGTTCGATTCCCCTTGGGGGCGTGAGTGCAGTTGTCGGGCCGCGAGCCGGCTCAAGGCAGCGGCCAGGGTTAGGAAACAGGGGCCGTAGCTCAGTGCTTTTCGCGCCTTCGGCGCAAAAAGGGTCGCTCCTTCGTCGCGACCGGGGAGAGCACGTCGGGCGCACTGGATTGGTCGTTGTTTGTAGCTTTGGGGCCGTAGCTCAGTTGGGAGAGCGCTTGAATGGCATTCAAGAGGTCACGGGTTCGAATCCCGTCGGCTCCACTGGTGACAACCGCGCCGCTAGCTCAATCGGCAGAGCAACTGGCTCTTAACCAGTAGGTTGAAGGTTCGATTCCTTCGCGGCGCACTCTTTAGGGGCATGCATGCTGGATGCCGTTTATCGACGGCAGATGAGCGCTCGTAGCTCAGTCTGGATAGAGCGTCGGCCTCCGGAGCCGAAGGTCACAGGTTCGAATCCTGTCGGGCGCACTTAGGTAAGTTCAGGTCACGTCGTTGATTACGGCGTGGCCTTTTGTCGTCTTGATTCCCCTCTAAGGCCGCTCGGTGACAGTCGTGGTGTCAAACTTGCATCGAACAAGGGTCCTCTCGGACCGGCTTTGGAAGGGAGCGAGACGATGGCGAAACGGCAGAACGGTCGAGTCTATTGGCGGGAGAGGGGTGGAGTGGCCCGCGCCTACGCTGATTTCCGCGACTTCAGGGACGTAGGTGGGGGCAGAGAAGCTCTGATCGCCCCCGGAGAGAAGGTGGCCACCGATGACTCGGACGTGGCCGATAAGCTCGTGGCGGATCGCCTGAAGGTGTTGCACGAGAGCAGGAGGAACCGGACGCTCCTCGGCGTCGAGGGGCAGGCATCGCTTTCCGAGTATGCGAGTCACCATCTCGTGGAGAAGGCGCGGGCGGGACGGGTGACGCGCGCGTGGCTGGACGAGACCGAGAAGCGGCTGGAAGTAGCCGTCGAATTCTTCGGAGCCGACCGCGAGCTTAGCAGCATCACGGTCCGCGACCTCCAGCAGTACATGTCGAGGCTCCGAAAACGACCAGGGCGCAACGGCAACAAGGGACTCTCTAGTGGGACAGTAAGACACTATCTCAACGCTCTCTCAAACCTCTTCCAGCGCGCCCAGAGCGAGCAGTTTGTGCCTCCGGGGTTCAATCCGGTCGCCGCTCTGGTGGAGAAGCCCGTAGCGGACCGACAGGAGGCCCGCTGGCTCGAGGTGAACGAGGCGGCCCTGTTTCTGGAGGCTGCCCGGCTGTTCAAACCGAAGCGTGGTGACGTCGCGATTCACGGCCTGTACCCACTCATCGGAACGTTCCTCCTCACCGGCGGCCGGAAGAGTGAGGTGCTCGGACTCGAAATGGCAGACGTCTCCTTCGAGCGTCGTACCGTCACCTTCCGGCCAAACGAGTGGCGGAGGCTCAAGACCCGGACCTCGCACCGGACGGTACCCCTATGGCCGCAGCTGGAGGAGATCCTGCAGGACTATCTGGAGGGGCCCCGAGCTCCCCAGGGATCGCTCATCTTCCCCTCTTCGCGCACGTCGGAGGAGAGCCTGATCACCGACACGCGGAGGGCTCTGGATGCCGCTGGTGAAACGGCCGGCTGGGACTCAGGGGAGATCAGGACGAAGATCTTCAGGCACTCGTACTGCGCTGCGCGACTCCAGACGCTAGACGGGGGCCATCCTGTCGCTCAATGGACGGTGGGTCGGGAGATGGGACACGGCGGGACGCAGTTGGTGGAGAGGGTCTACGGGCACCTCGGAGATGTCCGACACAGGAGCGAGGTCGTGGAGTACAGAGTCGAGCAGCACGAGGAGAGCATCGGGGACCGTCTCAAGGCTCTCAGGAAGGGGTCGAGCTAGGCAGCGTCCGGGTATTCCTTGCGCCAGGCTTGCAGGTTTGCATCGGCGAGACGGTTCGCCGCCGGCAGAGGCTCGGCAGCTTCTCGCTGGCGGTCCAGGAAGTGTTGCAAGGCTGCCCGCGGAACTCGCCACTCGCGGCCGAGGAGCTTGTAGGCCTCGGGGATCTCGGCTGCTGCCAGCCAGCCGCGAATCGTACTGGAACTCCGTCCGAGGCGCTTCGCGATGTATTGGACGGTCAGATCTCCAGCCGGTTCCGAGGCCTGCTCGTCAGCAACCGGTATCCGTTCGGCGTTCTTGAGCATCTCGGCTAGGGATTCCACTGGCACGAGCGTTCCCTTCGGTGCGTTCTCCACGAGCGCACGCAGTTTGTCTATAGGTGACATTGGTCCTCTCTTGCTTGGTGGTCAGATGCACGAAGCCCCCGGAGCCAGACGCTGTGAAGCGCCAGCCACGGGGGCGTGCGATTGATGGCCCTGAGGGCCCTTATCTGTCAGGCGGCGCCCGGGTGGTGGGACGCAGAATGCCTGGTGCTGCCAAAGTCGAGGGGTACGGGGGGGATCTGCTATGGAGCGGTCTACGTAGGGCCGCTCACATGATCAGGCAGTTTTTCTGGGGGGTTTAGGCGTCGTATCGGCAGCCTTAGAGAGGCTCGGGGCGAATGTTAACCCTAATGCTCGCTCGTTGGTTCTCCTCAGGTAAGCCTCATGCTTCCCCTCATGTGAACCCCATGGTGACCTAAAGGGGCGACGAATGTGAACACTAGTGCTCGCTCATGCGGCTCTCCTCCTCCCCCCCTGGTGTCTCATATGGTGAACCTCAAGGGAGACCTTAGAAGTCCCAAGGGTCACCCTCCAGGTCTGGAATGGGAGCGGAGAGGTCGGTCTCCTTAAGTTGAAGATCGAGCGTGAAGCCCAGGCCATCCTCACTGCACTTCCGTATCAGTTCCTCCAGCGGCTCGACGGGCTGTGGTGGTGCGATAAAACCATCGTAGATGACCGCCTGGAGGCCTTCGACCTGCTGACATACCTCTCGGATGGCGAACTGCTCATATCCGGCGAGGAGATGTGCGCACTTGCTCCCGAAGCTGGGCCGACGGGGACCATCGAGGGGAAGGGCCGCCCCCACCGCGTTGACCAGCACCTTTTTTCCGCCCTCGTCCCTGATCTCGCCGGCCTCTTCGACGATCCTTTTCATTCCCGCGCGGACCTCTTGGTACAGCCTACGCGTGCCCGGGTCGTCCTGGAGTAACTGCATCGCGTCGGTGCCGACTAGCTTGGCACTACTCGTCAGGCCGTACGCTGAAAGGCAACCTCCGGTCAGCCACGAGGTGGCCACCGGCTTGAAGATGTTTGGGTTCCAGCGTCTGGTCAGTCTTGCCCACCGTGCGTGCCAGTTCGCCCTGTGTGACGCATAGCCATCCACGAGGGCAGTCTGGAACCCAATGGCTCGGCCAAGGCTGCGGAAGATCGACCAGAAGCATGTCCGCAGATCGAAGTCCACCATTCCCGAGCCCTCGTACAGCAGGTGCCGCACCTCCGCCGGGAAGCCGATGATGTTGAAGCCCTTCGGGCCGAGTCGCCCATGTGATTGCTCGCGGTAGAGATTCGGGAGGCCTCCGAATGAGACCGCCCACTTCCGGCAGGCGTAGAGCAGTCGAAGTGCGTCGCTCACCGTTCGGCCGCTGTCCTTGGTGGGATTCAGGAGTGCATGTGGATAGAGTCTCTCCTGCCATTCCCGCACTCTACCAATGGCGTCGTCGATCCGTTCGCGCGGAATCGGCAGTGTCGCGGGAACTACCAGCCCAGGAGCGGAGCCCTCAGGGACACCGTTGGCTGGAAGCTCGTAGCTCGTTTCGTACCTCTGCCCGTCGGTGTAGACGACCGGCACCGGCTCATCGCTCTCATAGACCTCTTCGAGGGCCGTCCGAACGTGCGGGCGGAGGCGATAAGGCTTGGTTACCCCGCGGGTCTTGGAGTAGCCGTGGTTACGAGTAAACTCATAGAACGGTTCCAAGAGCGCACAATACCTGTCCGCCTTGGGTGACGCTCGAAGTCCACGTACGAGGAAATCTCGGCTGAACGCGTCAGCGTCACGCTGCTCTCGGTGGGGCCGTCGGCGTTCGTAGGACTTGCTGAGAAGCTGCACAAGGAACCGCTGGCGCACCCCAACGTGTTTTCGGCCGAGCTTTCTGAGCCGCTCCTTCCTTAGGTCTGGCAGCCGCTTCTTGAGAGCGGCGCGGTAGTCGAGGATTGGATGCATGTACCTCCTCCTTTCGCTTGCTTCTTGGCTGGATGAGAACCGGCGCAGAGACAGGAAGCGGGTTGCGCTGGTTACGCTGGACTACTTGTTGGCTATGCTGCCAGTTGAGTGGGCCTCAGTCAGGCAGCCGGTCGTCGGGTGGCCACAGTTAATCGGCCTGCTGGCGCCGCCTTGGGGGGGACACGGGAGAATCGGCTGCGGCGTCGCTATCGCTTCGCAGCACCCGTCCGTGAGGAGTCCTCAGTCCCTTGGGTCGTCTTCCGTGAGCGCACTCCTCACTTTGCTGGGGGGCTATTAAGCCGCAGCCTGCGGATCTACGTGCCGTCTTTGGAGATGGGTGAGGTTTGGGATGGATTTGGCTTGGCAGGATACCAAGTTTGTTTTCTTTAGTCTTCTGGTCGGTGAGCGCGTTCCTCTCCGTTCCAGAAGGGTAAACTAGCTGAGGGAGAGATAAGTGTCTGAAGTTAAGGGAGATACGCTAGGTATGAAAAGGACTGGTACCGAGCGAGAAAGCGGCTTGACTTTTTTGGTCTCTGTTCGGTGGGCGCACTCCTCTTCCTTCCTGGGGAAGTTTATTCGCCGCAGCCGCTGGATCTTCTTGCCGTTACTGATGATACGCCAGCTCTAAGCTCGCGTGTGGGTCTGCCGCGTACCTTCCGAGTTATCGTCGGTGAACGCGGTTCTCTCCTGTCTGGAAGGGTCAAAAGCTGAGGGAGCTATAAGTGTCTCAAGTTAAGGGAGATACGCTAGGTATGGAAAGGACTGGTACCGAGCGAGAAAGCGGCTTGACTTATTCGGTCTCTGTTCGGTGGGCGCGTTCTTCTCCTTCGTGGAAGGGTAAACAAGCTGAGGGAGCGATAGGCAGATGAAGCTACTGGAGATACTCTAGATCGGGGTGACAGTCGCTGGTGGCGGTTGGCTGAGGACAAGCGGTGTGGCGTGACGACTCGCGGGGCCCTCTGGTACTTGGAGCAAGGGCTTCAGCAGGCGCTGGGATGACCGGGATACCCACAGGTAACCGCATAGCTCAGCCCAATCGCTCGGAACCGCCCTTCCAAGCCCATCCTCCACATCACTTACAGGCCCGCGTGCAGCAGAATCGATGCTAGGCCCCTTCAACGCCGGATCTCGGGTCTGGGAAGAGCGAGCCTCAAACGCGACCCCTCGGAATCCCTTGTCAGCATTGGGCAAACGCCATAAGCGACTTCAGTGCCCCTACCCGGGACGTCCACAGAGCCGTGAAGTGCTTCAGAATGGCTCCTACGGGCCTCGAACGGGCATCGTAGAGAGCTGTGTCGGGCGGGGGGGTGCGTGCGCGACGCGGCGGGGGAGACGGGAGCACTGCGGGGCAACTTAGGTGTCATTGAGGGAGGGATGAGAGACGGGGGGAGGTGCACGTGCCCCGCCCTGCCGAAACCAAGCTGCAGCCGAGACGGCCGATTCCAGCAACCACGTCCAAGCGGCGATCTTTTAATCCGTAGGTCGTGGGTTCGAGAGCCACCCCGGTCATTCTCCTCCAACTCGATACGAGTAATGAGTCTGGGCGCCACCCCGTCCGCCGCAAGCCGAGCCTGGAACCCGCCAGTGTGCCGCTGAGGGTGCCAACTCCGGCTGCTCACACTTAGCAGCGTGGGTCTCTAGACCGGCACACCAGGACACTGCAACTCCAGGTGCCCCGCCCTTCGGAGGAGCTGCGAAGCGGAGAGGGCGGGTTCCAGCCCGCATCCTGGTGGGCACCGGTTTTCGAGACCGATCTGAGCTTTCCCTCGCCGGGGCCGCGCTGGGCGCCTCCCTCGCCGCATCCGGATCAATCGTCGGCCGAGGACCCGGCAGCGGCGGATGCGCTGTCGTGCGTCCGCGCCGCGCCCCTGAGGAGCATGTTCATGAGCTGGGTGTGGGCGTCATTGGTGAGGCGGCCTGGTGTCGACACCCTTCGCCACAGCTCGTCGTTAGTCATCTCCTGGTGGCAGCCCATGCATAGCCCGGTGCGCTGGAGCCGGTCCCGTTCTCCTGCGTTCAGCGCCCGCGACAGCGGCCAGTGCGTACCCACCGTCTGCACCTGGTTCCCGGCGCTGTCCACGATCGTCGACCAGTCGAAGGTGAGGCCCTCGATGGCCTGGATCTGGATCCGGTAGTTGTCGGGGATTACCTCGCCGGTGCGCTGATCGATGAGATCCTCCACGATCGGCTCGGCGTACCGGTTCTGGAACACGCCGCCGGAGATGCCGTAGCCCATGGCCTTCGGGTTGTTGTGGCAGCTCTCGCACGTCCGGGCCTTCCGCTGGGCCGAGTGCGGCTGTACCGGCGACATGTCGATGGCCAGCGGCACGTGGCTCTGCCCGAGCTCCCGCGCCTCGTCCTGCGAGCGGGCGACCTGGTTTACCGTGACCGGCTGGCCGTCCCGTCCGAACACCGTGAAAACCACCTGGCACCCGGGCATGAGCGGCGTGACGCGCCCTTCCCCGTTGACCCCCAGCACCGGCTCCTCCCACCGCAGGTACGAGCGGGTCTCGAACACTTTCCCCGCGCTCTTGATGCCGGGCGTGCCCAGCGGCGACTCCGCGGTCTGACCGGCCGTGGTGCGGCTCGAAGCGGACTCAACCCAGTCCACGTCGGTGTACGGCTGGTCGTCGGCGTCGACGCCGTACTTCACCTGAACGTGGCACCCATAGCACTGGGGCACCCACGAGGCGTGGCACGCATAACACTCCAGGTTCTCGGCGTGCGCCCGCACCCGGATCATGGCCACCTCGGCGTCCTGACTCTTCCAGCTTCCCTCTTCGGCGATCTTCCTAAGGACCGGCACCTGGAAGTCGACGCCGGTGGCCGAGTGCAGGATCACCCGGTCGCCGTCCTTCACCACGTTGCCGAACGGGTTGCCGCGTGCGGTGAGCAGGTAGCCGTCCTTGGCCTCGTACATGGTGCCGAACCCGGCCTCCGGGGGCGGCGACGACTCCAGGCCGCGCTCCCCGTCACCGAGGTCACGTCCGAACTCTTCCCCGAAGCCCAGCGGCAGATCCCACGGGTAGGACTCCGGCGTGCCGTGGCAGTCGGAGCACTCGATCTCCACTTGGGCGAGCGTCGTGCCGAAGATGTTGCCGTCCCCGTGGATCTCCACCGAGGTATGGCAGTCCTGGCACAGCAGACCGCCCTCCGGGTTCCCGGGCCGGCTCTCCATCTGGTGGTGCAGGTCGTCCGAGACGAACAGATACTTCTTGGTGTGCAGTGGTGGCTGTCCGTTGCCGTAGCCGTCGTATGGGCTGCCGTACGGGAACTCCATCAGCCCCTGATACGTAACGCCGATGCGCTTGCCCCGGTTGTGGCAGGAGTTGCAGGTCTCCACCGGGATCCCGCCGCCCGCCTCCCGGGTTCCCACGATGCGGTGCGACAGCAGGTGGCCGGGCTCGTCGCGGTCGATGGTGGGGTCGCCGCCCTCGTACAGGCCCTCATTGCCATACAACACATGGCAGGACGAGCAGCCCATGCCGCGATAGTCACCGCGGGCCTCCCGGCCCCGCACGCCCACATGGCAGCGTTGGCACTGCTGACGCTGGTAGGTGAAGCCGGCCAGCTTCGGGTCCCGCTCGATCGCCTCGACCGAGGGGTTGGGGATCTGCTCCAGCTCGGTGGGGAACTGATCCGGATACTCGGCGATCATCCGGGCCATATACTCCTTGTAGGCCTCCGTGCCCACCATAGGGGTCTGGCCGTCCGTGTCCTTCACGTCGTAGTTGCCCCACGGCACCTTGTAGTTCTGCACCTCCGCGATGCCCCACGTGTGCAGGTTCCCCGAGATCTTTCCCGCCTCCGTGTTCATCAGGGAGCGCTCCAGGCGGTAGGCGTACCCGGGATGGCACTGGCCGCAAGTGCGGTCGGCCACCCAGATGCTGCCCGGATCGGGGTAGAACTCCTGCGGCCCCCGGTCCGTCATCTCCTCCGGCACGCCCGAGTGGGCCTCCGCCACGGTCTCGCCCTGGGGGTTCCCGCCATGGCAGATTACACAGCCTTCCGGATCTCCGTACTGCCCGCCCATGCCGCGCAGGGACGCCAGCATGGCGCTTCCCTCCCGGCTGATCGTCGCGATCCCCTCGTGGCAGCCCAGGCAGCCCTCTCCGTCGCCCCGCAGCATCTCTACACTTGGGGGCCTGACTGGGGCCGATTCCGGCGCCGCGCCGCCCTGGTCCGCCGGCTCCCCGGGAGAGCAGGCCAGAGCCCCGGCGAGAAGCGCCGACAGGCTCACGTCCAGCAGACGCCTCATCGTGCGACTTGCGCCTGCCAGGTGCTTCGCCGTCCGGCGGATCGGCGCGGAGACGGGAGCCGATGACCGATTCGTCATCAGAACCTCCACTTGAAGTTGAAGTCCAGTCGGAACCTCTTCTGCCATGTGTCCTCGGATGGCTCACGCCGCTTGCTCCACAGCGTCCAGAAGCGGACGTTGGCGCCCTTCACGAACTCCCACGCGAGGCTGGCCAGGGAGGACTGAGATAGCTAGGAATGAAGCCGGCAGCCCGGGCAGCGCACTTCTCGCGCCGCCTAGGCTTTCCTTGATGCTACCACTGGTCAGAGACGACCAAGTCGACCGGGCCTCGGACCAGGATCCCCGACGTCAGGATTCGCGCCCGGAGACCGCCACGACCGTTCAGGAACTCCTCGGTCCCCGGAACAAGGGCCTCGTCCATCCAGTAGCACGGACTGCATTCCTCGGTCCCTACAAACCGCACTGCTCCGAGGATGAATTCCCGCCCGACCAGCTTGTTCAGGTCCAGGCCCTCCACGACGACGTTTCGCCGGAAGACGGACGGCGAGAACGGCGGGAGTCCGAAGTGATCACGCGCCGCGCGAGCAACCTCCGCGCTGAAAAACGTTACCTGTCCTTTGTGGCCCTCCTCCAGGGCGTAGTACCTATCGCCCGCGAGGCCCTTTCCCGCAACACACTCCACCCGGTCATGCAACTCTATTCCGTGATTCTCACGGGCCAGCCCGTGGCGGCCTTTGAAATCATGGCCGGGTGAAGTGAAGATGTGGGTGACAGTGACCTGCGACGTTGGCCGTTGAATCACCAGAAACCTCACCCGTTTGGCATCACGTCGCGCACCCATGTAAAGACCGCGACGGCGCTCGGAAGTCCGATGGTCCCGGCCGCCAGCGCGATCACCTGTTCGATCGCTTCCCGCGATATCCCCTGGGCGAGAGCCTTCCTGACACTCGCGTGCACCGAGCCCTCGCGCATGGCTCCGACGGCGACACCCAGCTTCACCAGACGCGCGGTCTCAGCATCGATCGGACCTTTCTTTCCGGCCTTGCCGATAGTCTCCCAGGCTTGCTTCAGCTCCGGATAGCGTTCGGCGAAACCGGTGAACGCCGCGGGCGGCTCGGGGAACTCGTTCATGTCTCTCTCCCTAGAAAGTCACCGAAAAAGTCATCCGCGGTACCACGTCCGTGTCCGGCGCTTCCGCATCGCCGACGGCTTGGTACACGACGGTCTCCAGATTCGGGATTATATGGAACCGCTTCGCAATCGTGAAATCGATCCCCGCCAGGACCAGGTTCGACTTGGCGTCGGGATCCATGGGCAGGTAGGCGATCTTACCGGCCGAGGGGTTGGGATCGAACATGCGGTCGTAGCGTCCCAGGAGCGCGACCTTGTCGCTGACCTTCACCACCCCGTAGATCGAGAACACATCCAGCTCGATCGTCTCGTCCGCCCCTGTCTCTCTCCACTGGTGCGCGTACAGTACTCCGACCCGTCCCTTGTCGCCCTTCCACTGTCCGAAGGCCTGCAGAGTGTAGAAGTCCTTGTCGCCCTCCAGGTTGTTGTAGTCGCCGTACAGCTCCAGGAGGAGCCCGCTTCCCGGCTTCACTCCGAGCGCCAGGTATCCGGCCTTCCCATCGTTCGTCTCTCCCTTGGTGCTGGCACCGTTCCCGGCCATGGCGTGGTAATAGAACCTGCCGTCGTTGCCGAGCGGTCCCTTCGCCGCGACGCCGAAATCGCGCGAGGACCCCATCTTCTGCAGATCAAGCGGGGTCTTTTCGACCGCGCGGTAGCCCCACTCCTTCTCCACGGCTCCCCATGTGGGGGTTCCGGACAGCCCAAGGTAGACGTTCTGATCGCCCGGCTTCCAGCGCACGTAGGCATCCTTAACGAACGGCTCGATCTTCGAGGCGGATGTGAAATCACCGGCTGAGTTGCCCTCGAAGCGGAGACGGAAAGCGAAGTCGTCGTCCAGCTTGTAGTCGAACGTCAGGTAGATGCGCCGGAACCAGAATCCGTTGTTTCCTTCCAGTTCCTCGTTGTTGTTGGCTGCAACCCAGTAGTAGTCACTGAACGCGAGCCCGCTGATCTTCAGGCGGTTCACCCAATCCGGGAGTTCCTGAGCCTGCAGCGGGGCCGCCGCTGCAAGTGCACACAATAGTCCGGCGACGGCTCCAACGAACCTTAGTCTCATCTCTGCCTCCATATAGAATCAGCAACCCGGCCTAAACCGGCTCGAGCCGCACCATGGTATCGTAGAACGAGCTGCTGGCGCCGACAGGATCGGTCAGCGCTACATCCCCGAGAATCGGATCGACCTCCATGGCAGGGTTGGGGCACAGGCCAGCCGCACGCCGCGGATCGCCCTTCACCTCCACGTCATCCACGCATCGCACCTCACATGGGTGTCGCAGCATCGCTGCTCTCGGCGGGCGGTACTACCGCCAGCACATCGCTCTCGAACACGCAGATGCCCGTAATCATCTCGGCCAGCGTTTGGTAGAACGGATGGGCGGCCGCCTCGGCCAGCGCCTCCGCAAACTTCGGCAGCCAGCGTCCGAGATGCTCCTGCCAGAAGAGGTCCTGACGATCCGTCCAAGCGGGATCTCCCGTGGTGGCCTCGCTGAACGCGAGGAAATACATGAACTCCAGTTCATGGGTCACATGGTCTGGCGCATCCTTCAACTTCTCCCCGGGCGCGAGACCGGCGTCCGCGTAGGCTCGCGCCGCGTAGTGGCTTGTGGGCCCCATCAGCCTGGGTTCCTCCTCCAGGTAGAACGAGGCCCAGGGAGCCACGAGGATCTCGAACGGACCCAGGAAAAGTTTGGCGTGATCGATTGCCGCTTGCTCCCGATCTCCCAGGATCTCCGCAACCTGGCTGTACAGCTTCGCCCCGAGTTCGGGGAGCGGTTCGGGCATGGCCCCGAACGAGCTGACGAGCAGTCCGGGCAGATCCTCATCCCAGGTTCGCGGCGGCTCGAGCGCCCTGGCCAAAACGTAGAAGACGTTGGCGCGGCTGCTTGCCACGGGGTCGAGCGCCACGTTGATCTGCTCCGGCATAGCCCCGCTCCCTCAGAAATCTCTGATGTAGAAGACCCGCGGCCGAGTCCCCTGCTCCGGCTTCAGAACCCGGCGATGATGCTTGGCCAGCGCCCGGCTGGGCGGGCTGTCTGGATCGTTCAGATCGCCGAAAATCCGCGCGTCAGCGGGACACGCCTCGACGCAGGCGGGAAGCTGGCCGTTCAGCAGGCGATGATCGCAGAACGTGCACTTTTCGACCGCGCCCCGGGGGCGGATACCCTCATACGTCTCCGCGCGACTCGGGTTGTAGTACGGAATGGGGGCGTCCACGCGCTCGGCCGTCTCTCGGCCGGTGGAGGTACAATCAGGAATGAGCGCCTCCCCGTCCTCCATGAAGACTGGGTGTGGCGCATCCTTGTTGAAGTAGATCACGCCGTATGGGCACGCCACCTGACACGCCCGGCATCCGATGCACTTGCTGACGTCGTGAAGCGTCAACCCGTCTTCCGACTTGTACATCGCGGTCGTCGGACAGTTGGTCACGCACGGCGCGTTCTCGCAGTGATTGCAAAGGGTCGGTATATAGCGGTATTGCACATCGGGAAAGACGCCGCTGGTCTGCTGAACGTGGTTGGACCAGGCGAAACTCTCCGGCACGTTGTTCTCGCTCTTGCAGGCGATGTCGCACCCCGCGCAACCGACACAGCGGTGGAGATCGATCACCATCGCATATCGCTTGGCCATCTCTCGCTTCTCCTTGATCCGTTATGCCCTCACGACCTTAACTCGCGCGACCCCACCGTGACGGGCGGTCGAGCCGCTGAGTCGGTCGTACTCTGGCGGGAGTATGACGTTGTTGTTTCCGCCGCGGGGTATCCGGCGGTTGAAGTCGGCCGCGGCTACGCGGCCGTATGCCCAGTGCCCCTGTCCGTAGCACTTGGCCACCGTGCCGGGCCGCACACCTTCCCACAGCTTTAGGCGGACCTCGATCTCGCCGGTGGAGGAGACGACCCTCACCATCTGCCGGTCCTGAAGGTCCAGCAGGCTGGCATCCACCGGGTTCATCTTCAGCACGTCGTCCCAGTTTTCATCCCCCGGGTCAGCGTTCTTATGAGCCTGATACCAGGTGCAGTTGGCCGAACGTCCTTCCCGGTTCAGCCTGCTGCGGTGCTCAAAGAAGATCAGGGGGTACTCGGACTCGTCTCCCCAGCGCAGCGCGGGTTCGAAATGAGGTACGAAAGCGAGTTCACCCGTAGCCACGTAATGGGTCACTGCCAGCACTTCGTCGATGCTGACGCCGTGCTTGTCCGCGTGGCCCTGCAGCGCTTTCTTGAGCGTCTCGCTGTAGAACTCGAACTTGCCCGTCTCCGTCCCGAACTTGCCCCACTTCTTTCCGTACTCGAAGCGGTGAGAATTCCACACGCCCTTGGCGACGAAGTCGCCCCAACCGTCGAGCGCATCGCCGTACTTGCCATAGTCCTTGTGCCCCGAATCCCAGCAGGGACGCGTGAGCATCTTGGTGGCGATCAGGGCGAATTCCTTGCTGTCACGCGGATGTTGTCCAGTTTCCGGATCGGCGAATTCTCCCTGGTAGTACCGCTGCAGGTTGTCGAAGCCCCGTGCGGCCAGGGCCTCGGCCAGAAGCCACGGAACTTCCGTCTCGTCCTGCCGAACGTCCCACACCGGTTCGATCGACGGCTGCGTGAGGCTCGCGTAGCCGTGGAGGTTCTGCTTCGACTTGAGAAAACTCCATTTCTCGAACAGCTGGTGTGCGGCAGGAAGAACTACGTCGGCGTAGTGGCTCATCTCCGAAGGATTGGTGGTTACGTGCACGAAGAACGGGAGCTTCTCCAGCGCCCGTTCCCAGCGATCAGTCCCGGAGCACGAGAACGTGAAGTTCGCCCAGTAGGCGATGGCCACCTTGATGTCGTACGGATCCTCCTGCAGCATACCGTCCGCCGCGTTGTTCGTGACGACGCCGCCACCGCTCTTGCCCTTATTGAGGGCCGGAAACGCCAACGTTCCTCGTTGATCGATCTTCGGCTTCTTGGAGAACGTCTTGGCCAGGTCGTCCTGGTAGGGCGAGAAGTCCGGAATATTGTCCTGGGGGACTTTCGTCTTCTGCACGGTCCCGCCCTTGCTGTCCGCCGAGCCGACCAGGCCGTTCAGGGCGTGAGCCGCCAGCGCGGCGTATCCGCCACGGGCCTGCATCGCCGTCCCCGGCGACACCCAGCTGATCGCCGCCGGCGCCGCCTTCGCGAAGCCCTTCGCGACCCGGCGAATCTGCGCAGCCGGAATCGCGCATTGAGTTTCCGCCCACTCCGGAGTTCGATCCTTCAACTCCAGATTCCACCAGCGGACGATTCCATGCGTGTGGATCTCGTCGAACGTCGACTCGTCGACGGTCTGACCGGGGATGAAGAGATTGACTCCGTCCTGGAAGTTGCCAACGAACTCGCGGCTCCACAGACCCTCGGCCAGTATGGTGTGCGCCATCGCCACGGCGAGCGCGGCATCCTCACCGGGCAGCACCGGGAGCCACTCGTTCGCCTTGGCGGCGGTCGCCGACAGGCGCGGATCCACGACGGCAATCTGTGCACGATCCCGTACGTGGCCCCAGATGTTGATGGCGTGAGGGACCTGTCGGTTCGACGACAGAGGATCCGCACCCCAGCACAGCACGTATCGCGTGTGCTCGAGGTCGTAGTCGCGGTAGTCCCAGAATCCTTCGGTGAAGTAAGCCCCGAACTTCTCGGCCTCGGCGCAGATCGCCGAATGGCTGATGCCGTTGGGCGAACCGAACACCTTTGGCACCGAGCTATAGATGATGTCCCGCAGGTAGCTGTAGCGGCCCCGGAAGACCGCGAACTTGTGGGTCTCCTCGTTCTGCCTCAGCTCCATCATCTTGTCGGCGATGAGCCCCATTGCCTCGTCCCAGCTGACGGGAACGAAGCCCGGGTCTTCGTCACGGCCCTTGCTGGGGTTCGTGCGCCGCATGGGCACCTTGATCCGGTCCGGGTCGTACACCTGTTGAAGGGCGAGGAGTGGACGCGGACACATCTGTCCGTGGTTTGCCAGCGATTCGGGGTTCCCACGGATGTGGACCGCCCGACCGTCTACCACCCGCACGACGACTGGGCACCAGCTCGTGCAACCCTGACACGTCGAGGCAACCCACCGGCTCACGAGTTCCGAGGATTGTGCAGCTGGGTCACGAGTGAAAAACTCGAGGAGAGCGGATCCGCCAACTGCTGCTACAATTCCTACCGTGCCGGCCCCCTTCACGAAGGACCGCCGGGAGATCCCGGTCTGGCTGGTAGAGGCCTGTTCGCTGGGTGTGATCTCGGTCGACATGGAGACTCCCCTACGGTAGCGTTGCAAAAACGGGATTCAGCTGGCCTGCGAGCACCACAGCCAGACGGAAGAACAGACCACCGGCGAGGATCAGGCAGCACGTGAGTGCCACGATCCGGACGTGGAGCCGGGGATTGCCGGTAGCACCCTTCCAAACGGCGTACGTACCGATCACCAGCGGCAGCACCAGGCCGACTCCGATTCCCAGGCTCCAGAACATCAGTCCGAATCCGTCATTCGCCGCCAGCGCCTCACGGTCGGCGAGATCCCCGAACCGGAGACTCAGCCACCACAGGAAGAGCGTGCCGAGCTGACACAGAAGCGCACCGGCCAGGAGGTCTCGGGCCGGCCTCAGGTCGCTCAGGAAAGTGTTCACATGCTCCTGGTCGCCCAGCCGTCCCGCCAGAGCCATGCGAAGAAGGTGCACGATCATGACCGCGGCGATTCCCGTCGTTACGAAGGCAGCGAGTGCCGCCAGCACTGTAGGGCCGGTGTTCCACAGCGGTCTCGAAGACAGAACGGACAGGAGCAGGCCGTGATAGGCGCCGACCACGATGGCGACTGGTGTGAGCGCCAGGCCGAGACGCCGACGCTTGGGGCTCGGTTCCTGATCGCGCCACAGAAGGGCATACCAGATCGAGCCCGCCAGGAATACGGTTTGGAAGATGCCGCCCCACCACAGTGGAGAGGTCGGCGCGAAGTTCGTGAAAGTCTCAAAGATGTACTGCGGCCTCCCCAGCTTCAGCATGAGCATCAGAAGGCCAGCCCCGACCAACACGGGGGCGAGGAAGGCGGCGGTCTGTGGAATCCTCTTGTATCGCCGGCCCCACAGTTCGTACAAGGCGACTCCAAAGACGAACGCGCCCACGCCGGCACCACCGAAGAAGAGATCGAGAGCGACCCTCCAACCCCAGTAGTACCCCTGCTGAACGTTGTAGACGATACTCGGATCCATGCTCAGTCTCCTCAGAAGGTCAGGGAGAGTGTCATCCGCGCTATCACGTCTGTCTTGGGCGCCTCGGCGCCGTCCACGGCGTCGTCGAAGATGGTCTCGACGTTCGGGATCACGTGAAACCGCTTCAATACCTTTATGTCCACCCCCGGGAGCACGAAGTTCGACTTGGCCTCGGGACACCTAGTGTCTCAGGTGTGACCGCCAGCCTCACACCTGAGTGGCTTCCGGTGAGCGTAGCGGTCTTCAGGCGGCGGACGCTACGAGTGCCAGGACGCCGCTGCACACGGCCAGATAGCCCAGCACCAGCAGGGCTGTGGTCAGGAAGCTTCGGCGGTCATCCGCGGACGTGTCTTCCGCTTCCGATCGAACGGTCTCACTCACGGTAGTCGTCATGTGTCAACTCCTGATCCTGTTAGCGCGAGGTCGCTCCTCTTTCCGACGCCTTCTACGCGTCGTGGTGCTCTTCCGGTGGGTGCGGCAGGAACCCGTGCTTGTTGTTCGGCAGCGAGCGCTCGAACTCCGCTACCTGGCAAAGGCTTATCCGCTCCAGCGACTCCCTAATCGTCACCCTGGTGGCCTTCCAGAAGGCATGCGTCGGACACGAACGGTCGTCAGAGCATGTATTCAGGCCGAGCAGGCAGTGCTCACCCCAGTCCGCGCCTTCCACCGCCGCTATGACGTCGGCGACCGTGATCTCGTCGGGCGGCCGACCCAGCCTGTAGCCTCCACGGTAGCCGCGCTTCGCTTCGACGAGGCCACTTGCCGTGAGTGAATTAAGGATCTTCGACAGGTAGGGCTGAGGAACGCCGCTGCACTCCGCGATGTCCTTCGCCAGCAGCCAGCCTTCCGCTTCGTAGGCGAGACAGGTGAGAGCTAGAACGGCGTAACCACTTGTATGACTAAGGCCCAGCATCTATGAATACTGTCGTCCGGTTCGCGAGAGCTGCATGATACTCTATGTGCCTTATCTTAAACTTTCTAGATACACGTGTCAAGATAATAGACGATCTACATATCATGAACGGTTCGGTTGCCCGGGTTCCACGAATTCACGACGGCTTTGTCCTGACGCGGGAGGGACTTTTCACTGGTTACCGGACAGGGTAGAATGGACTCATCCCGACCGGGACACCTGGTGTCTCAGGTGTGACCGCCAGCCTCACACCGAGTGACCTTCCGGTGAGCGTAGCGGTCTTCAGCCGGCGGACGCTACGAGTGCCAGGAGGCCGCTGCACACGGCCAGCTCGCCCAGTACCAGCAGCGCGATCCACACTCGGTCCCTCGCAACCATCCTCGCGTGCTCCTTCTCCGCAAGTTCCTTTTCACCTGCCCACCCCAGCCTCACGCCCTCTTCTGTCTGCTGGTAAGAGCACAAAGCGGACCAGACCTCAGTGAGATTGCCATGTGCGTGTATCTACATGAGTGACAGCGTATTAAGGGAGACGGCCATGGCGGAGGCTACGGGCGATCGAGACTGGAGTGTGACGCTGGCTGTCGTTGCTCTGGCCCAGGCGGCGCCGGTTCGCGCGTCCCGGGCCAGTCAGCCCTTCTCCTCCCGACGCCGCGGGCAGCGGGGTTTCGGCGTCTTGTCAGTGATGCCGACCACCCAGAAGCAGTACGAGTAGGGGAACATCGTCTGCACGATGTGAAACGGCTCGTACTCGAACAGGCGCCGCATGGCCCACAGGAACCGGTAGCGGAGATCCTCCGGCGTGATGACCTCCACTGCGCAGTCGACCTGCATGCTGAGATACAGCGGAGAGTTGCCGGTCCACAGGACGGAGGCCACGGGGCGCTGCACGAGGTTGGCATAGGTCGTTCCCTCGAAGATCTCGAGCAGTCCGAGGCGCCGCCAGTCGATGTGCTCCGGGTGCGAGTAGAACTCCCTAGCGGTTGCGAGGCGAAGACTGCGGGTTCGATTCACCGCGCGAGGGGGCAGGCGGCGGATCTGCTCCACAGCGTCCTCTACCAACGCCAGGTACTTCTCCAGGTACTCGTCCTTGGGTGTGAACCCGACCCCCTTGTTAGCCAGATTCGGTACCAGCGATTGCCGGTTCATCGTCCCGACCACCGGCAAGTGTGCCGCGTTGAACGCGACATACTCGTCCCGCTCGATCGAGTCGTAGACCGTGTTCTTGCATTCGAGCTGCCATCTCACGAAACCGTCCGGAAGCTCCTGGACTTCCAGTTCCGTGACCTCACCGTCCTGCCACAGCCGCGCTACGCCATCGATCACCTCGACCTTATTGGCAAGCAGGGCCGCGTTCGTCGTGCCGGTCATGTGTCACCCCTCAGCTGAACGGTCAACCGCATTGCCGACATCCCTGAGCGGGCAGCGCGAGACGCCCATCGCTCCCGCCTCCTCGAGGAACGTCCTCATATCCGAAGACGTGGGGTTCACGCCATCCGCAACCGCTCGGAGCTGCTTCGAGTGCAGCTCTCGGAACATCACTAGCATGGTCTCCGCGTCGAACCCGTCCGCTTCGGTCATGGCTTGTTTGTTCTCATCCATTACCCGGGTGGTCACCCTGAGCAGGGCGTGCGCTCTGGTGAATCGCTCTACCGTGGTACGGGCCAGAGGGCGCGCAATGAGTGGAACGAGGCAGAGTCGCTCGTAGGCCTCTGCCGTCCAGACGATCGGATCATCAAGAGTCCGCGGCCGAAGGGCGGTACGGTCGCTTCTCGGACACCTGACCTCGATCATCGGCAGCGCGGCCTCGGCCTCCTCGTCGCTCCCGTGGACCACCGTGCGCCTCATCGCCTCCTCGGCCTTGACCTCGGCCAGGGCCAGCTCCTCTCCAGCACCGATCCCCATGATGAGCTGCATGTGGCTGGGGAGGAGTTCCCGGATGGCCTCGTCCAGGCGATCGCACGTGACGCGGGGGGACGCTCCGCCGGCAACCGGGTACTTGTCTATCACGTAGTCCTCGACCGCCCTGCGCGCGATCCAGTAGGCGAACGGCGGCGCCCGCTGGATGCGCAGCATCGCGTCGGGCGTCCATTCGATTCCCGGCTCGCCGTCTTCATCGATCCTGGGGATCTCATCCGGGCGGATCTCCGCCACCCCGACGATGAGGACGTTCGTTCGGGCGAGGCGAGCCAGGTTCTCCGCGTGAGAGCCCAGCTCGGAGCCCTCGACCCGATGAGCACCGTGTCTGGCCAGCACCAGAAGCGCGGGATCTATTTCCTCCGCCCACTGAAGGACGGCGCGGTATGGTTTGCCGACGAGAACCCTTGCCTCCACGCGCACCTCGGGATACTGCGCGGCCAAGGCGAGCGCCCGCTTCAGGTGGGTCTGCGTCAGCTTCTGCAGCCCTTTGTCTATGATGCTGTCGTGGAGCTTCTCCTGTTCCTCGAACTTGAACACCTTCGCCGCCTCGGCGGAGAGCACGCCCTTTATGCCGTCGAACACCACGTGATGGAAGACTGGATCGAAAGCGCTGCCCACGTAGAGATCGCTGCCGAATCGCCGGCCTAGCTCGAGTGCCACCCGCATTGCCCGGTAGCTGTACGCCGAGCCATCGACGCACACCAGGTACCGGGCGGACTCCAGGGTCGAGTCCGTCCGCGCGATGAGCAGGTCACCACGGATGCCCCGCATGACACGCGAGACCACTCCGCCGAGCTGTGAGTCAGGCTGCCGGCCGACGCCGTGCGCTCCCATGGCAACGAGACCGTAGCCGTCACTGTTCGCCTCGCGAATCAGCTCGCGGTAATGGGTTCCTTCGAGGAGTTGACGCGTCAGGCGGACACCCGCCTGGCTGCATGTCCGCTCGATCGCTCCCAGGTACGAGTCTCCGATGAGGACAAGCCCCTTCTCGATCAGCTTGTCGTGAACCCTACGCTGATGTCTCAGCTGCTCGGGGAGCTGGCACTCCTCGGGAAGGCCACTCTCGAGCTGGCGAAAGCGCACGTCGTGGAGCCGAGCCGCGTACACGTGGTTGCCCACGATCTCGCCATCGAAGCACCGAGCCAGTTCGATCGCCTTTCCGATAGCCATCTCCGACGGAGACGAGTTATCACAGCAAACTAGGATCTTCCGGTACATCTCGTCGTCCGATCGTTCAGCGGTCATTGTCGCTCTGCGCCGCCTTCTCGGCAGGTCTTCCTTCGATCCCGTATGTCGTGAGATACCCACGGTCGGCCCGGCCTTTCATCCACCGAACGAGCCCGTACTCGAGCGCGGCCGTCCCCAATACTATCACGAGGACTCCCAGATAGCTGCTGGCCGGTGCCGGCTCGCGTAAGTGAAGGAAGTACCAGGAGGAAAGCGCCATCCTGAGACCCGTTTCTCCGTTCCCGCCGTCCCAAACGTGAAAGGCGATGGGAACGCTCTGCCCGGGCCGGAAGTAGCCGGGCGCCGAGCCCGCGGACGCGGACAGTGGCCTCCGAATTACGACCGTCCAGCGCCCCTCATGCCACCTGCCGCTCCCCTCGGCGAGCCGACTCTCCGCCTCGAGCTCCTCCGGTGGCCGCTGCGCTCCCGCCGCACGAAGCTCCCCCACGGACTCCGCGACGCCACCGCCGGGGGGCAAGTCCGCGCGCCAGCGCCAGAGGTTCACCGGATCCCCGCCACTGCCGTAGACCAGGTGGGGGAGTACCGGGGAATCCTCGGCCCGCGCCGGATACATCACCTCGGCCGCGTCCGGATACATGCCGCGGGCCCGCTCGCCGCCCGGATAGATTCTGGGGTACGTATCGTCCGCCTTCCATCCTTCCGCTCCCGCCCGCGCCGAGTCGGCGGGATTTGTGTCGGGCGACCGGTCATCCCAGGCCAGCCTGAGCGCGACCTGCTCTTCGTTGTACAGGACCCTCACTTGAAGATCGGTCACCGCAGGAATCTGCCAGCGCGGCGCGAATGTGGCCTGGCCGGTGAGCGGTATCGACACTTCGGATGCCCGTTCCCAAGCCTGATCATCGGGCTGTTGCGGCAGATCCCCTTCGAGGCGCCCGGCCGTGATGACTGCTCCGGCAGGCCCGCCGCCGCCGTCCAGCAACGAGGACAGGTAATAGGCTATCTCCCAGCGCTCTTCGTCGCTGAGAGTCTCCGAATAGGACGGCATGGGCGTTCCGTCGAGTCCGGAGCTGAGACGAAGGTACAGCTCCCTGATCGACGTGCCCCCCTTGAATTTCCAACCCATCCGCAGGTTGGCGGGCCAGATTGGATAATCCCAGTCGTCCAGGAGCTCAGGGCCTTTCTCTCCGTCGCCGCGCCCGCTTTGCCCGTGACACTCCCAGCAGTCGGCCTCCCCGAACAAGCGGCGTCCCCGCTCGATCAGCGAGTCGACGTGATCCGGGGGAGGCGCGCCGATCTCCACGATGAACTGGTACGGGTCGAACGCGTCGTCCTCGAACAGGTCTTCAGCGAATCCCTTGATGTACCAGGCGACCTTCCACCGCTGCTCAGCGCTGAGGGCCGACGACCAGGCAGGCATCGCCGTGCCGGGTATGCCGAGGGAGATCGTTCGGAATAGGTCTTCGTCGGTGGGGAGCTCACCGCTCTCTGTGGTTCGCAGCCTGTAGCTGCCGGCGGTGAAGTCCCGAGGGCGGGGCCACAAGTACTCGGCGACCGGGCCCTCACCGTCCCCCTCTTCCCCGTGACAGAACCAGCAGCGATTCAAATAGATGTCGCGTCCCTCATCGACCGCTGCCGCAGCCTGCTCCGGCTTTCCGGGGATGGGCAGATCCAGCCACTGGGCGGAGCCCCGGGCAGGCGCCGTCAGGCATATCGCGCCTGCCACCGGAAGGACCCGAATCAGCCATCCATGACGAAGCCTCACCGGCCCTCGCCCTCCGGCTTTCGCGGTTCCTTACCTGCAATACGGTACTCGGCCAGAATGATCCTCCAGATCTGGTCGTCATCGAGCTCGTTCTCCCAGGCCGGCATCGCCGAGTTCCACGGCGTGGCGAGCGGCGGCAACCCGGCAAATCCGCTACGAATGCGCCAGAACGGGTATGATTCGACGAGCGTCGCTATGGTTCCGGGATCGGTGAAGTCTACGGGCCGTAGCCGAAGGCCCCGGGCAAGAGGTCCGTTGCCGTCCGCGTTGGTGCCATGACAGGGCCGGCAGTTCTTCTGGTACAGCACAGTGCCTTCTCGAGCCGCCTCCAGCCGGGCGTCGCCCTCGAGCAGGCCTGCGGGATTGCCGAGTTCTGCGTACGAGTCGGGTTGCCCGGGATGCTGAACTCGTACCACTGCCGGGGTCTCGACTCGAGGCATCGTGCGCTCCCACGCGATCCAGCCGGCCAGCAGCGGGAGAAGACCCAGTGCCAGCAGCCGGCCCCTTCGCTTCGGACCCGCATCGAGCAAGAACAGCCGAACGAGGGGCGCGAGAAACAGATGCCAGAGTCTCTCGTCGCTGCTTGCATAGACGAGGATGCCCAGGGCGGCGCACGTCATGTAGATGGCCATGGCGAAGCCGGGCACGGGCGCCGGTCTCTGACTCAAGCCGAGCCACACGCTCACCCATGGCACGGCGTAGCGCAGCAACAGGTACACGCCGGCGAGGGCGGCGCCGGCGCTCAAGAGAGCGCGGCGCTCCGCAGGACTTCCGCTGTCTCCCGCCACGGTACGTCTCCCGATGGCTGTCAGCCGGCTTACCCGCTACCTCAGCGTGAACAGGTAGGCCAGCAGGTCGTGCAGGTCGGTCACGGTGAGGACGTCGCTGAAGTTGTCCGGCATGAGCGAGAGCTCCTGCTCCCGGCGCCGCGCGATCTCGGCCGGCTCGAGCCCGACCTCCTCCCCGTCGGACGTGACGAGCCACAGGGAGTCGGCGCTCTCGCTTCGGACCACTCCATCCAGCAGCCGGCCGTCCGTAAGCTGGATCAGCACCGTCTCGTAGCCGCTGGCTATCTCCAGGCTGGGCTGGAGTACGGACTCGACAATGAACCGGGCGGGCCTCGTTCCGGCGACTCCAGTCAGCTCCGGTCCGATGTCGCCTCCTCGATCACCCACCCGGTGGCACTTGGCGCACGGAGCCGGCCCCTCCACGTCGAAGAAGATCTCACTGCCTCGCAGCGTGTCCCCGGCGAGGTATGGTGCCCACGGCTCGGTGGATCCCCCGCCGAGGCCGGCCATGCGAATCTCGGCAGGCAGCACGATGCGGCCTGGCTCCGGAACTCCGCCTAGCGCCTGCAGATACAGGATGACGGAGGAGATCTCATCCGCCCCCAGGCTGATGGGCGGCTCGTAGACCTTCGGCATCTCGTCCTTGTACCCCTCGACGACGTGCGCGCTGGGGCTGACGATGGATTCGACGAGGTATTCGACGGGCGACATCTCCTGTCCCAGCTCCTCGCTTCGCTCGCGGGCCCTCTCCACGGAGCGCAGGCCGATCTCCGAACCGTCGGCGGAGGCGCCCAGGTTCGGACACCGAACGTTCGAGCCTCGTGTGCCGGCCGAATGACAGGTGTGGCACTTGCCCGGACCCCAGAAGATCTGCTCCCCGTTCTCCACGCTGACCCCCTCGCCGAGCACGGCAGCTTCGGCTCCGCCGGAAGCTCGGGTGATCACCTCGCCGGCCCAGACAAAGAGAACCACCAGCCCGATCGTGAACAGGAGTACCTTGAGCGCGTCGCGGGTCATGTAGCTTCTCTCGCCCCATCTCGCCCCGATGCCCCGGACGCCCGTCGTGCCTCCCGGCTTCGCGTCTTCCCTAGCCCCGCCAGCCAGAACAGGAACGCGATAGCTCCGAGGAAGACCAGCGTGATGCTTCCTACCATCTGTGCCATGGACGCGTGGCTCGGCGTGAAGGCCCACTGCGACGTGTCGCGCATCACGCCGTAGATGTGCCAGTTCTCGCGCAGCCCCGAGCGAACGAATCCCATGAGTCCCATGGTGAGAACGATGGTCACGCAGAGGCTGATAAGGGCGTACTGCGACCTTCCGGTGACTTCACCCCACCGGATGCGGCCCATCTTCCGCGCCCGGCGAAACAGCACCACGTCTATTCCCGTGATCAGGATCAGAGCGGTCATCAGGACGAGCCATTGGGCCACCGCCACCTGGCGCAGGAACGGGTTTGCCTCGACCATCACGATGAACCCGTACACCCCTAGAAAGCCGGCACAGGTTGCCGCCGCGAAGGTGAAGTAAAGGATCTGGGCGAGCTGCCCACGGTCGCGGAGAGTGAGGATCACGCAGGTTACCGCGACGGCGATTCCGAGGAACAGGAGCAGGGCCACGATCCGGAAGTAAACGGCCTTCTCCGGCGCGAGGTCCAGCGAGGCGGGCTGCAGCCGGAGGAGGACCCAGCCGTACCATGCCAGGATGAGAAAGCACAGGGCGCCGGCGCCGACCACGACCATTCTCACCCGCGCCGGCTGCTGCGAGATGGGTACCAGGTCCGTCTTGTTGGCCCTGCGATACAGGAGAAGACTGGCGAAGGTGGTAAGAATGATGAGGTTGATGACCGCGTTCTTGGCCGACATCAGGCCCAGGTAGCCGAGAATCGGGTGCACCTGCCCACCCAGCGCAAGCTGCTCTCCCGCGGTCAGCGGAATGTTCCGCGGCGTGAGCCACACGGCCACGCAGACGATCAGCACTACGTTGAAGTACTTGGTGAAGTGCCGATAGCGCTCGGCGCCCGGTATTCTGCTCATGCCCGACCACAAGTAGTAGTTGGCCGCGATGAACAGGAGGCCCACCAGCATGGCCTGCATGATGAACGTCCAGGAGAAGGCGCCGCCCATCATGTTGTTTCCCATCACCGGGCTCGCGCTGTAGATCTCGCGCCCCAGGTAGTAGCCGGCGAACGGGAGCGGGATGAGTGCGGCCAGCCCCACGAAGTTTCCGACGTATCCCATCCAGTCGTAGTGCGCGCGCTGCTCGGGCGATCGCGAGGACAGGAACCGCACCGCCGCGTACGCTCCCACCACGAAGCCTCCAAAGGTGACGTTTCCCAGGATTCGGTGAATGTTCAGCGGCATCCAGAGCGGGTTGGCGACTGCCTGAAGAGTAGTGCCGGTGAACGCGCCGCTCTCGTCCACCCCGACCGGAGCCATCATGTACGAGGCCCACGAGTTGGCGACGAAGACGAGGACCGTGCCGACCACGTTCAGGAGCACGCCGAGCGAGATGTGCAGTCCCTTGCTCTCCCGCAGGCGCTCCCACGAGTTGTAGTACAGGTACAGGACCGCCGTCTCGAGGAAGAAGAGGCCCGCGTATACGTACATGGACGGTGCGAAGATGGCGGTGAAGTAGTTGGCGAACTTCGGGTACAGGCCGTACAGAGTGAATGCCAGCAGGCCGCCGAGGGCGGCGGTCGTGGCGAAGGCGGCCGCCAGCAGGCGAGTGAACTCCTGTGCCAGCCGGTCGTAGCGGCGGTCTCCCGTCCGCCAACCGATGAATTCGACGATCACCGCGAAGATGGGAACGCCGAGGACGAACGCCGCGAACAGCAGGTGGAGCTGGGCGACGAACCACACCGTTTTGCGGGGGTTCAGCCCGAAGAACGTGCGGACGTCATCGACCGCGGTGAGAGGGCCTTCCTGAGCCGCCGACAGCCCTTCGGGCCACAGCAGGAGGAGCGCGAGGCAGACGACAATCCCCGCGTAGGCTGCCAGTCGTCCGGAGCTTCCGGCTGGACCGGTCGGCGCGGGGGCTCTCACCTTCCGGACCGTCAGCTCTCCGACAGCGAGGCATCCAGGATGGAGGTTTCACCCGCCGTCACGGTCACCGTCCGTGTCGTAGAACCCAGCGTCTCGTGCCACAGCTCGAGGGTGTACGTGCCGGCCGGGACATCCTCGAGAACGAAGCTCCCGTTCTGATCCGTGATGGCGTGGTAGGGATGGTCGATCGCTACGATCCAGGCGCCCATCCACTCATGGATGTCGCACTTGACCTTCACCTTCTCCGGCACCTTGAAGGTGACTTCGATCTGGCGCACTCCAGCCGGCTGCGCCCGGTTCACGGCCCGGTTGTCGAACGTGACCGTGTGGATGTTATGGGTGATCGGATCGCTGTTCAGCACTTGCACCGGCTCACCGGTGGGCGCGAGCGCCACGTGAGGCTCGAAGCGGCAGCCCCGTTGGTCGAGAGTGATGGGTGGGCCTGGTGTCTCGAGAGCCGAACCGCGGGTGACGTCGGTCAGCGACACCACTACATCCGCCAGACCGCCGTTGCCACCTGTCTCGATTGGCTGTCTGCTCTGCAGCTCGCCGCAGGCCTCTACATCGTCTTTGACCATCATGGAATGCGGCGGCGGAACCTCGCCTTGGAAGCGGACGGTTCCGCGGATCGTTCCACCGTCGGTCACTTCGATGATCGTGTATCCCGTGGTGCCCTGGGTCGGGGCGGTGGCAGGTTGGGTTTCGGCCGCCATTTCGGCCACGGCCACGGCCGCCGGCTGTTCCGCCTCGGGCGGCTCGTCGGCCGCGCCGCCGCACGACGCCAACGCGAACAAGCTGGCCACGATAACGACCTCGCCAGCCACGAGCAGGCTAATCCATATCCGCTGTCGGCTCCTCTCGGTCATAATACCCGCGTCCTCTCTTTGCACACGTCTCGGCGCTCTGTGGGAGGCCTTCCCGCCGGACTCACGGCCCTGCTACCCTCGAGAAAGTGAAGCTCACCGTGGCCGTCTCATTGGCGCGCACCGTAACCCCCTGCGCGAGCTCCCCGTATACCTCGTGCCACACCTTGAGAGTGTGATCGCCCGGCGGGATCCCGGTCAGGATAAACGCTCCGTTCTCGGCGGACGTGGCGAAATAGGGATGGTCGAGTACGAGGATCTTCGCGTGCATCCACGGATGGGCGTCGCACTCGACGTCTATGATTCCGGCCCGCCGCAGCGGCCGATCCGCCCGGATCGTCGTTCCCTTTCGAGACAGGGCCCAGTTGCCCACCGTTCGGCTGCTATTACCGCGCTCGAAGTTCAGATGAGTGTTGTGGAGCACGTCATCGCGGTTGTCCACGACCAGCGTCCCGCCTGCGGCCGCCGCCAGTACGGGGGGAGAAAAACTGCAGTCGGCGTTCGACAGCATGTACTCCTTCGGCTCAGCCTCTCCATCCAGCCCTTCGACGAAGGCGACCGCGTAAGCCAGCTTTCCGTCGTTGACCACGACGTACGTTGCGGCTACACGATCGCCGCACACCTCTTGATTCTTCGTGACCTCCAGCATCCGCGGGGCAGGCGGCGACCCGTCCAGCGTCACCGTTCCGGCGATCGCTCCCGTCTGGGCCGTTGCAGGCGAGGGGATGCACAGGAGCCCCGCCGTCACCGTCGTTGCGAGTCTGCTCAGCATCCGCATGAACATGCGCATGAACGCACGGCTCCTTTCGCGTCGCTCTCGGGTTGCCGTCGCCACCGCCGCGGCCACCTCATCCCCCGCATCTCAGAAGAACGTGTGTAACTCGAGGCTCAACCGGTCCAGATCGGTCGTCGCCTGCGGGATGTCGTCGAGGACCGTGTAGAAGGCGTTGACCTGGAGGAACGGCACCGGAAACCACTCGGCGCCGAACCGCCAGCGGACACGCGCGTTCTCACCGATGTCCACGTTCGGGTCCAGGAACCCGTACGTCAGCCTGAGGTTGAAACCGGGTCTGACCAGGAAATCGCCCTCGATGTACGCGGCGAACTGATCGAGAAACTCCCCCTCATCAGGCGTGTCGAAGATCCAGTCGAGCTCGCCGAGGACAGACAGTCGACCGAGATTGACGCCGGCGAAACCGCCCGCGACATCTCGGCGGCTGCCGGGTCCGTCGTTGAACGAGACCGAGCCCCCGATCCTCCAGTGTCTGAAGATGAGGGCGGCCGAGGTAGTGAACTGCTTCGCGCTGTTGTTCTCTCCCGCCCCCACCGTGCCGTTCGTGACCGAGGCGAAGATCGACAGGGGCCCCGGCTCGATCCCTACCTCCAGTCCGATGTCAGGCGTCCTGTAATTGAAGCCCGTGCGCTGGCGGATGAACTCAGCGTCGTCGATCAGTCGGAACCCATACGGCAGGAAGAACTTGCCCGCCTTCACGTAGCCGTCGAGGGGAAGACTCTCCAGCAGCGCGAAGGCCTCTCTCGTAGTGGCGCCCCCCGGACCCACCGACTGGTCGAGATAGAACGCGACCGCGTCCGGAACGACCCTCGCTTCGAGCTGAAGGCTGGCCTCCGTAACCTCGACCTGGCTTCGCCGCACGGAATCGTTGGGCGTGCCAGTCGCCAGCACCCGCAGGTTTCCTCCTATCGAGAGGAAGTTGTTGAGCGACCGGCCCTGGTAGGGCGCCCTCCAGGTGGAGAGGCGGGTCTGCGCATACATGCTGCCGAAGTCGTTGCGGGCGCCTCCTCCTGTCCGGTTCACGTGGCATTGTGAGCAACGCAGCCCGGTCCGTACCGAGAGATGGGGTTCGCCCGCAGCAAGACCGGGCGGAGCCAGCAGGAGCAGGAAGGCCGCCAGGCCAGCGCCCCATAACCAGAAGTGATGCCGTGTCATGCCAGTCCTCCTAGTCGTCCAGGGCGCCGTTTGCGATCCAGCCTCTTATGGCCGCGACCTGCTCCGCCGAGAGAGGCGGAAGCGCCAGCGGCATCTGTTCGCCGACGATCCCGGCCCGCCCCTCGATCTTCCAGACGATGTAGCTCGAATCAGGCTCTCCGGCCTTCACCCGCATCAGCTCGGGCACTTCGACGCTGGCGACTCCCACTAGATTGGCGCGGGCGACTCCCTCGTCGAGTACCAGGCCCAATGGGCCCACCGTTCCCGTATGACACTGCGTGCAGATGGGCGAGAAGATGTTGGCCTGGACCGAACTCAAGGTCGGTGCGAGCTCGGGAGGCGACTGACCCAGCGGGTTTCCGAACTCGTCCAAGCCCGTTCCGTCACCGGCGCAGCTCAAGGCCGCAACGGCGGCGACCGCCGTCAGCGCGATACCGAATCTTGTGGGTCTCATCGGCGCGCCTCCAGCTCGGGATTCTCCTCGAACAGCCAGTACAGCGTTCCTCTCGACCGCTCGAGCGACTGCAGGTAGTAGACGAGTGCCCACAGGCGTCGCTCGACCAGGTCGTCGGTCCGGTCCGGCGGCATCGATCGGAGTTCGGCTTCCGTAGGTTGTCCCGCCAGGTACTGCACCAGCGGTCCGAGCCCCTCGGTACCGAGACCTTCCCGCATCGGCTCCAGGTCCAGATCTCCGGGAAAGGCCACATTGGCCGCGTCGTAAGCGGGCATCGGAGTCCCACTCATGCCGGTGGCGAGAGTGCGGTACAGATCGGAGGGCGATGACCCGTTCTTGTACCCTCCGCGCGTGAAGTCGTAGGGTCGGATCCGACGATCCCAGTCGTCCGTCAACTCATCCGCCGAGGTACCGTCGCCGCGTCCGGTGTCTCCGTGGCACTGCCAGCACTTGAGCACGGCGTATACGAACCGGCCTTCAGTGACCAGCTCGGGAGTCGAGCCGGGCTCCTCCGGTATCGCGATGGGAGGATCGGGCTCCTCATCGGCGAAGTAACCGGAGAAGCCCTTCACGTAGCCGATCAGGGCCCACCTCTGGGCGGGCGTGAGCGTGCCTTCCCACGCCGGCATCCAGGTGCCCGGCACACCGCGAGAGATAGTGCGGTAGAGGTCGTCGTCCGTCGGCAGGGAACCCGTTGGAGTGCTGCGGAACTCGAACACCCCGGCCGTGAAGTCCCGCGGCTGCGGCGACCCGAGCAGACGCGCTCCGCGACCGTTGCCGTCCCCGAGCCGGCCGTGGCAAGGCGCGCACGCGTTCTCGTACAGGCCGGCCGCATCGACGGTCGACGGATCATCGGGGCCTGTGGGAGGTGCCTGCGCATGGCAGGGAGCCACCCACGACAGCAGGGCGAGCGTGGCTCCCGCGCCGCACGCGCCCCGGACCCGGAATACGTTCCTCACGGGTTCACCGTGATCGTGCCGGTCATTCCCAGGGTCGCATGGCCCGGGATCGTGCACAGGACGCCGTAGGTGCCGAGCACGGTCGGCACCACGTACAGCGTGGTACTGCCGTCGATCAGCAACTCGACCGCCTTGAGGTAAGGCGCCTTGATCTCGGCCTGAGTGTCATCGGCCTTGCGCAGCACCACGGTCTTGTAGAAATCGGCGGCCGTGTAGTAGTGCTTGGACGTGTTCGCCGCCGGGTTGTCCAAGGTGAGCCTGTAGCCGACGTCACTGGTGAGGTCTATATCCGGGGGCACGAACCCGTAGCTCGACTGCGTCTCCTCCATGCCGATGGCGACGTCCACCGCGGTCGTCCACACGGCGTGCGACCCCGAACGACGCGGGTCAGTGGTCAGCGCTTGGTCGAAGTCCGGCGCCACCTCCAGGTCGAGCTGGTTTCCCGCGCCTCCCCGCCAGGACCGGGACGAAGAAGATCTCGAGAGAGCCTCCTATCTTGAGCTCCACGGCATCGAAGTAGGGGGCCTTGTACTCGGCCTCGGCGGTCTGGATCTTCCGGGTGGCTACGGCCTGATAGAAGCTCTCGAGGCCCTCCGGCGAGAAGTAGTGCTTGGAGGCGTTCCCCTCCGGGTTGTTGATCCTGAGGACGTACGGCTTCCCAGCCTCGAAAGTGAAGCTGTTGGGCGAAAAGGCGAGCGACGCCCCCGACTCCACCATGTACACGTCGACCACCGTCTTATCGTTCCAGTTCACCGAGTTGACCCACTCAGAAGAGGTCACGGGCCCCGGCGGTGCCTCTCCCACCGTGACCGTGCCTGTCATTCCCAGGTCGGCGTGGCCGGGGATGGTGCACAGGACGTCGTACACGCCGTCGACCGTGGGCACCATGAACAGGGTCGTGCTGCCTTCGATGAGCAGCTCCACCGCCTTGAGGTATGGCGCCTTGATCTCGGCCTGAGTGTCATCGGCCTTGCGCAGCACCACGGTCTTGTAGAAATCGGCGGCCGTGTAGTAATGCTTGGAACTGTTTCCAGACGGGTTGTCCAGGGTGAGCTTGTAGCCCACGTCCCTCGAGAGGTTGATGTCCGGGGGCACGAAACCGTACGCCGACTGCGACTCGAACATGGCGATCGTTGTCTCTTCCGCAGCGCTCCATACCTCGTGCGATCCTGAGCGACGCGAGTCGGTGGTCAGCGACCCCGCCAGGACCGGGACGAAGAAGATCTCGAGAGAGCCTCCTATCTTGAGCTCCACGGCATCGAAGTAGGGGGCCTTGTACTCGGCCTCGGCGGTCTGGATCTTCCGGGTGGCAACGGCCTGATAGAAGCTCTCGAGGCCCTCCGGCGAGAAGTAGTGCTTGCTGGAGTTGGAGGCCGGGTTAATGATCCTCAGCACGTAGGGCTTGCCCGCTTCGAAGCTGAGCACGTTGGGCGAGTAGGCCAGAGCCGCCCCGGATTCCACCATAGTTACGTCGACCACGGTCCTCTGATCCCAGTCCACCGAGCCGACCCATTCCGACGCGGTGACGGCCACGGGCGGCGGTGGCTCCTGGGGTGACTCCGGGCCCGTGACCTCTCCACGGTCGCACCCGCCGGCGAGAAACAGGGCCACGGCGGCCACGTATGAACCTGCCCGATTCAGGAATCCTCTTCTCATCGGAGTCCTCCTCAACCTTTAGAGTCGTGTGCCTCTGGATTTCAGTAATCGGCCTCAGACGCTCTTCCGCGAAGCGCTGTGTATGGCACCGGGGACCCGCCACGGCCCGGTGCAGTCATTCGGTAAGAGTGGCGGCGGTGGCATTCGTGACCGCCGGCCGCGATCACCGGAATCGCACGATGCGGACCATGCGACGGGCGCAGGAGTTGATCGCTAGAGTCGTCAAGCACTTAAAGGGTCCCTGACGGCCCGGCGAGGAAGGCGCGAATTGTGACGCTCAGCGTCGCGAGTGTGACGTCGGGCGTCACTGTTGCCCGGGCCCGAAGGGTGTGAGCTGCCGACCCGGAAAAGCCCAGCGAAGCTTGTCTCCTCTAACGGGTCCGAATATGCTGAATGCGGCAGCCGGCTTGTCCAGTCGGGAGGCTCCCGCCATTGGCTCCGCGGCAAAGCAGGTGGCGAGGTGAAAGCCCACACGGATGATCCACGCCCTACTCATACCACCGGGCGCTAGTGGCCAGCGTCTTGCGGTGCTTGATGTTTCTGACTCGGCCAACGAAGGCCGGCCGGTGGGGGCAACCGCTTAAGGGTCCGACGGAAACGAGCGTCGCTGGCCATCGCCTGCAGGCGGAGGTCGAGGAGAGCCCAATCTGCCCGTGAACCTGAACAAGGTGTTCCCGCGCCTCTCGATCAGGGCCAAGCTGGCGATCGCCTTCGCCGTCCTGGCGGTAGTGCCGCTCACCCTGGTCGCGGTCCTGACCGTACGGCAGACGATCGACTATCTGAAGACGCTGGCCAACGCAACCCTGGCGCACGATGTCGCGATCGCCAACTCGCGGGTCGAGCGGGCGCTCGAGAGGACCGAGCGCGACGTCACCTACCTGGCCCAGGAGATACTCGCCCCGGTTCTCCAAGAGCTGACAGCCGGACCGAGCGAGACGCCTCTGATCGAGGTACATGAATCCGTAGCCCGGTTCCTCGCCCACGCGCCGACCCTGTTCCGCGTCAAGCTGGTTTCCCGGGACGGGAGGATCCTGTTTGCAGGGCCCGTACCGTACGCGCGGCACGACGACGACTTCGAGGCGCCCGCCGGCCTGCTGTATTCACTGCAAGCGGAGTCTCTGGGTCCGGGGGAGAGGCTGCTGATGCCGGTGGAGCTGCGGAGTCTGGACGATGCCGAGGCCGGTTTCCAGCCTATTCCGGCCATCGCGCTGGTGTTGGCTCTCAGAGGCGAAGACGGCCGTTTCGCGGGGGCGGTCGTTGGCGAAGCATACGCCGAGGACCTGTTCGCGGGCATCGAGGACGGGTCGCCGAACATGCCGGCAGCGACCGGCCTGGTTAACCCGGACGGTCAGCTTCTCTACCACTCGGATCGTAAGGCGGACTGGAGGAGCCTGCTGGGATCGGGCCCGGGCACGCGTCTGAGCGACGAGTTCTCGGACCTGCATTCGCGGGCCATCCTTGCAGGCCGTAGGGGCTCGTTCGAGACCCCGGACGGCCGGATCGTGAGCTACGCTTCACTCGGACTCGGAACTGCCGGACTCAGACGGCTCACCCTGTACAGGGTCCTCCCCGTCAAGGTACTGAACGCTCCGATTCGCACGTTCGAGACCTGGGTCCTGGTCACGGGCCTCTTGGTCGTGGTGGCCGTGCTCTTCTTGGCCTTCAGGGCAGCGCGACAGCTTACCAAGCCTATCTACCGGTTGCAGGAAGGTTTCGCCCGACTCGCCGGCGGTGAGATGCCCGAGGCACTGGGCATCGAGACGAACGACGAGTTCGAGGACCTGGCGTCCGACTTTCTGATCATGGGGAGCGCTCTCCACAGCCACCGGCGGCGGCTCGAGGAACTGGTCGAAGAGCGCACGCAGGCGTTCCTGAAGACCCACGCCGAGCTCGGAGACATTCTCGCCTACTCCGCCGACGCGATCGTCGGTCTCGATGGCGAGGGCCTCATCCGCGTCTGGAACCATGGAGCCGAGGAGATGTTCGGACACACGGAGGCGGAGGTGCTGAACCGCACCGCGGATTCCGTGCTACTGCCCGAGGAGCTGCGCGGCTCGCCCGAGGAAGAATACCTGCGCCGCGAGATAGCGGAGAGCGGCTCGGTCGTGGGCCTCCGCACCCGCAGGAGGGCCAAGGATGGGGAGCTGGTCCCTGTGAGTCTCACCCAGACGATCATCGCCGACCCGGAAGGCCAGCCGCAGGGTATGTCGCTCATCATGCGGGACGCGCGAACACAGGAGAAGCTGGAGGAGCAGCTCAAGAGATCGGAGAGATTGGCGGCCGTAAGCGTCATGGCTGCCGGCCTGGCGCACGAGCTCAACAATCCGCTGGCTGTCCTGGCTAACCGCATCGAGTGCATGGAACAAGAGGTGCGGGATGGCGCCGACGTTTCGAGCTTCACTCAGGATCTGCAAGTGCTGGGTGAGCACACGGCACGGCTCGGTGGTGTGACGCGGGATCTGCTTCGGTTTGCGAGAGACTACGATGAGGAGCCGGTGCCCATCGACCTCGGGGAGATCTGCCGCAGAATAGCAGGGCTGCTGGAGCGAAGCCTGGCCGCCAAGGGGGTTCGACTGACGGTAGACTCCGGGAGCGATCTGCCGCTGTTCAAAGGCAGCGAGAGGGCGATCGAGACGGTTTGCATGAACCTGCTGGTCAATGCGGCCGACGCGATGCCGTCAGGCGGCTCGGTAGAGGTCCGGGCCCGCCTCTCGCAGTCCGGAGACGCCGCGGAAATGGTGGTGCAGGATACCGGGCCAGGGGTTCCGGTTCACCTGCGGCAGCGCATTTTCGAGCCGTTCTTCACGAGGAAAGGAAACGGAAAAGGAATGGGGTTGGGACTGGCCCTCTGCCGCAGCATCGTCGAGCGGCACGGCGGGCGCATCTGGGTCGAGAGCGGAGAAGACCGCGGAAGCAGGTTCGTGGTGTCCCTTCCGCTGCACGTTCCGGAGTTGACATGAGCAGGACGCGCGTTCTCATAGTCGACGACGAGCAGGCGATGCTGGAGAACTGCTACCGACTCCTTACGCGCGAGGGCTACGAGTGTCACACGCTGGGTGATCCCACTCTTTTCCGGCCATCAATGGCTGAGGTACAGCCTGACGTACTCCTGCTCGATCTCAGGATGCCAGGTGCGGATGGAATGTCGGTGCTGGCCGAGGCGCTTGCCGCGGATCCCTCCCTTCCCGTCATCATCATGACCGCCTATGCGACCGTTGGCTCGGCCGTGCAGGCGATACGGGAGGGAGCCTTCGACTACATTGGAAAGCCCTTCACCAGGGATCTGCTCTCGGTTGCGGTCGCTCGGGCCGTCAAATACAGGGGGCTGGCCGAGGACAACCGTGCCTTGCGGGCCCACGTGGCGCGCGCCAGTCCACTGATGAGCCTGGTTGGTTCCAGCCCGGCGATGGCCCGACTGATGGATGACATTGAAAGGGTCGGGCCGACCAACGCCGACGTACTGATCACCGGTGAGAGCGGAACGGGAAAGGAACTGGTGGCGCGCAGCGTCCACGCCTACAGCCCGAGATCGCGGAAACCGTTCATCCCGGTCGACTGCGCGGCCATCCCCGAGGCCTTGCTGGAGTCCGAGCTGTTCGGCCACGAGAAGGGGTCGTTCACCGGTGCCGTAGCCCGCAAGACGGGACTGCTGGCGGAAGCTAGCGGTGGAACCGTCTTTCTCGATGAGGTGGGGGAGCTCCCGGTCTCCTTGCAGTCGAAGCTTCTGAGGGCTCTCGAAGAGCGCCAGGTGAGGCGGGTCGGCAGCACCAGCTTCGAGAAGGTGGACATTCGAGTGGTGGCCGCCACGCACATGAATCTGGAGGCGGCGTCGGCCGAGGGGTCCTTTCGCCAGGACCTGTATTACCGCCTCAACGTGGTGCACCTCAAGATCCCACCCCTGCGCGAGCGGCATGGTGACGTACAGCTACTCACAGAGACGTTCCTCGCGGAGTTCGCGGAGCTCCAGGGTGTCCTGGCTCCGTGCCCGACGCCCGACGCCTGGGATGCGCTGGCGCGGCACCCGTGGCCGGGAAACGTCAGGGAGGTACGCAATCTCGCGCACCGATTGATCGTGTTCGACGACGACGGAACGATCACTCTAGCCGACCTGCCAGATTCGATCCGAGGTTGGTCGGGGTCGATAGAAGGGCATGATGAAGGTCCCGCGTTGCCCTACGCGGAAGCCCGGGAGGAAGCCCTGTCGGCCTTCCGGACAACGTACTGCAGGAGACTGCTGGCCGAGAACGAAGGGAACATCACGCGGGCGGCGGCGGCGGCTGGGGTCAGCAGGAGAACCTTCCACCGGTGGCTGGCTGAGCAGACGACCGGTGGTGAGAAAGAGATGGGGAGCCCATGATCGGACTCCGCCTGCTCGTCGCGGTGGTCCTTCTCACGCTGGCCGGGTCGCCGGTGGGGCGGGAAGGCATGATCGGGGGCACGGTGGAGGGCAAGGTCGAGGGCACGGTGGAGGGTACGGTGGAGGGAACCGTCTACGTTTCGATCGTTCCGGCCGCTGGCGCGGTTGTGTATCTGGAAGGCGCCGGCGCAGAGCCACCCACCGAGGCCGCGGACACTGTCACACTGGATCAACAGGCGCTGCGATTCCTGCCGCGAGTACTGGCGGTTCCTCCGGGTACCACGGTGGAGTTTCGTAACAGCGACCCGGTTCTCCACAACATCTTCAGCCCGGGTAACCCCGGACAGCCGTTCAACCTGGGCACGTATCCGCAGACCGATCGGCGCTTCCACACCTTCTCGGCGCTCGGGGCGCACGTCATCCTGTGTCACGTTCATCCCGAGATGCTGGCTTACGTCCTTGTGGTGTCTACGTCGCTGTTCGCGGTGGCCGACGAGAACGGTCGCTTCCGGATCGAGAACGTCCCCGCGGGGCAGTACAGGCTCGGCGTGTGGCACCGTTGGACAGAACCGTATTCGCGGGATGTTGATCTGGCCGACCACCTCGATCTGCAGATCAGGCTCCGGCCGGAAGGCACCCGCCTATGATGCGACGAGCGGTCGGAGCGTTCGCATCACTTGTGTTCATGCTCGCTGCCACGGCCGTCGCCTGGCTGATGACGGCTTTCCCACCCGCCGACGCCCTGGCCGATGAGATTCCGGCTTTCGCCCGCAAGTACCGAACGAGCTGCTCCACGTGCCACACCGCTGCGCCGAAGCTCAACGTCATGGGCGAGGCCTTCCGGCTCAACGGCTACCGTTTTCCCGAGAACGACCAGTTGCTGCGTAAGGACGACCCCGTCGAGCTTGGAGCCGAGCCGTGGAAGGACCTCTGGCCACGCTCCATCTGGCCGGGCGAGATCACCGACACCCCGCCGATCGCGCTGCGGGTGCAAACCGATCTGGTGGCGGCACGGGATGCCACGGCGAACACCCGGGTCTCGTTCCACTTTCCCCACGAGGTCTACCTCCTGGCAGGCAGCACCCTTGGCGAGACCATATCCTTCTTCATCGAGACCGAGTGGAGCCGCGCGGAGGGGCTGCAGGTCATCCAGGCCAAGGCAGCCTTCCAGGACCTGATTCCGGGACTGCCCGACCGCTCGCTGAACCTGTGGGTGGGGCTCCAGAACCCCTACCTGTTCACCTTCACGGATCGCCAGATCGACCGCGCAGCCCGACAGAAGTTCTTCTGGCAGGAGTTCCGATTCTCGGACGTGGAGCTGACGGATCTCCTCTCCGGGGCGACCCTCCGTTCGGACAACGCCTTCGGCCTTGGAAGGACTTACCCGACGCTGGAGGTCAACGGCCTGATAGGAGGGCGTCTCTACTACGGCGTCGGCGTGTCACAGGGTGCCGGGGATCAGAACACCGACAACAACGACGACAAGGACTTCTACTACAAGCTCCGCTACAAGCTGGGAGGCCTGGGCCTCGACGGGACTTACCCGGAGGGAGGCGGGCCGATACTGAGTGGCCACGGCCAGCTACTCGACCGCGCCATCATCCTGGAGCACTTCGGGTACTTCGGAGCCGAGCCGGTAGCAGATGACCTCCAGGACCACCATCGCTTCTTCGGAGTCAACGCACGCGCCCTCGTGGGGAGGCTCGACCTGGGGGTGGGGTACACGTGGGGAAGCGACGACGATCCGTGGGCCTTCGGGGGAGGCGGCCTGGATGTCTCCACGATCTTCGCCAAGGCCGAGTACATGTTCTACCCGTGGCTTATCGGCTCCTTCAAGTTCGACTCGCTGAACCTGTCCGTTCCCGAGGCGGCACTAATGCCTGGCTTCGGCGCGTCGGGTCTCGACAGGACCCGCCTCATGCCGGGCGTGATCTTCCTCATCCGCCAGAACGTCCGCGGAGTAGTCGAGGCGGAGCTGTTCACCGAGCACCAGCCTTCGGCCGCCGCGGATCTTTCCCAACCCCGCAGCCTATGGTTGCGGCTCGACGTGGCGTTCTGACACCAGGGCAACGTTCTCGACCGTTCGGGAACCCGGCAGATCGCCCCATCTGAAGCGGACACTCCGGCAAGATGTCGTGATTCGGGTTCCTCGGGACGCGCGAACCGGCGCCGCCTGGGCCAGAGTAGTGACAGCCAGCATCACACTCCAGTCTCGGCCGCCCGTAGCCTCACGCCATGACTATCTCCCCTAATTAGCTGTCAATCATGCAGATACACGCAGATGACAATCTCATTGAGGTCTGGTCCGCTTTGTGCCATTACCAGTAGACAGATGAGGTCGGTGAGGCTGAAGTGGGCACGTGAAGAGGCACTTGCCGAGAAGGAGCACCCGAGGATGGCTGAGACGGACCGAGTTTGGATCGCGCTGCTGGTGCTGGGCCAGCTGGCCGTGTGCGGCGGGCTCCTGGCACTCGTAGCATCCGCCGGCTGAAGACCGCTAGGCTCTCGGGAAGGCCGCTCAGGTGTGACGCTGGCGGTAACACCTGAGTCACCGGGTGTCCCGGTCAGGGTGTTCGGAAACCACGGTCCGCCTCTCCACAGCTCCGCGTCAGATCACGATAGGTGTTCGACCTCCTAACCTTGAACGCTGAGGTTCCCCAGCCGCGACCAGAGGAGCCCTCGTAGATCGCACCAACATCTTCCTGGGCGCGCGAACCCCCGGACTACGAAGCTCACTCCGTCGAATTCACGCTCGGGTACCAGTTCTGACCAAGGAGGCTGCACATGCGATTCGGAAAGAATGCGTACGCCGGACTTCTGGTGCTCCGCGTCGCAGTCGGCCTGGTCTTCGTGATGCATGGATGGACGAAGATCTTCGGAATGCAGACTTCCTTCGTCCAGGAGATGCTGCATATGGCCGGTTGGACGCTTCCCGCATCGCTTCTGTGGCTGGTAGCTGTCCTCGAACTGGTCGGCGGCCTGGCGCTCGTGGTCGGGAAGTTTACGCGTCCGTTCGCCGTGCTTCTGGTGGTGGAGATGGTCGTGGCCGTGATTCTCTTCCACGCACGGCAGGGGTTCTTCATCGCTTCCGTACCGAATGCGCCCTTGGCTTACGGACTCGAGTATCACATCACGCTGGTTGCTGGCCTCGCATGCATTGCCCTGGCGGGTCCAGGTGTGTGGTCCCTGGATGAGCGGCGAGCTTCAGGCCCGGAGCAATGATTGACTGCCTTGAAGAGTATCTTGTTATTAGGCGCACTGTTGGCGATTCCGCTTCCGATAGACCCGGCCGCGCCCACACGTACGTTCGACAGCCGCGCTTCTGTGCGGGATGCGGAGCCTGGAAACAAGGGGGCACGGGGGGAATGAGGACCGCCTAGGGTCGAGAGTCAACGTGGTATCAACGGGCTCGGGTCACAGGCCCAAGGAACAACAGCCCGCGATCCGCCGAGTGAGACTACACACCCCTATCCCAAGGCGGTCTGGGATCCCAGCCGCGTCTCTGTAGTTCCCACAGATAGCCGGTCCGGCCGCGCTCTTCTTCCATAAGCAAGTCGTAAGGTGAGCGGCCGAGGTCCTCGGCCATATGGCAGTCCCGCCACCGCATGTCGTCCGTGCCCCCGCAGCCGCAATAATCGTCGGGCCTGCTTCGTTTGACACGTACATTGGCCGAGCAGTGGTGCGGGCCTGGCCAGTGATCAAAGAACTCCAAGTAAAGGACCTTTCCGAGCCAAACGACGCACCAGTCCACGAGCTTGTGAAGAGGGTCCCGGCCCCATATCCAGTCCGACGGCATATGGGCACACATGCTTCCGTCTGGGTACCCGTGGAACGCGCGTGGAATGGTGCCGTCCTCCCAGAGTGCCCAGGCACGTACGTCCGGCACGTAGCTCCGATAACTGGCGACGATGCAATCATAGGGCCCGAACGGCGGCACGCTGTACGGACCGTCGAACGGCACTTCGAGGAAGAGGTGTGCGCGATGGGGAAGCGATCGGAACACGCCAACAGGTACTCTGATCAGGCCGAAGCTCGAAGACCGGTGGAGAGCCTGAGTTGCAGGGTAGTGCTCCACGAGCTCTTCGAGCTTCAGCAGGTCGCTCACCCGGTGCCCGAGGGCTTGGGTGGACGAACGGGACGCGGCCGGTGCTCGTCGTCCCTGCCGCGGTCCGGCTGCGGGTCCGGCTTCTTCGGACCCTGTGCCTTGTCCTTGGACATGCGCACGTCTCTCCTTCCCCGGGACAGGTTCTTGGGAGGGTCCACACCCGGGGTTGATGAACCCACCCACCTCTATCTGGACAGGGTAACCGTCCCGCCGATCGGTTACTCTGCCGAATGCCTTCAGCTCTCTCGTATCGAGACGCGCCGGAGTCGAGCGACCGACGCCGACTTGCGCCTCCGGTCGAACTCGTGTATCTGTAATCGTCGCATCCACCATCGCTCGATAGTATATTGCTTAGAGCGATGGACCGCAAGGTGATTTGCGATGACCAGGGGGGAGGTGCTCTTGAAGCTTGGTGATCGGCTAAAGGAGATCCGCGAAGACCAGGGTCTCAGCCAAACGGAACTGGCTGGCTTGGTGGGAACGTCACAGTCCACGATATCTCAGATCGAAGGATACGAGCGGAACCCCTCCTATCAGATGCTCCAGAAGCTTGCCGACGCCCTCGACGTGAAGGTCAGCTACCTGCTGGGCGAGGTGGCGGTCGAGTCGCTGAGCCCGGAGGAAGACGCGCACTTCCGTGAGTATCGCGGCTTGTCGGAGGCCGCACGCCGACAGCTTCGCGAGTATGCCCAGTTTCTCCGCATGACGCAGCCGAAGAAGAAGGGCGAGGGAGACGGGAAGGGATGAACCGGGAGGGACTCCGGTTCGCACGCATCTTCCGACAGGTACGCGGGCTGCGCGAAGTCAGACAGTGTGATCTAAGCACGATCGCGGCCCAAGATGGGATCGAAATCCTTGAGTTCGAGGACCCGAATCCCGGCTGCACGGCGTGTCTCTACCCGAATCTGTTCGGAGACGGCGGTGCAATCTTCTTGCAGCCGGGCCAGAGCAGCGGCCGGCGTCGCTTCTCCATCGCGCACGAGTTGGCCCACTACCACATTCCCACGCACGAGAAACAAGGCCGCTCGTGCGAGGAGCTAGCGCTGCAGGCGACCGCGGACTACGGGCGTCGCGTAGAGTGGGAGGCCAACTCGTTCGCGGCGGAACTCCTCATGCCGACTGTACCCTTTCGCCGCGACGCGCGCGATACGGACGTCTGCTTCGACACAGTCTACGAGCTCATGTCCGAGCGTCTGTATAATGTGTCGGCCACCGCAGCGGCCCGCCGCCTCGTACAGACCACGCGCGAGACCTGCGCGCTCGTTGCCACCCGGAACGGTCGCGTCGAGTGGCAGGAGCGTGCGGAGTTCTACTTTCGGATGGCCACCCGCGGGCAGCGCATCGGTCCGAGTACGATCGCAACGGCTGTGCACCGTGGAGAGGCGCCAAACGCTTGGGCTGAAGAAGTTGACCAAGCCGCGTGGCTCGATGAGCCGCAGCGCGGCCGCTTCACTCTCCTCGAGAGCACCCACCGAATCCCGAGTCTCGGCCAGGTGCTTTCCCTGTTGTGGATTCCCGACCTGGACGAGTAGGAGGACCGGGCAAACCGGAGGGAGCGTAACCGCATGGTCGTTCGACGAATCACCACCGGATATCCGGGACAGGATCCGGCGGTTGGCTGACGTCCTCGCTGATTTCTTGCCCATCTCAGCCCGCAGTCAAGACGCTGTGACATTTCGGTCACTATTCGTAGAGAGCCGGAAGGCGGTATGTTTGTACGGTCCGATCGCCCCCGGGCGGTCAGCCGGCGTGGATTTGAAGTCCGCAGCTTGAAGGCGCGCCGGTTTTTCAACGGGACACCTTCTAAAGCGCGGCAGGGGGCCTGCCCGCGATCGCGGACGGGCCCCTTTCCTATTCCTGCCTCGCTTTCTCCGCTGCGGCCCACGGGCCGGGAAGGCCCGCGCCGAACAAGGAGAAAGTCATGAACACGACCAAGGCACTGATGGTCATCGCACCGTACTGGTGGAGCGGCACATGGGTCTTCGACGATCTGGCAGTTGGCCTCGTTCGCGAGCCGTTCGCAGAGCGGATAGAGGCATGGGTTGACGGAGTGCTCGCTGCCGCCGGGAGGTCACTCGCTCCAGAGGAAGGAGCGGTGACTCAATGAGTGTATGCGGTGCGGTCGTTCCCGTCTCAACCACGGCGGTCTTCCGTCTGGACCTCTGCCGGATAGCAGAGATTATACGGACCTACGGATTCGAATGTGAGGTGCGTCGGGAGGGAACCGTGGTCGTGGCGGAAACTGACGTGGGCTTGCCCTGTGGGCCCTTTCCGTTGCTGAAGTGTCTTGAGCGAGCAATCGAGAAACAACTCGGCGAGGCGGGGCTTGTCCGGCGGGAGTCCTAGACGCCTCGGCCAGCGCCCCCAATGCAAAAAGAACCGATAGGGCTCACAGACAAAGCCGCGTGCCGCGCGGTGACAATAGCGGTGACAACGCAGGCCGACGCTGACTGGCGTGCCCTGGCGGGATACCGCATAAGTATGCTACGTTTGGGCGGTCACCGACGCTGGTCAGCGCCAGAAATCGGCCTCCGGAGCCGAAGGTCACAGGTTCGAATCCTGTCGGGCGCACTGAGTAACAGAAAGCCACTCGGTAACTTACGGGGTGGCTTTCGTTTTGGGCTTGCGCACCACCGACATCACGCTTATCAAGGCGTGTCCAGAGGAGATCCGAATCACGACATCGTGCCTGAGCTTCCGCGTCAGATGGGGTGAAAGTGTAGGATGTGGACTCGTCGCCGGGCGGCCGGCTGGACCGGCGCGCTCCTACTGGCGGCCGGACTCGCGGCCTGTGGGGATGACGCCACCGATCCTCGCGATGGGCTCGAGGGAGGGGTGCTGGCTACATTCGACGTAGGGGATGAGCGGTTCCGGGCGTGGGTCACGAGCACGGCCACGATCGAGCAGCTGTTCGCGCTGCGGGAGGGCACGAGCCAGGCAAACATCCCGATCGGGCCGGTCCGGCGGGGGAGCGGCGAGGACGGCCACAACGCCCCCTGGAGCTGGCATCTCGACCCCGCGGAGATGTCCATGGCAGAGGCCACGATCGAGCTGTGCGACGGCCTCCCGTCGTTCGTGGAGGAGAACCTGGACGCCTGGATCGAGACCGTCGGCTTCTACTGTCCGTGGGGCGCGGAGCTCGCGGCGCTGGAAGACTTCCGGTGAGTCACCGGGCGGCATGCCCGGGAGCACGGGAGGAGGGCATGAAGTACCCGACGTTCACAATCGCCGTGCTGCTGGTGGGCGCCTGGGTGGTCGGGTGCAGAGGCGAGGACTCACGGCAGGATGCGGTCCCGACCATGGGTGAGAAACAGGCGACCGGTGCGGTCAGCGAGGCCCTCGCGGTAGCGGACGAGTACGTCTCGGGCTACTACGACCAGTTCCCGGAGGAGGCGTACGAGACCGGCTACCCGGCCTCAACCGACAGACTCGGTGATCGCAGCCGCGAAGCGCTCGACGCGTGGAGGGCCAGCGAGGACGCGTGGCTGTCTCGCCTTCGAGATCTCGATGCGGCAGCGCTCGAGGGCACGGAGGCGGCGGTGCCATATGGCTTCGCCCTCGACCGCCTGGAAGCATCGATTGCGAGGCGGGTGTGCCGGACCGAGCTGTGGAACGTTAGCCCGACGTATTCCGGATGGCAGAACTTCTTCCCGGGCGTGTTCGCCCAGCAGCCGGTCGGAAGCGAGGGATCACGGACGGATGCGCTGGCACGAGCCCGCGACGTCGCGGGCTATATCGACGTTGAGATCGCGAACCTGAGGACAGGCGTCCAGGAAGGCTTCACGGCCCCACGCTCCAACGTGGCGGCCGTGATTGGACAGCTCGACGCGCTCCTCTCGGTCCCGGCGGAGGAGACGCCGTACTTCGACCCGGCCCGACGGGATGGCGACGCGGCTTTCGGTGACGGGCTACGGGCCGTGATCGCCGACGAGATCCAACCGGCGACGAGGCGCTACCGTGACTACTTGGCGCAAGAGTATTCGCCCGTCGCGCGAGACGTCGTTGGGGTGACGTCCGACCCGGGCGGCCGCGAGTGCTATCTGGCCTCGATGCGCTTCCACACGACACTGCACCTGACGCCGGAGGAGATTCACCAGACCGGTCTGCGGGAGATCGAACGGATCCAGGCCGAGATGAGGGGAATCGGGAGGCGGAGCTTCGGTACGGAGGACACTGGGGCGTTGCTCCAGACCGTGCGCGCGGATCCACAGTACAGCTTCGAGACCGCTGAGGAGATCGTCGCCTACGCTGAAGCGGCGGTGGACCGGGCGAAGGAGGCGGTCCCCCACTGGTTCGGGTTCGTGCCGCGGGCCGAAGTCTCCCTCAAGCCGTATCCCGACTACATGCGGCGGACTGGTGGAGGGTTCTACTCGGCTGGATCGCCGGACGGGACGCGCCCGGGCACCTACGAGTTCGGCACGTACGAGCCGCGAAAACTGAGTAAGGGGGGCGGCTTCGAGGCCACGACCTTCCACGAGACCTATCCGGGACATCACATGCAGGCGTACGTGGCCCTCGAGGCGGCCGGCGTGCACCCGGTGCTGCAGTACTTATTCAGCTCCGGGCTCGGCGAGGGATGGGCTCTTTACGCCGAGCGCCTGGCCGACGAAATGGGGCTCTACACATCGGACGTGGACCGTCTCGGGATGCTGTCCAACGAGGCTTTCAGGGCCGCACGCCTGGTCGTCGATCCTGGGCTCCACGCCCTCGGCTGGACACGCCAGCAGGCGATCGACTACATGCTTGCGAATACGGCAGAGTCGGAGACGGGCATCGCCTCCGAGGTAGACCGGTATATCGCGGTCCCCGGACAGGCCACCGCCTACCTGACGGGCAGCCTGGTGATCCAGGATCTGCGCCGAAAAGCTGAACAGGCGCTGGGCGAGCACTTCGACCTCCGGGAGTTCCACGATCTCGTCATCGGGGACGGCACGATCACGCTAGGTATGTTGCAGGACAAGATCGAACGCTGGATCGAGCGCCAGACAGCGGCAGGAGTGGCAGACCGACCTCAGCCCTGAGCCAGCAACTCCTCCATCTGATCCATGATCGCGTTCATCCGACGGACGAGCGCTCGGTAGGGTCCCGGCGTGGCCAAGTCCACTCCGGCCCTCCTGAGAAGATCGTAGGGGTAGTCCGACCCACCCGCTCCGAGGAGCTCCTTGAAGGTTGCCACCGCAGGTTCGCCGTCGGCGCGGATCTTTTCGTAGAGCGCCGTCCCCGCGGTGATCGAAGTGGCGTACTGATAGACGTACATGTTCAGGTAGAAGTGCGGGATGAACATCCATTCGTTCGTATACAGATCGTCGATGAGAACCACACCCTCGCCGTGCCCATGGTACCGCCTCTGGATCTCACCGTAGATTCTTGACATCCGCTCTCCCGAGAGAGCTTCGCCTCTTTCCACCGCCTCATACAGCGCGAGCTCGAACTCGGCGAACATCGTCTGCCGGAAGAAGGTCCCTCGCAGCTGCTCGAGCCCGCGGTCGAGGTAGAAGAGCTTCTCCTCTTTCGTCTCGGCATTCTCAACCATGTAGTCCTGGAGGATGAGTTCGAGCGTGGTCGAAGGGATCTCTGCGATGAACGTCGAGTAGCCGGCGGTCTCAAAAGGCTGCTCCGCCTTCGCGTACAGTGTGTGAATCGCGTGTCCCCACTCGTGCGCGAACGTCGAGACGGACTCGTAGTCGTCGTTGAAGTTGAGGAGCAGGTATGGGTGCACGTCGTAGGCGGCCCCACTCATATACGCGCCGGATCGCTTGCCCTGCTGTGGATAGACATGCATCCAACGCTCGCTCATCGCGTCGCGCTGCATCTCCACCCAGTCTTCGCCGAGCACCGCCATCGCGTCGAGCGTGATGCGCGCGGCGTCGTCTACCGTGAACTCCCGATCGAGCGTTACGAGCGGCGGGTAGATGTCATACAGGCGCATCTGGTCGACCCCGAGCATGCGGCCGCGCAGCTCGAAATAGCGAAAAAGGGTCGGCAGGGCCGCGTTTACTTCCTTGACCAGTGTGCGATAGACGGCCGGAGGGATGTTGTCGCTGAACAGCTCCCGCTCGAGAACGTTGCCGAAGTTTCGAGCCTCGGAGGTGAATGTCTGCGCCTGCAGGTGCGAAGTCAGAGTCATTCCCACGCTGTTCAGGAAGTCGGCCCACGTCCCCCAGTATTCATCGAACACGAGCTTCCGGTCGGTACGGTTCTCGGCCTGACGCCACAGGCTGTACCCCTGCGAATCCAAACGGACTTCCTGCCCCGTGGAGAGTGTGATGGTCGGCCACGGAATGTCGGAGGCAGCGAGCAGCTGGTACACGTTGGACCCCGCGCGGAGCGGCTGGCTCGCGGCGGCGAGCACACCTTCTGTTTCATCGCTCAACGTGTGGGGAGCCTGCCTGAGAACCTCCTCCAGCTGGAAGCGGAATGGCTCGAGGCGGGGCTCCGAGTCAATGAACCCCATGATCCGCTCACTCCCAACCTCAAGAACCTCTGGATCATACCAGGCCACTGCCTCCGCCAGAGTCGCCCGCATCAGCTGTGCGAGCTGGCGGCGCTCCTGAGTCTCGGCCACGCGGAGATCCTCGTCGGCCGTGAGGCTAGCATAGACGCCGACCCGATTTGCCTCCCGCACGGTGTTCGAGATCAGCTCCGACGCATCGAGCAGGGCCGCAGCGCTCTCCCCGAGCGTTCCCTTCCGGGCCTCCATCTCCGGCACGGCGGCCAGCACGCTCTGTCTGGCTTCTTCCCACGCCTCGAGGGATGGATAAAGTTCCGTCAGGTCCCAGGTGTACTTCGGATCCGACCGCTCGTCGGTGCCTTCCCTGTCCTGTGCCCGCGCAGTGCCCGGAATCGTCGCGGTGAGAAGAAGCGCGGCAGCTACGGCCGCTGAAGCAGATCTCATCGGTGGCCCCCGTTCTGAGTCTATTGCCGTTGTGAATAGCAGGTGTGTACCAGGGGAAGCCGTGTAAGTGCCACCGATGTGCAACCAACGGCCATGTCAGCAAGCTCTGGGCCTACGAACTGGGAGTTGAGGTGTCCGGAGCGTGTGGTGATCTTGCGTATCGGGAACTCCACACGGTACCCGTGTGAGTTTGTGGACGTAGATTCGGAAGGATGAGGAGGCATGGTTCTGATTCGCAAAATCGTAGCGATCCTTGCTCTGGCAGCGCTGGGCGGCCTCATCGTAACCCTCGAGCGCGGGTCCTACGGGGTCAATCCGCGGCTGGTAGTGGTCACGCGGGTGCTGCTCCTTCCCCTCGTCCTCACCATGTTCGGCCTCGCGCTGGAGAAGTTCTGGAGCCGATGGCTGGCGCTCGCGGGCGCCGTGGCCGTTCTCCCGTGGGCCATCGTCCTCACCTTCGGGCTGCCCGGCGGGGCACCCCTGATGCAACAGACCATCGCGTTGGTCGCCTCGCTCCTCTTGCTTGTGAGCCTGCCGGGTCGAGCCATGTTCGAGCGCTACGAGGGGAAGGCAAAGACGGACTGGAGCGGGCCGCGCATGGGGCTCGTGCGCTGGGCCATCATCCTCAACATCGCCTCCGCTCTGGGGCTCTTCCTGTTCGTCGCCCTGTATCGCTATACTATTCAGTGGCACGTGGTCATCCCCGCCGTCCTGCTTTTCGGGCTGGTGGTCGGGGTGCTGTTCTTGGGCTTTCAGAAGACCGTCGGCCTCCTCCTCGTCGCAGTCAGCTGCGTCCTGTTCGTGCCGGCGGGGACGTTCTTCGTGTGGAAGGAAGCGAGCTATACGGGCGAGGTCTACCTCTTCGCAGCCTCCTTCCTGCCAGGCGTCATCGCAGGCTGGGCCTGCCTGTTCGCCTTCGGCAAGCCGATCTGGAACGCGTTGCGGGCCGGGTGAGAGACAAGATCTCGGTGGCCGTTGC
>JBDHHR010000014.1:0-45306 GCA_039589295.1 Gemmatimonadota bacterium | reverse complement strand
CTCACCGCCCGTCTTGCTGACGAAGTTGATTATCCCGCCCGGCGCGTTGCTGGCGAAGATGGAGGCCGAACCGCCACGAACCGCCTCCAGCGTCCTCACCGTCTCGTCGGTGCGAAACAGCAGGTCGATGTTGGTGAAGGCCAGCTCGGGCGATTCGAACACGGGCAGACCGTCCTCGTAGAACGCCACGTAGCGGAAGCCCCCGTCCTGCGGGATCCCCCGGGCCCAGACGTTGTTTCCGCCTTGGCCGCCGGAGCTTTCGACATAGAACCCGGGCACCACCTCCAGGAGCTCAGCGGTGCTCTGCGGAGCCTTCTCCGTGATCTGGATGTCGCTCAGGTTGGTAACCGAATAAGTGGCTTCGACCTTTCGCGTCTCAGTCGCCGTACCGGTGACGACCAGCGCCTCGAGGTTCAGGGCGTCCACCTCCAGTGTGAAGTCCGCCGTGACCGTGCCGGCGGCGGGTACCGTCACCTCCGCGCTCTGCGGAGAGTATCCGATCACGCTGACCCGGATGGTCTGAGTTCCGGCGGGCACGTCGAACAGTGTGTACGCCCCGCCCTCGATTGCTAACGTGCCGATCCTCGTGCCCTCTACTGATACTGCCGCACCGAACACTGCCTGGCCATCAACGCTCAGCACGGTTCCTTGAACCGTACCTGTTTCCTGGGCCGCAGCGACGGATATGGGAAGCAACAGAAAGGCGAGAGCGAGTCCGGCGGAGTTCCAACGACTCAGCCAGTGCATGGAAACCTCCTCTCGGTTCCGTGAGCCCGGACGCGGTCCTCAATGGACCGAGTCGGCGGATGTTTGAGCCTCACCCCGGCTGAATGGGTCGGAATCCCTCAGGCACGAGAGGGGGCACCTCGCTTGAGACACCGAGGGACAATCTTCCGAGCCGCTGGCCGGCCGAGTGAGGGTCAGCTTAACGATTGCGGGAAGCGTCTGTCAAATCAGTTCAACCTCGTCTTGCTGCTAGACTTGAAGATGTGGAGCCGGTCGCGATGGAACCGAAGACCCACCACATCGTCCACCCGTGCGCCGGCCTCCGGCGACACGACGGCCCGCACGTGCTCGGCCTCGGCGTCGGTGCCGAGTTGCAGATGGAGCAAGACCTCGCTTCCCAGCGGCTCGACGACGTCCACGCGTGCCGGAACGTCGCAGTCTGACGCGGCGCAGAGTTCTATGTCGTGAGGGCGCACGCCCAGGATCGCTCCGGGACCCGCCTTCCGCACCCACTCGCCGGCCTGCACGGGCACCGACAGCGCCCCGCTCACGAGGCATGGCGCCCCCTCCCGCTCCTCGCAGTCGCAGTCGAAGAAGTTCATGGCCGGCGAACCCACGAAACCGGCCACGAAGCGGTTGGCGGGGCGCGAATAGACATCCATCGGCGGGGCCACGTGCTGGAACACCCCGTCGTGCATCACCGCCACGCGGCTGCCCAGCGTCATCGCCTCTTCCTGGTCGTGGGTGACGTACACCATCGTGGCCCCGAGGCGGCGGTGCAGACGCCCGAGCTCCGCCCGGGTATCGACCCGGAGCTTGGCGTCGAGGTTCGAGAGCGGCTCATCGAACAGGAACGCCTTCGGCTCGCGCACGATCGCGCGGCCTAGAGCGACCCGCTGTCGCTGGCCGCCCGAAAGCTGCCCGGGTTTGCGGTCGAGGAACTCCTCGAGCCCGAGCGCGAAAGCGGCCCGCGCGACCCGCTCCTCGATCAACGTCCGGCTCGATCCCCTCATCCGGAGCCCAAAAGCAAGGTTCTCGCGCACGGTCCGGTGCGGATACAGGGCGTAGGATTGGAACACCATCGCGATGTCGCGCTCTTGCGGCGGGAGCTGGGTGACGTCGCGGTCACCGATCCAGACCCGCCCCGAGGTCGGCGTCTCGAGGCCGGCGATCATGCGCAGCGCGGTGCTCTTCCCGCACCCCGACGGTCCGACGAACACCAGGAGCTCGCCCTCTTCTATGGCCAGAGTCAGGCCGCGTGCCGCCACGTGGCCGTTGGGGTAGGTCTTGTGAACGTCTTCAAGTCTCACCGATGCCATATGGTCCGTCCTGTCTTGTCCGTTAGCCCTTTACCGCGCCGGCCGTCAGGCCCTGCACTATCCGCCGCTGGAACGCGAGCACCAGCGCCGCGACCGGCGCGGTCGCGACGACGGCGGCCGCCAGGATCTGTCCCCACGGCACCTGGTACTGTCCCCGGAACAGAGCGATGGCCACCGGCACAGTGTGACGCTCCGGCCCCAGGGTGAACGAGAGAGCGAAGAGGAACTCGTTCCAACTGTACACGAAAGTGAGTATCGCCGTGGTGGCCAGCCCCGGAAGCGCCAGCGGAATGATTATCTCCCGAAACGCGGTGAGCCTGCTCGCGCCGTCTACCATCGCCGCCTCTTCCAGCTCGCGGGGCAGTTGGCGGAAGAAGCCCACCAGAAGCCACACCGTGAGAGGCATGGCGAAGGTGAGGTAGGGAAGGATCAGGCCCGGATACGTGTTGACCAGCCGCAGCTCCCGCAGGAGCAGGTAAAGCGGGGACACGATCGAGATCTGGGGGAACATCGTCACCGCCAGAATGAATCCCAGGATCAACCCTTTGAAGCGGAAGTCCAGCCTGGCGAGCGCGTACGCGCACAGGGCGCCGACGCTCACGCACAGGGCGGTTGTGGTGCCGGCGACGATCAGCGAGTTCCGGATCGGGATCCAGAAGTTCCGCTCGTCGAACAGCGCCCGGTAGTGGTCGAACACCAGCTCCACCGGAAGCAGCGGCGGAGCCTCGAACAGGCGCGCCTCAGGCGTCAGCGAGGATACCACCGCCCAGTAGAACGGAAAGGCCGTCGCCAGGACGAGCAATCCGACGACTCCCACCGGCAACCACTTGCGCCAGCCGCTCATTCGCGGGTCCTCAACAGGTCGGCCCCGAGGAACCGGATGAAGATGAACGCCAGTCCGAAGGTAAACAGGAATACGACCACCGACAGCGCCGAGCCGTAGCCGAAACGGAGGTTCTGGAGCAGGGAGTTGAACGTATACAGGGCGATGGGCTCGGTCGAAGTGCCCGGCCCGCCTCCGGTGAGGACGTAGATGAGATCGAACACCCGGAACCCGTCCAGCGTCCTGAACACCAGCGCCACCAGTATGGCCGGCCGCAGCAGCGGCAGCGTCACATGCCGGAACTGCTGCCAGGCCGATGCCCCGTCGATCCTGGCCGCCTCGTACAGAGACGCGTCGATGTTCTGAAGGCCGGCCAGGAGGAGCAGGGCCACGAAAGGCGTCATCTTCCACACGTCGGCCAGGATCACCGGGACCCAGGCCGCCGTCGCGTGGATGAACCACACCAGGGGCTGGTCCATCAGTCCGACGTCCATCAGCAGCGCGTTCGCGATCCCGGCCTCGCTGTCGAACATGAAGCGCCACAGGAGCGCCCCCACCACCGTGGGGATGGCCCACGGCACGAGCACCGCAGCGCGCACCAGGCCCCGGCCCCGGTACGCTCGGTTGAGAGCCAACGCGAGCACCAGTCCGAGCGCCAGTTCCAGCCCGATGCTGACCACGGTGAAGAACAGCGTGTGACCCATCGCCTGCCAGAAGCGCGGATTCCCGAGGGCCTCAGCGTAGTTCGCCAGGCCGACGAAGGGAGTGCCGCGCCACGGCATGCGAAGGTCATGGACGTGGAAGGACTCCCAGAAGGTCCAGGCCAGGGGGAACAGGGCGACGAGAAGGATGGTCGCCAGCGCCGGGAGAACGAACCAACGCGCCAGGCGGGCATCCGCGGCTTCGATTCCGCCGCGAGGCGGACCGCGGCCCCGGGGCCTACGGTTCCCGGTCACGCCACCGGCCCGAAGCGCTCCGGGGCCCTCAGGGTCCACCTCGCCCTCCCGGCTCGAGCCCCACGCGGCGCAGCAGTTCCCGCATCTCGCGGGCGGCGTCCAGCAGGGCCTCCCGCGGCTCCTGCTGCCTGGTCAGTGCGCGGTGAATGCGAACCTGCAGGATCTCCGAAAGCTGTGTGTACACCGGCGTTACAGGCCTTGGCACCGCCCGCTCGATGATCGGGCGAACCTGCTCCGGCGGGATGCCCAGCGCGTCGGCCAGATCCGGATCATCGTACAGCGCCGGCCGGGTCGGAAACTGCCCGGCTACCTTTGCACGCTCCAGCATCTGCTCCGACCGGGTCAGGTACTCGATCACCGCCCAGGCAGCTTCCGGGTGGCTCGAGTTGGCGTTGATCGCGAGCTGCGCGCCTCCCAGCGCCGCCGTCGGCGCCCCTCCCTCCGCGGCCGGAACGGCGGCGATCGAGAAGCGGCCCGCCACCCGCGAGTCGTCGCTCTGGAGCAGGGCGTAGGCGTAAGGCCAGTTGCGCATGAACGCCGCCTGACCGTTCTGGAACGCGAACCGGCTCTCTTCCTCGTGCCACGTGAGGGCGGCCTCGGGGACGAAACCTTCTTCGTGCACCGCGTCGTGCATCCAGGTCAGCGCGCGTACGGCGGCATCCGAGTCGACGACCACCCTTCCGACCGGGTCGACCATCTCTCCGCCGAACGCCCCGAGCACCTCCACGAAACCGGTGACGAGTCCCTCGTAGCGCGCGCCCTGGAGGACGTACCCGTAGGGAAGTCCTGCCTCCCGGGCCGCCGCCGCCGTGCGGGCCAGCTGCTCCAGAGTCGCCGGCGGCTCCTCCATGAGGTCGGTCCGCCAGTACAGCATGCCGACGTCCACGAACCACGGAAGGGCGAACAGGCTGCCCGCCCACCGGTTGGCGGCGATGGTGGAAGGGAAGAAGTCCTCTACGGCGGGCCCGAAGCCGTCCAGCGGCAGCACCCAGCCGGCGGCGGCGAACTCCGGGGTCCACACCACGTCGAGCTGTAGGATATCCGGCTCACTGGCTCCGGCGTTGAGCCACTGGACATAGAGCTGGTGGCGCTGGTCGGCCGCATCCGGAGTCTCGCGCTGCACCACCACAATGTCCGGGTGCTCCTGCATGAAGCGGGCAAGCTGCCGCCGCAGGATCTCCGCTTCGGCCCCGACAGCGCTTCCCGGGAAGGTGACGACCGCCCTTCCATCGTCGGGTGCCTCACCGCACCCGGTCACCACAGCCAGTGGCCCCGCGGCGAGAAGGGCTGCTGCGAGCCCCAGGAGGCCGTTGCGGCGTTTCGCGGGCACGCGGACAGCGCAAATTATCCGCATTCGACTCCTGAAAGATCGTGTCGGATCACGCTCAGCGCGGCTCATCCACGGTAACACCCTCTCTGCGCCCGGGCCAAGCAGGCGGAGCACTGAACGCGGCGGCAGCGGACTTCGGGCCTGGCGGCCCGCCGCGGTTGGGCCCGGGCTTCGCGCCCGCGAGGGGGCCTCACCGAAGTCTTGCCGATCGGCCGCCAACAAGCTGGCGGCTGCATCACGCCGCGCGTATTCTGACCGCCGGAGGCCACTCTTTCAGCGTTCGACCGACTGATGCCGCTCGGTGGCCGGCCACCGCAGCAGAATCCACATTGACCGGAGTCGCCATGGAGACCAAGCGCACCACCATCCCCGCCGCCGAGGAGATCCTTGGAGGGTACTTCCCGGTGCTCGATCACGGCTTCGTGGCCCTCATCGACTATATGGGCTCCGACGAGAGCATCGAGCAGGCGGCGAGGGTCAGCTACGGCTTCGGGACCCGCCCCAGGAGCCAGACGCGGGGCCTGGTGCGCTACCTGCGGCGCCACCGGCACACCACCCCCGGCGAGATGGTGGAGCTCAAGTTCCACTGCGCCATGCCCATGTTCGTGGCGCGGCAGTGGGTGCGACATCGAACGGCGTGCCTGTCGGGGAACACCGAGATCTACTTCGACCTGCCCGGCGGGATCGAACGCCGCGGCAACCAGCTATACAAGCTTACGCTGGATGAGATCTGGCGTCGCTTCCAGCCGACAAGTAACCGGACGCGACCGGACAAGCAGGGGAATGAGTTCTTCCGTCGCGATCGATTGCGGCACATGTGCCTCCGGCAGGTTGATGAGGATACCCTGCGCATCCGGCATACGCGGATTGTAAATGTCTTTCGAAACGGAAGGAAACCGATCTTTCGCATGATCCTGGCCGATGGCAAGAAGATAGAAGCCACGGCCGACCACCGTTTCCTCTTCGCCGACGGCTGGAGCACCCTGAGGGCCAAGACGGGCTTGAGGCAGAGCGGCGGCAGAGCCGTCTGGGGCGTGGGAGACTACTTCGTCTATGTAAACGGCATGGTCTGCGAGCGACCAGCCCTATACCGAGATCGCGACTGGCTGGATCACGAGTACAACGTGCTTCAACCAGCCGAGAAGGCCCGGCTGGTACGCGTCGAGAGGTTCGAGTATGTCGGAGAGAAGGAAACCTATGACCTGGAGGTTGAGGGACCCCACCACAACTTCGTCGCCAACGGGATCATCACCCACAATTCGGTCAACGAGTACAGCGGCCGGTACAGCCTCATGCCGCTGCTGTTCTATGCGCCCGAATACGAGCAGTTCGCGCTCCAGAGCGCGGCGAGCCGGCAGGGCCGGGAAGGCGAGACCGCTCCGCGCGACGTATTCGAGAGGGCCGTTCGCGAGTGGGAGGAGACGCGGAAGGCGGCCGGAGACACGTATGGCTGGCTGGTGGCCGAGGACGTGGCCCGCGAGCTGGCCCGTATCGACCTTCCTCTGTCCACGTACACCCAGTGGTACTGGAAGATAGACCTTCACAATCTGTTCCATTTCCTGTCGCTGCGTGCCGATCCCCACGCCCAGTGGGAGATCCGGAAGTACGCGGAAGTGATGGCGGGGGTGATGAAGAGGGTCGCACCGCTCTCGTACGAGGCGTGGGTCGACTACGAGTTCTGCGGAGAGCATATGAGCTACGGGGAGCTGCAGGCCCTTCGCCGTCTTCTGGAAGCCGACGATGACGGGCTGAGGGCCCGGACGGACGCCGGAACGCTGGACCCGGAGGACCTCAAGGCGCTGGGCCTGTCGAAGCGGGAACGCACGGAACTGATCGAGAAGCTGCAGACGGCGGGTCGTCCCGACTTCGAGCTCGATCTCTCCGGCATGAAGCCGCCCGAGGAGTTCGAGGCACGCATGAGGGAGGCGGTACCGGGAGACTTCGAGTAGGAACCGCACATCCAGCGGGGCTTCGGCACTTTTTCCCTGCTGTGCCGTACAAGCCGGTGGGCGCCGTGACGGCGTCTCTCCTGCAAAGCGCCCGACACGGACGACGGGCGCTCCGATCGCGGGAAGCAACGGGCCCCTGGCACGGGAGGCTGTGGCATGCGGCACGCGTGTGCGCAAGGTAGGGAAGGCGCTCGCATCGCGGGGCAACGGCCAGCACCGTCACGGGCCGGGATTCCCCCTGCCGTCCTGGCCTGCGTCCTGGCCCTCGCTCTCCTGTCAGCCGGGAGCGCGTCGGCCGTGCAGGACAGGGCGCTCCAGACGCAGGCGGCGTTCGCTTCCCTGGCTGAGGCCAGGGGTCTGAGGGCCGGAGGCGCCTTCCCGTTCGACTATCAGCACCTGGCGTTCTACGGTGGATCTCCGGGCCAGGTAACCCTGTGGGCAGCCACCAGTGTCCATGCCGGCCGTGTCCGGGGCGTTTTCGAGGGGGGCTGGCGGTATAAGCTTTCCATGGCGCTGGAGCTCTTCCAAAATGACACCCTGGTAGCGAGCGACACTCGCCGGTTTCAGCACGTCCTGAGCGCCGAGATCCCGAGCAACATTTCGGACGGCTTTCCCCTCCAGGTAATGGTACGCGTGCCACCCGGGCGGTACGACTATCGAATCCGGGTGACGGACCTCAACTGGACTTCGGGCCGCTCGATGAACGAGAAGACGGGAACGGTCATCGTGCCTCCTATCGACTCGGAACACCCGGTTCTCAGCTCCATCGCCATCGCCGCTGATTCGGGAGGAACCTGGAGCCCGGTGCCGGGCGTCGCCCTCAAGCTGAACGCTGCCGCGATCGTACAGCGCAGGGCCAGGCCGTTCATCTACTACGAGGTATACGGTCTGACTCCGGGAAGTGATTACCGGGGAGAGATCCGACTGGTCTCTACCTGGGCAGGGACGGGGGCGGGCGAGACTTTCACGGGCCCGCACCAGCCGTTCCAGATGCAGTATCGCGGGACGACTCCGGCCGACCCCCTGCAGCCGATCAGGTCGGTGTTTCGCCTGGACATGAAGGACGCGGACGTGGGTCCGTACGAGGTGCGGGTGCGGGTGACCGACCTGACCACGGGACAGGTCAGCGGGACGCGTCGCGCGCGTCTCAAGGTGCGCGAGGTGGACAGAACGAGGCCGGTAGTGCCCATAACGGAAATCGAGTCCGTAACGGTGGACCGTGAGGAGCCGGGGATGTGAAGAAGCGTAGCAGCGGGCTGTCGAATCACTGTGCCGCGGTAGGCCTCACGCTGATCGTGGCGATCTGCTCTCTTGGCCCGACGCCAGGAATGGCGCAGACCATGCCGGGTCGGGTGTACCACGACCTGGTGCAGAGAGGAAACGAGAAGCTGGCCAGGCGCGTCTCCAAGAAGCTCGAGCTGCGAGCGGATCCCGACGATGAGGACGTGGAATCGCTGTTGGCTCGCTGGGAGGAGGAAGCAGGAGGGCCCGAGAGCGGCTACGATTGGCTGGCGGTGGCCCGGCTGTGGCTGCGGGCGGGCAAGGCCGGACGTGCCGAGATGGCGCTGCATCGTGCGGACGAGTCGGGCGAGGTGGCGAAGGCCCTCGTGCTGCTCGACCAGGCTCGGGTGGCACACCTGTCCGGCCAGCCGGACCTGGCGGGAGAGGCCTACTGGAAGGGGTGCGAACTGGCCGCGGCAGCGGGTTCCGTGGAGTACTGGCTGGACATCGAACCTCTGGCCACGCCGCGGGAACTGAAGGAATGGGACGCCTTCCGGACGCTGCCCGCGAGCCAGCGGGACCTGTGCGCCTTTCTGCGCCGCTTCTGGAACGAGCGAGCGCTCGCTTCGGCCATGACAGTCGGAGCCCGGATCCATCAGCACTACGCCCGGATGCGCTTCGCCCTCGACACCTACCGGCGCCGGGGCGGAAGGAAGGGCCCCACCTTCTCGAACGAGCTGGGGCGGCCTCGTAACGCGATCTTCGATGACCGGGGTCTGGTGTTCCTGCGGATGGGCGACCCGGATCGGCTGACCACTTTCGCCGGCAACCCTTCAGCCGGAGACAGGGACGTGGTCAGCGCCGAGTGCTACCAGCCCAACGTGAGTTGGGCATACGACTACCCCGATGGCACCCGCGTGTACCACTTCACGAGCTTCGCGGGCCTGGACGACTACTGGCTCATAGAGAACCTGGGACTGGTCTACCGGTGCGGCGACCCGGCGGTAAGCGTGCAAGGCCAGCTGACAGGGAGCCTCACTCCGGTGAACGAGAACCGGTTCATGGTGCTCGGTCACCGGGCGAACCTGGTCCTGCGGGACCTGTATAGCTCCCGGCAGGGGTTGGATCCTCGGTACGCCGAGCTGGCGCAGCGGATGGGCAACCGGCCGGGGCAGTTGCCGCCCAACGTGACCGGCGCTTCCCTGGGGACGGAGGTGCTCGAGGCACAACGCATATTGCGGCAGGAGCGGGAGTGGACCCTGGCGGACGGCGAATTCGCGGTGGGTCTGGTACCTGAGCGTCCCGATGTGGCCGCGAACACCCGCCTGCTCGTCGAGGCGCTCCAGTTCCGAAGCCCGCTCGCGAGCAGCAACCGGGTGTGGCTGAACGCGGTGATCGAAGCGGAGCACCTGACTCCTGCGGTGCTTCCCGGAGGACAGCTCCGCTACCGTGTGGATGCCCGCTGGGCTCTGGTCGATGAAAGGGGTGAGTTGCGGAGGTTGAGCTCCAGCTTCGAGACGATCACGGAACGCCCGCTGGGAAAGGACGAGAGCCTGCCGGTCCGGATCGCGGCAGACCTCCCGCCGGGCACTTACCGTTATACCGTCGTGGTCCGTGACTTCTCTCCGCCGCCGTCCGGTGCGAAACGACGGTCGGGCAACTACCGGCACGCGGATCTTACGGTGCGGGATCTGGAGATCCGCGCGCCGGCCCTGTCCGACATCGCGGTGGCAGCCGATTCGGGCGGCACCTGGTCGCCGGGCGGTGGAGCCAGGCTGCGCGCCAGCCCGGCGCACGCGACGGGACCCGATGGAGTGGCCTTCGCCTACTACGAGGCGTACAACCTGACCCCCGGCGGCGCCTACGTAACACGGGTGCAGCTAGAGCCGGAAGGCGAGGGAAACACGTTCGACCTGTCGTTCCCAGGTGACACGCCGGCCGGCACAGGCACCACCAAGCGGCTGTTGCGGCTCGACCTCGCTGACACCGATCCCGGACTCTATCGAATGACCGTTACCGTGCTCGACGAGGAATCGGGGCAGACGACGCTACCGTTCGGCACCCGTATTTCGGTCAGCCGGGGCAGGCGCTGAGGCGACAGCCGGTGCCCGCCAGCTACAATCTTCTCGCGCTGTTTCCCCTTCTGATCACCGCCGTGCAGCCGCTGGCGGCGCAGACGATGCCAGGACCCGTCTACAATGAGCTGGTAGCCGGCGGGCACGAACGGCTTGCCAGGGAACTCTCCAAGAAGCTCGATCTGCGCGCTGACCCCGACCGGGGTGATGTGGAGAAGCTTCTCGCGCGCTGGGGCGGGGAGACCGGCGGTCCGGAGAGCGGTTACGATTGGCTTGCCGCGGCGCGACTGTGGTTGCGGGCAGGTCAGGCCGTAGAGGCCGGCCAGGCCCTCCGCCGCGCGGAAGGCCATGTTCCGGGAGGCCTGTACCTGCTGGAGGTCGCCCGCATCTCGTTCCTCGCGGGGACTCCGCGGGCGGCCGACGCCTACTGGCGCTCATGCGAGCTGGCAGACGAGGCGAGCGGTCTCGAGGCGTGGCTGGACATCGAGCCGCTGGCGACGCCCGCCGAAATGGCGGCGTGGGACAGGTTCCGTACACTGCCCGCCGGCCAGCGGGACGACTGCGCCTTTCTCAGCCGCTTCTGGAACCGGCGGGCGGCTGCCTCCGGGCTGGAGGTGGACGCGCGAATCGAGCAGCACTACTCCAGGCTGCGCTACGCGCGCAAACACTTTCGGCGGCGGGGAAAGGAGGGACCGGTTCTCTCGGCCCGACTGGGTCGACCGCGATACTCGATGTTCGACGACCGCGGCCTGCTGCACGTCCGCATGGGAGAGCCGGACGAGACGGCGTCCTTCCTCGGCGACGAAGCCCTCGAGCCCAACGTGACGTGGGCCTACGACTATCCCGGAGGATACCGGCTCTACCACCTGTCGCCGCTCGGCGGAACGGACGACTGGTGGCTGCTGGGAAACCTGGCGCAGGTGGTGAGGGGTGACGACCCGGAGCGGAATCCGTTTGTCGCGATCCCGTCCATGCTGGCCTTCATGGATCCGGGCGTGCTCCACGAGCTGTACCTGTCTCGCAGCGGTCTCGATCCGGCCTATGCCCGGATTGCCTACCGTGCCATGTCCGCCGCGGGTGACCGCCTGCTGCCGTTGTCTATCCTTGAGGAGCTCAGGGAAGAGCGGGAGTGGACGCGGGAGGACGCAGAGCTCGCCGTGGCTGGCGTGCCGGAGCGTCCCGACGTGGACCTGGAAGTCCGCTTCGGCCTGGAGTGGCTCCAGTTCAAGGCCTCACGCTCCGGCCACACGCGGGTGTGGCTGAACGGCATGGTGGAGGCTGACCGTCTCAAAGCGGTGCCCCTTCCCGACGGCGGCCTCCGTTACCGTTTCGGCGCCGTGTGGACGGTGATCGACGGCACCGGAGAGTTCTACCGCCGCCTCCCGGCTGACTTCCAGGTCGACTGGGCCGAGGCGCTCGAGGATGACACAGGCCTTTCAGTCCGCATTCCGGCCGAGCTTCCCTCGGGTTCGTACGCCGCCACGGTGGCCGTCAGCGACGCCAACGACGAGCCCCGCGGGGACCGCCGGTCGGGAGGATACGCGACCCTGGAGCTGACGGTGCGAAACTTCAGGGGCGACACGCCGATGCTGTCCGATGTGGCGGTGGCCTCCGACTCCGGCGGCGTCTGGACGCCGGGTGGCGAGCTGTACCTGAGTCCGACGCCCGCGCACGCGACCGGTGCTGACGGCGTGGCATACGTCTATTACGAGGCCTACAATCTCACCCCGGGCGGCGAGTACCTGACACGGGCCCGGCTCGAGCCGGCTGACGGCGAGGAGGCCTTCGAGCTCACTTATCCGGGATCCGCTCCGGCCGGGGACGGCGACGTCACTCACGGGTTCCTTCGCCTGGACCTTTCCGACACGCGACCGGGTGCCTACCACATGTCGGTTACCGTGCGCGACATCGCTACCGGAATCGAGACCCTGCCGACCCGCACGGAGGTGATGGTGAATCGGGAAGGCGACTCTCTCAGCCTCCGATGAGGTCCAGCTCGCCCTGACCCTGGGCGTCGGCCAGCACCGCCGCCCGTACGCTGGCCTCCGCCGGGGGCATGTCCTCGACCTGGCCGTCGGCAGCCACAGCGGTGTCCTTCGCTCCGCCGGGCGCCTCGCCGCCGGGTGCCACTTCGGCCCCGGGCGCCTCGCCGCCGGTCGTCACTTCGGCTTCCGCTTCCCCGGCGACCGCTTCCAGAGGGGAAGCCCGCAGTGGATGTACGGCCACGACCGGGCCGTCGCTGCCCGTCAGCTCCTTGATTCGAGCGCTGGCCCCGCGGCGGGGCTTCTCCGGAAGATCTTCCGCGCGCAGCGCCACCAACTCGCCGGATCCGAGCTCGCACACGGCCCGATCCGCCGGGTGGACCTCAAGAAGACCCACCAGGTCGCCGGCCGAATCTCGCTCCGGGAGGACGGTCACGCCCTTGCCCGCCCGTCCCTGCCGCCGGAGCTCCGTGAAGGGCATCCGCTTGCCGGACCCGTTCGAGGTAATGGCCAGAAGGTGGCTGTCGCGCCGGGGTACGGAAGCGCCGATCAACTCGTCTCCCTGCTGGAGGTCGATCCCCCTGACCCCGCGCGCCGTCCGGCCCATCGGACGGATCTCGTCCTCGGAAAAGCGGATCGCCAGCCCGCTCCGGCTCGCCAGGAGAATGTCTCCGGCCCCCGATGTAAGGATGACCGCCAGCACCTCGTCGTCATCCGCGAGTCCGGTAGCCTTGATCCCGCCCCCCCTCACCTTGGAGTACTCGGAGAGCGAGGTGCGCTTGACCTGACCGGTGCGCGTTGCGAACAGCACGTACCGGTCCGCCTGCGAGTCCGCCACCGGGATCGCCGCTACGATGCGATCGCCCGCTGCCACATCCGCCACCTGCGCCAGGGGCTTCCCGCGCGAGCTGCGGGTGCCCGCCGGCAGGTCCCGCACGGCCACGGAGCACACGTTCCCCCTCGCCGTGAACAGTAGCAGATGCGTCGATCCGCGGGCCACGAAAGCCTGCCGGACGAAGTCACCCTCCCTCTCCACCATGGCCTCGGCGCCAGACATGCCGCCACCCGCCCGGACGGCCTGCGCCTTCACGTAGCCGAGCCGGCTCAGCAGGACGAGGGAGGACTCGCCACCCTCCCCGCTGGGCAGCGGGAACGGCTTGCTCTCGTCGAGGATCACCGTGCGCCGGTTGTCTCCGTATCGCTCCAGCAGGTCCTGCAGCTCGACGCGCAGCAGGTCGCGCCGCGAGGCGTCCTCCTCCACCAGGTGCTTGAGCTCGGCGATCCGCTTCCGCAGGGTCTCCTGCTCTTCCGCCAGCTTCTCGCCTTCCAGTCGGGTGAGACTCGCCAGCCGCATGGCCAGGATCGCATCGGCCTGGCGTTGGGTCAGGCCCAGCTCGGCACACAGCCTGTCGGCCGCCGCCTTGGGCGAGGTGGAGGCACGGATGAGCTCGATGACGCGGTCGATGTGATCGAGGGCGGTCAGCAGTCCCTCGAGTACATGCGACCGGTCCTCTGATTTCTCCAGCTCGAACAGGGCCCTGCGCCTGATCACCTCCAGGCGATGCTCGACGAAGCACTGGAGCGCCCGCTTCAGGTCGAGCTGCTCCGGTCTGCCGTCGACCAGGGCCAGCAGGATCACGCCGAAGGTGCTCTTGAGCTGCGTCTTGAGGAACAGGGTCTTGAGGAGCCTCTTGAGGTTCGCGTCCCGCTTGAGCTCTATCACCAGGCGAAGGCCGTCCCGGTCCGACTCGTCGCGCAGGTCCGTGATCACTTCCACCCGTCCGCTGCGAACGATCCTGGTGATCTGCTCTATGATGCGGGTCTTGTTCACCTGGTAGGGAAGTTCGGTGACGACCAGCGACCGCTTCCCGTACATGCCCTCCTCGAGGTGCATGCGCGAGCGCATCTCTATGAGGCCACGACCGGTCCGGTACGCATCCCCGATGCCCTCGTAGCCCCAGATGTAGCCGCCGGTGGGGAAGTCCGGTCCCTCGATGAGTCCTATGAGATCGTCCACCTCGCATTCCGGATGGGTCACCAGGTGCTGCGTGGCCTGTACCAGCTCCCTCAGGTTGTGCGGGGGAATCTTGGTCGCCATGCCGACCGCGATACCGTCGGAGCCGTTGAGCAGGAGATGCGGCAGCCGTGCCGGTAGCGAGGTCGGCTCGTCGAGACGGCCGTCGAAATTGGGCACGAAGTCCACCGTCTCCTGGTCGATGTCGGCCAGCAGCTCCATGGCTATGGGGGCGAGCTTGGCCTCCGTGTACCGATAGGCGGCCGCGCTGTCCCCGTCGATGGACCCGAAGTTTCCCTGCCCGTCTATGAGCGGATAGCGGAGAGAGAAGTCCTGCACCATCCGCACGAGGGTGTCGTATACGGCGCTGTCTCCGTGCGGGTGATACTTCCCTAGCACGTCACCCACGACCGTGGCGCTCTTCTTATGCTCCTTCTGCGGCAGGAGCCCCATCTCGTACATGGCGAACAGGATGCGCCGGTGCACGGGCTTCAGGCCGTCGCGGACGTCTGGCAGGGCACGCTGCACGATCACGCTCATCGAGTAGTCGATGAAGGAATCGCGCAGCTCCTCCTCAATGAACCGGGGGACGATCCGTTCCTCACGGGCGGTGGGCTTCATCACGGTCGGGATACTCTCCGTGCCATCCGGGTTCCATGGCCGCGGTCCCGATCCCCGCCGTTGAGGCGGCACAGGGCCTGCGGCCCGTTTCTGCGGTTCCGTTTGGGCATTCTCGTGGGAGTTACCAACGGGCACAAGACCCTCTGATGCTACCTCCTAGCGCACCAGCAGCTCGGCGGTAGCCTTCTGGGCCTCGCTAGGCTCACGGGGGAAAGCGAGGGCGATGGCCGGGGCCCGGCCTTCGTGGGGCACGTACAGCAACAGGTCTCGCGGTCCCGGAGTCGGGTTGGTCTCGACCGGTCGCGCGCGGCCCTCCTGGTCGACGGCGACCACCTTTCCCGGCTCGAGCCGCTCGGCGACCCACCGTCCGTACGAGATCCAGGCGGCGACGGGATCGGCGCCCTCTTCGGCCAGCGCTGGCACGAGCTGTTCCTCGTAGCGGCGCGTGGCCTCCTGGAAGGCTTCGGGATCGCTGTTCTTGAGGCGGAGAAGAAGCTTGCGGTAAAGCGGCCGGGGGTCGGCCAAGCCCTCTCGCTCCAGCGCCTCGTCCATTCGGAGCTTTGCTCTGTCGTCAGTCGCCGTCACTCGCGGTCACCCATCGTCACTCGCGGTCACCGGCCTTCACTCGCGGTCACCGGCCGTCACTCGCCGGCGGACATCGAGTCCAGGAACTCGGTGTTGTCAGCGGTCCTCTTCATCCGCTCCATGAGGAACTGGACCGCCTCCGCCGGAGGCATGTCCGCCAGGAAGTTGCGGAGCAGGTACATGCGGTTCAGTGAAGTCTCGTCAAGCAGCAGCTCCTCCCGCCGCGTGCTCGACCTGTTGACGTCTAAGGCCGGATAGATCCTCTTGTCCGCGATCTGCCGGTCCAGCAACACCTCGCTGTTTCCGGTTCCCTTGAACTCCTCGAAGATCACCTCGTCCATCCGGCTGCCGGTCTCCACCAGGGCGGTGGCGATGATCGTCAGGCTGCCGCCCTCCTCGATGTTCCGCGCCGCCCCGAAGAATCGCTTCGGTTTGTGCAGCGCGTTGGCATCGACCCCGCCGGAGAGGATCTTGCCCGAGTGCGGGACGGTGGTGTTGTACGCCCGCGCCAGACGCGTGATGGAGTCCAGGAGAATGACTACGTCCCGCTTGTATTCCACCAGCCGCTTGGCCTTGTCCAGAACCATCTCCGCCACCTGCGTGTGCCGGTCGGCCGGTTCGTCGAAGGTGGAGGCGATGATCTCGGTGTCGACGTGCTCCTCCATGTCCGTCACCTCCTCGGGCCGCTCGTCGATGAGCAGCACGATGACGTGCACGTCCTTCGAGTTCTCCAGGATGGAGTTGGCGATCTTCTGGAGGATGATCGTCTTGCCGGCCTTGGGCGGAGACACGATGAGCATCCGCTGCCCTTTTCCCACCGGCGCCACGAGATCCAGCACACGCATGGAGATGTCACCGTCTTCCCTCTCCAGCACCAGCCGATCCTCGGGGTAGCGCGGTCTGAGGTTGTCGAAGGCGATGCGGTGCTTGGCCTTCTCGGGATCGTCCCCGTTGACCTCCTCGACCTTCAGCAGCGCCAGGTACCTCTCGCCCTCCTTCGGCGGCCGCACCTGTCCCAGGACCGTGTCACCGGTTCGAAGGTCGAAGCGCTTGATCTGTGAGGGCGAGACGTATATGTCGTCCGGCCCGTACAGGTAGTTCCAGTCCTGGCTGCGGAGGAAGCCGTAGCCCTCCGGGAGGATCTCGAGGACTCCTTCGCCCCGCAGAACGACCTCCGAGTCCAGGAGATTCTGCTCGATGCGGAATATCAGGTCCTGCTTCCGCAGGCCGGAGAAGTTATGGATGTTCAGCTCCTCGGCCATCTCGTGCAGCTGGGTGACCGACTTGGATTTCAGTTCTGCAATGTCCACGGGAGATGCTCCACAGATTGGCGGTCCTTATGTTCGAACGATACGCGCGGGGCCGTGTGGCGACCTTTCCTGACCGGGATTCTCGTCGGGTGTCTCTAGAAAACCAGCGCTGCCTAGCGGTTCGAAAACAAAACGGAGAACGGTGAGAGTCGGGTTGGCCCCTCTACAAATAACCGGACTCGCGCATCCGGTCAAGATCGCGAGGCTCTTACCACTCATATACGTTGGGACTGCAGCAGGGGTTCCTGACGCCCGTCGGCAACACGCCGCGAACGCCGCCCACGGCACGAAGGAGGAGTGATGGCCCGCCACAACAGGGACGCCCGGGGGATAGACCAGCACGGCGTGCTGTGGAACGTGAGCTACCAGCCCGACTGGCTCAGCCGGGTGAAGATCTCCCGCCAACTTCCGGGCGGCCGGCGGCGGTCGAGCCTGACCCTGTTCCGCAACCCTGCCCGGCGTGCCCAGGCCAAGCCGGGCCGCATCGTGCGAACAGGCATCAGCGCGGTGGACGGCTCGGCGAACTTTCGCATATCCGTCGAGGATCCCGACGGGATTATCGACTCGGTGGTGGTCGTGATGCGGGGTAAGCGAGGGCGAAGGAGAGAGAAGGTGAAGTTCGCTCTCGATGCCCGGATGCCTCCCCCGCGCGGCTGAAACCCCTCCTGCTCAGAAGATCCGGAAACGCAGCCAACGGAACGGATGCAGCATGAGCTCGGCGGTGGCGCTGTCGAGCCCCGTCCGAAGCATGTGCGCCTGATCCGTCAGTTCCGTGTCGTGGGCCACTCTTCCGGCCGTTCCCCTCCCGGCCGCCAAGCCGGCCTCGACGGCAGCCAGCCCGTGCGAGACCCGCTGCAGCGAAGCGGCCAGGTCCGCGATCGTGTCCCGCAGCGCCCGGCTCCGCTCGTCCGTGGCCAGCGAGCTCAGCCGTAGCACCGCGCGTCGGGCCGAGGCGCGCAGGGAATCGTCGGCCAGCAGCGACCCCAGTCCATCCCGCCGGCGAAACTCCTGCGAGAGGCCTCTCATACGCGCGACTGCTCCCGGCAGCCGTACCAGAAAGGTCGTGTCTTGGCGGAAGCGAGCTACCGTCCCGGGGCCGTCCCGGGTGCGGCGGCCGAGGTCCCCGACCGCCTTGGCCAGCGCCCTCGCCTCGGCTCTTCCGCTCTCCCACAGCGAGAAGAGCGTCTCTCGGATCGTGTCGCGAGGTGCGTACAGAGTGTCGGCGAAGTCGAAGCGGGCGCCCTCCGGCGCGCCGGGGTCGAGCTTGAGAACCACCGGGGCCAGCAGTGCTGACGAGCCGATCCGCGCGCGCGCGGTCTCGCGCAGAAAGCGTGCGGCGCTGCGGTGCAGAACGGCCACGATGATCACCCGCCGGTTCTCCGGGCCCGTCGGGTCGCCGAAATGGATGTCCTTGACGCGTCCGGCCGGCTTGCCGGCGACCCACACGTCTGTCCCCCTCTGCAGACCGCGGGCCTCCGCCGCCAGCACCACGACATGGGGTCCTTCCTCGAGTGCCCGGCGCCCGGCGTCGAGAAAGAAGATGACGGCCGAGACCAGCGCCAGGCCAGCGAGGATCACCAGTCCCGGAATGCGTCCTCGCCAGCCGGAAGTCCGCTTCCTGTTCCCAGGCATCTTGCGCGACCGCCCTCCCACTACGATCCATTGGCGATCGTGGTCGCACGACCGCCCGGAGGATCGATGATTCGACTCGGAAATATAGACTACAGCAATTGCTATCCGATCCACGCGCCTCTGCTGGAGCGCAGGCCGAGGCTGCCCTGGCTCGCCGTGCGCAACGGCAGCCCCGGCGAGCTGAACGACCTGCTGGCGAGAGGCGAGCTGGATGTCGCTCCCTGCTCCAGCATAGAGTACGCGAGCCACTCCCGCGAGTACCGGGTTCTCGGCGGCCTGTGCATCGGCAGCGACGGGCCCGTGGAAAGCATCGCGGTAGTCTCCCGGCTACCGCTTCAGGGTCTGGACGGAGCCCCGGTGGCACTTACCACCGCATCCGCCTCGGCCCGCTGCCTCCTCCGCATCCTCCTCACGAGGCGCCTCGGCATCGAGCCCGTGTGGCGCGAGTTCCGCCAGGAGCAAGGTGATCCGCTGGACGACCGGGATCTCTCCGCGGCTCTGTTCATCGGCGACACCGCGTTGCGTCGCCGCGCCCGCCCCGGTGAGCTCCGCTTCGACCTGGGGACTGAATGGTCCACCTGGACGGGACTGCCTTTCGTATACGCGCTGTGGCAGGCAAGGGAAGAAATAGCTTCGTCTCCGTCAACCGCCGAGCTTCACCAACTTCTGCTCGCGGCTCGCGATGACTTGCCCACCCGCGGCCCGGAGCTCGCCACCCGAGCGGCTCGACGCTATGGTCTCCCTGCCTCCCGGCTTCGGCGCTACTGGAGCCGCATCCGGTACGGGCTCGACGAGCGGATGGTCGCTGGCCTGCAGCGCTTCTACAGCCTGGCCGCGGAGCTTGGCCAGGCTCCGCAGGTCGACGGGCTGCGTCTCTTAGGCTGAACGTCTGTCCTCGTGGACACTTCGGGAAGTGGCACAAGGATGCTACCCGGCCCGCCCGCGTCCACTCAATCTGGGGCACGCGAGGCAGTAGCCAATCCACCCCCTTCCACGGAGACAGAACATGAGTCGATCGGTCAACCGGGTCATCCTCGTCGGCAACGCGGGTTCGGACCCTGATGTTCGCGAGACGGGCTCAGGCCTGACTGTGGCTCACCTGTCGCTGGCTACCAACCGCGTGTTCAGCCAGAACGGGCAGACGCAGCAGAAGACTGACTGGCACCGTCTCACCTTCTGGACCAAGGCGGCGGAGACCGTGGAGCAGTACGTGAGGAAGGGATCCCGCCTGTACGTGGAGGGAAGACTCGAATACGGATCATACGAGCGCGACGGCGTGTCCGTTCCGACGACCGACGTCGTGGTCCAGGACTTCGTCTTCCTCGACCGGCGCGACAGCGCCGATGAAGGCACGGCGACCGGGGAGGCCGTCACGGATGAGGCCGAGGAAGCCACGATATAGGCAGATTGCCGAAGAAGTCGCCTGCAAGTCCGCGAGGGTCTCTTTACCTCCCCGCCACGGCGGAGAAGGGCATCGACGGGGAGCCCACGTTGCGTAAATGACGCAACGAAGGCACAATACTCGATCGGTAGCAGCCATGCAGGAGCGGGTATGTCCAGGGGCTCTTCTCCGCCCTCTCACGGCGAGTCGACTGGCGGGCCTGCAGGCGGCGTTGCGACGGCGGAGCAGCTCGATCCCCTGAGCCTGCCGCGCACACCGCCCCAACGGGTTCTGGTCACCGGTGCAGATGGTTTCATCGGGAGCCATCTGCTTCCGCGGCTCGTCTCACGCGGCCATCTTGTGCGGGCGACGTATCGCGGTGGGGTGGGGCCGGGCCGGCGTGCGGCACCCGGAGTGGACTGGAGGCTGGCCGATGTCACCGAGCCCGAGTCGCTGCAGGGGCTCGCGCGCGAATGTGACACCGTCGTCCATCTGGCCGGCATCTTCGCGCGGTCTGAAAGCTGTACCCTGGAGCAGGTTCACGCCGCGGGAACACGCAACGTGCTGGCCGAGGCTTCGCGTTCCGGAGTACGACGCTTCGTGTATCTCAGCGCCCTCGGCGCCAGCCCGTCCGGGGGAGAGTTGTCTCGGGCCAAGTTCCAGGCCGAGGATGCGGTGATGTCCTCCGAGCTGGAGTACGTAATCCTGCGACCTTCGGTTACGTACGGCCCAGGCGACAACTTCACGACATCGGTTGCCGCCCTGTTGCGGCACCTGCCGGTCTTCCCGATGCTGGGCGACGGGACCTTCAGGATCCAACCGGTGGCGGTGGAAGACTTGACCGACGCGCTGACCCAATCCATCGAGCGACCCGACCTGGCGGGCGGCCTGTTCGAGCTCGCGGGCCCGGAGCAGCTGTCCTTCATGCGGATAGTACGCATCATCGGGGAGATCCTGGGCAAGACGCGGCCGGTCCTGCCGCTGCCCGAAGCCCTGGCCGGATCCGCGGTGTGGCTTGCCCGGCGTCTCGGGTGGCCCACCCCGTTTGCCCCGGAGCAGCTGGACGTGCTGCGCTGGGGGAGCGTGCTGAGCGGCGAGGACAACCCGCTCCGATCTGTCTTCAGGCTGAAACCGCTGCCGTTCAGCGATGCGCTCGAGGATTACATCCGTACGGAGGCAGGGGGGGCGGCAGAAGCGAAACCCGGCGAGGAGACGAGGCCTTGAGAAGCCCTGACCAGGAAGGAGGCGGCCAGCCGGCGGGCTTTCTCACCGTGCCCAACTTCCTGTCGCTGGTGCGCATCCCGCTGGGCATGACGTTCCTGTGGCTCGACGACCTGCGCTGGCTGGCAGCGATCGTGATCGTCGGAGCGCTGACTGATCTGCTCGACGGCCTCCTGGCGCGCCGGTCCGGCACGGCCACCGAGATCGGGGCCCTGCTGGATCCATTCTGCGACCGGATCTTCGTCTTCCTGGCGCTGGTATCGTTCCTGCCCACCGATCGCCTCGACTGGCCCGGGTTTCTAATCCTGATCCTGCGGGACGTCTACACGGGCGGAGTGTTTCTGGTCGGACTTCTGGCAGGGCAGCATCTGCCTTTCCACTCCCGCATGGCGGGGAAGGTTACCACCGCCTTCCAGCTCCTGGCGCTCTTCACGCTCGTATTCTTTCCGGCGTACCTAAAGCCCACGATCATCCTGGTGGGGGTGGCGGCGGTGTTCGCCATCATCGACTACGGGACGGCCGGAATCCGGCTGGAGAGCGCCGCTCGTACGGCGCAGCGTGTCGGGCGGTCGGGAAGCGGACCGTCCTGAGGGCCGCTATCGATCCACCAGGTTGGGAGCCAGCGGCATGCCCTCCGACATCCGCTCCAGTCCTCCGACCACCACTTGGGTACCCGATTCGAGACCGCTTCGCACCTCCACGTAACCGGGCGTCCGGACGCCCAGCTGCACCTCCACACGGGCGGCGGTTCCCGCATCCGTGACGGTCCACACGAAGTCGGCGCCCTGCAACGGGAGAATGGCATCTTCGGACACCACCACCGCTTCGGGACGCACGTCGGTGGTCAGTCTCGCCTCGATGAACATGCCTGGCTTCAGGGCGCGATCCGGGTTCGGCACCCGTGCCTTCACAATGATCGTTCGACCCGGCAGCAGGACGCGCGGGTCCACGAAGTCCACGACTCCCGAGAACTCGCGGTCCGCGACGGCCGCTACCCGGAAGGTCATCTCCTGGCCGACCTCGAGGCGGTGCGCGAACCGTTCCGGCACCTGGAAGGCGGCCCGCTGGGGGTCCACCGTCTGAAGCGTCGTCAGACGGCTGGAAGTCGTCAGGTAGTCACCGACACTCACGAACCGCTCGCCGACAACCCCCCCGAACGGGGCGCGCACGATGGTGCGGTCCAGCCTCGTCTGCTGGAGTCGAAGCTGGGCCTGGGTACTCCGTGCTTTCGCCTCGGCCTGTTCCAGGTCCGCCTCGGAAGAGGCGTTCTGTGCCAGCAGTTCTCGGTTCCGCGCCAGTGCCTGCTGCGCCAGATCCCTTTCCGCCTCCAGCCGCGCCACCTGTGCCTGGAGTTCCGCGTCGTCGACCTTGAACAGTGGCGTCCCCGCTCGAACCTCGCTCCCCTCCCGCACCAGGATCCTCACCAGACGTCCGGCCACTTCAGGCAGGAGCTCGATGGACTGGATGGCTTCGATCTGACCGGTCGCCCGGATCGCGTCGACGACCGTGCCGAGTCGGGCCATGGCCACGTCAACCGGCACGCCCGGAGGCGGATCGCCACCGCCGGGGCCGCCGCCGCTCGCCTCGCCCTCACCGCATGCCGCCAGAGCCAGCAGCGGCAGGCCGAGAAGCGCTGACCTGGAGCGCATCGAGCGCGATATCTGTATGTACTTTCTCGGGTTGGACACTAGTCGTATCCCTCACGCTTCGAGAACAACCGTCGGCCGAGAATCGCTTCGACTCCGGCAAGGGCCAGCCTCGTCTCGAACCGGGCCTGGACCCGTCCGGCCTCGGCCTCGGTGAGATCCACCTGGGCGGTGATCAAATCGATTATAGTTGTGGCCCCGGCTCGGTACCGCTCCTCCTGGACCCGCAGGTTCTCTGTGGCCACCAGGACCGCCCGGCTGGCCAGCTCTACGCTCGCCCGCGCCGTTTCGTACGCGTCGTAGGCGGCGGTTATGTCCCGGCCCGCCGCCAGCTCGGCATCCCGGCGAGCCGCCTCGGCGACCTTACGTCGGGTGCGGGCCTGGTAAAGCCGGATCTCCCTCTGCGCTCCGTCCCAGATCGGCAGGGTCACTGCGAGTCCGAACGCGGTCCGGGTCGTGGCATCGGGAATGATATCGTCGTCGAACCCGGTCCACTGACCGAACAGCGTCAGTGACGGCAGGTTAGCGGCTCGTTCCGATTTGAATGCCTCGCTCGCAACTCGCTCGTTCGCGCGGGCCACCAACGCACCGGGACTGCCGGCGACGGCCTCCGCCACCGCTTCCGCCTCCGTAACCGGTAACTCCGGCGCGGGAAGCGTGTCCAGCGGCGCGGCGTCCACCGGGCCGGCGACGCCCACGCGCCTTCCGAGCTGGAGGCGCGCCACCTTCACCCGCGACACCTGTCCGAGCAGGTCGACCTGCGCCTTGGTCAGCTCCAGCAGGAGCTGCAGCGAGTCCGTCCGAACGGCGGCGCCGGATGAGACGCGCGCCCGGGCGACGGCCAGCTGTTCCCCGGCCCGGCGGACACGTTCCTGCGCCACCCGGAGCAGCTCCGTCTGCGCGATGACGTCGTAGTAGTCGGCCTCCGTCTGCAGCGCGGTCTGGAAGCGCTGGCGCAGCTCGCCGGCTTCCGCGCTCTCGACACCCGCTGCCGCTCCTCTCAGGTCGAAGAACCGGCCCCCTCCGCGAAACAGGTCGAGTCCCGCCGAGAGTGAGGCTTGCGACAGTCGGTCTGTGAGAGCGTTGGTGCCCGGGTTGAACAGGTCGGTCGAAAACCGCGCGAACGACCAACGGAAGTCGATGCTCGGGATGAAGAAAGCCGACCACGCCGCCCGCCGCACCCACGCTGCATCACCTATCTGGCGCAGGGCGGCCACGTAGTCGGGATCGAGGTTGGCCGCTTGGCGGAGCGCCTCGTTCAGGGTAACACGTCGAAGCGAGCCCTCGGGCGCGGGCGCCTGCGCGGCGGCAGCGGCCGGCGGCGGCTCCTGCAATGCTGCCGCCCGGGCGGGCCGTGCCGTCCACGCCGCCGCCGCGAGCAGCGATATTGCCGTGGCCAGCGGCACGAGGCTCCGGGCATGCATCAGGGAGCCTCCGCCGTTTCCATTACGATCGATCGCCGGCGCAGTCTCTCCCGGAACGCGTCCAGCAGCACGTAGACCACCGGCACCAGATACAGGGTCAGGACCGTAGAGAAGAACAGGCCGCCGACGATGGCGTAGCCGAGCGGGCGGCGGCTCGCGGAGCCGGCGCCGAGGCCCAGTGCGATGGGGAGAAGGGCGATGATGGTAGCCACCGAGGTCATGAGGATCGGCCGCAGGCGGATCCGTCCCGACTCCAGCATCGCCTCCGCGGTGCCGAGTCCCCTCGCTCGTAGCTGGTTCGCGTACTCCACAAGCAGAATGGAGTTCTTGGTGACGATCCCGATCAGCAGGATCATCCCTATCTGGCTGAACAGATTGAGCGTCGCGCCCATTACGAGCAGGGTGAACAGTGCGCCGGTCACCGCCAGCGGAACCGCCAGCAGGAGGGTGAGCGGATGCACCAGCGACTCGAATTGCGCTGCCAGCACCATATACACGACCACGAGCGCGAGGATGAACGCGAACGCCAGCGCGCCACTGGCCTCTTCCAGTTCTCGCGACTCGCCCGAGAGCGCGACGCTGCTTCCCCTCGGAAGCACCTCCGCGGCCGCGCGCAGCGAGTCGATGGCCGCTCCCTGCTTAAGCTCGGGCGTCAGGCTGGCAGTAAGCGTAAAGGATGGGACGCGGTTGAAGTGGTTGATCTGCCGCGGCGCCAGCGTCTCTTCGACCGTCGCCAGGGCGGCGAGACTCACCAGGGTGTTGTCCCGGCCCCGCAGATAGATGCCCGCTATGTCGTCGGGAGTGGCCCGCTCCCCCGCCTCCAACTGCACGATCACGTCGTACAACTTGTTGTCACGGGTGAAGGTGCTCACTCTCTGCCCGCCCAGCAGGGCCTGGAGGGCGCCCGAAATATCGGCGATCGGCACACCGAGATCTTCCGCCCGATCCCGCTGGTAGCTCACCGACAACTCCGGCTTGTTGACCCTGAGGTTCGTGTCCACGTTCACCAGGCCGCGGATACCTCTCGCCCGCGCCACGAGGGCGTCCATTCCGGCGGCCAGGGAGTCGAAGTCGGGGTTACGCACCACGAACTGAACCGGACTGCCGAATCCGATCGCCGAAGGTTGAAAGGCAAAGGCGAAGATGCCCGGGATCGCTAACAGCTGCGGCTGCATCTCGCCGAGAATGTCCTGTACGCTCCGCTCACGCTCCTGCCAATCGTCGAGACGAGTGAAGATGAAGCCTCCGTTGACACTCTCGCGGAAGCCGGGGCTGCGTCCGACGATGCTGAAGTAGCTCGCTACCCCCTCGGTGCGCCCCATTATGTCCTCCACCTGTCGCTGGTAGCCGTCCATGTACTCGAGGGAAGCGCCCTCCGGTCCCACCGTGGCGGTGAAGATGTATCCACGGTCTTCCTGCGGGAGGAACTCCCGTTCCAGGCTCCGGAACAGAACCACCGCGAGCCCGACCGTCACCGCCGCTCCTACGACCACGAACAGGCGATGGCGGACGGCGACGGCCAAGCTCATGCGGTACCCGTCGGCCACGGCCATGAACGCCCGCTCGAACGCGTTGAACAGGCGGCCGTGACTCTGGGGGACGCGCAGAATGCGCGAGCTCAGCATTGGTGTCAAAGTCAGCGCCACGAAGCTGGAAACGACCACGGCTCCCGCGATGGCGATGGCGAACTCGTTGAACAACCGACCCGCCGTTCCCTGGAGGAAAGCGAGCGGTGTGAACACCGCCACCAGCGCGACGGTGGTGGCGATCACGGCGAAGGCGATCTCCCGGGTGCCCTTCGTGGCAGCCTCCGTCGGCTCTTCGCCCAGCTCCTCCTGATGCCGGTAGGCGTTCTCCATGACGATGATGGCGTCGTCCACCACTATCCCCATGGCCAGGATCAAGGCCAGCAGCGTGAAGTTGTTGATGGTGAAGCCGAGGGCATACAGGATCGCGAACGCCGCGATGATAGAGGTTGGGATGGCCAGACCGGGGATGATCGTCGCCTGCACGTTTCGCAGGAAGACGAAGATGATCAGTACAACCAGCACTCCGGCCAGCAACAGTGCGTTCTGTGCTTCCCGAATCGACCGCCGTACGAAGTTCGCCTCGTCGTAAGCGACCGTAAAATCGACGCCCGGCGGCAGAGCTTCCCGGATGTCCGGCAGCTCGGCCCGCACCGCGTCCGACACGTCGATGAGGTTGGCCCTGGACTGGCGGACCACCCCGATCGCGAGCGCGGGTTTCCCCGTGTAACGGAGGTGCGAGCGATCGTCTTCCGGACCCAGCTCGACCCGACCCAGATCGCCGAGCCGAACGACCTGCCCGTCCCGGCTCGACACCACGAGCTCACGGAACTCCGCGGGCGTCTTGAGCTCCCCGAGCGAGCGCACCGTGAACTCCCTGCGGGTCGACTCGATTCGCCCCGCTGGGATCTCCACGTTGCGGCTCTGAATCGCCGCTTCCACGTCCTGGACCGTGAGGCCTCGGGCGGCCAGCTTCGGCGACGAGAGCCACACCCGCATCGAATAACGGCGCTCGCCGAAGATCTCCGCCCGTCCGACACCCGTGATCGACTGCAGCCTGCGCTTGACGATGCGGTCGGCCAGGTCCGAAAGCTGCATCAGATCGTAGTTCTCGGCGTCCATCGGCAGGTACATGAACGGCTGGGCATCGGCGTCCTGCTTGGTGACGACCGGCTCCTCGATCTCCTGCGGCAAGCGGCCTCGAACGCGAGCCACCTTGTCGCGCACGTCCTGGGCAGACACCTCGAGATCGCGATCGAGCTTGAACTCCAGCGTGATCTGACTGCTCTGCTCGGCGCTGGCGCTGGACAGGGTGCGCACGCCCGGGATCGTGCTCAGCTCCTCTTCGAGGATGTCGGTGACCGTCGTCTCCATCACGCTGGCGTTCGCCCCGCGCAGGAAGACCGAAACCGACACGATGGGGGGGTCCACGTCCGGGAGTTCCCGGACGGAGAGCTGAGTGAAGCTGATGGCCCCGAACAGCACCAGGGCTGTCGAGACCATGGCCGTCAGGACGGGTCGTCGAATCGATGTGTCGGAAAGAAACACCACCGCCTCCCGTCGCGCAGAGCGTGTGCAGAGCTGTCGAACTTGTTACAACACGCGAGGAGATTGTTCCGTTGGGGTGGTGGCGGGCCGGCCGGCCGGCGGGTCCGCGCCCGCCCCGAGGTCTATGTCAGGCTCGATTCCAAGATAGTCCAGCACCAGCCGATCCTGGGTCGTCACGATGACCTGCCTCTCGCCGGAGATGGAGCACAGGAGGTCCCAGAGCTCCCGCGCGTGCCTCTCGTCCAGGTGGCTGAACGGTTCGTCTACCAGCAGCGGGTGCCGCACGGATTCTTCGGCCATGAAGTCCGCCGCCCCGAGCCGGATGGCGAACAGCGCCAGGTGCCTCTCGCCGAAACTGAGTGGCGGGGATGCCAGAGAAAGCTCCCGGCCTCCCATACCGACCCGTACGTTGGCCAGCGACTCGCCGGCAACGACAGGCCCGAGGGCTCCCCCGCTCAGGGTCGCCATTCTAGCGGAAATCGCCTGCAGCAGGCGCTCCTGATCGCGGTCCCGGAACTCACGGTACCCATCTCGCAGCAGCGCGAACGCCAGCCGATGCACGCGCGCATCGGCCTCCACAGATTGGACTTGCTGGCGCAGGCTCGCGCACTCCTCCTCCAGCGGCAGAAGCTCCTCGCGGTCACGTTCCGCCTCGGCCAGGCGCAGCTCGATGTTCCGAAGGTCGGCAGCCGCCCGCTGGCGCTCGGCGCGGCGTTCCCTGCGCGCCGCATCCACCGAATTGAAGACAGATTCCACCCCGTCGGGCAGTCGCTTCACCGCCACATCGCGCTGCCGTGAGCGTACAGCCAGCTCGGCCAACTCGCCACGCGCCCGGGCCGCAGCCTCCGCTATCGTGCGCAGATCGGCACGGGCTCCTTCCCAGCGCCCGTCGTCCGTTCCTGCGCTCCCGAACCCCGGTCCATCCATCGGACGTCCTCCGTCGGCTTCGCCTCCCGCCTCCGATCGCTCTGTGTCCGTCACGGCGCGCGTTCGCCGCAGCGTATGGCGCAGGGCCTCCCGGGACTCGTCGAGGTTGTGCCGGGCAGACTCCTGCTGGCGGAAGTGCAGCCGCCGGTCCGGGAGAGTCTCCGGTGTGAGGGTGACGGCGTCTGGTATAGGGCCCGCCTTCTCGAGGATCTGCGACTCGGTGGTGGCGCACGCCGCCCGGAGCTGCTCGAGCAGGGAGGCCTGATCCGCGGCCCCGGCAGCGAGCCGCCGTAGCTCGCGGCTGCCCCACCCGAGCACCAGCGCGAGCGTGAGAGCGCCCCAACCCAGCAGCGAGCCGCTCGCCAGCAGGATGAGGCCGGCGCTGGCGAACAGGCCGGCCAGAGCCAAGAGAGCTCTGGAGGGGACTTCGGCACCGACGTCTCCGCCGCCGGAGTCCCTGCTGCCCCGTTCCGCCTCGGCCAGCTCCGCCTGCTGCTCATCACGCTGCCGCCACAGCAGTTCCAGAGCTGCCACCCTTGCTTCGAAGTCCTCCGGATAGGTGTGCTCCCGGCTGAACGGTCGCCATGCCGAGCTGGCAGCGTCGAACGCGGCAAGAGAGCGGGTCAACTCCCCTTGCGCGCCTTCCAGCCGTCGGAGCTTCGTTTCCGCCGCCTTCGCCTCCGCCTCCACCGCACGCCGCTCGGACAACGGGGCCAGCGCTGCCTCCAACCTCTCGAGATCGTCGTCCAGTTCCCGGATTCGATCCGTGAGCTTCCTGCGCTCCTGCTGGAGCGGCTGGCGCTTCTCCTCGGCCCGCTTGGCGGCTTCCAGGCGCGCGGCGGCATCCGTCAGCCCGGCCCTCGCCTTCTCCAGGCTCCTGGCCGTCCTCTTCCGCTTCGCTCCTCCATCCTGAATCGGTTCGACCGTTAGCTGGTCATACCGCTCCCGGATCCCCTCGGCCGCCGCCTCGACCCGCGCATGTCCGCCGGAGGCGGCCCGCATAAGCTCCTGGTCGAGATCGGTCTCGAGCAGCTCCCCCTGTCCGACCCACGCCGTCTTCCGGTAGTGGTTCAGCTCATCGAAGTCGAGCCAGCCCTTGAGGTGAGCGCGGTACGTTTCCAGGGAGGAGCTTCCGCTCTCGGGGTTGGCCTCGCCCTGGAAGAGCACGGTGCCGTCCGACCCGGAGCGGACCACGACTTCGTCGGTCGAGAAATCCCTCCGGACGACGAGATCCACTCCGTCCGCCGTGCAGAATCCCACCGCTGCCTCATATGCCGTCTCGGACCACGGTCGGCGCAGCTCGGCGGCGCTTCTTTCCCGCGGGCGACGTCGGCGGAAGCCGAATACGGTGCGGAGCAGGGCCTCGAGCAGAGTGGTCTTGCCGGAGCCGTTCGCTCCCGCGATGACCAGCGGACCATCACCCGAGTCGAGGGCGAAGCGGCGCCGATGGCACCCGTAACTGAGCTCGACTTCGGTGAAGGCGGGCGCCGTCGGCATCACGTCCGGGTCTCCAGCGCTCTCAGCGCGAGCCGCAGGGCCCGTTCGTGCAGCCGTGCATCGTCGGCGCTGCTCGCGCTCTCCACGCGCTCGACGCCGAGGCGGGCCACGTGACCGGAGATGGACGGCCTGGCCGCCAGCTCCCGGACGGCCGCCGAATCGAAATAACGGGAGCGATCCTGCACCCGGACAAAGCCGAACCGGGCGCACAGTTCGGTGGTTACCCGCTCGGGGTCCACCGGAAACGGCGGCTGCCCCTCGAGTATCGCCGTCACGTACGGGTTGAGCTCCCCCTCCGACTCTGCTTCCAGCCCCGCCCGGGCGACGATTCGCCTCGCCACCTCCAGGTCTCCGGCGCAATCGCTGATGTCGATGGAACCGACGGCGAGGACTTCGGGAACCCCTGATGAGAGATGCTCGACGGCCGGCGGACGACCCGCCTCGAGCTCGACTCGCACGAACCCCCGCGGACCGTCCTCGGTGGCGTCCACGGCCGCGAACGAGCCACAATAGCAGGCCGGAATGCCGCCACCCGGATCGAACTCGGCAGGCGCCCGGAAACGGTGGTAATCCCCCAGCGCGATGTAATCCGCGTCCAGCCCTGCAAGCTCTTCCGGCGAGGCGCGCAGGGCACGTCCCGCGCTCCACTGCGGAGCGTCCCGGATCCCCGCATGAAGCAGGAGCACGTGCACGCCGTCCAGGGGGGCGCGGCGGAACGACGCCAGCGGCTGCGGATCCTGAGCCGCGTCGTACGCCAGTCCGTAGACGTGCAGGGCCCCTCCCGCCAGCTCCAGCGATACGGGCTCACCGAAGCTCGGATCGCCGAAGACCGTTACGCCTGCCGGCATCTCCTCGTAAGGCCAGCCGTCAGCCACCCGACGATCGTGATTGCCGGGCACGGCGAGAACGGGCCGCCCGCCCTCCACCAGCCGGCGGAGCGTTTCCCGTGCCGCGGCTGATACGTCGTCGTCCGGGCGGGGGCTGTGAAACAGGTCGCCCGTGAGCAGCACCGCCTGTGCACCCAGGCGGGCAGCCACGTCGGGCAGGGACCGGAAGGCTTCCAGCACCGCACGCCGCCGCTCCCCGGCCACATCGCCGAACGAGGTATAGGGCGCCCCCAGATGTACGTCCCCGATGTGCAGCAGCGGCATCATGGATCGCGGCCGGTCCTCTCGTGCTCCTTTGTCGTGGTGCGAAACGCCTTGGCGGGGGAATCCACTCCCCCGGGCGCCTCCGGTCAGAGTATTGTAATGTGGGGCAGCGGCACCGGGAACAGGGTCCAGCGGACGAATCGGAGCCATGGCCCAGGAAGAACACCAGCGATCGACACCACGGGGTTCACCCGAGAGCGGGGCGGGCGAACGGTATGTCGACCATCGCTTCGACCGGCCGCAGCGCTTCCTCATAAGCGGTTCCACAGGACTGTTGGGGTCCGCCCTGGCGGCGACCGTCACCGGCGGAGGACACCACGTGGTGCGGCTGGTAAGGCCTTGCACGCGGCTGGCCGGGGAAGACGAATCCCTGGACTGGGACCCCGCCTCCGGGACGGTGGCCGACGTGGGAGGCATGGATTTCGTCGTTCATCTGGCGGGTGCGAACATCGCCGCCGGGCGGTGGACCGAGGAACGCAAGCGGGCGATCCGACACAGCCGTGTGCGGGGGACCCACCTGCTGAGCGAGGCCGTCGCGGCCACCGAACGGCCCCCCCGGGCACTGATCTGCGCATCCGCGACCGGTTACTACGGCGATCGCGCCGAGCAGGCGGTCGACGAATCCAGCGGCCCGGGCACCGGCTTCCTGTCCCAAGTATGCGAGGAGTGGGAGACGGCGTCCTCTCCCGCAAGCGATGCCGGGGTGCGTGTCGTGCACCTGCGCTTCGGCGTGGTCCTCACCCCGGCCGGAGGCGCCCTGGCAGCCATGCTGTTGCCGTTCCGGATCGGTCTTGGGGGCAGGCTCGGGAGCGGCCGCCAGTTCCTGAGCTGGGTCAGCCTGGACGACGCGGTAGGAGCCATCCTGCACGCCGCAGCGACCGTCGGGCTCGAAGGCCCGGTGAACGTAGTAACGCCGGCGGCGGTCCGGAACGAAGACTTCACCAGGGTCCTGGCCGGGGTCCTGGGCCGTCCGACCCTGCTCCCCGTCCCCGCGCCGCTGCTTAAGCTGGTCCTCGGGGAGATGGCGAGCGCGCTCCTTCTCGGCGGCTCCCGGGTGCTGCCCACGCGGCTCCGGGACTCGGGCTTCTCCTTCCGCGATCCCGAACTGGAGCCGGCGCTCCGCCGCATGCTCGACCGCCCGGCCGGGCAGGTTACGGGGTGACCCGTACAGCGGCCGGAACCGCCGTAAGCCCTGTCCGCATAGGGATCTCCTCGTGCCTGCTGGGCGAGGCCGTCCGTTACGACGGCGGCCACAAGCGTGACCGTTTCCTGACCGAGGTGCTAGGCGAGTACGTGGAATGGGTCCCGGTCTGCCCGGAAGTGGAGGTCGGGCTCGGAACCCCTCGGCCGACGATTCGCCTGCAAAGCGGTGGTGGGAAGATCGTGCGGCTGGTGATGCCTTCGACCGGCGAGGACCTCTCGGAGCGGATGGCCGCCTACTCGGAGGGGCGGGTAAGGGAGCTGGAGGATGCGGACCTCAGCGGCTACGTGCTGAAGAAGGATTCTCCCAGTTGCGGCATGGCACGGGTGAAGGTGGAGGACGACAACGGGGCGCCGGTCCGCCGCGGGATCGGCCTCTTCGCGGCGGCGCTGCTACGCCTGCTTCCACACCTGCCGGTAGAGGAGGAGGGCCGCCTCAACGACCCGCGCCTGCGCGAGAACTTCATTTCGCGCGTGTATGCTTACCGGCGCTGGAAGGACATGGTGGCGGTCGGTCCCAGCCGTGCTTCGCTCACCCGCTTTCACGCGGCCCACAAGTTCCTGTGCATGGCGCACAACCAGGTCGGGACCCGGCGTCTGGGACGCCTGCTGGGGCGGGCGCCGCGGTACCGCCGGGCAAGCGGGCTCGCGGCCGAATACGTGGATAGCTTCACCGCCGTCATGCGACGGCTGCCGACCCGCCGGAATCACACCAACGTCCTGCGGCACATGGCGGGCGTCGTCTCCAGGCTGCTCGACCGCGGGGACAGGGAAGAACTGACCGACGCTATCGAGGAATACCGGCGGGGGCTGTTACCGCTGATCGTCCCGGTTACCCTTATCCGCCATTACGTGCGAAAGCAGGACGTAGCCTGCCTCCGGGACCAGGTCTACCTGGCCCCCCATCCGCACGAGCTGATGCTCCTGAATCGCGTGTGATCTGGCCCATCACGTATTGCCCAGGGCGCGGTCCAGGAAGCGCCTGATCCGTAGCCATTGCCGGCGGGCGTCCTGCTCGCCGAGCTCTATCAGCTTGGACAGGTACTCCGACTCGAACAGCAGATAGGACACCAGGTCGCCGCTGGAGCTACGCCGCGTGCCGAGGCCGCGGACCAGGAAACGGAGCGCCGCCGGAAGAAGCTTCTCGTGATCCGCCGCCAAGCGTCCGATGTCGCGTGAGGGCCTCAGCACCAGGAGCTTCACCTCTCTCTCCGCCAGGAGCCACCGCTTGGCCGGGGGCACCTTGGAGATCAGGTGGTTCACGCGCTGCAAGCGCTCCGCGTCGACATCCAGGTTGTCCAGGAAGATCGAGTTGAGCATCAGGCCGATGACCCGCGCTGCCGGCGGGTAGCCCCTGATCACGGGAGTGCGCATCTGGCGGCGGCTGAGACGGGAGCGCGAGGAGACGGCCAGGATGCAGTCCGCCCCGAGGTGCACGGCCGGTGCCAGCGGGTGCGATTCGCGGATGCTCCCGTCGCCGTAGTACTCTCCGTCGATCGGCCGGGCGGGGAAGAACACCGGGATCGCGGCCGAGGCCATCACGTGGTCGACACCGATCCGCGCCACCGTGGATCTTCGGCGGACGCGCTCCCACATTCGGATGCCCTGATCGCCCTGCACGAAGGTGGTGATCTGGCCCGTCCGATACGAGGTGGCCGAGATAGCCACCGCGTGGAGCCGGCCGGTCCGCACGTTCTCGTCGATTCCGCCGGTATCCAGCAGGGGGCGGAGGAACTGGCACAGCGGGTTCGTGTCCACCAGGCCCCTGACCGCCGGGGCGAAGCGCGCGCCTCCCGTGGTCAGGTTGAGCCCGATACGCAGGACGTTGCCCAGGAGCGAGAACACGTCGCTTCGCATGACCCGGCCGGTGGTCAGAGAGCACCAGCGCTTGGAAAGCTGCTCGGCAGCCGTTTGCAGGTCTCCCGTATGACTGGCCAGGAAGGCGGCGTTGATGGCGCCCGCCGAAACGCCCGTGTAGATGGGGAAGACCGCGTCCGGGACCTGGCTGGCTATGTGGCGAAGAACCCCGACCTGGTATGCTCCTCGCGCTCCGCCGCCGGAAAGGACGAGAGCGGCTCGTCCACCGACACCTGTCCGCCGCGCTGGCTGGCCACTGCCGTCGGTCAAGGTGCCGCTCCTTTCCCCGGACCTTCCGGGAGGCGTCCGCGAACTCCCGTTCTACAGCAGGCGGGAATGCCAGGATCGGGCTGCCGGGAGCTCCCAACGGCCTTCCCGCAGATCGCCCAGCCGGATCAGCGAGAGGTCGAAGACGGTGGTATCCGGCCCCACCTCTCCTCCCTCTGCAAGACGCTGGAATTCGGCCCGCGCTGAGGTCCGGACACGTCCTCCCGGATCGCGGTACCACACCGGAGAGCTGTCCAGAAGGGAAAGGGCGAGTTCCGCCTCCAGTTCGCGAAGGCGGTCGGTGAGATCGTCTATCGAACAGCCGGAGGCCCCGGCCCGACTCTCGTCCACCGCCACCAGCAGGAAGCGCTGGTACCGCCAGGCGAATCCCACCTCGAGGCGCTGTCTGTGGGCGGCCCACTCCTCGAAGAAGGAGTTCAGGGTCTCGAGCAAATGCGCCGTCTCCCTGGCCGTCGGTGGCCGTGAGGCTGCGAAGCACCACAGACGTGCATCAGCGGGCAGCGAGTCGAACGGGACGAGGCTCATCTCGTCCCCGGCAGGGCGATCCCCAGCGGCCGGTCGCGGCCGGGCCTCCGGGCGGGAAGCTTGACGGAAGCCTTCATTCGTGCCGCAGAGCCTCGATGGGGTCCAGGGAAGCTGCCCGCCGCGCCGGCCAGATCCCGAAGAAGAGGCCCACGGACGCCGAGAAGACGACGGCGAGCCCGACGGCCTGTGGCGAGACCGTCGTGTTCCAGTTAGCCAGGTTGGACAAGGCGGAAGACGAACCGTATCCCACGGCGATCCCCATCAGGCCGCCCACGAGGCACAGTACCAGGGCCTCGAGGAGGAACTGGGTCAGAACCGCTTTCCGAGTGGCCCCGAGGGCCATGCGAATTCCGATCTCACGGGTCCGCTCGGTTACCGACACCAGCATGATGTTCATGATTCCGATGCCTCCGACCAACAGGCTGACCGCGGCGATGCCGGCCAGGAGGAAAGTGAAGGTCTGAGTCGTCTCCTGCATAGTCCCCATCAGCTCCGCCCGGTCCTGGATGTAGAAATCGTTGTCCTGTCCCAGCCTCAGCTTGTGCTCGCGGCGCATGACCTGCTCGATCTGCGCCATGGCCATGGTCTGCGAGAATCCCTCTGCGACCGCGGCGTTGAAGGAGCCTATCCGGTCCGTCCCCATGAGGCGGAACCGGGCGGTCTCGATGGGCACAAACACTCGCTCATCCTGGTTGAACCAGCTGTAGCCGCCCTTCAGCTCGAGGACGCCTATCACCTCGAAGGTCACGTTACGGACCGAGATCCGCTGGCCCACCATCTGCAGCCCGGTAGCGGCGAACAGTTCCGGTACGGCGCCCCCGACGACCGCGACCCTGCGGCGGCCGGCGTTTTCCTGCTCGGCGAAGAATCGCCCTATCTCTACGGTGTAGTTGTTCAGCGAAGCGAAGTTCGGCGTTGTTCCGGTGATCCTCAGGTTGGCGTTCGAGCGGCTGAATCCCACCTGGTGGTTGCCAACCATCTCGGGGGACACCTCCGCTATCGCTTCGGCGCCTTCGTCCACCGCGTAGGCGTCGTCGACGTACATGCGAGTGGGCGCGGACCGTGCGCCGCGGTGCCATCCCTGGCCCGGCCTCACCGTAAGAACGTTGGTACCGAGCGACTCCAGCTGCTGCTCGACCGCGCGCTGGGCGCCGGTGCCCAAGGCCACCATAGTGATCACGGCGGCCACACCAATCACGATACCGAGCATGGTGAGAACGCTCCGCAGCTTGTTGGCCCCGATCGCCTGCAACGCCACCCGGATGATCTCGATGATGAGCATCGGACCTTACCCCCGGCTGATTCCCGGCACGGCATTGCGGCGACGCATGAACTCCAGCATCTCGCTCTGCTGCACCAGAGCCTGGGGAACCTCGATGACTACATCGCCCGCCTCCAGGCCGGCGAGGATCTCGGTGTATTCCCAACTGCTGAGGCCGATGGTGATCGGCCTGAGCGACAGCGCCCCATCCGGGGTCTCGACGAACACGAAAGCCGGCTTCGGCCGCGCCGGATTGGCCCGCTCCGCCCGCGCTTCCCGCTCGCGCATGCGCTGGAGCTGACTGAACATCCGCTGGCGGTCAGCAGGGCTGAGGTTCTGCATCAGCCTGTGTCGCTCGTCCTGCGACATGCTCTGGATCTCGGCCATCGATGGAAGCTCCGAAGTCGGCCCCGCCGCATGCGCGCCGGCACCCGTCTCCGTCCCTTGGCCGGGTGCGGTCCCGACCTCTTCGCCACCGACGGTTCCGGCCTCCGATGGGCCTTCGGCCTGCCTTGCCTCGATCCGCGCATGTCCGCCGGAAGCGGCCCGCAGGAGCTCGGGGTCCAGGTCCAGCGCCTGCGCTAGCTGTCGTGCCTCGTCCGGAGTCTTCACGGCCGCATTGGGCAGAGCCAGCACCTCGGCTCGCTCGCCGACTACGATCTCCACGTCGGCGTTCATCCCGGGCTTCAGCAGGTCCTCTTCATTACGGATGCGGGTGAGGACCGCGAACAGGGTCACGTTCTGCTCTACCACGGCCTGAGGCTCTATCTGTAGCACCCGTCCCCGGAACTCCCGGTCGGGGTAGGCCTCGACCCTGATCGAGGCCGCGAGATCGTCCCGTATGGAGCCGATATCAGTCTCATCCACCAGGGTCCGGACCTGCACTTCGCTGAGGTCCGCCATGCGAAGGAGGATGGTACCGCCCGTCACTTCTTTGGCCGATGTGATGATCTGTCCCTCCTCGACCGTCTTCTCGACGATGGTGCCGGCGATCGGGGCGCGAACCGTCACGTCGTTGAGGCGATCCTCGGCCAGCTCGAGATTCGTCTCGGCCTTTACGAGGCTGGCCTTGGCATTCGCGTTCTCCAGGAGCGCGCCCTCGTATTCCTCTTCGGTCACCACCTGGGAATCGCGGAGCGCTACAGTCCTCTGGAGTTGCCGCTTCGCGACCGTGTAGCGCGCCCGCGCGACGTCGAGGTCGGCGGAGGCCTGCTCGTAAGCGTTTCGCACGTCGCGCGGATCTATGCGCACCAGCAGATGGCCTCGCTCTACCCTGTCGCCGAGCTCTACCGCCACCTCCCGGACCTCGCCGGAGGCCTGCGACTTGATGTCGATCACCCTGATCGGCTCGACCGTTCCGGTGGCCGCGACGCTCGAGGTGATGTCCATCACCGTCGCAGCGGCCGTCGAGAGACCCAGAACCGGCTCATCCGCGGCACTCGTGTCGCAGGCGCTGGTTCCGGCAGCGATGGCCGCCGCGGCCAGCAGGGTGGCCGCTCCGCCCTTGAGCATGCCTGTCTTCATTTCCGTATGTGTGTGCCCCGTCTGAGCCGGTGTCACGTTTTCGCGGCGGGCATTGGGGTCATCCATTGGATGGTCGTATGCCCGCCGGCGCATCTAGTTTCGCAGGTTGGTACCGAGCAGGGCCTCGATTCTGGCGAGTCCGAGCTGGTAGTCGAAGCGGCGTCTGATGAGGTCCACCTCGGCCTGTCTGAGAGCTATCTGAGCGGTCTGGAGGTCGAGAATGGTGGCCAGGCCGAGGCGATAGCGTTCCTGGGTGACGCGCAGGTCCTCGCCGCTGAGCTCGACGGTCTGTTCGGCCAGGTCGATGGAGGCCAGGGCGGCGTCGATGGTTCCCAGGGCGGCGTCCAAGTCTTTCCTGAGTGCCAGTTCCGCCGCCCGCTCGGCCGAGTGTGACTGGTCGGCACGGGCGCGGGCCGAGTATAGCTGGTTCTCGCGCGCGAAGCCGTTGAACAGCGGCAGGCTGCCCGACAGGGCCAGACTCCAGCTCCGGTTCTGCGGAGGAAACTCGCTGTTGGCCCACGCCCAGCCGCCGCTGAAGGACAGCGACGGCAGGTACGCCGACTTGGCGCTCGAGACCGCCGCCTCGTCCGCACTCGCCTGCGCCCTGGCGCTCACCAGCGACGGCGCCCCCGCCAGGGCCATCGACAGCAGCTCCGCCCTGCCGTACCCCAGCTCCTGCGCCTCCAGCTCCGCCGTCTCCACCGGCACCAGCGGCTCGGTCACCCCCACCGCCTCGGCCAGCGCGAAGGTGCTCGTACGCGCCGCATTCTCGGCCGTCAGCAGCGCCACCCGCGCGTTGTTCAGGTCCACCCGCGAACGCAGCACGTCCGATCGCGTCGCCCGGCCCAGCTCCAGCCGCTGGCGCACGAACGACAGCTGGTCCTCCTGACGCCGCACCCGGTCACCCTCCACCCGCACCAGCTCCCGGTTGGCCACCGCATTGAAATACGTCACCTTCACCACCTCCGCCGTCGCGTACTCCCGCTCCCGGTACGATGCCTCGCTCGCCACCACCCCCAGCTTCGCTCCCCTCACATCCGCAAACCGGCGCAAACCCCGGAACAGGTCGATGCTCCCGCCCAGCTGCGCCGTGTATGACGTCGTGGTGATTGACTGACCCGTCGGATCGAGTCGCCCGCTCGACGCGTTCGAGTACTGATAGCTCAAACCCACGTCCGGCAAGAACTGACCCCACGCGCTCAGTCGCTCGTACCGCGCTACCTCCACCAACGAATACGCCTGCTCCAACGACGGACTGTTCAGCTCCGCCAGCCCCAACGCCTCCTCCAGCGTCACCTCACGCACCGGCTCCTGCGCCCCCGCCAAACCCACTTCCACCACCACCCACACCGCCACCGCCACCATTCTCTTTGCCATCATCATATGACGCCTCGTCGTCGCTGTCTGCCGCGAGAGTCCCGCATCCCGTCACACCGCCTGAACGTCCTCCGGATTCCTCTGCCGCGACCCTCGCCGGCCCTCGCCGGCGGTAACCGCGGCCGTGCGAGGAGGCTGCTGCTTCACTCCTCTTTGTTCTTCCTGTGCTGCCGCTCCAGAAGCTCCCGATACCTGGCCACCTGCTCGGCAGTCAGAACCGCCTCTATCCGGGCTCGCGCTGAATCTACCACCTGGTCGTACTCGGGGCGCACCTGATCCCAAACCTGCATCATGCTCTTCCGCGTGTCCTCGAGGATGGGCTTGATGTCCGCGCGCTGCTCGTCCGTGAGGCCGAGGTCGTCGGCGAACCGCTCGATCGTCGTCTGGCCGCGTCCTCCGCCTTCCCGGGCCCCGTCCGACAGGCCGGTCCAGGGGCCGAGCACATACCGGTCTACGGCCAGGCCGCCGGTGACGCCGGCGGCGAAGGTGAGCAGAAGCAGGAGGGCGACCCGTGTCCCGGAATGAGCCATCGCTCTCACCTCGAGTCGGAGATCGCCGTCAATACGACGTCCAGGTCGGCTACGGTGTCCTGCGTAAACACCGCCGGAAGCACCTCGCCGGGGGTCGGCTCGACCAGCTCCTGTACCCGAGGAGGTGCTTCCGCGAGCGTATCGGAGGGAGGTCTCAACACGGCCAGCCCGGCGAAAACCAGGGCCACCGCGGCGGCCACCGGACTCAGAAGCGTCGCCCACTCGGAAGCCAGATCGAGCCAGCTTGTTCGCCGGGACGCGAGGATGGGGCTGGCCCTTCGCATGACCGCGCGCCGAATACGCTCTCTGGTCATCTGGTCGGGCCGCAGAGCCTCCAGCCACGCGGGCCACTCTCTTCTCCGTGTCATGGCTTCATTCCGTGCCTTCTGTTTCCTCCGGACCGAATCCCGGGCCGATGATCCGCCGCAGGGACCGGCGGGCGTGGTGCACGTGCGCCCGCGACGTGCCCACCGCGATTCCCAGTATTTCCGCCACCTCCTGGTGCCTGTAGCCCTCCAGGTCGTATAGCGTTACCGCCATCCTCTGCATGTCTGGCAGCTCGCCGAGAGCGGAGACGACTCGCTCCCGGGTGAGCCCCTTGTGTAGCTCGCGATCCGGATCCACGCCTCCCGCGGCCGATACCGGAATCTCATCATGCGCCCTGAGGGCCTCCCGACGCCTGAGATTCAGGCAAGTCGAGCGCAGGACCCGGTAGAACCAGGGTCCGAACGGGCTTCCGGCCTGTAGTTGGTCTATGCGCTCCAGCGACCGGATGAAGGCGTTCTGAACAGCGTCCTCCGCATCGTGCGGGTCGCGGAGCAGGGCCACGGCCACGGCGAAAGCCGTCTCCAGGTATCGCTGTACCAGGACGCCGAAGGCCCGCTCGTCGCCTTTCTGAACGGCACTTACGAGCGCCGGTTCGTCCGCCAGCCGCGTACCGCTCATGCTTCCGGCGACCGCGGGAAGGGCAACGCCCACACCGGACTGCTTCGCGCCCTTCCGCACACCTGTGGACAGCACTCTCGCACCACTGATAACACGTCCCTGACATGGGGTGTTGAAGAGTACCGGGGATGCTAGATGCGGCACCCGCCGGCGAGCAAGTTTGGCCGGCGGGCCGTCCCCCGCCCGCTTCCTTGCTCGGTGGCCACGCCGGGCGCATCTTGCCGGCACACATACTCGCTGACTGATCGGAGATTACACCGGGCTGCGCGCGGGGATCATAATGAGTGAAGACAAGTCGACCGACGCCTCGGATCACGACGCCGGGGCACGAATCGTAGGCGATCCGGCACTGGACCTGGCGGCCCGAACCCTGGTCGAGGAACGGGCCCGCTCGCTCGGGCGTCTCGTAAGGCGCCGACTGGCCCTGGATGACATCGTACTGCGGCCGACCGCACCCGCCGCGCGCCGCCATCTCTTCGAGGAAGGCTGCGAGCTGTACTGGAACGAGCTCAACTGGGAGCAGCTGACCGAAGAGGAGCTGTGCGACGAGGGAGAGCTGACAGAGATGGTCTTTCCTGGTCTCCTGGCGCTGGTCGATGCCTGGCTGCCGCACGGCGAGAACGGGGAGCCCGATCGCGATCGGGAGCGCCGCGATGTGGCGCACGACTTCCTGTTGTGGCTCGGCTCGCGTCTCGTGGGGCTTCGCACCGAACGTCCGGAGGACGAAGGTGACCGTCTGCGGCTCGGGCGCGAGGTTCAGGTGACCGACGAGCTCATCGATCTCGTCATGTATCGTCTGTACTCCCTTTCCGACGGGGAGATCGAGCGCCTGCAGACCTGAATCGGCGCGTGTGGGGGACGGCTCTCCACTGCGCTGACGTCACGGCTCAATCCGACATCGACAACTGAGCGGAAGCTACTCCGGTGAGATCCATAGTGTGCATCAAGCGTGTTCCCGACTCGGAGGCGAGGATTCGGGTGGCCGGCGATGGGAAACACATCGATCCGTCGGGCGTGAAGTTCGTGATGAACCCTTACGGCGAGTATGCCCTGGAGGAGGCCATGAGGCTCCGGGACGCGGCCGGCGAGGGCTCGGTCACGGTCATGACTCTGGGCCCGGACGAGGCCCGGGAGACCTTACTGTCGGCGTTGGCGATGGGAGCAGACGAGGCAGTCCTCCTGAGGGCGGAAGGGTCGTCGGAAGGGTCGATGGAAGGACTGGCCGTGGCCAGGGCCCTGGCCGATGAAATCGCCGCTCGCACCTACGATCTGCTCTTTTTCGGTAAGCAGGCCATCGATGACGACAACATGCAGGTTCCGGCCATGGTCGCGGAGCTGCTCGATCTCCCGTGTGCCACGGTCGTGGTCGACCTCAGCGTGCAGGACGGTCGGGCCGTCGCTCGCCGGGAGGTGGAAGGCGGCCACGAGACGGTGGAGTTCGCGTTGCCCGGTGTGGTGGCCGCCCAGAAGGGACTCAACGAGCCCCGCTATCCGAGCCTGAAGGGAATCATGGCGGCCAAGAAGAAGCCGCTGGAGGAGAAGGACGTCGAGCTGAGGGCTGCCAAGCTCGAGCTCATCGGGCTGGAGCCGCCGCCCGGGAGGCCCGAGCCCGTGATCGTCGGGGAGGGCCCGGAGGCCGTTCCGGAGCTGGTTCGTCGACTCCGGGAGGAAGCGAGGGTGCTGTGATGGGCGACGTTCTGGCCTACGCGGAGCTGCGCAACGGTGAGCTGCGGCAGGTGGCCCGGGAAACCGTGTCGGCGGCCCGAGCGCTGGCCGACGAGCTCGGCGGGCAGGTCCACGTAGTCGCGCTCGGAGCCTCGGGGACGAGCGCGGCCGTCGAGGAGCTGTCCCGATATGGGGCCGACCGCCTTCTGGTAGCCGAAGACGAGGAGTTCGGCACATATCATCCGGATGCCGCGACGAAGGCCGTGCAGGAAGTGATGTCGAGTGGGAGTTACGAGGCGGTGCTGTTTCCGGCCTCGGCGCAGGGCAAGGATCTCTCCGCACGCGTAGCCGCCCGACTCGATCGCGGCTTGGCGTCGGAGGTTACCGACATCGAGGTGGAGAACGGAGAGCCGGTGGTCCGGCGGCCGCAGTACGCTGGAAAGGTATACGCCCGGCTGCGCTTCCTGGAGCGTCCCGCCCTCATCAGCTTGCGGCCCAACGTCTTCGTGCCGCAGGAGAGGAGCGGACAGGGAAGCGTGGAACAGCTCCACATCGAGCCGGCCCCGGCACGTGCGCGAGTGTCGGGCGTGGAGCGCGGCGAACGGGAGGTGCTGGACGTGCGGGAGGCCAGCGTCGTAGTGTCCGGCGGACGCGGGCTGCAGGATCCCGACAACTGGCGTCTCCTGGAGGATCTGGTGGACGCGCTCGGGTCAGGGGCGACGCTCGGCGCGAGTCGGGCAGTGGTGGATGCCGGTTGGCGCCCTCACGGCGAGCAGGTGGGACAGACCGGAAAGGTAGTATCCCCGAACCTGTATTTCGCCGTCGGAATCAGCGGAGCGATACAACACCTGGCCGGCATGCGGACCGCCAACGTCATCGTCGCGGTGAACAAGGACAGCGAAGCGCCGATCTTCGGTGTCGCTGACTACGGGATCATCGGGGACCTGTTCGAAGTGCTGCCGCGCCTCACGGAGGAGATTCGGATGCTCGCGAGTCAGGGCCGCTGAGATGTCAGACAAACAAGGCGTTGATGGCAGAGTCGACAGGCGCGGGATAGCCTTCGCGGGCGGCGAGATGCCATCCCTCGCCTTCCTGCTCAGCGCCTTCGCGCCGATCATCGCGGCGGTGATACGCATAGCCGCACCGGAGGTGCCGGGAGCTTACAATCAGCTGATCTGGCTTCTCGGGCTGTTCCCGGTGTTCATGCTGACGCGCTACATGGGGTGGCGTGGGACGCTGCTGGCGCTGGTGTGGACCGGCGTCCTGGTGGTTCTCGCGGAGCTGTTCATTGCCCTCCTGATCCAGAGGCTGCCCGACTGGAACCAGGTGGGTGCCGTCGTCGCGATCCTGGCCGCTGCGGGCCTCGGCGCGGGCCTGGAGCAGCAGTGGTGGCAGTCCAGGCTGGCGGCCGCAGCCGCGACAGACGCCGATGATGAGCTGAGCCCGCTGGCCGAGGGGCTACCTCCGCGCGACGTTCTCGATTACTTCCTGTCCAAGGTCTTCGCCGGTGCCCGGCGCCAACCGCCTCTCTCGATCGTTCTGCTGCAGATCGATCGGCACCAGGAGTTGGAGGAGATGTACGGCCGCAGAGCGGTGTCCCAGGCCATGGATGTCGCCACAGAGTGCCTGAAGCGCCACGTCCGGGCGATGAACGTGTTCGGCCGGCACGGCGAGCACACGCTGCTGGTGCTCCTGCAGGGCGAGGGGCTCACCGCCGCCAACGCGGTCACGCGACGGGTCCTGGAGGAGATCGCGGGGGCTCCCGTGCCGTGGAAGGGCCGGATGACCCTGAGCGCGGGAATCGCGGGGTTCGAGCCGGGAATCGAGCACCCGGACACCTTGACCGGGTTCGCCCGTAGGGCCCTCGAGGGCGCCCAGCGGCTGGGCGGCAACAGCGCCGTCGTCTATCACGGGAACGTCGACGAGACGCTGGTGGCTCCCGGGATGCTGGTCATGGAGCCGGACGGGCAGATCCGAGAGATCCACCGGTCGGTCTGAATCGGTTACTTACTCGCGGCCACCTGTCGCCGTACCGGGATCCGCCACCGCCCGCGGGCCCGTGGCAGCCGCGCCCGCCTCGAGGCAGCTCTGTAGGCAGGCGGCGAAGCGTCCGGCCATGAATTCGGCAGCCTGCGTCAGCAGACCTGAAGCCGCGATCATGGCCAGACGTCCCGAGAGGCGGATCACCTGCTCCAGCTCGACCAGCGTGCGAGCCTCCTCGGCCCGGGTCAGCCGACTCGACAGGCGCATATGTGCGGACCCATCGCCGCCCAGCTCTCGCGCCTCCGCCGCCATCTCGACCGCGTAAGCATCGCAGTCCATCACCTCGAACCGCGCCTGTCCTCGCAGGATCGTCCCGAACGGACCTATCCGCACGGCGATCTCACCCAGGAAAGTGCGCTCGTCGAGGATTTTCAGCAGGCTCGCCCCCGGAATGCACCACATGATGCGTCCCGGGTCGGTCAGGAACCGCCACACGTCCTCTATCGGGCGGTCGATCTCGATGACTCGCTCGAGCGTCATGGCCATGCCGCAAGGTTGCTCCGCGGTTCCCCCGGGCGTCAAGCGCCACGCATCGGGGGGCGGTAGATTGCCGGCCGATGAGCGTCTACGAGATCCAGGCGGCAATCGATGGCTGGGATCGCGCTGGACTGCCGTGCGGCATTGCCACGCTGGTGCGCGTTCGCCGCACGGCGCCCCGGCGCCCCGGCGCCCGTTTCGCCGTGTGCGCCAGTGGAGAGACTGCCGGCTCGATCTCCAGCGGTTGTGTGGAAGGGGATCTGGCCGAGCACATCATGCAGGTCGTGGGAAGCCGCGAGACGCGGCTCGTCAGCTACGGGATCACCGACGAAATGGCGGTCGAGGTCGGGCTCGCCTGCGGCGGCGAGATAGAGGTCCTGATACAGCCGCACGAGACGCAGGACCCTGCTGGTGACGGGCCTGTCCGAGGAAGTCCGTGGTGGTCGCCTCCTGGTGCGGGACGATGGTACGCGCCTCGGCGGGCTCGGCGACGAGGCGCTGGACGAGGAGCTCAGGCGCACGGTTCGCGGGCTCCTCGACACGGGCGGGTCACGGATCGTGGCGCTGCGGGGGGACACGCTCGAGTTCTTCGCCGAGGCGTTCCTTCCGCCACGACGGCTGGCGATCGTCGGCGCTACTCCGGTGGCGGAAGCCCTTTCCCACCTGGCGGCGTACCTCGGCTTCTCCGTCACCGTCATCGATCCCCGCGAGGGAATAGGCCGCGAAGAGCGGTTCCCGGACGCGACCGTC
>JBDHHR010000013.1:0-47457 GCA_039589295.1 Gemmatimonadota bacterium | reverse complement strand
TCGGATCCCGGAGCTATCTACGCGGACGCCGGCCAAGGGCTATCCGTCACCCGCGCGTCGACTTCACTTCGTGGATCCAGTCACACTTGATGCCGGCCTTCGCATGATGCTTGTCGATCGCTTCGGCGTTCGGGGCGTCCAGCACGCAATAGATCTTGTTGTCCTTCTCGCTGAACAGGATGTCGTGGTGCGTGACCCCGAACTCGTCCGGCGACGCATTCTGCAACTTGTTCAGCTCGTCCGCCGTGAACGGCTCCATGGGATGGGCATCGATGAACTTCGGCACGGTTGTCACCTCCTCCGACCTGGACGGTGGGTACTTGGCTAGCGCCTCCCGGCGACGCTCGGCCCGGGGAAATGAAAGGCGTTCGATTTAAGCTTCCTCGTCGCGTCGGTCTCTAGTATAGGCAAGTCGACCGCCGAGTTGTAGGCAGGTCACCCCGCCCGCCGCCGTGCGAGCAAACGAAAGCGCCCGGCGTGACACCGAGCGCTGGGGACCGACTCGTTTCAATGTGTTTTGAAAGGAATGCCCGAATCTAGGGAGGCCACGAGACTTCGAGTTGATGAGAAAGATCTGCTGCCACCGTAATGTGGGGTGCGGCGGAGATTCTCTTGTCCAGCCAAAACGTGGACGCCGAATTGGGTCCCTCCGGCCCACGTTCACCAGAGCGAGTTGATGATCGGGGCCGCTGGCACTCCGGTGACCGTGCATCTCTCCATCCATTTGACTACGGCTGGGAAGTCCTGCCAACTCGACTCGGCCTGCTGGAAGTGGTCGGCCACACCAGCCTCACTCTCATAGATCTCGCTCAGGATGAAACAGGTGTTTCCGGTCGGAGCAGAGTTGGGATCCATCGGGTTGGAAAGCTCCGGCGCCTTGGATACGTTGTAACTCAGAAGAGCCTTTTCCCCTTGGCGGTGATGCGTAGCCTCCATCCAAGGAGCGTGGCTCTGAAAGAGCTGATCGCCTTCCTCCACTTGATCCGGCGGAGCAACGATTACAAACGTAAGCTGAATCCTGCCCTTGTGTGCCATGGTGCGTTCTCCTTGTCGTAACGTTTCCCTCCGAAAGAGCCCGGAGCCCCCCGTGCGGGGTGCGCGTGCATGGACGTGCTCCACTCTCGATCTCTCCGTCTTAGGGACTGTCGCCCGTCGTGGCCGGGAGCACTCTGTAGACAGCCATCATTCCTCCTTGGAGGTGCTGGGCGACGTGGCAATGGACCAACCAGGTGCCTGGGTTGTCAGGTACCATCTCGGCGACGGCCATTCCCATGGGGAGGAGGCTGGACACATCAGTCCTCATACGGCCGATGGTAACTGTGTTCCCATGCCAGTGGGGGGCGTGGATCTCGAAATTCGTCGATGCCATCAGGTACCAGCGAACCCGCTCTCCCTCCCGCATGGTGATCCCCTCGAGGTGGCCGTAGCTGAACCCGTTCAGGGTTTCCATGAAGTTGCTTCCCCAATCCAGCCCGTCGGAGGTGGCGATTCGGTCTCCGAATGGCCCGCGGCCGAACATGATTGCGTCCGGGTTGCTCATGTAGGTGCGGACGTTCTCCTCCATGAACCAGCTTTCGTTCTCGTTGAATTCCAAGAAACTGAGGATGACTTCACGATCGACGTCGGTCGGCCGTCCGTCGGAGCCCAGAGTGCCACGGGCGTGGACGATCATGGGCCCAATTAACCCGGCGTTCACGTCCCGTACCTCCTCGGTGTGGGAATGGTACATCCAGAAGACCGTACTGTTGTCGGCCTCTGCTGGTCCCGTTCGTTCCGGGATCGGCCATACATAGGTGTGCGTTCCGCCCTGGGGCACACCGTCATCGAATTTGTCCCGCTCGTCCGTCAGGTCCTCGTAGGGCGCGCCCTCAGAGTCCTTCTCGTAGAACACCCCGTGCGGATGCAGGCTTGTGGGGAACGGGACGTTGTTCCGGTAGATGATGCGAACGGTGTCGCCCACCTCGGCCCGGATCAGGGGACCCAAGATCCCCAAGTGCTCCCATTGGGGAGGACGGGGCTTCGGAGTCGCGAATGTGGAGTCCGTATACTCGCGGTAGAGGGCCTTCTTGTAGACCCGACCCACTCGGGTTGGGCCAGACGCCATCCAGTGGTTCTCCTCCTCCCCGAACTCCCGTCCCGTGATGACGTTGGCGCCGCTGGGCGCGTAGTCCCATACCACCTCGTCAGCGGCAATGTAGTAGGTGCGTGTCACGCCGTTCGGAGCGGCGGCGGGCTGACATGCCACGAGCACGCCCATCAAGGTCACTGGAACCGCGGGGTAGCCGGTCCTGATATGGAACCGCCGGAAGAACAGGCGCTTCATGAGGAGGCCTCCTTTGCCATGGGAGCTCAGGCAGCTCGTGCACCGGTCGACTGCGACCTGTCTCCTTAGCAGGTGTGCTCCACAAACGATCAAACGACTGATCCTGTCAACCATACTCGGACTTCGCTCCCTACCTGCAATCCCACTGCTTCTGAACGGAGCATGGGAGAGGCCAGACGGAATCTAGGCCTGCGGCGGGCCGAGCCCCTCCCCTCGCCGTCACTCGCCCTTCCAGAGACCCCGGACCCCCCCAAGGGGTGGTTTGCGCAGAGTGCGTGAACCTACCCGCACGCGTACTCAGAGGAAGCGCCCGGCGCGCCAGCCGGGCACGTCATCATCCTTGTGCTGCGCGGGCGCAGGCGCGGGCGCCGCCACGGCGACGGCGAGCACTAGCAGCGCGAGCACCATAGGCCGGGTGCCAGCGCCCGGCGCGAACGGGCGTCTACAATGACGCCGCTTGCTCAGCTTGAGGGCCTCAAAACCTGACTCGGCGGACACGCAACTGAACCATAGGAGCAGAAGACGCAGCAAATGCGTTCAACGGGGTCTTAGAAGCACGCCGCAACCGGGGCAGTCGTAAGAGTGCACGCACGCGTTCTCCGGCATGGTCTCTTCCTGGGCGTGACCACACTCGGGGCACGTGATTACGGATATGAGAACAACCTCACTCATAGCAGCCTGCCTCAAAGGGGGGAATGCCTCAAGGCTGCATTACCAATTACGCCAAACAGGCAAGCGCAGGTCAAGCATCCCGCCCGCCGCCGTGCGAGCAAGCGAAAGCCAGGCAGATGCGGAAGGCACTCTTACCGCGTGGCCTTAAGCAACTCTTCCCGAATAAGCCGCCGTGCCACCTCCCTGCACCGCTCGGCTTGCTGCTCAAGGTCACGCGCCTGGTTCCAGTTTCTGTATGACCGGGGTGGGTCTCGAACCCACGACCTACGGATTAAAAGTCCGTTGCTCTACCAACTGAGCTACCCGGTCAGTAATTCTTTAACATAAGGTGCATGTGGAGCGCGGCCAGACCTAGCGCTGCAGAGTCAAGCGCCCCACTCGCCGATGGCGATATCGACTTGTGGTTGAATGTCCGATGAGGCTGCGAGAGCAGGCTGGAGGATATTCGCGCGACACGCCCACGGACTACACCTTGTGGTTCTTGTGTGACTATGGTAATATGACTACAGTCGTATCCTTACCACGATGCCGGGGATGGTCGCCATGGTATCCAAGTCACGGTTCAAGGCGCGAGCGCTGGAATACTTCCGGAAGGTCGAGCGCACCGGGAAGGAGATCATCATCACGGACCGCGGAAGGCCCGTCCTGAAGATCGTCCCCTATACCCCCGACCCACTTTCAGCGTTGCGGGCGCTCAGGGGCAGCGTGATTCGATATGATGAGCCCGCGGAGCCGGTTGGGCTGGAGGACTGGGAAACCCTCGTGTGATAGTCCTGGACACGCACATCTGGGTGTGGTGGGCCTCTCAGGCCCGGGCCTTGCCGCAAGCCGCGGCGGAGGCCATCGATCAGAGCATCCGGGAGCGCGGGCTCCACGTATCCTCTATCAGTGCGTGGGAGGTGTCGCTCCTGGTGAGCCGGGGCAGACTCCAGCTAACCATGGATGTGCAGGACTGGGTAGCTCGATCCGAGGCCCTTCCCTTCCTCAACTTCGTACCCGTTGACAACAGAATCGCGCTTCGTTCGGGCCACTTGCCGACGCCCCTGCACGACGATCCCGCCGATCGCATGATCGTCGCCACGGCGCTGACTCTGGGTGCCACACTGATAACGAGAGACGAAAGGCTGTTGAGCTACCCACACGTTCGGACGATCTGGGACACCTAGGCCCAGGTTTCCCGGGGCACCGCCGGACTTCCGGACCATCCGCCCTGTGAGTGCAGCGCGCTCAATCCACCCGTACCGGCGTGTAGCGGTACCCCAGCCAGCACCCGGCGATGGCGGCGATCACCTGTACCAGCAGGGCCGCCGCGAGGCTGCGTCCGCCGAGGTGCTCCCATGCGGTGACGCCTGTCGTCAGACCCCCGAACGCGAGGTTAACGGCGAACCACGCCACGAAGGTGAACAGCGCCATCGCCGCGCCGTGCAAGATCGGAGCGGCGGCCGCCTTGAATCCGGCAATGAAACCGCCGACGAACCAGCCGGCTCCCACGGCCAGCGTGAGCGCCAGTGTCTCCCGCATCCCACCCCCCTCCACCACCCCGGCTCCGGCCAGCAGCAGAAGGACACTGGTTGCCACCGCCAGCCCGACGAACCAGCCGAAAGCGACCCACGAGAACTGGACGTTGCGAAGGTGTTCGGAATGCATCGTCACGCCTCCAGGGGGAGCTCGCGTTGTATGATCGGCGCCCAAGTGCACCGATGGTGCGGCGTGGGACCGTGCTCGCGGATGGCCGACAGGTGACGTCCGGTCGCGTACCCCTTGTTGTTCGCCCATCCGTACTGGGGATAGCGGCTGCCGAGCTGCTCCATGAGTCTATCGCGCACCGTCTTGGAGAGGATCGATGCGCAGGCGATGGAGAGGGAAAGCCGGTCTCCCTTCACGATGGGCCGATGCTCGCCGAGCTCCGGGACCGGACGGCCGTCCACCAGCAGCAGATCCGGTCGAAACGGCAGCCGGGCAATGGCGCGGTTCATGGCCAGGGCCGTGGCGCGACGTATGTTCAGGCGCTCGATCTCACGCGTCGAAGCGGCGGAAACTGCGAAAGCGAGGACCCGGCTGCGAATCTCGTCCGCGAGCTGGTCACGTCGCTTGCGGCTCAGGCTCTTGCTGTCATACACGCCCTCGAGCCACTGGCCGGGCTGCAGGGCGACTGCGGCGGCCACGACGGGTCCGGCCAGCGGACCGCAACCCGCTTCATCGATCCCCACCACGTACTCGAGCCCGCACTCCCACGCTTCCTTCTCGAAATCGGTGGGGGCCGTTCGGACCATCGGACGGTGCGAAGGCTTGGGCCGGCGGCTAGGCCTCTGCGCTGCCCTCGGACTCCTCCGCTTCCTCGGAGCCCGCGTCCCCGGCAGCCGATTCCTCGCTCCCGGAAGCGGCCTCTGTCTCTGAGCTCGCTTCAGCCTCGGGAGCCTCGCTCTCCACAGCCGCCTCCGGCAACTGCTCCTCTATGGCCGACTCAACTGCAACCCCATCGCCGTCGGTCTCGTCGGCTGCCGCGGCGAGTTCTTCCTCCTTCAGGGCGGCGGCCGCCTCGGCCACCTCGGCCGCAGTAGGCCCTTCCCACCAGCGACGCTCACGTACCCGGGCTCGCTTGCCACGACGGGCACGGAGGTAATAGAGCTTGGCCCGCCGGACGTGCCCCCGGCGAACCACCTCGATCCCGCCGATGGACGGCGAGTGGAGGGGGAAGATGCGCTCGACCCCGACACCGCCCGAGATCTTACGCACGGTGAATGTCTCGCTCAGGCCGCCGCCCTTGCGGGCGATGCAGATGCCCTCGAAGGCCTGGATCCGCTCCTTGGCACCCTCCCTGACGCGCACGGCCACCCGGATCGTGTCGCCGGGCGCGAAGGCGGGCAGGTCGGACCGCAGCTGTCCCTGTTCGATTCCCGCAATCCTCGGATCCACTATGTCGCTCCTTCTCGGGCCGCGTCTCGCGACCGAATGTAATCGTTTGGTCCGTCCGTTCACAGATCACTCGGGACTGCTCACTCTGCCTCCGAGTCCCACAATTCCGGGCGTCGCTCGCGTGTCAGCCGCTCGGCTTCCGCCAGGCGCCACTCGGCGATCCGTCGATGGTCGCCGGATCTCAGCACCTCCGGCACCGTCATGCCCCGGTACTCAGGCGGTCGCGTGTACACCGGCGCCGACAGCAGCCCGTCGTAAAACGAGTCGTCGGTCGCGGAAGCGTGGTCGCTGATGGCCCCCGGCAACAGACGGACTACCGCGTCGATTACCACCAGGGCCGCGGGCTCTCCGCCCGACAGGACGTAGTCACCGATCGAGAGCTCCTCGGTGGCCACTCCCTCTGCCACCCGCTCGTCCACTCCCTTGTAGTGTCCGCACAGGAGCGTGAGCTCCTCCGCCATCGCGTACCGCACCGCGGTGTCATGATCGAACCGGCTCCCGCTCGGACTCAGCAGCACGACGGGGCCGCTCGGGTTCAGGTCGTCCATCGCCTCGAAGAACGGCTCGGGCTTCATCACCATGCCCGGTCCACCTCCGTACGGCTCGTCGTCCACCGTCCTGTGGTGGTCGTGCGTGTAGTCACGCAGGTCGACCACCCGGAACGCCGCCAGGCCCGCCTCGGCCGCACGCCCCGGCATGCTGGCAGCAAGAGCCTCCGCAAAGAAGCCGGGGAAGATCGTCAGCACGTTGATACGCACTCTCTCCACTCCCAAAGCCGGCCGCGCACCGCCGCCTGGCTCGCCCTCGGACTCTCGTCTACAGGTCGAGGAGGCCAGCCGGTGGATCGATCACGATCTCGCGCGAGTCCACATCCACTCCGGCAACGACTTGCCGGCTGAACGGCACCAGCAGCTCCCGTCCGTCAGCGTCTACGCCCAGGAGCGTCCGGCCGCCGGCATCGTACACCGCCGTGACACTGCCCACCCTCTCACCGCCGACCCGTACGACCTCGAAGCCTACCAGCTCCTGCGCAAAGAACTCGTTCTCGTCGAGAGGCCTGAGCTCGTCGCGCGGAAGAGTGAGGTGCCGCCCGGCATACAGCTCCGCCGCCGAACGGTCCTCGATCTCGCTGAAGCGAAGAAGGCGGCCCCCGCGATGCGGCCGTGCGGCCTCCAGAGTCAGGCGCGCCGGGAGATGTTCCGGCCCGCCTTCGAGAACCTGGAAGACCCGTCCCTCGACAAACACCTCCTCCGGGTCATCCGTTCGCTCAGCCACATGCAGCTCGCCGTCCAGGCCGTGCGCCCGGCGGACAAGCGCCACAACGATCTCGTCCACGTCACTCGTCAGCCCGATAGCCCCGGCGTTCGCCGGTTTATTCTTCTTCTTCCGCTTCGGCCGCAGGCTCCTCGGCGACGGGCTCCGTCTCCGCTTCGGCTTCAGGCTCGGCGGCAACCTCAGCCGCCGGCTCCTCTTCCGCGGCCACTGCCTCGGGCTCCTCTTCCGCTTCCGCGGCCACTGCCTCGGGCTCCTCTTCCGCTTCTGCAGCTACCTCCGCGACTGCGTCCGCCTCTACGGCGGGCTCCTCGGCGATGGGCTCCGTCTCCGCTTCGGCCTCCGCCTTCTGCGCCGCCTTCTCGGCCGCTGCCTCGTCGGCGATCCTGGCCGCTTTCAGCTCGGCCGCCCGTCTGGCCTGCGCCTCTGCGGCGACGTCGGCCCGGAACGAGGTGCCCTGCTCACCCGGCGGAGCGCCAACGGTGACGACCTTATCCTCCAGCGTCTCCGCGGTTTCGCCCGCCTGGAACTTCTGCCAGACGCCGGTCTTCCTGAAGATCGAGACGACCGTCTCGCTGGGAAGCGCACCCTCGTAAAGCCAGTTGAGAGCGGCCGCCGCGTCCAGCCGGATCGCCGATGGGTGGGTCCGGGGGTTGTACAGTCCTATCGTCTCGATCGCCGGCCCGTCGCGAGACTCGGCCGCATCAGATACGACTATGCGGAAAGAGCTCTGCTTCTTCCGCCCCACGCGCTGAAGTCGAATAGTCGTTGGCATCCCTGATCGTCGTCCTGATTCTTCGTGATCCGTCTCTGGTCGCGCTCCGGGCCGATATGCCAGCCGTTCGCCGCGACCCTCAGTGAAGCAGCGAGCCGATCCCACCGCCCGCAACGAGGCGGGGCGCGAGCCTGCCCATCTGCTTCATCATCTTACGCATCTCCTGGAACTGCTTCAGCAGCCGGTTCACCTCGTGTACCGGCCGCCCCGATCCGCGGGCTACCCGCGCCCGGCGCGATCCGTTCATCATCTCCGGCCGTCTACGCTCCTGTGGCGTCATCGAGAGCACGATCGCCTCCATGTGCCGGATGCGGCTGGGGTCGACGTCTATTCCCTCCAGCATCTTCGGCTTCACGCCGGGGATCATCTTCAGCAGGTTCTCCAGCGGACCCATCTTCTGGATCTGTTTGACAGCGTGCAGGAAGTCCTCCAGGGTGAACTCCCCTCCGCCCCGCGCCTTCTTTTCCAGACTCTCGGCCGTCTCCAGATCGATGGTCTGCTGAGCCCGCTCGACCAGGCCCACTATGTCCCCCATCTGGAGGATCCGCCCGGCCATCCGATCCGGCTCGAACACAGAGAGGTCCTCCAGCCGCTCGCCGACCCCGACGAACTTGACCGGCACCCCGAGCACTCCGTGGATCGAGAGCGCCGCACCTCCCCGGGCGTCCCCATCCATCTTGGTCAGGATCACCCCGGACAGCCCCACAGCCTCGTGGAAACCTTCCGCGATCCGGACGGCTTCCTGGCCCGTCATCCCGTCGGCCACGAGCAGGATCTCGTCCGGCCTCAGTTCCTCCTTCAGCGCCGCCAGCTCGGCCATCAGCTCGGCGTCAGCCTGCAGCCGTCCTGCAGTGTCCAGGATGGCGTGCGTGGCGCCGGCCCGGCGGGCCTCGTCCACGGCTCCCCGGGCCAGCTTGACCACATCGGTCTCGCCGGCCTCGTGCACGACCGGCACGCCGATTGACTCGGCCAGGGTCACCAGCTGCTCGCCCGCGGCAGGCCGGTACGGATCGCAGGCCACCAGCGTCGGTCTGCGTCCGGCCCGCTCCAAGCGCCGAGCCAGCTTCCCCGCCGTTGTCGTCTTTCCCGACCCCTGCAAGCCCACCAGCATCAGCACGGTCGGCGGCACGGAGGCCTCGGCCAGGTCGGACGCCGCCTCGCTTCCGCCGAGCACCTGCACCAGCTCGTCGTGGACAATCTTGACGACCTGCTCGGCCGGACGAACCGACTCGAGCACCTTCTCGCCAAGCGCCCGCTCCTCGACACGCTTCAGGAAGTCCCGGGCGACGTGGTAGTTGACGTCGGCTTCCAGCAAGGCGCGCCGGACCTCCCGGAGACCCTCCTTCAGCATGGGCTGTGTGATGACGCCCCGTCCGCGTAGGCGGCGGAATACGTCATCCAGTCGCTCACCCAGCTGCTCGAACATCGCGAATCCGCTCCCGGCGCCGGCCGGACGCCGCCCGGCCCGCTCTGTGTGTCCCCTCAATCAATAAGAAAGACGCGACGCCGTATGTGCCGGGTTCGCGTCTGCCGACTCCGAGCCACTCGCGGGCCAGCCGGAATACAAGAGCCTTTCAGTATAGTCGGCGCGGGTTGATCGGGCAACGTAGCGGCGTGCCGCGCCGTACGGCTCGCGGGGCGTCCGCCCGTACCAGCCGTGCCGCGCCGGAGAACGGATCGGCCACTCAGGAGACGTGGACGATCTGGCTTCTCGCCGAGCCCACGGAGACGAGCCGTATGGGAACCCTGGCCACCTCCTCGAGACGCGCCAGGTAGTCCCGGGCGGCTGCCGGCAGGTCGTCCCAGGTGCGGCATTCCCCTGTCTCCGATTCCCAGCCGGGAGTCGTTTCGTAGACCGGCGTAACCCGTTCGATATCGGGAGCGCGCTCAGGGAACCGATCCGATCGGCTCCCGTTCAGTTCGTAACCCACCGCCAGCTTCAGCTCGGCGAAGCTGTCCAGCACGTCCAGCTTCGTCACCGCCAGAGCGGTCAGGCCGTTGACGCGGGCCGCGTGCCTCACCACCACACCGTCGAACCATCCCGGCCGGCGCGGCCGGCCGGTCGTGGCTCCGAACTCGGCACCGAGGTTGCGCAGCCGGTCCCCCTCTGCTCCCAGGAGCTCGGTCGGGAGCGGCCCTCTGCCCACACGGGTGGTGTACGCCTTCACCACGCCCAGGATTTCGTCGATGAGCTTCGGGCCGATTCCGAGACCGGTGGAAGCCGCGCCGGCTGTGGTATTTGAGGACGTCACGAACGGATAAGTACCGTGGTCGACGTCCAGCAGGGACCCCTGTGCTCCCTCGAGCAGGACGCGACCCCCATCCGACAGTTCGGCCCGGATCTCGTCCCCGCTGTCCGCTCCCAGGGCCACGATTCGCGGGGCCACGTCCTCCAGCTCCGCCATCACCGACTCGGGATCCGCCTGCTCTGCTGCCTCGTAGCTAGCGAGGAGCGCATTCACCGCTTCCGTAGCCTCCGTCACCACCTGCCGGCAGTAGGAGAGATCCTCCAGGTCGCACACCCTCAATCCCGCGCGCGCGACCTTGTCGTGGTATGCTGGTCCGATGCCCCGCTTGGTGGTCCCTATTCTGTCCGCGCCACGTCTGGCCTCGCGTGCCCCGTCAAGGAGCTTGTGGTAGGGAAGGACCATGTGGGCCCGCCGCGAGATCATCAGCCGGTCTTCAACCGCGATCCCCCGGCCGGCGAGCAGCTCTATCTCGTCGATGAGCGTCCACGGATCCACCACCACGCCATTCCCCAGCAGGCAGCGCACGGATGGATACAGGGCTCCGGACGGAATCAGGTGCAGGATGAACTCCTCTTCCCCCACTTGCACCGTGTGTCCGGCGTTGGCTCCGCCCTGATAGCGGGCGACCAGGGTCGCCTGCTCCGCCAGCACGTCGGTGATCTTCCCTTTCCCCTCGTCGCCCCACTGGGCGCCGACGATCACCACGCAGCGGGTCCTATCTGTGAACATCTGTGCTCCTGACCTTTTTCTCCGGCTCGCTTCGCTCAGGTGCCGGAAGTGGCGGCCGGATTCAGCAGACTGGCGTCCTCGAGGGCCCTCGCCACCTCCGCCCTCTTAGCCTCCGATGGAGGCAGCAGCGGGGATCTCGGGGGCCCTCCGGCGAGGCCCAGCAGATCCAGCGCGTGCTTGATGCCGGGTACCCCGGTGCTTGATACGACCCGCTTGTCGAGCGGGCCGATTCGCTCCTGCAGCGCTCCGGCCCGGGCGCCGCGCCCCGCTAGCCATGCGGCATAGAGCTCACACACGGCCGCGGGGGCCAGCAGGCCCACGGCGACGATGCCGCCGCTCGCCCCCATCTCCAGCCCCGCGTAGAGGTGAGTTCCGGCACCCACCAGCACCCGGCCGCGACCGGCGCATGCCTCGCACAGCGCCCCCAGGTTGTGGAGGTCACCGGAAGAGTCCTTGATCGCCACGATGTTCTCGTGCCGCACCAGCTCGCCCACCAGCTGAGGAACCAGGTCCACCGGAACGAACTTCGGCACGTGGTACAGAATCAGCGGCACCGGCGAGACGTCGGCTACCGCCAGAAAGTGCACCCGTAGCGCCTCTGCCGTCATCTGGCCCCGGTAGTACGAGGGCGGTCGCACCAACACCGCATCCGCCCCCAGCGCCGCCGCCTCGGCGGTCAGTCTGACAGCAGCCCGGGTGGACTCAGCCCCGGTCCCGGCGATCACTGCCCGGTCCTCCGGCCCGACATCGGCCGCTGTCTCCACAAGGAGGAGCAGCTCGTGCTCCTCCAGCAACGCCGCCTCGCCCGTGGAGCCGCCGATCACCACGCCGGCGATGGGATGCTCGTGCCAGGCTCGAAGGTTGCGCACCAGGCCGTCGCGGTCGGGCCTGCCGTTCGCCGGATCGAAGGGAGTGATGACGGGCAGGAAGACACCTTCGAGCCTCACAGGCGGTAATCCTCGCCGGGCTCCGGGCCGTAGCCTATGGCCCCGTCGTCGCCGGCCAGAGTCTGCATGAAGAGCTCGAAGTCGCTGGGACTCGGGGCGGCCGCCTTGGCGGTCTCGTACTCCACCATTCCGGTATGGACGAGTGTCTGGAGGTGCTGGTGGAAGCTCTGCATCCCGTACGCCTCTTGTCCGGCTTCGATCAGGGCCGTGATCTCCTCGGCCGGCTGGCCATGCAGGATACAGTCTCGAATCGCTCCGGTCACCCGGAGTACCTCGACCGCCGGAATGCGCCGGTCCGTGTCCCGGCGAACCAACAGCTTCTGGGCGATCACCGCCCGCAAAACGTCCGCCACTCGCATGCGCGCGAGTTCCTTTTCCTCCTCGGGAAAGACCGCGAGGAGGAAGTTGAGGGCGCCGACGGCGGTCGGCGTGTGCACCGTGGATATGACCAGCTGGCCCAGCTCGGCTGCCCGGATGGCGATCTCGATCGTTTCCCTGTCTCGCATCTCACCGATGAGAATCACGTCCGGGTCCTGTCGCAGGGCTGCCCGCAGGCCGCTGCGGAACGATTCCGTATCCACCCCGACTTCCCGCTGGGTCACGGTACTCACGTCGTCATCGTGCAGGTACTCGATCGGGTCCTCGAGCGTCAATATGTGCTTTTGCTGCTTGGAGTTCACCCAGTTGATCATGGCAGCCTGGGTCGTGCTCTTCCCCGTTCCAACCCCTCCGGTAACCAGCACCAGCCCGTGCTCGAGCTCGGCTATGTCACCGAAGACGGCCGGAAGGTAGAGCTCCTCCAGGCTGGGCACCTTCCACGGAATCACCCGCATCACCACCATGAAGGCGCCCCGTTGTCGCAGGATGTTGACGCGGAAGCGACCCACACCCTGGAGCTCCCAGGAGGTGTCGTAGTCCTTGATCTCGTCGATGCGCTTCCTGTCACGGTCGGACGGGATCAACTGAAGAGCGACCTTGCGGGTCTCATCGTCGGTGAAGATCTGATTGGAGAGCTTGACCACCCTGTCGTCGATGCGGGCCCGCAGGACGTCGCCGGCCTTGATGTGGATGACGCTCGCGCCCCGCTCCACCGCCGCCTGAATCAGTCTCTGCATTGGCTCAGTAACCCCGTCCTTTGTCCACCGCGTTCTCCAGCCGCGCGGCCGCCAGATAATTGCCTATGTTGCGCACCATGAGAGCGGTCTGCCGTTCCCAGAAGCGGGGGGTGATCGAGCCCGCGTGGGGCGTGATCAGCACGTTGTCAAGATCCCACAGCGGGCTGCCGGCCGGAAGCGGCTCCTCGCGGAAGACGTCGAGGGCCGCGCCCCGCAACCTACCCGAGCGGAGGGCCTCCACCAGCGCGTCCTCGTCTACGATGCCACCTCGCGAGAGGTTCATCAAGACGGCTTCGGAAGGCATAAGGGCCAGCTCTTCAGTCCCGATAAGACCCATCGTGTCAGCAGTCTCCGGAAGCGACAGTGCGATGTAATGACAGCGCGGGAGGAGGGCATCGAGCCTGTCGGGAGTGTAGATCCGGACTACCTCCGGCGGGGCAGCGGTCGTCCGGGAGCGAACTGCCAGCACCGTCATTCCCAGCGCGGCGGCCCGGCGACCGATGGCGCTGCCGATGCCACCGTATCCGACTATGCCCACGGTGCTTCCGGCCAGCTCACGCAACTGATGGCCGAAGCCCGCCATGCGCTCGTACGACCACTCGGCGTTCCGCTTCCCGGTGGCTGCGACGTCCAGGCTCCGGGCGAAGTACAGCATTGCCGCGATGGCCCATTCGGCCAGCGGCTCGGCGTATATCCCGGCCGAGTTGCTGAGCAGCACTGCGCTCTCTCGCATCTCCGGGAAGAGAGAGGCCCGCACCCCGGCGGCGGCCGAGTGGACCCACCGGAGCGACGGAGCTGCGCGAAAGATCTCGCGGGGGATTCCGAAGCCGAAGTAGACCTCCGCGTCCTTCACCTCGCGGAGCACTTCGGAGGGCACAGAGCGGCTGCCGTCTCCGGAAGCGACGGTGGGCTGTCTCAAGGCCTTCACCTCCCATCCCGGGCCCAGAGCTTCCTCGACCGCGCTGACCGAGGCATCGGGAATCGACCAGGTGGGAAATCGGTCGGAGTGCATCCAGATGACCAGCTTGCGGAGGGAATCACTCATAGGCGAAACGTGGCTGCCCTCGTGGCTCCTGCTCTCAGCCTGACCGCGGATTCGGGACTCAGGCAGGCGGGCGACCGATCCCCATCCGCTCGCTGGCCTCGGACAGGGTGGTGGCCGCAATGCCGCGAGCCCGCTCGGCTCCCGCTGCGAGGATCTCCTGGACCAGCTCCGGCTTGGCCCGAAGCTCGGCTGCCCGTTCCCGGATAGGCGCCAGCCGATGCACGACGTTCTCGGTGAGCCGTCTCTTGCAGTCCACGCACCCGATGGTCGCCGTCCGGCAGCGCTGGTCGATCTCGGCGCGCTCCCCCTCGGATGAGAAGTGGCCGTGCAACGTAAAAACGTTGCACACATCGGGGTTACCGGGGTCGCTCATACGCACCCGCGCGGGGTCGGTCACGGCGGTTCGGATCAGCGACCACACCTCGTCCGGGCCCGCCATCATGGGGACGGTGTTATTCTGCGACTTGGACATCTTGTAGACGCCGTCCAGCCCGAGGATCTTCTTTCCCGTTCCGATGAGCGGCTGCGGCTCCGGGAAGTACTCCCCGTATCGGGCGTTCCACCTCCGGGCTATCTCCCGCGTGAGCTCGAGGTGCTGTCTCTGATCCTCGCCCACCGGAACGTGCTGCGCGTGGTACAGGAGGATGTCGGCCGCCTGCAGGATCGGATAGTTGAGCAGGCCGGCGTTCACCGTTTCCACCCGGTCCGCCTTGTCCTTGAACTGGGTCATGCGCGACAGCTCGCCAAGCGGCGTGACGGTGTTCAGCAACCATGCGAGAGCCACGTGTTCCGGTACGGCCGACTGCACGAAGAGCGTGCACCGCTCGGGGTCCAGCCCGCTGGCCAGCACGCCCACTGCCACGTCGAACACGCGGGCGGGCAGCCGGTCGGCCTCATATGGGATGGTTATGGCATGCAGGTCGACGATGGCGTAGATGCAATCGTAGCGATCGGTGAGGGCGACCCAGTTCTCGATCGCGCCGAGATAGTTCCCGAGATGGAGTTCGCCGGACGGCTGGATCCCGCTGAAGACGCGGCTCTTGCCCTTGATCATCTGGGGTCGTCTGAATCCGCTGAACAGGCCTGTATTCGGGGCTTTCGCGCCCCCTGACGGGGGCCGTCGGCAAGGTAGCCGGGCCCATCAACCCGAGCAAGCGAGAGGATAGTGAGCGGAGAAACCAGCGCGGCGGCGCTTGCTGAAGACGCTTCGCTTCTCGAAGCGGCCCGCGAGGCGGCCCGTGCAGCGGCTGAAGTGCACGCGGAGGCGCCTGGTGGCGCCGAGAGGTCGGGGTGGACCCAGAAGGGTCGGTCGGACTTCGTCACCGAGGTCGACCTGGAGGCGGAGCGCCGAATCGTCAGCGTCCTCGAGGGGCGGTTTCCGTCACACCGGATGCTGACGGAGGAAGGCACGGATACGGGGGCCGCCCGAGACGAAGCAGGTCCCGACGGGAGCCTGGACCGTATTCGCTGGATCATCGACCCTCTGGACGGGACCACTAACTGGATGCATGGCTACCAGGAGTACGCGGTCTCTGTGGCCGCCGAGGACCAGCATGGGCTTCGCGCCGCAGTGGTCCTCAACTCTACGAACGGAGAGCTGTTCGAAGCGACACGGGACGGGGGGGCGCGCCTCGACGGAGAGCCGATCCGCACCTCGGAAGTCTCGGAGCTGCAGCTCGCACTGGTGGGTACGGGCTTCCCGTTCAAGAGGTTGGATCTGCTGCCCGCATACCTCGAGGTCCTCGACCGCGTTCTCCGCACGACCAGCGGTATTCGCCGGGGCGGCTCAGCCGCGCTCGACCTCTGCCATCTGGCCTGTGGCAGGCTGGATGCCTTCTGGGAGTTCTGGTTGATGCCCTGGGATGTGGCCGCGGGAGCGCTCATCGTGGGCGAGGCGGGAGGACACTTTGAGGAGCTGAACGTCGAGGGGCTCGAGACGGTGGCCGGCTCCGGGAGCGACCCCGCGCCGGTGGGTCCGGCGGGTCCTGCCGGAGGAGGCTTTCTCGGAGCCAACCAGCATTTGCTGCAGGAGTTCCGGGACCTGGTGCGAGGAAGCGAGCGGTGAGCGGGCGCCTACTCCCGTTCCAACAGGTCCGGCACGGAACCGGCCACCCCGGCCGGTGACAGGAGGAGGCCCACGCCGTCCGGTACCCGGATCACGATCGGTTCGTCGCTGAGGATCGGATGGAAGCCGCCTCCCTCCAGCAACCGCTCGACGTACAGGCGCTTGAGCAGCACGCGGACCACGGCCAGGATCGGCACCGCCACCACCATGCCTATCGGCCCGAGCAGCTTGAGGGCCACCAGCACCGAGAGCAGCGTCCACACCGGGGGAAGCCGGACCTGCCGCTCGAATACCTTCGGGGCGACCACGTTGGCCTCCACCAGGTGCACCACAACCCCGAGGCCTACCACGGCCAGGGCGTACCAGACCCCACCGCTTGGCAGCACGTACAGCGCCGGCAGGAGGGTGGAGAACAGGCTGCCGAAGAACGGCACTATGGCCACCAGTCCGGTAAACACGCCGAAGGCCAGCGCATAGGGCACGCTCAGCAGCTGCAGGCCAACCCACGTGAGCACGCCGAGGACAGTCATGGCCACCAGCTGCCCTCCCACCCAGGACCGCAGCGTGATCGCCAGCTCTCGCAGGATGTCGGCCGCCAGCACCCTGTTCCGGGGCGGTACAAGCTGGACGATCTCGGAGCGATACAGCTGGGGCTTGGCGGTCAGGAAGACGCCCATTGCCAGCACACTGAAGGCGTGCACGAAAAACCACAGTCCTCCGAACAGGTACGGGAACACGTCCGTGAAGTACTGCCCGATCTCGCCGAAGATCGTGCCGAAGTAACTGCGCCCCTCCTGCAGCGGTCCCAGGAGCTCCCGTACGACGGGATACTGCTCGGCGAGTCTGACCAGATGCTGCTCCCAGGCTCCTATGCGAGCCGGGAACACGGCCAGGAGTGCACCCGCCTGCGTGGTGAGCGGCGGGATGAGGAGCATGGCAACACCGCCGAAGCCCAGCAGGCTGATAGCGACGCTGGCGGTGATTCCCAGTGACCGCGGAAGTCGAAGGCGCGTCTGGAACCAGTCGGTCAGGGAGCTCAGGTATACGGACAGAAGCACCGCGATGAACAGGAGGAGGAGAAGCTCGGACGCCTCATACGCGAAGACCAGCAGCAGGATTACCGCAACCGCTGTCAGGACGATGCGCAACCAGCCGCGGGTGCTCGACTCAGGCATAGGAACGTTCTTAGTGTAGTACCGGACGCTACTGCGCGGGCTCCTCCTCGCCGTCCGCGGACCCGGTCTCCTCGGCGGCTTCTTCGGCTTCCCCCTCGGTCTCCTCGACCATCTCCTCCTCGATTATCTCCGCCTCCGCGATGGGCAGCTCACCCGCTTCCAGAGCCTTCGGCTCCTCCGGTTCCGCAGCCTCCAGAAGGCCCATGTCCCGCTTCAGCTCCAGCAGCTTGGCCTCTACGTCCCCGTCCTCGCCGCCGACCTCGAGGTACTTGAACTCCCGCTCCAGGTCGTCTCCTTCCAGGTCTTCGGTGACCTCGGCGGCGGCCAGGGCCCGACGCTCGGTGGTCTCGATCTTCTCGGCCATCTGGTCGAAGGCCCGGAAGGCGCTGCGATCCTGCAGGCCGGCCATCGTCTCGTGGATACGCTTCTGTGCCTGCGCCCGCCTCTGCTTGGCGATGAGGAGGTTCTTCTTGCGCTTCGCCTCCTCGATCTTCGAGTTCAGCTGCCGCAGCGAGTCCTTCAACTTCTCCGTTTCGTCGCGGTGACGGGTCCACTGCTCCTGGAGCTCGGCGGCGTTGTTGGCGTGCTCCTGGCCCCGCATCAGAGCCTGCTTCGCCAGGTCGTCCCGGCCCTCACGAATCGCCAGGCGCGCCCGGCGCTCCCACTCCTGCGCCTGCTTCCGCTCGTCCTCCGTCTGCGCGCGCAGCTTGCGCTCGTCGGCGATGGCGATGGCCACTTCCTGCTTCGCCTGCGCCAGTTGCTTGCGCATGTCCTCGATGACCTGAACGAGCATCTTCTCCGGGTTCTCGGCCCGGGCAATCAGGTCGTTGATGTTCGACCGAAGCAGGCGGGAAAGCCGATCGAAAATACCCATAGCTGTATCAGTCCAGTCCCAGTTGATCCCGGTGCGACCTGACGGCCAGTGAAAGGCTCTCCAGCGACGCCAGGAACTCCGAGTAGTCCAGGTCCTGGATCTCCAGAGAGTCGGTGAGGATGATCTCGTCGTCCTCCAGCCCGTAGGCTCCGTGGACGAGATCCGCGGCGTTGATCTCCAGCAGTCGCTGGAACAGCCTAAGCCGCGCTTCGTCCCCCTCCGGCGTGGTGCCTATACTCGCCCGCAGGATCAGCAACGGCGGCGTGAGGCTCACCACCACCGGCGGAGGTTGGCCCTCATCGCCTCCACCCGGGTCGACGAGCCACATGCACTCGTCGATCTCCCGGTGGTCCAGCTCCGTTCGGATGAGAAAGCTCTCAAGGTCTTCGCGACTGATCATCTTCTCTCTTCCTCGGTCTGGGCGGACGTCTCGTTCGAAGGTCGCCCTTCCAGCAGGTGGGTCAGGAACTCCTGGTGCTCCTGGAGTCCCGCAACCTGCTCCGTCAGGTACCGGACCTGTCTCTCAAGCTCCCGCAGTTGCCCGGCCGACCCCTCCGGGATCGATGGCCGCTCGGCCTTTGACGAAATCAGCCGCGCGATCGCCTGCCCGATCGGAATGGCGACGAAGAACAGCAGCACGATCCAGATGAAGGTAGGCATTTCCACCCGCTCTCTGGAGCATCTCCCGCCGGCTGCACCTCGAGCCGGGGCGCGTCGCCAGGTCGGTACCCGTACTACGAGAGACTCCGGCCGCCGGTTTCTACCAACGGCCGCGGGCCGCCCATGGTGATCACTTACACTAACCTCGACTGCCAACCGGATCAACGACGGGTCAGGACGCCCTGCAGGAAACGCCCGGTGTGACTCTTCCGGGTCTCCGCCACCTCCTCGGGCGTGCCCGCCGCCACGACACGTCCGCCTCCCGAGCCGCCCTCCGGACCGAGGTCGATTACCCAATCCGCGGTCTTTATCACATCCAGGTGGTGCTCGATCACCAGGACCGTGTTCCCCAGGTCCACCAGGCGGTGCAGAACGTCCAGAAGGATGCGGATGTCCTCGAAATGAAGGCCGGTAGTGGGCTCGTCGAAGATGTACAGGGTCCGGCCCGTGCTCCGCCGCGCCAGCTCGGAAGCCAGCTTGACCCTCTGCGCCTCCCCGCCGGACAGAGTGGTGGCCGACTGTCCCAGGTGGATGTAGCCGAGGCCGACGTCGGAGAGGGTCTTGAGCCGGCTCCGGACCCGCGGGATCGGCTCGAAGAACTCCAGGGCCTCGTCAACCGTCATATCGAGCACGTCGGCGATGCTCTTCCCCTTGTACAGCACCTCCAGCGTCTCCCGGTTGTAGCGACGCCCGCGACAGACGTCGCAGGGAACATAGACGTCGGGCAGGAAGTGCATCTCGATCTTGACCAGGCCGTCTCCGCGGCAGGCCTCGCAGCGTCCTCCCTTCACGTTGAAGCTGAAGCGGCCCGGATCATAGCCGCGGATTCTCGCCTCGGGCAGCTGCGCGTACAGTTGCCGTATCGGCGTGAACAGGCCGGTGTAGGTAGCCGGATTGGAGCGCGGCGTCCTCCCTATGGGGCTCTGGTCGACGTCGATGACCTTGTCGATCTTCTCCAGTCCCTCGATCGCGTCGTGGGCGCCCGGCACCAGCTTCGCCCGGTGCAGCTCCCGGGCCAGCCGGCGGTAAAGGACTTCCTCCACCAGGGTCGACTTGCCGGAACCGGACACCCCCGTCACTGCCACGAAGGCCCCCAGAGGAAGCTCTACATCTATGGATTGGAGGTTGTGCTCCCGTGCTCCGCGGACGACGAGGCGCTCCCCGTCCCTTACGGTGCGGCGATGTCTCGGGAGCCGGATCGTGCGCTCGCCCCGAAGGTAGGAACCGGTCAGCGACTTCTCGCTGCTCAGCAGTTCCTGCAGCGGGCCCGAGACGATGACTTCCCCTCCGTGACGGCCCGCGCCGAGGCCCATGTCCACCACATGATCGGCCGATCGTACCGTCTCCTCGTCGTGTTCCACCACCAGGACCGTGTTGCCCAGGTCGCGCAGGGCCTCCAGCGTGTCCAGCAGCCGGCGGTTGTCCCTGGGGTGGAGACCTATGCTGGGCTCGTCGAGAACGTACAGGACTCCTACCAGCCGGCTGCCGATCTGGGTGGCCAGTCGGATGCGCTGTACCTCGCCGCCGGCCAGCGAATCCGCCGGCCGGCCCAGGGTCAGGTAGCCGAGCCCGACCTGCGCCATGAAATTGAGCCGGTCGCACACCTCCTTGAGGATCGGCGCGGCGATCTCCGGCTCGAGCGATTCCGACCCCTGACCGTCCCGGAGGGCGGTGAACAGGCGAAGGGCCTCATCGACCGGCAACTCCACCACGTCCGTAAGCCGGTGTCCGGCGACCGTGACCGCCCGGCTCTCTACGCGCAGCCGTCCGCCATCACACTCGGAGCACACCAGGGCGGTCATGTAGTCGTGCAGGTTCCGGCGCACGCTGTCGCTGTCCGTTTCGTGGTACATGCGACGGATGTGGTTAAGGGCGCCTCCCCAGGGCACCTCGGGGTCGCCGTCGAGGACCGCGGCCCGCTGTTCGTCGGTCAGCTCGCCCCATGGCTGGTTCAGGCCGAATCCGTGCTTCTCCGCCAGCGCCGGGAGCTGGACGCGAGCCCAGCGTCCGGTGGGGACGCCCCACGGCAGGATGACCCCCTCGAGAATGGAGATCCGCTCGTCGCCCAGGACCAGGTCCGGGTTGGGCTCGAGCCGAACGCCCAGCCCGTCGCAGGCTGAGCACGCTCCGTACGGCGAGTTGAAGCTGAACTGCCGGGGCTCGAGCTCCGGGATGCTCACCTCGCACACGGGGCAGGCATAAAGCTCGCTGAACAGGTGTGCCTCCGCCGGAGCCGCACCGTCATACAGAAGGATCTCCACCATCCCGCCAGCCATGCGCAGAGCCGTTTCAACGGATTCGGCTACGCGCGGCCGCTCCTCGGTCCGCAGTAACAGCCGGTCGACCACGACCGATATGTCATGGGACAGTCGCCGGTTGAGCGTCGGCGGCTGGGAGAGGTCCACCAGCTCCTCGTCCACCCTGGCTCGGACGAACCCTTCCTGCAGCGCCTCCTCGAACAGTTCCCGGAACTCGCCCTTCCGGCCGCGCACCAGCGGAGCCAGGATCTCGATCCTCGCGCCGTCGGGCCATGCGATTACCTGGCCGGCGATCTGGGTGGCCGACTGTTGCCGGACCGGCTGACCGCACGAGGGACAGTGCGGCGTCCCCACACGCGACCACAGGAGACGCAGGTAGTCGTAGACCTCGGTCACCGTACCGACGGTGCTGCGCGGATTGCGGGCCGCGGAACGCTGCTCGATGGCTATGGCGGGCGACAGGCCTTCTATCTGATCGACGTCGGGCTTTTCCATCACCCCGAGGAACTGGCGGGCGTACGCGGACAGAGACTCGACGTAGCGACGCTGCCCTTCGGCGTAGATGGTGTCGAAGGCGAGCGACGACTTGCCAGATCCCGACAGTCCAGTGACCACCGTGAGCCGGTTCCGCGGGATCTCGACGTCGATGTTCCTGAGGTTGTGCTCCCGGGCGCCCCTGATGACGAGACGTCCGGCGTCCTTCTTCCTGGCCATGCCCTCGTCAGTCGCTTCCGTCCACGGGTGTCCCTGTGCCTTTGTCTTCACCGCGGCACGAGGATGCGGCCGGCGAGCGGCACGACTTCCGCTTCGATCGGGGTTTCTCCGCCGACCTCGCCGTCTATCTGGGCGGCCACCGGCGGATCCGACTCGACGAGGACCTTCTTTGCCTGGAGGAATATCATGCGGTCATCGCCGGAGTACTTGTGCATGGCCATTCTCCACAGCATGCCAGCCATGTCCGGCAGGTGACGGGGCGCGAAGATCGCCACGTCCAGCAGGCCGTCCTGGAAGGACGTCCGCGGAGCCACCCTGAGCTCCACCGGCAGACCTCCGGCCCCGAGGACGCCGGCGTTCGCCAGGAGCACCATCGAGGCTTCGATCTCCAGTTCCGTGTCGTCCGCCACAATCCTGTACTTGGCGCTCCGAGGGGTGATGACGTGCTTGAGTCCGCCTATGAAGTAAGCCAGAAACCCGAGCCGGTTCTTCAGCTCCGTGGTGGCGCTGGCCATTACATCCGCATCGAGGCCGGCTCCCGCTATGAGGGCGAAGTAATCGCCACCGATCCGGCCCAGGTCGATCCTCTCCACCGTTCCCTCCACCGCGACACGCACGCTGTCCTCGAGGGAGACAGGTACGTCGAAGTTGAGGGCCAGCTGGTTCCCGGTACCGAAGGGAAGAAGCGCGACGGGGACCTCGGTGCCGGCGGTTCCGCGTAGTGCCAGCGCGATCGTGCCATCTCCGCCGGCCGCCACAACCGCCTTGTATCCGGCGGCCGCCGCTCTGCGCACCACGCCGAGCGCGTCCTCCGGCCCGTCGGCTTCCACGATGTCGAACGGCACCTTCTGGGCGCCCATCGCTCCGGCTATGCGGCGACGCAGAACGGCTGGCTGGCCCCCGGCCGCCTTCGGGTTCAGGAGGACGAGGTAACGCTCCGAGTCCTGGATCGGGAATTCAGCCACAGTTCCGGGCCAACTCCTCCAGTCAACTGGCGCTGCGGGCGCGCGCGGGAGAGAGAGAGGCGAAGCCTCCTGCTTCCCCGTACAGGGCTCACCAAGACCTCCCGGGGGCCGGCAATGTACTGTCAGCTCCGGGGCTTCGCACACCTCCGAGGTCCGCAGCGCGGTCGCGACCCGGGAGGAAGAACCGGGCGCGCTGAGACTCCGGCGCCCGCGGCTTGGGTGGTCGTCGTCCGGCGAGGCCTTATCGTCTACCGGCTTCCCGGTAGATCATCACCGACAGCGCGCCGAATACTATGACGACCAGCACGCTCGGCCACATTGGAATGACTCTGTCGTTGATCATGACGGTCCAGCCGAACAGCAGCCGCAGCAGGTGTCCTACGGCGATGAGCGCGATGAAGAAGACCCCAATCGTTGTCGCCGGTTTCATCGAACCAATCTCCAGCAGAGGATGCGGTGGGGCTCAATCCTACCCGGGTCTCCGAGGGAGGGCGGAGTCCGTGCCGAATGCTACCGCACCGCTGGCGGTTCATCAACCGAAGGTCGCCGCCAGGCGGGCTGGGACGCGAGGATGTACCGTCAGAAGTTCCACTCGCGGAAGAGCATCAGCCCCCAGGTGCGATCGCTGTACGTGCTGAACGAGTACCCGTACGAGGCGTATCGCTTGAAACGGTCCTCGGTCTTGACCTCAAGGCGCCAGCGGGGCATGAAGATCCACTCCGCCGACAGGCCGGGGAGCTGGCCCCCCAGCGCCTGTGTCGCCTTGACGAAAAGGTCCGGAGTGAGGTACCGGCCGATCTCGATTTCGGTGCCATACAGGAGACTGGTTGTCGTCCCACTGTCCAGGGCCGGACCCACGTCTCCCGTCGAGCGGATGTCGAAGTAGTCGACCAGCCCCACGCCGCTTACGAGTACCTGGGAGACCTGACTGCTCACCGTGCCCAGGAGACCTTCCCGAACCAGGGACGCGGCGAAGTCACCGCCCTCCGACCCTGCTCCGAGGCAGGCGGAGGAGAAGAGCAGGTAGCAGATTTCGTCCGCCTCGGGAAGCGGCGGATCGCTGGTGGTGGTCATGGTCGGGCTCAGCGATGTGCCGGCTATGTTGACAGTGATGACCACCGGCCCGAGACCGGAGCGCGTCTCGTATTCGGCCGCGATGTCCAGATTCGGGTCCATACCGGGCGTGCCGACGAAGGTGATGGAGCCGGCGGTGATCTGAAGCTGCCGCGAATAGAGGCTCGAGATGTCGGCGCCCGTACCGGAGATGTAACGGTACTTGCCCCGCGGGAGCCGGAGGGTCCCGAACGCCACCAGATTCTGCTCGGCGCGGTCCATGCTCACGTTTAGCTCGCCCGACAGCTCCACGTTCAGGGCCGTGGAGCGCAACCAGAAGTCGGGGCCGAACCTGATGCGTGCGTCCATGCGAAGGTTGCGCATGAACGGTTTCTGGGCTCGCTCGAAGAGACGCTGTTCAGCCACCAGAGTGGTGTCGATCAGGCTGTAGACCTCGGGATCCGTCAGGTCGACCGCCTGGCGCTGCCTCATGAAGCGCTCCGTCCGTATCTCGCCCTCGGAAATGCGGAATCGTCCGGTCAGCTCGGGCGCCTGATATGTGCCGCCGAGGTGGCCTTCGCCGTCGATGTCGAATCGGGCCAGGCGCCGGGACATACCGCCCAGCTCGTGGGCTTCGAGGCCGAGGTCGAAGGCCATGTTGGCAGGCTCGGCAATGCCGATGCTCCCGGTGATCGATCCGCGTCCTCCGGCCGATGAGACGAATCTCGCCGAGTCGACCCGTGCTTCCGACCCTTCGAATGAAAAGCCGGCGACGATGTCTCCGATTCGCACGCCCAATTTCGGGACCGTGGCGCCCCCGGCGAGGACGCTGGACCGGCCGTCCAACGAGAGATCGCCCGGCTCGCCTGTCACCCGAACCCGGCCTCGAGCGAATCCGGTAACCTCCTTCAGCGATTGGAAGGCTAGCTCGAGGGGCTCCAGCGGGATGCTGTCGGCAACGACCGTCAAATCTACGGGATCATTCAGGAGGCGCCGTGGGACGCCGCGCAGGGTGAGGTCGGCGAGGATCGAGCCGTCCACCCGGCCCAGCTCCTCGCCTCCCCCTTCCAGGACCATCCCCACCTCGATGCGACGGTCGGCGTAGCGGTAGTCGCCGTTGAGGCGCTCGTACCTGAGCCCGCGCACGGCGGGATCCAGTACCTGCAGGCGGGCATCCCACCGCGGTGAGTCCGCGGTTCCTCTCAAGCGGAGGTCGGCATCCAGGGTTCCCTCTATATCCGGGCGGTTCTCGAGGAGGCTGAGAATGCTCTCGACCCGGATGTTTCGCAGTCGGAAGTCCAGGTTCGCCGCTCCAGCGTCGGGAACGATGCCTTCCAGGGTCAGCTCCTCTCCGGAGTCGCCCGTCAGGGAGAGGCCCTGCGCCACGAATCCGGAGTCGCCGTAGGCTACGTACGCCGGCGTCGTGAGACGCAGCTCGCCTTCTCCGAGCTTGGCCCGGAAGCGGTCGATGAACGCCGCCCTCTCCTCCGAGGTCCAGCGGACGTCCGCGTGTACGCCCACCTCCGCACTCGTATCGCGACGCGCGTAGAGCTCTAGGTCGCTTCGCTCCGGACCCAGACGCTGCCAGCGTACGAACAGGGAGTCGGCCCGCCCCCCGAGGCCGGCCACCCTCCACACCGAAGCGCGAGCGACCAGGGAGTCGAGGATGCGGGGATCGGCCACGTCGACCGTTAGCTGGATCGAATCCGCCCGCGCGCCTCCGTAGCTGACGTTCCTGGCCAGCAGGCGACCCCCGAACGAGAAGTCCGCGACGTTGCCGTACAGCACACCGAGTCCTGACAGCGAGCCTGCCAGGGTGTCAGGCTCCTCGGCAGGCGGCCCCTCGGTCTCCCGCGTTTCACCGGGGTCCGGAAAAGCTGCGAACAGAGCCTCGATCGACGTGTCCTGCCGCGCCGGGTTGCGGCCCGGGATGAGCCAGCGGTTCCAACTCGAAAGATCAGATACTTCGATATCGAGAATCAGCGAACCGCTCCGCCCCTCCGCCAGGCCGAAGGCGCCCCGTCCATCGACCAGTCCAGCATCGGCCCTGATGGCGAACGTATCCGCGGTGGCGAGGCCGTCAGCCACCGTGAACCGCAACAGGCTCGTGTCGACCGTCGCCCCTTCCACGAGAGAGCGAAGGAGGGTAAGGTCGAATGTCGCCTCGAGCGTCTCCGGATCGGTCCCGCGGCCCCGCACCCGGCCCTGCACCGCCAGGCGTGTTGCGGGGCCGTTCTCGATCCACTGGCGCAACTGAATGTCGTGCGCCCGAAGGTGTGCGTCATACGTCTTCTCTTCCGCCTCCAGATCGAAGCGCCCATCGAAGTTGAGCAGTCCGCGGGGCGTTCGCAGGTCGGCGATAACCCTTAGATCGGACAGCGCGCCCTGCGCCGTGATAGGTCCCCTGACGTCGCCGACCAGGTTCACTTCCGGCGCGTAAGGCTCGAGAATCGGAAGGGCGAGAGGATCGGCAGTGAACTGCACGTTGAGGAACGAAGGTTCCGCCAGGTCCACTGTGCCTGACCCGGTCACGTGCGACGCGGATCCGTCGGGCAGCGCGTGCGCGAGGTCGGCGGTGAAGTCGAACCGGTCTCCTATGAAGCCGGTGAACGTGGCCGTCCCTTCCGTCCGGCCGGTGAGGGAGTTCTCGACGCCGATCACCGCCGTCCAGCCCGGCTCGAACTCCTGGAAACCGAACTGGAGCTCTCCCATGGCGTATGGCGGCCCAATGCTGACTCCTCCCAAGACTCCGACCAATGATGGGCTCGCACTGCCGGCCAGGTCTGCCAACTCGAGCTCGGCGTCGATCTGCACCAGATCGATGGGGCCCTCTCCGCGCACAGGCCCGCGGATGTAGCCGTCAATCAGCCGTTCACGGTCAAGGAGCTCGTCGACCAGAGACAGTCGGAGCGGCAACAGCGTGATGTCCAGGCTTTCGAAGCGTGGCATCTCCTCCAGCGCGATGACGAAGCCGCCTCGTACCCGTGAGTCGTCTACGCGCACGTCGCCGCCTACCGTCCGCACGACGATAGTCTCACCCCGGGTCCAGATATCCAGAGCGGTCTGACCGCCACCACCGGTCGGGACGGGGATCGGGAGCCACTGGAGGTCCGTGAAGCCTATGGGATCGGCATCGAGGTCGAAGGCGAACTCGACCGGGTCGGTGGGCACCACCCACCCGTCTCCCGTGAGAGTACTTCCGCTGGTCTGGAGTACATCGATGTCGATGTCGATCGTGTCGCGGAAGGTCGCCGTGCCATCGAAGCGGAGTATGTCCAGCGTCTGCGTCACCACGGCGGCGTGGGCTGCGACCCCGGACAGCTGAAGATGAAGCGGCCGCACCGGGTCCACCAGCCGAATGAGCGGGAAGCTGCCGTGCAGCGAGTCCAGGGTGACCTGCCGCTGAAACCGATCGGGTCCGACCTGCCGCACCCGCCACAGCCGGTCACCTCGAAGGCCTGCCGCCACGACGGAGTCCCGTTCGGCTCCGGCCAGCCCGCGGGCCCACGGGGTGTTCACCCGTACCCTGCCGGAGCGGACGTCGACGTCGGTAAGGAGGACGCGAGTAGTCCCGGGACGTCGTTCCTCGGCCGGCTCGGGCTCTTCCTTCCCGAACAGGCGCTTGAAATTCCAGCTCCCGTCGTCGTGCTGCCTGAGCAGGAGATCGACGTGTTGAGCGGTGACGCGGTGAAAGCGGTAAGTGCCGGTCAGGAAGCTCAGCGGGTTGTACTCGATGCGGACGCTGTCCAGCTTTACGAAGGGCGTTCCGTCGGTCTCCGCGAACTCGAAATGGGCTAGATGGGCCCGGGTCAGCAGGTTACCTCCGATGATGGGGCCGACCCGCACTTCCCCGTTGACTACGTCGCTCAAGGCATCCTCGACGAGGGTGGCCACCGCATTCCGCCCGACCACCGTCTGGCTGAGGAGAAACAGCGCCCCGGCCGCGGTCAGAGAGGAAAGGCCCACGAGTACGGCCAGTGAGCGACCTACGATCTGAGTCAGGCGACCCAGACGGTGAGCTGCGCGGTCGCGAAAGGATGGCCGGATCATCAGAAGGCTTCGCCGATGGAGAGCTGAAGCTGCATCCGCCGGAATGCCTCGGTGATCAGGCTCGGGTCGTCATAGGCGAACGGGTCGAAGTCCACTCTCGTCTGCAGCTCCTCGATGGAGCCGTCCGACAGGACCGCCACCACGTCCTTGACCGCCGACCCCGTAGGGTTGTACCCGATGTCGACCCGGAACGGGCCGACCGGGCTGCGGAAACGGAAGCCCACTCCGGGCGTCAGAACGAGCGGCTCCCGCCTGTCGAATTCCTCCCACACCTGGCCGAAATCGACGAAACCCACCATGGTCCAGCGGTTGCCGAGAGGGAAGCGTGCCTCCAGGCTTCCCTCGATCACCACGTTGCCTCCCTCCGGGCGTTCGTCGAAGGCCGGGGGGGCCAGGGTCGACACGCATTCCTCCAGTCCAAGTCCGGCACAATCGTTCTCCGCCTCCACCACCAGCACCGTCGGGCCCAGCAGGTTCAGGCCGAACCCCCGGACGCTCTCAGGCCCCCCGGCGAAGAACCTCTTCTTCGGATGGACCACGTCGTCGACCTCGCTGGTCGAGAAGACGGTGCCCGCCGTGGGAGCGATGCCACCGATGCGAAGGCGGAGCCCCAGCACGCCGCTCGCGCCTATCCCGCCGAACGCGGCGGCATCGAGGGTGGCCCTGAAGTACTTGTAGTCCGAGAGGGTGACCGCGCCGGCTCGCTCCAGCTCTACCGCCAGGCGGTACCCGCGCGTGGCGGAAAACGGGTTGTCCGTCCGGTCGTAGGACCATAGGGCCGCCAGGGGCGAGAGCCAGCGGGCATCCGAGAGCACGCCGATGTCCTCCGGCGTGCAGAAGCCGAAGTTCACACAGAAGTAGATGTCCGCCGACTCTTCGGCGAAGGAGGTGAGCTCCGGGCGATAGGCGAGCGTCAGCAGCATACGAGAGCGCAGGCGCCGGCTGAGGGCCAGCTCGCCACCGGTACCGGTACGCACATACAGATCCGGAACCGTCTCCCGCTCGGTGAACAGGCTCGCCCGCAGCGTGTTGCGGCCGCGGGAGAAGACGGGCTGCTCGAAGCCCACCTGCAGCAGATAGTTGAGCTCCTGGTAGACTGCCGTCTCGCTGACGTCGCTGCAGGGGAAGGACCCCTCCAGGCTCCTGGCAAAGAGGTTCGAGAGGCGCCCGGAGAGGCGCAGGATCCTGGCGTTCCCCAGGAAATTCCGGTTGAGGAACTCGGACTGGACTTGCACGCAATCGTCCGTGTACACCCCGAGGCCGGCACGCAGCGATCGCTTCGGCGCCGGCGCAACCTGTACCTGCAGATCGATGACGGTGTCGGTGTCGGGACGACGCACAGTGGAGATATTGGCCCACCGCAGAGCCTCCAGGTTGTACAGGCTGCGCTGGCTGTCCAGGATCCGGTCTTCCTCGAACCACTGGCCGCTCTTGAAGCTGAGGAGCTCTCGGACTACCTCGTCGCCGACTTCGCCGGAGCCCTGTACGGTGATCTCTCCCACCCGTACCTGCGGCCCCGGCTCCACCTTCAGGATCACCGCTGCTTCGTGCGTGTCGCTCGGTATGAAGTACTCCCGTAGAACCGCTGCATGCACGTATCCGTCGCGCCGCAGCCGCTCCGCGATGGCCCGTTCGCCTCTCCCCATGGCCAGAAGGTCCAGTGGATCCCCCACCTGAACGGGCAGCTCGCGCCGCACCCTGGCCGTGTCCAGCAGATCCTCGCCGCCCTCGAAGTCCAGGGACGCGATACGGGTCGGCTCCGCCTCGTCGACCGTGAACAGGATCCGCACCCTCCTGTCCTCCCGCTGCATGAGCGTGTCCACCTGCGCTTCCCGGTAGCCGCGCTGGCGGTAGTACAGACGTAGCCGGAGCAGATCGAGAGGCAGCTCGTCTTCATCGAGGTACTCCCGCACGTGGGCGAAGCCCCAGTTGGTCAGCGGGCAGAGCGGGAGCGGGAACTTGAACAGGAAGGTGCGGCAATGGGTCTGCTCGGTAAGGATCGCGGAGCTCAGGTCCCCGGCTGAGAAAGCCGCATTCCCCTCGAAGAGGATCTCTACCACCTCCCGGTCCTCGCTGGACTGCGCTCGGGCCACCCGCGGCTGCACCGCGACCGCGAGACCGGCCAGCAGCGAGAGCCAGCGAACTCCGGTTCCGATCACTGCTCTACGCGCGTGGTTGCTTAACGGCGCTCATCCATGTGCCTCGGCCGGCGCCCGTGGGGCAAACCGGGTCATCAGGCCCGCCCCGAGAGCTATGAGGCCGAGGCTGATGAGCTGGGCGAGCGTGAGGGCACCTAGGAATCGGTCGTCCTTGGCCCGGAAGAACTCCACCGCCAAGCGCTCCGCCCCGGCGAGCACCAGCCACAGGGAGAACAGCCAACCTGCCTGGCGCCCCGGTTCCCGGAGCTTCCACAGGGCCAGGAAGATCAGAAGGGAGATCGCCGTCTCGAAGAGCTGTGTGGGATACACGGCCAGCACCTGCACGTCAGGGATCGAGTCGGGCACGCTCACGCCGAAAGCGCGGCGCAAGTTGCCGGCCGTCGTCGCCGGCTGACCGTTGGGAAACGCGATTCCGATCCAACTATCGGTGGGACGGCCGTAGTCGTCGCCCACCAGGAAGCAGCCGATTCTCCCGATCGCGTAGGATAGCGCCAGGCCCGGGGCAACCAGGTCCGCCATCCAGGCCACCGATTGCCCACGGCGTCGCAGCATGAAGATCACTCCCAGGGCGCCCCCAATGAATCCCCCGTACCACACCAACCCAGCGCGGCTGAACAGCATTCCGAACGGATCTCGTATCGTCAGCGGCCAGTTGAGGATGACGTAGTACAACTTGGCACCCACGATGCCGCCGATGAGCGCCGCGAGGAGGACGTCGCCGGCCAGTTGCTCGTCCCCGCCGGCCCGGCGGAGCCCGATGCGTATCACCTGGTAACCGGCGAGGAAGGCGATCGCCATCATCACACCGAACGATGTGATGGTGAAGCGACCGACGATCGGAAGATTCAGGGTGATCAGCTCGGGGTACATACGGTCCTTTCCGAGTGGAGGCCGGGAAACGGCAGTGATGGGTCCGCGTTGAGGGCCAGATCACTCTTCTCCCCGCGTGACAGACGCACCTCTGCCAGCTGCGCCACCATCGCCGCGTTGTCGGTCGCCAGGCGTGGCGGCGGGGCGTACAGCTCGTCCTCGTCTCCAAGAGCCTCCCGCAGGCGAGCCCGGAGATAATCGTTGCGGGCTACGCCGCCACCCAGAACGACGCGACCGCATCCGACATGGTCCACGGCACGCAGCGTCTTGGCCACCAGAACGTCGACCACGGCCTCCTGGAATTCGGCGGCCACGTCGGGGACCGCCTGCTCCAGGGCATTCGGCCCGCCAGTCTCCAGCTCACGGGCCAGCAGGGCGGCGGCGGTCTTGAGCCCGCTGAACGAGAAGTCGAAGTGCGCCGGATCTCCGGGGGCGGTAGTGCCGGTCAGCATGGGTCGCGGCAGGCTGAATCGCCCCGGACGCCCCGCCACCGCCATTCGCTCGATCTCCGGCCCGCCGGGGAAGCCCAAGCCGATGCGGCGTGCGACCTTGTCGAACGCCTCGCCCACCGCGTCGTCACGCGTCTGCCCCAGTAGCTGATAGCGTCCCCACTCGGCGGCGTACAGGAGAAGAGTGTGGCCGCCCGAGATCAGCAGGGCCACGAAGGGAGGCCGGGCCGATGGCGTCTCCAGCGAGTTGGCGAAAAGATGGGCCTCCATGTGGTGGACGCCGATGATGGGGATGTCCAGGGCGAAGCCGAAGCCCTTGCCCCAGTTGAGGCCCACCAGCAGTGCTCCCACCAGGCCGGGGCCTGCCGTGACGCCGACCCCTCCCAGCTGCCGAGGTTGCAGCCCGGCCTCATCCAGGGCTGCCTGGACGACCCAGTCGATGTGGCGCAGGTGGGCACGGGCGGCGATCTCCGGAACCACTCCGCCATAGGCCTGATGGGCATCCTGGGAGAGTATCACGTGTCCGAGAATGTTCCCGTCGCCGACCACCGCCGCCGAGGTTTCGTCGCACGAGGATTCTATGCCCAGAACCGGGCCACCGTTGAATGCTCCCACGCTTACCTCCGCCCGGGCCCGATCGTGACCTGCGCGGGCTGCATGGTCACCGAGACGAAGCCTGCCCGGACGAGTTCCACCTGCACACCCATGACCCTCTCACTCTCGGGCGGTTCCACCACCCTCACCACCGCGGATCTCATCGACTCCAGCTGCGTCTGCACGCTGCTCCACGCGCCACGTACGACCGCGTCCACGCTGTCGGGGCTTATCGAGATCCCCGCGACACCCTCTCCGACGGCCTCCACGGGAAGCCGGACGCGGCGCACTACGAGGGAGTCCACGGGAACAGTGACCAGGACCGACCGCGGCTCGAGCATCACATCCTCCACCCCTGCCGGGAGCTCGAGGGGAAGATCCCGCATGACCGGATGCTCCAGCTCATTCAGTGTGACGCGGCGTGTCGCCACCTGAAGGACTCGATCGATCTGGGAGGCCGCACCACGCACGGTGACGCTGTCCGGCTCCACCAGCAGCGGCCGGAGGACGGTGTAGCCCATCGCCGGAACGGTCTCTATATCTACCACCACCGCCACTCGCCGCTCCGTCATCCGTTCGAATCGCAGCTCAACCGACATCGGAACTACGAGAGTCGGACGAACCCCGAGGTCGTTGTCGAAGCTGACCAGATCCGCGTCCAGAGGGACGCGCATGGTAGGGCCCGTGACCTCGCTCACCGCGATCCGAATCACCGGCTCGTTCAGCAGCAGGCCCAGCAGCTCCCGGTTTCGTCCCTGGAAGGTGGTGCGCACTTCCGTGGGAGCGTCCACCAGTACCCAGGCGGAGTCCGTCACCTCGAACTCGAGCAGCGTGGCCACGTCCTGCGCCTGCCGCTGCTCCGCCGTGATGTTGATCCACAGCAGCGAGACCACCAGCAGCGCGGCTATCTTATACGCCCAGTTGTCCAGGACCGCAGCCCGCCAGTTCATCGCCGGTCTCTTTCCCTCTCAGGCAACCTACTAGCCTTCACCGCCGTCCCCGTCGAACCACTCACGGGTCCGGTCCACGCGCTCCACGTCACCGGCCACACGCACTTCGACCCGGCCACCCTGCCTCAGGCTGAACCCGGCCGGCGGGTATTGGCCGATGATGCGTCCCGGAGCCTCCAGCGCCGCCGGGTCGTAGGTAGTGGCCCCCAGCTCGAATCCCGCCTCGCTCAGGACTCCCTCTGCATCATCGATGTGACGGCCGCGGAGGTCAGGTACGGTCGCCACCGGCCGTCCTTCGCTGACCACCAGAATCACGTCGGTGGGCACGGGCAGCTCGGTGCCCGCTTCGGGCTTCGTGCTCACCGCCCTGCCGGGGTCCAGAGTGTGCGTCTCCCGCTCCACCTGGACCGTGAACCCGAGACGTTCCAGCACGATGGTCGCCTGCCGCTCGGAAAGGCCGGCCACATCGGGCATCGCGTGACGCTCCGGCCCGCGGCTCAGGGTCACGTGCACCGGCGCGCCGGGTCGCGCATACTGGCCGGGAAGCGGGCTCTGGGCGAGCACGGCGCCCTCCGGAGCGCGAGGGTGGGAAACGCCCGAACGAACTACGTACTCCAGCCGCTGCCTCTCCAGACGGCCCTGGGCGTCCTCTTCAGTCAGTCCCACCAGCTCGGGGACTCGCACCAGGTCTCCGCCTTCCACACCCCTCTGCCCCGGGAATATCCACTGCGCCGCCGCCAGGTAGCCGCCGGCGAAGAAGACGCCGGCGATGCCCAGGGAGAGCCACCAGCGCACGGGTCGCCCGGAGCTCTCCTTGCCCGCACGCTTCGCGCCGGTCCCTGTTTCCATGGAGGCCTCGCCTCCGGCGTCCGGCCCCCTGCCGCCCTGCTGCCGGACCCGAAATCCGCCGAGTCCGCGCCGGCGTCTGTATTTCACGTCGATCCCCTCCGCCTCAGACGACACGCGAATGCCCCGTCCGTGCCCCGCGTCCACGGCAGAACCTGCAGGTCACCGTTCTCGCGCAGCAGGTCCGCCGGCACCGCGTCCGACACGGCCTCCATATCCCGGCTGAACTCAGGATACCGGGCCAGGAAACCTTCCACCTGCTCGTCGTTCTCGTCCGGCTCGAGCGAGCAGGTCGCATAGACGAGCAGTCCACCCGGTGCTACGAGCTCGGCGCAGGCGTCAAGCAACTCCCGCTGGAGAGCCACCAGGGACTCCAGCCGCGCGGGCGACACCCGCCAGCGGGAGTCGGGGCGTCGGCGCAACACCCCCGTGCCCGTGCATGGAACGTCCAGAAACACTGTTCGGGCCGATGCCAGCGCCGGGGAGCGGCCATCCATCACCACCGGATGGACTCTCACACCCGTCCGGGCGACGGCGACCTCGACCAGTCGGAGGCGGTCGGGACTCAGGTCTGACGCCACGAACGGCCGGGCCCGCGACGCCAGCGCCGCCAGAGCCACGGTCTTCCCCCCGGGCCCCGCGCATGCGTCCAGCACCGGCCCACAGATTCCGTCTCCCACGTAGTCTACCACCGCCGACGCGGCGGGATCCTGAATCACAGCCCGCAGGCGGCCGAGGACTTGTTCCGGCCGGCCTTCCGCCAGGCGGAACACGGCCCTCCACGGCGGGAGTGCATCCAATCGCACGCCTGGAGCGAGAGAGTATACATGGGGCGCTTCCGGCCCGTCACTCAGCAGGCGCACGGTCACCTCGGGCACCCGGTTATCATTCTCCACCAGGCGAATCACCGAGGCAAGCGGCCACCGGCCCAGCCAGCGTCTGACGAGCCACTCCGGGTGGGAGCCGTAAGTCGTCAGGTAGCCCACCGGATCGTCCGCCGGGCTCGGAAACGCGTCGGGCGGTTGACCTTGGCGCGCCGCCCGGCGCAGGACGGCGTTCACGAGGCCCGCCGGTCGACGGCCCAGCACGCGTCGCACACGCTGCACCGTTTCGTGTACGGCCGCATGGTCCGGGATTCGGAGCTCGCGAAGCTGGTACAGACCCAGTCGCAACCAGTCCACGACCCGAGGCTCAAAGCTCGCGAGCGGCCGAAAGGTGAGGCAGTCGAGTTCCGCGTCCAGGCGAGCCCGCAGGCGGATAGCGCCGTACGCCAGCTCCTGAGCCAGCGCCCGATCCTTTCCGGTCAAGCCGGACAGGCGGCGGACGGCGGACCGGTCGGCGAACTCGCCGGTTCGCGTGTCGGCCAGGATGCGGAACGCCGCGAGGCGCGGATCCGGGACGGCGGGCTGTCGGCCGGCGGTCAATCGAGCATGCCGGCCGTCGGACTCGAGGGAATCGCCCATTCGCGCTTCGGCATGCGCCCGGCGAGGTATGCCGCTCGTCCCGCCTCCACTGCCAGGCGCATCGCCCTCGCCATCAGCACGGGTCGGTCGGAGGCCGCGAGGGCAGTGTTCATCAGGATCCCGTCCACCCCTTGTTCCATGGTGACGCAGGCATCGGACGCCGTTCCCACCCCCGCGTCAACGACAACCGGAACGGACAGTCTGGACTTGAGAAGCCTGACGTTGAGCGCATTCAGGAGCCCCTGTCCGCTACCGATGGGTGAAGCGAGGGGCATTACGGCCGCCGCCCCGGCGTCCTCCAGCTTGAGGGCCGTGATGAGGTCGTCGTTAGTGTATGGCAGAACGGTGAAGCCCTCGGCAACCAGCGTGCGGGTGGCCACGAGCAGAGCCTCAACGTCCGGCAGCAGGGTCTCCTCGTCCCCGATAACCTCCAACTTCACCCAGTCGCTCAGACCGGCTTCCCTGCCCAGGCGAGCGTACCTGATCGCCTCCTCGGCGGAGTAACAGCCAGCCGTGTTGGGCAGGAGGAAGAACTCCCGCGGATCCAGATGGTGCAGGAGGCTCTCCTCGTGCGTGGCATCCAGGTCCACGCGGCGCACGGCCACGGTCACCATCTCGGCTCCGGACGCGCGCACCGCCTGCACCGTTTCCAGGTGGCTTCCGTACTTTCCGGTACCCAGGATCAGCCGCGACCGGAAGGTGCGTCCCCCGATGACCAGCGGGTCGTCCAGGTGCGTGCGCGACTCCACTTCGATGCTCTGCGTCATGGCTGGCTCATTCCCGGCCGCGAGGGGTCGCGACCCCACGTCACTTCGAAAGCAGCCGCTCAGCCGCCGCCGACGAAATGCACGATTTCGATCCGGTCCCCGTCTTCCAGCGTCACCTGGGCGAGCTCGTTGCGTCGCACTATCTGGCGGTTCAACTCCACCACGACCAGGCGCCCGTCGAGGCCGAGATCGGTCAGGAGGCCGGCTACGGTCCGTCCGTCGTCCACATCGTGCCGTTTCCCGTTCACGTCGATGTGCAGCATATGCTCAGCCCGCTCGGGCTCGCGCCCCGTACTCCTGTTCTCATGATCTCTCCGCTCCGGCCGCTGCCAGAGCGCCGCGCAGCTCCAGCGCCGCGGTCAGCGGATCCTCGCTCTCCCACACTGCCCGGATCACCGCTACCCCCGCCGCACCCGCTGACACGACATCCGCCACTCGCTGCGCCGAGATGCCGCCGATGGCGACGATCGGACAGTCGAGGTCTCGGCACCTTCTGATCAGCGGCAGACCACGTGCCGCTCCTCCCGAGTGACTTTCGCTCTCGAAGATCGTACCCAGCAGCAGGAAATCGGCTCCCTCCTGCCGACGCCGGGCTGCTTCAACCGGCCCGTGTACCGACTCGCCGACGGCGATCGACGATGGCAGCAGCCGTCGCGCGGCGGGCAGCGGCAGCGCTCCGCGTCCCAACTGCACGGCCTGAGCACCGGCGGTGAGGGCGACGTCGGCCCGACCGTTCACGACGCACCACCCACCGTTATCTCGCGCCTGCCGGGCGCTCTCGGCGGCCAGGCGGAAAAAGAAGCGGATCGGGCTGGCCCGCAGCCGCAGGTGAAGAGCGAGCTCCGAACCGCAATCCTCCTGCATTTCAGCGGCGAGTTCTCGGAAGCGCGGGCGGGCGGCGATCTCGTCGGTGACGACCACGTGGAGCGACGGCACCCTCACTCGAAGGTCGCGCCCACCTGTGCTCCGCGCCCGGCGATCCAGGCCCGCGCCGCCATGCGGGAGCGGCCGGCGGGCTTCACCTCACCGATCCGGATGGTTCCCGCCCCGGTGGCTACCCGCAGGCCGGCCCTCGGGTCTGCCTCCACCACCGTCCCGGGGCCGGCATCCGCATCTTCAGTGTCCACCTCCGGCCTGAAGAGCTGCACTGGAGACCCGTGAAACTCGCTCCATGCCCCGGGCCACGGATCACAACCGCGGATCCACCGATGCAGCTCCCCAGCTGGAAGTCGCCAGTCGAGCCGAGCCGCGTCCCGGCTCATCTTGGGGGCGTAGGTGGCGTCCCCCGGTTCCTGTTGCACCTCGACGATCCCGCCGGCCTCCAGCTGCGCGAGCGTCTCCACCAGCGCTGTGGCCCCTATCTCCGCCAGCATCTCGTACAACTCGCCGGCGGTGATGTCCGGCGGGAGCTCCACCTCCACCCGGTACAACATCGGACCGGCATCTAGCTCCCGCACCATGCGCATGATCGTCACGCCGCTGTTTGCGTGACCCCGTATGATGGCCCAGTTGACCGGCGCCGCCCCGCGCAGCTTCGGCAGGAGCGAAGCGTGCACGTTGACGGATCCGAGCCGTGGAAGCTCCAGTACCTCTTCGGACAGAATCTCGCCGTAGGCCGCCACCACCGAGAGCTCGGGCTCGTAGCCTCGCAGGGTGGCGAGTAGCTCGTCTCCCGTCGGTTTCGCCGGTTGGAGCACCGGGATGCCTTCTTCGTGCGCAATGGCCTTTATGGGACCTCGCCGTAGGACGCGGCCGCGGCCGGCAGGCCGGTCGGGTTGGGTGACGACCGCGACCACGGCGTGTCCCTCCTCCTGCAGAGCCCGCAGAGAGGGTACCCCGAAATCCGGCGTGCCCCAGAACAGAATACGCATCTACATAGCCTGCACGGGACGGCGCTCGGATTCGTCCATCTTCGACCACTTCTTCAGCAGCATTCTCCTCTTCAGTGGGCTGAGTCGGTCGATGAACAGCACTCCGTCCAGGTGGTCCTGCTCGTGCTGGAGGCAGCGGCTGAGCAGACCGGTGGCCTCGACGCGCACCGGGCTCCCGTCCGGAGCCAGCCCCTCCAGCACCACCCGTGCGCTCCGTTCCACCAGCTCGGTGACCCCCGGGATGCTCAGGCACCCCTCGGCCTCCTTCATCTTACCGCTCACCTCCACGATGCGGGGGTTGATCAAGGCGCCCGGCTCGATCTCTGGTTCATTCACGTCGTAAACGAAGACCCTCAGCGGTACGCCGATCTGGGGTGCCGCCAGGCCGATTCCCTCCGCTGCGTACATGGTGTCCCTCAGATCGCCAACCAGGGCGCGGATCTCGTCCGTGATCTCGGGGACTTCTGAGCACGGCTCCCGCAGCACCGGATCTCCCAGAATCCGGATCTCAAAGATGCTCATCCCTTGTCGGCCGGCTCCACGACCTTCCGTCCAACCTTGGACCTCTCGATCTCCAATCGAGTGTCGTCGGCGGTCTTGATGGTGATGCGCTCATCGGTGAGGTGGATGATCTTCCCGACGACGCCGCCGACGGTGACTATCTCGTCACCGCGGCTGAGGGCCTGCACCATCCGGTCGTGCGCCTTCTGCTGCTGCCGCTGCGGGCGGATCAGCAGAAAGTAGAAGATGACGAAGATGGCGCCGAACATGAAGAAAGTTCCGAACGGGCTCGGACCCCCGGCGCCACTTGGCGCAAACAGCAGTTCGATTAACAATGGACCTCCTCCTGCAGGCGACTCGCCGTGCCGCGTTGACCCGGCTCGGGGCAGCCTGGCGCCTCCGGAAGCCGCTCCCGACCCTCTTTACCGGGACAACCTAACCGCTCCTGAGCGGTACCGCTGTAACCATTCATCCGCCCAGGAATCAAACTCTCCACGCAGGATCGCGGCCCGCGCGTCGGACGTCAATTGCACCACAAAGGCCACGTTGTGGAGCGAAAGGAGGCGCATCCCGAGCAGCTCATCGCAGACGAACAGGTGCCTGAGATATGCCCGGGAGTAATTGCGGCAGCACTCGCAGCCGCACTCGAGATCCAGCGGACGGAAGTCCCTGGCGAGGTCCGCCCGCTTCAGGTTGACCCGACCTTCCCTCGTAAACGCAGTGCCATTGCGGCCGTTTCGAGTCGGGGCCACGCAGTCGAACATATCCATGCCCCTGCGGATCGCCTCGATGAGGTCGCCAGGGTATCCGACGCCCATCAGGTAGCGAGGCTTGTCTCCAGGAAGGAGTGGCTCGCACACATCCAGCATGCACAGGGTGGCCTCCTTGCTCTCCCCCACCGAGAGTCCGCCTATCGCCAAGCCGGGCCAGTCGGCCAGCTCCAGCGTTCTCTCCAGCGACTCCAGACGCAGATCCTCGTAGGCGGCACCCTGAAGTACCGGGTACAGCAGTCCTGCCTCACGGTGGCGCTCCTCCACCAGCCGGCCGTGGCGAAGTCTGCAGCGTTCCAGCCAGCCCAGGGTGCGCTCCAGCGCCTCCCTGGCCAGCGGCCGTTCGGCCTGGCCCGGCGGGCACTGATCCAGTGCCATCATGATGTCAGCCTCGAGAATCGCCTGGATCTCCACCACCTTCTCGGGAGTGAGCAGGTGGCGGGAGCCATCGATGTGGCTTTGAAAAGTCACCCCTTCGTCGTCTATCCGGTTGATCCTGGCCAGCGAGAAGACCTGGAATCCGCCGGAGTCGGTGAGGATCGGGCCGTCCCAGTGCATGAATCCGCGGAGACCTCCCGCTTGGCTCAGCACTTCAATCCCGGGCCGCAGGTAGAGATGGTACGTGTTCCCGAGGATGATCCGGGCCCCGACCTCCTTCAAATCCTCGGGCGTCAGGCTCTTAACCGTTCCCTGCGTCCCTACGGGCATGAAGCAGGGGGTGCTGACCGACCCCCGGAGCAACGTCAGCTCTCCCGCTCGCGCCCGGCCATCGGCAGCCTCCACCCGATACGAGCCGACCCGCGTTCCGGTCATGCCACTCTCGTCCGTAACGTCGCTCATATCACCAGCATGGCGTCGCCGTAGGAATAGAACCGGTAGCGCCCGCGCACCGCGTGCGCGTAGGCCGCCAGGACCGGCTCCAGGCCGCCGAAGGCCGAAACCAGCATCAACAGGCTGGAACGAGGCAGATGGAAGTTGGTGAGGAGGCCGTCCACTGCCCGGAAGCGGTAGGGCGGATAGATGAAGAGGTCAGTCCAGCCATCGCCTGCCCGGAATCGGCCATCGCCCTCCACGACCGTCTCCAGGGTACGGGCCGACGTCGTGCCCACGACCCACACCCGTCCGCCCAGCGTCCGCACCTCGTTCAGGGTTCCAGCGGCCTCCGGCGAAACAGTGTACCGCTCCTGGTGCAGTCGGTGCTCTTCCGGCAGTTCGGCGTCCACCGGCCGGAAGGTGCCGACGCCCACGTGGAGCGTGATCCGCGCCAGACGTACACCTCGCGACCGGATTCGTCGCAGGAGCTCGCGGGTGAAGTGGAGCCCGGCTGTGGGCGCGGCGACGGAGCCCCACCACCTGGCGTACACGGTCTGGTAGCGCTCCCGGTCCTGGTCATCGCCGTCCCGGTTGATGTACGGCGGAAGAGGAACTCGGCCATGCCGCTGGATCAGCTCCCAGGGGTCGTCCGGGCCCTCCAGAACGACCCGTCGCCCTCCACCGGGCGTCGAATCGTCGATGCGTACCCGCAGATCGGCCGCGACGTCCACCGTCCGGCCTGGCTTCAGCTTTCCGCCGGGCCGCACCAGCGCCTCCCAGGTCGCACCAGCGGGGTCCTCGGGCAGGGGGTGGAGCAGGAGGATCTCCGCCGCCGCTCCGGTCGGCTTGCGACCGACCAGCCGCGCCGGGAATACCCGCGTGTCGTTCAGCACCAGCGCGTCTCCGGGCGAGAGGAAGCGCGGTAAGTCGGTGAAGTCGTGATCGGACGGGAGGCCCGTGTCCCGGTCCAGAACGAGAAGGCGACTGGCATCCCGTCGGTGCGCCGGGCGGGCGGCTATCAGCTCTTCCGGCAGGTCATAGTCGAAGTCGGCGGTGCGAAGAGTCCCGCCTCGGGTGGCCGGGCTGTCCGACGCGGCTTCATGTTCTCCCGCCGTCGCGGGCTCAGCCGTCATCGTCGAACAGCACCGCCTGCGGATCCTCGCGGCCGGGAAGCACATAGCCGAATCGACTGTATGCCTTCTTCGTGGCAACGCGGCCGCGAGATGTACGCTGCAGGTAACCGTTCTGGATCAGGTACGGCTCGTACACCTCCTCGAGCGTGGCCGCGTCCTCGCCCACCGCTACGGCCAGGGAGTTCAGCCCTACCGGGCCGCCCTCGAAGGTGTCGATGATGGCCCTCAGGACCCGGGCGTCCATCTCGTCCAGGCCGTACTCGTCCACGTTGAGCATCTCCAGCGCCCGGCACGCCGTGTCGCCGTCCACGCGTCCGTCCGCCCGCACCTCGGCGTAGTCACGCACCCGGCGCAGGAGACGGTTGGCGATGCGCGGCGTGCCGCGCGAGCGTCGGGCGATCTCGTCCGCGCCATCCGAGGTAACGGGCACCCCGAGGATACGCGCCGAGCGATCCACGATCCGGCGCAGCTCCTCGGCGGGGTAGTAGTTGAGGCGTTCGATCACTCCGAAGCGGGCCCGCATGGGTGCGGTCAGCAGACCGAAGCGGGTTGTGGCGCCCACCAGGGTGAAGGGCTCGATCTTCATGGATACCGTCTGGGCCCTCGCGCCCTCGCTGAGGCGTATCTCGATGCGGTAATCCTCCATGGCCGGATAAAGGTACTCTTCTATCACCGGCCTCAGGCGGTGTATCTCGTCGATGAACAGTATGTCGCGGTGTTCGAGGTTGGTGAGCATCCCCGCCAGGTCTCCCGGCTTCTCCAGCACCGGTCCCGAGGTCATCTTGATGTTCACCGACAGCTCGGCGGCCATGAGGATGCCGAGGGTCGTCTTACCCAGCCCGGGGGGACCGAAGAAGAGCGCGTGGTCTAGCGCCTCGTCGCGCCCCCGCGCCGCCTGAATGTACACCTCAAGGCCATCCTTGACCCTCTGCTGGCCGACAAAATCGGCCAGCCGGGCCGGGCGAAGCGACTGCTCGACCGTCGACTCGCCCTGCAGAGGGTCGGGAGTGGTAATCTCCACTCGGTCCGCCATCTCGCTCCTGTCGCTGCGTCCGGCCCGGGCTTCTAAAGGTGCCTCAGAGCCACCCGGATCAGCTCCTCCGTTTCGGCCTCGCGGCCCGCCAGCTCGCGGCGTGCCGTCGCGAGGGCCGAATCGCTCTCCAGAACCGAATATCCCAAGGCGCGCAGGGCTTCCTGAGCCGCTGCCGCTGTCGAGACAACCTCGCCGCCGGGCGCCTCCGCGGCCAGATCATGAAGCTTGTCGGCCAGTTCCAGAGCCAACCGCTCGGCGGTCTTGCGTCCCACCCCACTCACGGTCTGCAGCACGGCATGGTTCCGGTCGCGAATCGCGCTAATGATCCGGCCGCTCGCAAGAGCACCGAGGATCGACAGGGCGAGCCGTGGGCCGACCCCGGATGCGGACTGCAGACGCAGGAACAGTTCACGCTCGAGGCGCGACCCGAACCCGAATAGCTCCAGACCGTCGTCACGCGCCACGAGCGCGGTGTGCAGGTCCACCTCGCCGCCGACGCGGGGGAGCGAATCAAACAGACGGGCGGGCACCAGGATCTCGTACGCGACTCCGGCCACGGTCATCACCTGCAACCGGTCGGCCTCGACAGCCGCCAGTTCTCCGCGGACCCGGCTGATCATCGCGACCCGGCTCCGCGAGCAAGCGGCCCGGCACCCGTGATCAGATGGCACAGGGCGGCCGCGCAGCCATCTGCCGCATCCGCCGGGCTCGGAGGCTCGGCCAGGCCAAGAATCTTCTGCACCATGTACCCCACCTGCGCTTTCGTCGCCCGGCCCGTGCCTACCACCGCTTTCTTGATCTCCGCCGGCGGGTACTCGGCCACTTCGAGACCACGCTCGGCGCCGGCCAGCAGCGCGACGCCCCTGGCGTGTGCAAGCACCACGGCCGTGCGTGGATTCTCCCCGTGGAACACACCTTCCACTGCCAGGCAGGCCGGCTCCACCCGGTCGATAACCGCCAGCAGGTCCTGGTGGATTTGTGCGAGCCGGGTGGCCAGATCGCCACCGCGGCCGGGGCGGATCACGCCGCACTCCACCAGCCGGCAATCGGTACCCTTGCCATCCACCACACCATACCCGGTCGCCGAGGTGCCAGGATCGACGCCAAGCACCCTCATCTGCTTACCTCAACCCGCCTCAGAGGCCACCAGAGCCTCGTCGTCGACCTCGAAGTTGGACCACAACCTGATGACGTCGTCCTGGTCTTCCAGGGCGGTGATGAGCTTCAGCAGGCGCTCGACCTCCCTGCCCTCGACGCGGGCGGTAGTCGTGGGGAGCATCGCCAGCTCGGCCTCCTCGAGCTCGATCCCCTGTTCCCGGAGGGTGTCCTGCACGGCATGGAAATCGGCCGGAGAGGTCGTCAGAATATGCACGTCCTCTTCCGTGCGCATGTCCTCGGCGCCGGCGGCGAGCGCCGACTCCATGGTGGCCTCTTCGTCGTAACGGTCCGCCGACACGTGGATCTGCCCCTTCCTCTCGAACATCCAGGCCACCGAGCCGCTTTGCCCCAGGTTGCCGCCCAGCTTGCTCATGAGGTGACGGATCTCGGCGAGGGTCCGGTTCGTGTTATCGGTGACGCACTCCAGGTAGATGGCCACGCCTCCGGGGCCGTAACCCTCGTAGGTGGTTTCCTGGAAGGTCATGCCCGGTAAGTCTCCGGTTCCGCGCTTGACGGCCCGTTCGATGTTGGCGGCGGGCATGTTCTCCGCCTTGGCGTTGGCGATGGCCGTCCGCAGGCGAGGGTTGAAACCAGGATCCCCGCCGCCTTGGCGAGCGGCTACGGCGATCTCCCTACCGAGCTTCGAGAAGCGCTTGCCGCGGGCCTGGTCGTTGACCGCCTTCTGGCGCTTGATCTGGGCCCACTTGCTGTGTCCGGCCATGGCTACGTGGCCGCCGTGGAGAAGATCACCGCCCTTCCGCTTCCTTCCTCTTTACCGCCTCCGCGATGATCTTCCGGGTCACGTCCGCGGGCGCCGGCTCATAGCCCGCGTATTCTCTCGTGTGAGCGCCCTTGCCCTGAGTCAGAGACCGGAGCGAGGTCGAGTACTTGTACAGCTCGGCCTCCGGAACCTGGGCCCTGACCACCTGCCACTGGCCGTCGGTGTCCATGCCAATGATCTTGCCGCGCCGCTGGTTCAGGTCCCCGATCACCTCGCCCATGAACTCCTCCGGCGTGCGGACCGTGATGTTCACGATGGGCTCCAGGATGATCGGGCCCGCACCGCGAGCGACCTTCTGGAAGGCAAGGGAGCCAGCCACTCTGAACGCCTGCTCCGAACTGTCGACAGAGTGGTACGAGCCGTCGTAGCACTCCGCCGTGAAGTCGACCACCGGGTATCCGGCGAGGACCCCGCGGTGAGCCGCCTCGATGATGCCCTTGTTCACCGCGGGAACGAACTTGCCGGGGATGGATCCGCCCACGATGGAGTTGATGAACTCGTACTCGCTGCCTCTGGGCTGCGGCCGCAGTCTGATCCGGCAGTCGCCGTACTGGCCGCGGCCGCCGGTCTGCTTCTTGTACCTTCCCTGCCCTTCGCCGCTCCGGGCGATCGTCTCGCGATACGCGATCCGGGGAGCCTCCGTCTCCACGTTCACCCCGTACTTTCGCTGCAGCCGCTCCAAGGCTACGGTCAGGTGCAGCTCTCCCAGCCCGCGGGCGATGGTCTGGCCGAGCTCGCTGTCGTAGGCGGCAACGAAGGTCGGGTCCTCCTCATGCACCTTCGCCAGACCGTTCGCCAGCTTGTCCTCTTCGCCGCGCGAGGCTGGACGCAGGGCGATAGCGATGTCCGGCCTGGGCCAAGTTATTCCTTCCAGGGTCAGCGTCTTTCCCTGCGCGCACAGCGTGTCGCCCGTGTGTGTGTCCTTCAGCTTGGCCACTACCCCGATGTCGCCCGCGTGCAGCCGCGGCACTTCGCTACGGTTCGTTCCGTCCGGGATCCCGAGGTGGGATATGCGCTCGGTTGCCTTGCGGGCGGCGTTGGACACCGTCGCCCCGTTGGTCGCCGTTCCGGTGAACACGCGGAAGAAGCTCAGCTCCCCGACCCGTGGCTCCTGCGTGGTCTTGAATACCATGGCGCTGAACGGCGAGGAATCATCCGGTGCCAGCTCCAGCGTCTCGCCGTTCCGGTCCTCGAGAGCGACGGCTCCGATGTCGGCCGGGGACGGCATCAGCTCCACCAGCTTGGTCATGACCGCACGGACTCCCCTTCCGGTTTCCCCCGAGCCGCAGAAGACAGGGAAGATCTCGCCGCGCCACATAGCGGCCGCCATGGCAGCCAATACCTTGTCCCGGTCCAGTTCCTCCCCTTCGAGATACGCTTCCAGCAGCTCGTCGTCGGTCGTGGCGATCGTCTCGATCAGCTGTTCCCGGTAGCTGTCGACGGTGGCCAGGAGATCCTCCGGGACCTCCGTCTCGTCATACTCACCCTTCGCCGCTCCCTCGCGGAAGACGTGCGCCCGGTTCGAGAAGAGGTTGACGATCCCGCGGAAGCCTTCACCTTTTCCCATCGGAACCTCCACCGGAATCGCCTCGCTGGACAGTGACTCCCGGATCTGCCCGAAAGTCTTCTCGAAGGACGCGTTCTCCCGGTCCATCATCGACACGAACACGATCCGCGGGAGGCCGCGTCTGTCGCACGCCGACCATACCCGTTCCGTCCCCACCTCGACCCCGTTGGCGGCGCTTACCACCACCAGCCCGGCGTCCGTCACGCGGATGCCGGCTTCCACTTCTCCGAAGAAGTCCAGATAACCAGGGGTATCGACGATGTTGAGCTTCGTGCCCATCCACTCGGCCCGGGCCACCGCCAGGTTGATGGAGATCCCGTGATCGATCTCCTCGGCGGTAAAGTCAGTGTGGGCGGTACCGGTTTCTACGGATCCCCGGCGTGTGGTGGAACCAGCTATATGGCACATCGCATCGGTCAGAGTCGTCTTCCCGCACCCGCCGTGACCGAGGATAGCGATGTTTCTGATACCTGAGGAACCGTAATCGGTACCCATCGCGCGCCGCACCTCCTTTCCGGGGATCACGCCTCAGCAGGCAGCCGAAGGGGATCGTAAACAACTGGCAGGCTGCCGAAGAGATCCTGTCCAGCGACCTGCCGGGATAGACCATATATACTAGACGGGTCCTGCGTGGGCGGAAAGGGCCGAAGACCTCAGGAAGACCCTCGATATCGGCGGCTCATCTCGTCGAGGTATTCCCTTTCCTCCGTGCTCAGCGCATCGATCCCCTGCTCCCGGATCTTGTCCAGTATCCTATCGACCTCGTCGAGCGTGTCCGGACTAACGGGCCTGCGGCGACCTCCCGCTCGACCAGGCTCGCCGCTCTGCCCTCCCGACCCGCCTGCCTGTCCGGGACGGTGGACCCTGAGTCCCCGGGTACGCACCCGAACGCGCCGCAGCCTCGTCTCGATGCGATCGCCGTACTTGAGGTAGATCCAGGCGCTGACGAAGCCACCCAGGTGCGTCCAGTGAGCGACACCGCCGCCGCCCATCCGGCCGGCCGTGAAGGTGGCGTAGAAGGACACCACCCCCAGGATTCCGACGAAGTACTTGGCCTTTATCGGAAGCAGACCCCAGATGTAGAGCGGGGCGTTGGGCCACTTGATGGCGAAGGCCAGCAACAGTCCGAACACGGCGCCGGACGCGCCTATCACCAGCGGGCTCCCGATGATACCGATGAGCAGGAACGAGGTGAAGGCCGCTCCCAGGCCACATACGAGGTAGAACTTGACGAACTCCCGCCCCCCCCATGTTCTCTCCAGCGGCGGACCAAAGAAGAACACCGGCGACCACGGGCGTCGGAGGAAGGTGGCGGGCGAAAAACCGAACGCGTTCACCGTCCATCCGTACGGGAACAGCCCCAGGACCATCAGCAGCCAGATGGCGAAGTTGGCGATGAGCAGCCGCTTCACCCAGGGCGTAAGGACGTAAGCAAACCGCCCGCCGCCGGAGGCGAAGGAGTGGCTGTAGGAGCGATCGGAGTACGCCATGTTTCGCTATGACCCCCCCGCGACGGCCCCGGTTCCGGTCGCCGCCGAGTCGCGACTCCGCGCGGCCAGGGCCGCAAGCGCGATCCGCTCGCACAGCTCGGGGAAGGAGATGCCCGCAGCCTGCGCCGCCTTCGGCACCAGGCTGGTGGCGGTGAGACCCGGCAGGCTGTTCCCCTCCAAGCACCACAGAGACCCGTCGTCCCGCCGAATGAAATCGATCCGGCTGTACGACTCCTGACGAAGCGCCGCGTATGCTTTGCCGGCCAGCTCCGCCAGACGGGCGCTCTCCGCGGCCGAGATGTCCGCCGGAACCTCGTAGCGCGACATCCCCGGGGTGTACTTGCACTCGTAGTCGTAGATGTCGTGACTGGGGATGATCTCAACC
>JBDHHR010000012.1:0-47872 GCA_039589295.1 Gemmatimonadota bacterium | reverse complement strand
GTGCTGGAGAAGTACGTTTCCAGCGACGGGCTCATCGAGCACGTCCTGATGATGGAAGAGGCATTCCCGAGGTACGAGCTGGAGCTTCACGAGACCGTGGCGGAAGGCGACAGGGTGGCCGTTCGCATGACCTTCCGCGGGGTCCATCAGGGGGATTTCCAGGGAATCCCGGCCACCGGCAGGGACGCGACGATGGACATCGTCGCGTTCTACCGGATCGAGGAAGGGAGAATCGCTGAGGCTTCCGTGCAGGCGGACGGGTGGAGCCTGGTGGAGCAGCTCACGGAAGAGTGAAGCGAGCGGATCGCTCACATGCGGGAGGCTCGCCAGGTGGAGGAGGAACGATGAGGCTTCGAGCTCGATCGCCGCTTGACGCGGGGGATATCGATAGACGCCGGCCGCTCGCATCCCTAGTTTCGGCACATCCTCGCCGTCACGAGGGGTGCATGCTCAAGTACATCGTAAAGCGCCTGTTGCTTGCCGTGCCGCTGGTGATCGGGATCGCCACGGCTACCTTCTTCATGTCGCACCTGGCCCCCGGCGATCCGATGGACATGTACCTCGAGCCGCAGCGCCAACGGCAGGTGGATCCGGAGGTCATCGAGCTCCTGCGGGCGAAATACGGCCTCGACCAGCCGATTCACGTCCAGTACGTAACCTGGCTCAAGAACTTCGTGCAGGGCGACTTCGGGGAATCCTTCCGCCACCGCCGGCCGGTGCGGGACATGCTCGTGGAAGCGGTGCCGTACACGCTCCAGCTCACGATCCTGGCCATTATCCTCGACGCACTGATCGGCCTCACCCTTGGAATCATCTCGGCCGTGAAGCAATACTCCGGGCTGGATAAATCGGTTACGGTAGGGTCCCTGATCATATACGCCATCCCCAGCTTCTGGCTGGCCCTGATGCTCATCATGGTCTTCTCGGTGAACCTCGGCTGGTTCCCCACCTCACAGACCCGCTCCATGAACTACGAGGACCTCACGGCCATGGGGAGGATCCTGGACCGGCTATGGCATCTGGTCCTGCCGGTGTTCGTGATGGGGGTGGCGGGCGCCGCCGCGACCGCCCGCTACATGCGCAACCGCCTGCTGGAGGTGCTGAACGAGGAGTACATCGTGGCCGCCCGGGCGCGAGGCTTCCGCGAGAAGACGGTGATCGTGAAGCACGCGCTGAGGAACGCGATGATCCCCATCGTCACCATCTACGGCATGAGCCTGCCGTTCCTGCTGGGCGGGGCGACGGTGATCGAGACGATCTTCGCCTGGCCGGGGATGGGCAGGCTGACGGTGGGCGCCGTCGGCGGGCGCGACTATCCGATAATCATGGCCACCGTCACCATCGCCGCCATCCTCACGGTGCTCGGCAACCTGCTGGCCGACATCACCTACGCCGCCGTGGACCCCAGGGTATCGTACGATGCACCGCGAAGACGCTGATCTGGCGGGAATCAGGGGCCGGGCGTTGGTGCCCGGGCTGGGCCACCTGGCTCTCGGCCGGGTCGGCCGCGGACTCCGGATCATGCTGTTCGCCATGACGGTCATCTTCGTGATGGTGTGGCGCCGGGAACTGTTCATCGGCGCCTTCTCCACCCCTTTCTTCGGCCGCTGGCTGGCGTCGATCTTCCTGATCCTGCTCCTCCTGGGCGCCGTCTGGTACTCCCGACGGGATGTGAAGCGGATCCTGGACGAGCCGGGCGACGACCTGTACCGGGGGAAGAGCCCGTGGAAGGTGGCCATGCGCCGCTTCCGGGAGAACCGGCTGGCGGTGTGGTCTATTTACGTGATCGTCTTCTTCTACGTCGTGGCGATCCTGGCGCCGATCCTGGCGCCCTATGACCCGGCGGCCATCCCCGACGTGATGGCGAACCGCTACTTGCCGCCATCGGCTGCGCACCCGTTCGGCACGGACGAGTTCGGCCGGGACCTGCTCAGCCGGGCCCTGTATGGAGCGCGGGTGTCGCTGTCCATAGGGCTGCTGGCCATGATCATCGCCAAGACGATCGGGACCATCTACGGGGCGGCCGCCGCGTACTTCGGCGGCATCGTGGACAGCGTCCTGATGCGGATCGTGGACATCTGGATCGCCTTCCCGACCTTCTACCTGATGCTCATGCTGGTGGGCGTCTTCGAAGCCAGCATCCTGGTGCTGATTCTGATCCTCGGGCTCACCGCCTGGCCGGGGACCGCCCGTTTCATCCGCGGCGAGATTCTCTCGCTGAAGAACCAGGAATTCACCGAGGCGGCGCGGGCCATCGGGTTGCCGGCGCATCAAATCATCCTCAAGCACCTCATCCCGAGCGCCCTGTCACCGGTGCTGGTGACCGCCGCGCTGGCGGTGGCCGGGATGATCGGCGCCGAGGCCGGTCTCTCGTTTCTGGGACTGGGGATCCACCCCCCGACGCCCTCGTGGGGGAACATGGTCTCGGCGGGCAAGGACAACCTGCTGAACGCCTGGTGGGTGGCCTTCTTCCCCGGCGCGCTGCTGACGCTGACCCTCGTCTCCTTCAGCCTTCTGGCCGACGGTCTGCGCGACGCCCTCGATCCGAAGGCCCTCATGCAGAAGTACGTGTGATGCTCCTTTCCGTTCGCGACCTGAAGAGCTCGTTCTTCCTCGACGAGGGTGAGCTGAAGGCGGTAGACGGGGTCTCCTTCGACATCGACCTGGACGAGACGGTGGGACTGGTGGGTGAATCGGGGTGCGGAAAGACCATCGTCGCCCTCTCGATCCTCGACCTCGTTCCGTACCCGGGACGGGTGGTGAGCGGAAGCGTGCGCTTCGAGGGCAGGGACTTCCTGCGCCTCAAGCCCGAGGAGATGCGCAAAGTGCGCGGCGCCGGAATCGGGCTGGTGTTTCAGGAGGCGGCGGCGGCGCTGAACCCGGTGTACCGGGTAGGCGACCAGATCTCAGACGTACTCCGGCTCCACCAGGGCCTGGACAAGCGGGAGGCGTGGCGGGAGACGGTGCGGATCTTGGGCGAGATGGGTATTCCCGAGCCGGAGAAGCGGGCCAGGAGCTACCCGTTCGAGCTCTCCGGGGGGATGAAGCAGCGGGCGCTCATCGCCACCGCGGTGGCCGGACGGCCGAAGCTGCTCATCGCCGACGAGCCCACCACGGCGCTGGACCTCACGGTACAGGCGGAGATGGTCGATCTGTTGCAGCACCTGCAGGACCAGTACCGCATGGCGATCCTCATCATCTCCCACGACCTGGAAATGGTGGCGGACATGGCCGACCGGATGATGGTCATGTATACGGGCCGCATCGTGGAGACCGCCGACACGAGGGACCTGCTGACCGAGCCGAAGCACCCGTACACCCAGGGTTTGCTGGCGGCGATCCCGCACCTCGGGGCAGGCTCCGACACGGCGCTGGAGGGGATTCCCGGGGCCGTGCCTGACCTGCTCGACCTGCCGGAAGGCTGCACCTTCCACCCGCGCTGTCCCCTGGCGGACGCCGAGTGCACGGTGGAGCCGCCTGCGCTCCAGAACGTCGGCTACCGGCGCCAGTGCGCCTGCTACAAGGTGAGGGTGATGGCGTGAGCGAGGGGAAGAGGGTGCCCGAGCCCGGCGGCGAGCGGCCACCGGAGCCGGGGGTGGGGGAGCTCAACGACGCCCTTCTCCAGGTGCGGGGCCTCAAGACCTGTTTCCCGCTGGGGAAGGGATGGGCAGGCAAACGAGATTGGGTGCGGGCGGTTGACGGGGTGGACCTCGATCTCCGGCGCGGCGAGGTGCTGGGACTGGTCGGGGAGTCGGGAAGCGGCAAGTCGACGCTCGGACGCTCGGTGCTCCGCCTCGTGGAGCCGACGGAAGGGACCGTCCGCTTCGACGGGGCGGACTTCAGGGCGCTCAAGGGCCGCCAGCTCCGGCAAGCGAGGCGGCGTTTCCAGATCGTCTTCCAGGATCCCTACGCCTCCCTCAGCCCCCGCATGCAGATCGGGCAGATCGTCGCCGAGCCGCTGAGGCTTCACAGGCTCGTGCCTCCCGGCCAGACGAAGGCCAAGGTGCTCGAGCTCCTGGCCCGCGTCGGGATAGAGCCGTACTTCCTGTACCGCTATCCGCACGAGATGAGCGGCGGGCAGCGCCAGCGGATCGCCATTGCGCGCGCTCTGGCGCTCCAGCCCGAGCTCATAGTGGCCGACGAGCCGGTGTCGGCGCTCGACGTCTCGGTCCAGGCCCAGATCCTAAACATCTTCCTCGAGCTCAAGCGCCGCGAAGGCATCGCGATGCTCTTCATCTCGCACGACGTGGGGGTGGTGGAGCGGATCGCCGACCGGATCGCGGTGATGTACAGGGGCATCGTGATGGAGCAGGCGCAGACCGATCAGCTTATCCGGGAGCCGCTGCACCCGTACACGCAGGCACTGCTGTCCGCCGTCCCGTCGGCCCTTGCCGGGGAGAAGCGGAAGCGGATCAGGCTCAAGGGCGAGCCACCGTCCGCCACGGAGGAGCTGCGCGGGTGCCCGTTCGCCTCCCGATGCCCGATCGTGGAGGACATCTGCCGGAAGGTCACGCCTCCGCTCGAGGTGAAGGAGACGGGGCACGCGGTGGCGTGCCACATGGTGCAGGCCGCGGTGTAGGGTAGCTCGCCAGCGGCGGCCTGGGCTCAGCCCGGTACCCGCGCCACACCCGGATACCCGTCGAACCCCGAATCGAACGACAGGATTCGGCGCACCTCGTGCCGCTCCATCACGGACAAGTGCAGGGCATCGCGCGCCGAGAGCCGGCCGTCCGCCAACAGGATGTCCCTGGCGCGCAGAACGTCACGCAACTCTACCGGATACACCCGGTCGGCCACGCCGAGCAGCGCCTCGAAGCACGGCTGGATCGCGTCCCGGCGATCGATAGCGACGTACCGATGGAGGATCTCCTGCAGGACCTCGGCGTCGGTGACCAGGGCTTCGCCCGAGGAGGTCAGGCGCTCCAGATGGCGGGCTGCGTCCCGCTTGTGCGGATGAGATGCCCCGATGAGGTACATCGGCACGTTGGAGTCGATGAAGATCACGGCTCGCGTTCGCCGAGATAGCCCTGTTCGATCTCCGCGAGTACGTCCTCGATCCTCCCGGTAGGAAACGCGTGCTCCGAGGCCCGCCGAATGACTTCCAGCTTCGTGCGCTCGTCGCGCGACGGCTCGCCGCGCCGCGCCGCCCGCAAAGCCTGCCGGACCCACTCGGAGACGGTCATTCGCTGGCGCCGGGCCGCGCGCCGGATCTCCCGCAATTCCTCTTCGTCCAACACAACCTGCAGCCTCTTACTCATATCATAAGTATGATTGACTCATCCAGTTGAGTCAACATACAAGGTTTCGTTCCGCCTTCGGGCGTGATGTACGCCAGGGGCACCGTGGCGGGGAATGCTGTACCTTGTTCGCGAGTCGCAACCGCCCGTCATCAGCCTCGCTCGTCGAGGCGCTATCAGGAGTCCCGAGAATGGCCCAGCGCATCACACGCCGCCGTTTCTTCAACGACAGCTTGGGAATCACTACCGGCGCGGTTCTGGCTCGGTCGCTTGGCGTGGAGTGGGTCGGCGAGCGCCGAAGGGCCTGCTCGACGCCGGTGATCGCCACCAGCCACCACAACGAGACAGGACGCAGCGCCCTGGAGGCCGGGTGGGAGATCCTCTCCTCCGGCGGCTCGGCGCTGGACGCGGTGGAGAAGGCCACCAACATCATCGAGGTCGATCCGCAGGACACGAGCCTGGGCTACGGAGGGCTTCCGAACGAGGACGGCGTCGTGCAGCTCGACGCCTCGATCATGGACGGCAGGACCTACAATGCCGGGTCAGTGGCGGCTCTGGAGAACATCAAGAACCCGTCATCGGTGGCGCGGCTGGTGATGGAGCGGACGGACCACGTGATGCTGGTCGGAGAGGGAGCACTGGAATTCGCCCGGTCCTGGGGGTTCCCGGAGGAGGACCTCCTCACCGAGAAGGCGCGCTGGCACTGGCTGCGGTGGCGGGAGGAGCGCAGCGACCGTGACGACTGGGGTCCGTCGGATCACCTGAGGGGACGGGATGAACAGGACGCCTTCCTGGGAGTGGCACCCGAGTTCACCCACGGCAGCCTCAACGTCCTGGCGGTGGACGCGGCCGGCGACATCGCCGGAATCACCAGCACCAGCGGGCTGAGTTACAAGCTCCCCGGCCGCATAGGGGACTCGCCCATCATCGGGGCGGGGTTGTACGTCGACAACGAGGTGGGCGCCGCCGGCGCCACCGGTCGGGGCGAGGACGTCATCAAGTCCTGCGCGTGCTACTACATAGTCATGCGGATGCGGGAAGGCCGATCACCGCAGGAGGCATGCGAGGACGCGCTGTACATGATCGACGCGAAGTATGCCGCGGTTGGCATCGAGTACCGGCCCGGCGAGAAGTTCGTGGCCATCAACCGGAGCGGCGAGTTCGGCTGCGCCCGGAACACAGGCGGGGACGTTCCGATGATGTCTGTGATGAATGAGGGCGGCTTGCGCGTCTACGAGGGAATCAACACCGCGGTCGCGGGCGAGTAGCCGGAACTCACTGCCCGGCTGCCCTGAGCACCCACGTGTCCGGGTCCACCACCGGCTCGCCCCCGGGCGGCAAGCTCACCTTCGCGGTGCCGTTTGTCATTTCCACCCGCTCGACCCGATCGTCGATCCGGACATCCACCGGCATGGGGAAGGGACGCCCGCTCGGCGCCTCCCAGCGCAGGTCGAGAGTCCGGGTGCCGTCCGGCGACTCGACCACGTCGGCCAGCAGGCGCGGCAGCTCTGCCTCATGCAGGTAGGCGTCGAAGAACCAGTCCAGGTCGGTGCCCGAAACCCGCTCGGCGATGGACACGAAGTCCACGGTGGATGCGAAGCGAACCTGGGGTCCGCGTACCTCCTCAGCGATGGCCGGCGTCGGATAGGCCATCCGCCGAAGCGCCTCGCGCAGCTTCTCCTCGCCGATCAAGTGCCGCAGAGTGTGCAGGGTCCACGCGCCTTTGAAGTAGATGTCGCCGCCATAGATCTGCCTGGACGAGCGCGACTCCCGGGGCGCGGTCGGGTAGCGGTTGGTGATTCTCGTCCCGACGCTCTCCATGAACGCATGGTAGGCTTCGATTCCCTGCGTGTCCTCCAGGTACAGCGCCTGCATGTACGTACCGAATCCCTCGTGTAGCCACATGTCCTTCCAATCGGAGTTCGTCACCAGGTTGCCCCACCACTCGTGTGAGAGCTCGTGGTGATGCAGCGCGTCGAACCCCCAGTCCTTCCCTCCGGTCATCGCTCCGTTGTCGAAGTTGGCGCCGTAGGCGATGATCGACTGGTGCTCCATCCCCAGATGCGGCGTCTGCGCGACCCCGTACTTGTCGATCCGGAACGGATACGGCCCCAGCGTCCGCTCGAACCACCGCAGGTGATCCACGATCTGCGGGAACAGCCGCCTGCCCTGCTCGTAGCTTTCCGGAAGCACGAAGAAGACGACCGGGAACGTCTCGCCCGTCAGGCTCTCGAAGTCGGTCTCGATGGTGCGGTACGGGGCTATGTTGAGTGCCACGTTGTAGTTGCTGATCGGCGTCGAGACGAACCAGTGGTAGGTGCGGGTCCCGTCCCCGTTCTCCTCGACCTCCCGCAGCCTGCCGTTGGAAGCCACCACCAGAGGCGCGGGCACCTTGACATGGAGGGCCATGGAATCGGGCTTGTCGGAGACGTGGTCCTTGTTGGGCCACCACACGTCCGCCCCGATGGTCTGGTTCGAGGTGGCGATCCAGGGCGCCCCGTCCTCCGTCGTCGCCCAGGTGAAGCCGCCGGCCCACGGCGGGTGCGGGGCCACCCGGGGGCGGCCTCCGTACGCCACCCGAATGGCCAGCTCGTCTCCGGGCTGTCTGGTGAAGGGGAGTGAGACGAACACCCGCCCTCCACGTCGGTCGTAGTGCAGCTCGGGCTCCGCCTCCGTCTCCGTCAGCGTTATTGATTCGATGGCCAGCAGTGTGTCCAGGTCGATGGCGATCTCGGCGGTCGGCGCAACGACGGTGGCCGCCATCGCCAGCGTTCCGGCGATGGAGCTGTCCGCCGGGCTCACCGCCACGGTGAGATCGTAGAAGGTGACGTCGTAGGCGGCCTGCTCGCGGATCAACGGCCCCCCGGAATCGTAAGGCCCGCCGGAGATCCGGGCGATTCGGTTGCCCGGAGTGCTGTCGGGAGCGTCCTCTGGAGTCTCCTGCGCCCGCGTCATCGGCGCCACGGCGCAGCACAGTGCCCCTGCGATGGCCAACGCTCTAACCTTCATCTCCCGTTGTTCCTTCCACTGCTCTGATCGTTCTCTTCACTCGATACGCGGCCTCACGCCGCCACGTTCCTCATTCGCCGGGAAGAGTGCCCCGGCGGGACGGACAATATATCAGCCAGGTTGTCCCGGAAAACTGTCCGGATCCGGCACAGTCGTTCCCACGGGCGCACAAGGCCGCGTCCTCGCCAGGTCGAGGGCAAGTCCTGTAACTGCTATCACGACCCTGCGTTACACGACTCGGAACCTGTGGCACACCCGTTGCGTTGGTTGAGGGCGGATGGCAAGGGCCGGCGGCGGCCGAGCCCGACGCAACATGGGAAACGGAATTGGGAACGAGAGGCGGAGGGAGGACGACGATGCGGAACGGGACGATTCTTCTCGGTGCGGTTGCAGCGGTTGCCGCCGCCTTCGGCCAGGCTACGCCGGCCGTGGCGCAGGACAGGCCGATGTTCGAGCTGCCGGCCATTGAAGTCTCGGTGTCGCAGCTGGACCTGCACCAGCAGGCCATAGCTCTGTACGAGACGCCGAGCCGGTGGAAGGAAGCCGCAGAGCTTCACAAGCAGGCGGCAAAGATCCTGCCGAAGAACGACGCAGGCCAGTTCTTCGGATTCAGCCGCGCTGCGCTGCTGTACTTCTACGCCGACGAGTTTGGGTCGGCACGGAAGTCGATGGAGAAGGCGGCCAAGGTGGCCGAGGCGACTGGCGACGTGCTGACTGCCGCGCATGCTTACGTGGATGCCGCGTTCATCGCCGTGGCCGAGGGCTTCGCCGGTAAGAAGCGCGAGTTCGTGCGAGAGGCGAGGGAGCTGGCGAGCTCCGATCTCCTTACGTGGGAGCAAAGCGACGGGATCGAGAGCCGGATCGAAGGTGCTCGGGGTGGTGCGGCGGCGGCGCGCGTGGCCCTGGCGAAGCGGTTCGGAGAGCCATCGAGGCTGGTGGCCGTAGCTGACTGACCAACTCTCCTCTCGGGTCGATTCCTGAGAGCGACTGAGGGTGGCGAGCAGACGGGACGATGTGCGGATGAGGCTGACGGGCGGATGATGCGGACGGGACGAAGCCTCGCCCTCTCAGATAACGAGCCCCGGTGCGAAAGCGCCGGGGCTTTCTTTTGGGGGCCACGGCTCTTTTCGGGGGTCCACGGCTCTTTTTTCGAGGTCCGCGGCTGCAGCCCGCTTCTTCCGCGTGGAGCATCCGCGGAAACCACGCAGCCCCATCTTGGTAGGAGGAAGTGGAAGCTCATTCGCTCTTGTCCAGGAGTCCTTCTGATGCTGCTACAACGAGCTCTCCGCTACGCCATCGCCGCGCCGGCCATTCTGGTCACCGCTCCCGGGCCCGCGCCGGCTCAGGGTCGGTACGGCGAGGAGCCTGAGATCCGGGTCGTGGAAACCCTGGACCCCTCGACGCTGGCGCGCACTCGCCAGGTGGTGCATGACCTCACGCCGCAGGAGATACTGAGCATCCAGAAGGCGCTGCGAGCGGCCGGCTACCGGCTATCGTGGCTCACCGGCCAGCTCGACCAGCCGACGCGCCAGGCCCTGCGGGCGTTCCAGGAGGGCCGCGGCCTGGTGGTCTGCGGGTGCCCGTCGTACGAGACGATCGTGGCTCTGGGCCTGCGCCCCTCAGTGATCATGACCTTGATCGCGGACGCCCGCGACGCATCGCAGGCGGGCTCATCGTATGTGGCTCAGGACGCCGCGGTGTACTACCCCATCCCGGTGCCGGTGTGGGTGGCCCTGGGTTTCCGGCCCGGCCACGCCGGGCCTGGCGGTAGCGGTGACAGCGGTGGTGATGACGAGAATGGCGCGGGCGACCCAGCCGGCATCCCGGGCGGCGCTGGAGGCATGCCGACAGGCGCCCCGGGCGATGCACCGAGCCTGCCCAACCGCCCCGGCATCCGACCTGCGCCTCCGGGCCGGGTGGGGCCTGCTCAGGGCAGGGTGGTGTCCGTGCTCCGTGGCTCCCGTTTCACACCGCGCATAGTGCACTGACCTGACCTGCTGCCGGGGATGAGTCCGATGGCAGGGTTCCGGCCGCGCCGAATTCACCCTGATCCCGGATGACGAAGGGGTCGCCCGCGCGGCGGGCGACCCCGGTTCGTAGTCGCCTCCGAGCCGCGACCTCTGCGCGCGGCTCGTGGCGGTTCGGGTCAGTTCAGCAGGTACCGGATCCCGAGCTGGAGCTGCCAGCGCGAGAAGATGTTCGGGTCGTCGAGGAACGTCTCCGAGACGCCACTGAACGCGAAGACCGGCGTCCCGTCCGGGTCGAAGCGAACCAGCGACAGCGGGTTCGTGGCCAACGGGCTCGCGACCTTCCTCACTCCCCAGTCCGAGCTGAGGAGGTTGAGCGCGTTCAGAACGTCCAGGCTCACCTGGATTGTGCTCTCGCGGGCGCCGGTCGGGAAGACTATGTCCTGCAGGATCCGCAGGTCGAGCGACTGATACCACGGGTTGAGGAGCCCGAAGCGCTCGGCGATCTGGCCCCGGTGTGACGACAGGTACTTGTCCTGTTCGATGAAGGCGTCCAGCGCCGCAAACTGGCCCGGATCGTCGAGTCGGATCTCGCTCTGGTCCACCGGGATGTAGATGAGATCATTCCCGCCGAACCCATCGCCGTTGACGTCACCCGAATAGACGAAGGAGTAGCGGTTCCCGCCGGCGCCCCTGAAGGTGTTGCCTTCCGCGGCCTCGAAGAACAGACCGAAGTGTGTGCGGAACCTATCCGACCACCGCTTCGTGTACGAGCCGGTGAGAGTGATGCGGTGCCGCTGGCCGAACTCCGAGAAGCTCAGATTGGGGTTGTTCGGGTCGCCCTGCACCGGCTGTTCGGAGAACAGCACGCTGGCGATCTCGGTGGATTTGAGGTTGTTCCGCGCTTCCTGGAAGGTGTACGACGCGCCCAGCGTCGCCCCCGACTCCCACACCTTCCTGAGCTGGCCCGTGATGCTGTAGTTCCAGCCGTCGCTGACATTGTCGATGACGTACACGCCATCGCCGGCGAAGGGGTTGTTCAGCTCGGCGACGCCGAAGCCGCCGAAGAACGGCCTGCCATCCGGCGCCGGGAGGTTCCCGAGCGGCAAAGCCAAATCGTAGTTGCGCACCACGATCGCGTTGATGTCGTTCCCGTAGATGAACTCCAGGGTGCCGATCAGGCCGCCCGCCAGCCGCTGGTCGATGGCAATGTCGCTCGTCCATACCTGCGGCCACTTAAAGTCCTGAGTCATCGCGTTGACGTCGAATGACTGCTGGAGAACGAAGTTCTCGCCGTCAGTTCCGGGTCGCGGCTCGCTGGTGATCACCTGCTCCGGCCCGGGGTTGAAGGGACCCCAGATGTCCGCGTTAGCGCCGGGGTTGGAGTAGTTGTTCCCGATCCACACCAACGCCGGGCGGCCGCTGAAGATCCCAGTTCCCCCCCGCACCTGCGTGGAGCGGTCCCCTTTCACGTCCCAGTTGAAGCCGACCCGTGGCGACCACAGGGCGTTCACTCCCGGGACGTCGCTCTGGTCCACGGTCACCGGATCGTCGTTCTCGTCAAGCAAGGTCAGTCCGCGCGAAAAGGCGTTGTCCACCGGATCAGTCAAGTACATCGGCATGTCCACCCGGACACCGGCCGTCAGGGTGAACTGCGGGCTGACCACGAACTCGTCCTGCACGTACACGCCCAACGTTGCAACGTCGAAGTTCTCGCCCTTGAACGCGCCGCTCCCGATCATCGCGTTGAAGTCGATCTGTTCCGGGTTGGAGGGGTCCGTGGCGGCGAAGAAGTCGTCAAGCGATTGGAACGTCGTCGGCGCGAAGTCGAACCCGAACAGGCCGTGACGGAAGATGTTGAACGAGTTGAAGAAATCGTACAGCTCGTAGTTTGCGCCGACCGTCAGACTGTGCCGGCCGGTGAAATACGTGAAGTTGTCCGTGAACTGCCACGTGTCTGTGTCCAGGTTGTTCTCGATGGAGAACGGCTCGTGCCCCACCGTGGTGTAGGTGACGCCTCCCTCACCGATCTCGATGGTTGGGAACGGCACGCTTCTCGCCTCGCGAAAGTCCCGGGACCGGTTGTAGCTGGCGAACAACCGGTTCGCCCAACTGGCCCCGCGGCTGTTCAGCTCCAGCCCGAACGAGCTCAGCTCGTTGTTGATCGTGTACCCCGAGTTCTGGAACGGTAGGCTGGACGAGTTGGGCCCCCGTCCCGAGCCGGCGAAGGCGAGCACGAACGGGTGCGGGGGCAGGTCGCGCCGCGCGTCGAGGAAGTTGTACCGGAGCGTCAGGTTGTTGTTCTCACTGACGTTCCAGTCGAGTTTCACCAGCAGCTTGTCGTTGTCGGTCGCGAAGGGGAAGCCCTGGAAGGGGCCGGTATCGTAGCCGTACTCCTGCAACATGCGCGCGGAGATCGCGTCCATGACGGAGGCCTCGACCCGCGACTCGCCAACGCCAGGGACTCCGCCGGTACTCGCCAGGAAGTTCGTGCCCGGATCGTCCTTCCGCTCCATCTCGCCGCTCACGAAGATGAACACCTTGTCGCGGGCGAGTGGACCGCCCAGGCTGAACCCCGCCTGGAGATACTCGAGATCCTGCTGCGCGACTTCATCGCCGCGTACCGTCTTCCCCTGCAAGTTCTGGTTGCGGTAGAAGGAGAACAGGGAGCCCGTCCACTCGTTCGTTCCGCTCTTCGTGACCGTGTTGACGCTTCCGCCCGTGAATCCGCCCTGGCGGACGTCGAACGGGGCGATTGCGACGTGGACCTGGTCCACCGATTCGTACGGAATCGGCTCGGCGTTGGTCTGGCCGCCCGGCGCCGGGTCGTCGAGCCCGAACGTGTTGTTGAAGTACGTGCCGTCCACGCTGATGGAGTTGTAGAACCAGTTCCGTCCACCGAAGCTGAAGTTGCCGTCGCTGCGCGGGTCGGTACGGGCGAGGTCCCGCGTGGTCCGCTTGATCGAAGGCAGGTTCTGCGCGACCTCAGGTGAGATGATCGTCTGGGCGCCGGTCCGGTCCGCGTTCAGGACCAGGTCGTAGAACGCCTCCACCTCGAGCGCCTCGAGCTCGATCACGGTCTCCTCCAGCGCGAAGTCGAGCCGGGTGCTCTGACCCAGGCTGAGAAAGACGTCTCGCTGGGCCTCCTCGCGGTACCCGATCATGCTAACGGTTACCGTGTACGGTCCTCCGACTCGCGCGTTGATGAATGAGAACACACCTCCGACTCGCGTCGTGGTCTGGTACCGGGTCCCGGTGGGCTCGTGGACGGCCGTGAGGCTGGCGCCCTCCAGTGGCATCGCAGCGGCATCGGTCACTACGCCGTCGATCCCCGCCCTCGTAACGCCCTGCCCGAACGCCGTGCCGCTCAGGAGTATCGTAAACGCCAGAGCCAGGAGCGTGGAGGAACAGTTCAAACGTAGGAATCTCATATCCGGCCTCCTTGAGGGCGGGTGGATTGGAGCGCCTTGCGGGATATTACTTTAGAATAGCCGATAGAGGTGACTGTGTGCAAGGTTGCGAGCCCCCGCCCGGCACACTACTCAGCACACCTCGGGCTCTACAGCGCCGCCGCCTCCGCGATACGCACCAGCTCTTCCCAGTCCACGTCGCGGAAGTTGTGCATCGGACAGAACTTCGGGCCGCACATGGCGCAGAACTCAGCCGTCTTGAAGTACTCGTCCGGCAGCGTCTCGTCGTGGTACCGTCGAGCCGTGTCCGGATCCACCGCCAGCTCGAACTGCCGGTTCCAGTCGAATCCGAAGCGGGCGCGCGACATCTCATCGTCCCAGTCCCGCGCTCCGGGCCGCCGGCGCGCCACGTCGGCCGCGTGCGCCGCTATGCGATAGGCGATGAGCCCCTGTTTGACGTCCTCCGCATCCGGCAGGCTCAGATGCTCCGCAGGAGTCACGTAGCACAGCATGTCCGCGCCGTGCCAGCCGATGACGGCCGCTCCGATGGCGGATGTGATGTGGTCGTAGCCCGGCGCCACGTCCGTGACCAGGGGTCCGAGGGTATAGAAGGGCGCCCCGTGACAGATCTGCTTCTGCTTGCGGACGTTCATCTCCAGCTCGTCGAGCGGGATGTGGCCCGGTCCCTCGATCATCACCTGCACGCCCCTGTCCCACGCCCGCAGAGTGAGCTCTCCCAGGGTGTCCAGCTCGGCGAACTGGGCCGCGTCGGACGCATCCGCCAGGCTTCCCGGCCTCAGGCCGTCGCCCAGGCTCAGAGTCACGTCGTGGCCGGCGGCGATGTCCAGGAGGTCGTCATAGCGCTCGTACAGAGGGTTCTGCCTCCGGTGATGCACCATCCACCTGGCCAGCAAACCGCCTCCGCGGCTGACGATTCCCGTAGTCCGGCCCTGCACCAGAGGCAGGTGTTCCAGCAGAACGCCGCAGTGGACGGTCATGTAGTCCACCCCCTGCCGCGCCTGGTGTTCGATCATCGCCAGCAGGTCGTCGGCGTCCAGGTCCTCTGTCTCGCGGTCGGCCACCGACTGGTAGATCGGGACCGTCCCGATGGGCACGCGGCCCGCTTCCAGGATCGCCTCCCGGGTCTCGTCGATTCGGTGGCCGGTGGAGAGGTCCATGACCGTGTCCGCCCCCCACCTGACTGCCAGCTCCAGCTTCTCCACCTCTTCCTCGAGACTCGAGGTGGTTGGCGAGCTGCCTATGTTGGCGTTGATCTTGACCGAGGCCGCCGCGCCGATGCCCATGGGGTCGAGCCGACCCTCCAGGTGGCGGTGGTTGGCAGGGATCACCAGACGTCCCGACGCGACCTCATCACGGACGGCCTCCGGCCCGAGGTTCTCCCTCTCGGCCACCCGGACCATCTCGGGGGTAACGGAACCGGCGCGGGCGTGCTGGAGCTGCGTGGAGAGCGTGGTCACCGTTCCTCCCTTCGCTGGCGTTACCCAGATCAGGTTCAAAGGGTATGATCTCAGCCCGCCGTCTCACACGGCGAGCACCCCTGAGCAGAGCCTCTGGCTTGGGAAATACGGAGGTGCGCCGGCCGGCGCAATCCGCCGTCTCTAGTCGCCCGCCGGCTTGAGGAGCTGGGCCTGGAACTCCTGCGCCTCGCTCAGCCGGTGCAGCTCGGATTCCATCCCGCCGAGCTGCTGCTCGAGAAGCGCGATCTGCTGCTTCATGATGGCCAGCTCCTGCTGCGATGCCCCTCCGCCCCGCATCTTCGCCACCGCCTCCGAGATCGGTTTGATCGCGAAGCGGAGTGCGACAAGACTAACCGGAATCAGGATCATCAGCGTCCCCATTATGATTGCTACGATCGGCACCCAGTCGATGACCATGGTCTCTTACTCCCTCTTCCGTGGCCCACCGGCTTGATTGGTCGGAAGGTGGCACATCGGGCACATTGCCCCCGTGCAGGACTCCCCGTAGGCCAGGCAGATGATCTCGTCCTCCCGTCCTTCGGCCTCCGGGTCGGTTCCGGCTCCGCGCCGGACGACGACTTCCACCTGCCGGTCACACGCCGAGCAGTACGCGAAGTGGGTCTCCATGGCATGCCCCTCCCATCTAAGAGCTTTCGCCGAGGCGTCTTTCGCGGCCAGCGGGGTGTTGCTGCCCTCAGGTGCCGTCCGACCCTTCGAGCTCACACGTTCCGCTCCCGCAGGAGCAGTCGGGCCCGCACGCGCCTCGCACTCCCGGCCGGAACACGCCGAAGACGGCGAACAGAGCCGCAAGCCCGAGAACTCCAAGAACCGTCGTCATTGCCTGTGCCTCTCTACGGGTCTACGGGACCTGTCTGCACAAAGTTGCCGGTCACGAGGTGAACAGTCCAGCGAAGCCCATGAACGCCAAGGAGAGACTCCCGGCGATGATCAGGACCAGCCCCATGTTGCGGGCCAATGCCGGGACGCTGGAGAGCTCCGACGTCTCCCGGATCGAGGCCATCAGCACCAGCGCCAGCGTTAGACCGAGTCCCGCCCCCAGGGCGAAGAAGATCCCCTGCAGGAAGTCGTAGCCCCTGTTCGTCTGGAAGATGGCGAATCCCAGGATGGCGCAGTTGGTGGTTATGAGCGGGAGGAAGATGCCCAGCTCCCGAAACAGTCGGGGGCTGGCCTTCTTGATCGCCATCTCGGTGATCTGCACGAACGAGGCGATCACCACGATGAACGAGATCAGACGCAGATACGGCGCGTAGGGCAGCACGAAGCTGTTGAGGAGCCACGCGCAGACGGCGGTCATGGTCAGAACGAAGATGTTGGCCAACCCCATGCGCACCGCGGTTCCGACCCTGGCGGAGACGCCCATGAAGGGACACAGCCCGAGAAAAAGGGACAGGGTGAAGTTGTTGATCAGCATCGCCGAGATGAGGATCCACAACAGCTCGCCCATCACGCCGCCTCCTCTCTCGACGCTACGCCGTGCGGCCACTGCCGAATGCGGATCACCTCGGCCTTCCGCTCACGCCACCACCCGAAGGCCAGAAGAATGAACCCCAGGGTGAGAAAGCCACCCGGCGGCAGGATCATGATGATCCACGGCTCGAACGACTCGCCGAAGACGCTGAATCCCAGGAGCGATCCATTGCCCAGGATCTCGCGGAAGGCCCCCATCATGAGCACGGCGATCATGAACCCGGCGCCGGTTCCGGCGGCGTCCAGCAGAGCACGACCTACCGGACGCTTGGAGGCGAAGGCCTCCTGCCGCCCGAGGATCATGCAGTTGACGACGATGAGAGCGATGAACGCCCCCAGCTCCTTGTGAATCAGCGGCACCACCGCCGCCAGCACCAGGTCGGCGATGGTGACGAAAGTGGCGATGATCAGAATGTAGGCGGAAATCCGCACCTCGTGCGGGATCAGGTTCTTGAACGTAGCCACCAGCAGGCTGGAGCCCACGAGCACGAAGAAGGTGGCCAGCCCCATGGCGATGCTGTTGGCCACCGTGTTGGTGACGGCCAGCGCGGGGCAGAGTCCGAGAAGCTGCACCAGCACCGGGTTCTCCTTCCAGATCCCCCTGATAAGGTCGTACCGTGCGGTGGTAGCTCTCACGGTCCCTCTTCCTTGCCGGCCGCCAACGTCTCGCCGGCCGCCAGCCTCGCCCGGTGGGCCGCCAGTAGAGGCTCCAGAGTTTCGAGCCGGTGGTTGATGATCCCGATGACGGTGCGCGAGGAGATCGTCGCTCCGGTGATTATGTCCACCTCGTGTTCGTCACCGGTGCGGCGGCCCGCCTTGACGCCTACCAGCGGTGCCGCCGCGTCCCTGAACCCCGCGACGAACTCCTCGTCCTTGATGATCTTGTCGCCGAGTCCCGGCGTTTCCTTGCTCTCCAGCACTTTCATCCCCAGCACCCGTCCCGCGACCGCGTCGTATCCGAAGATAAGGAGAATGAAGTCCTGGAATCCGGGCTCCGATCCGGTGATCGCGTATCCGATGGGCTGTCCCGCCGCGTCGTAGCCCAGGAAGACCTTCTCCGCCGCCAGCGTGTCGACGCCCGGCGGCGGCGTCGCCGACAGACCCCCGGCCGTCACATACAACGTCTTGTACCGGTCCGGCGCGTCCAGCACTTCCCGCACGGCCTCGCGCAGCACCCGCGCCCGGTGGGCCTGGATGCGTGGATCGGCCCAACCGAACACCAGCACGATGGCCAGACCCGCCACAGCCCCTGCTACCGACAGGGTGACCATCAGGCGGCGGGACGAAACGGTGGGCGGCTCCGGCGGTGGTGGCGCGCCTGCGGCGCCCGCGGCCTCACCCTTGTGGACCGTGGGCAGCTCCCTCACGATCCTGCCTCCTGCGTCCGGCGTCTCGCCCGCTTGGGGGCGTGGCCGAAGACCCTGGGCTGGGTGGCCCGGTTGATGAACGGAACCAGCGCGTTCATGAACAGGATGGCGTACATCACTCCCTCCGGCAGGCCGCCCCAGACGCGGATCAGCACCACCAGCACTCCGATTCCCAGGCCGAACAGCCACGCCCCGGCCGCGGTCACGGGCGATGTCACCATGTCCGTCGCCATGTACACCGCGCCCAGCATGAGCCCTCCCGAGAAGAGCATGAACAGAGGGTCGGGGAAGCGATTCCCGTCGATGATGAAGAGTACTCCGGTGAACGCGGTTACGGTCAGGAAGATGCTGGCCGGAATCCGCCAGTCGAGGTACTTCTTGAGCGCCAGATAGCCTCCGCAGATGAGGATGAGCAAGCCCATCGTTTCTCCCATGGAGCCGCCGGTGGAACCGATCATCAGGTCCCAGACATCTGTTCCGACTCCCTCGAACTTCAGCAGGCCGAGCGGTGTGGCTCCGGTAACCACGTCCGGCGCAACGCCCGACATGAGCGGCATGGCCAGGTTGGGGCCGCGCAGCGACCACCAGTTCGCCGGCGGTACCGACCACGTGGTGAGCGCCGTAGGAAACGCCGCCTGCAGAAATGCCCGACCCAGGAGTGCCGGGTTGAAGATGTTCTGTCCCAGCCCGCCGAAGATCAGCTTGCCGAAGCCGATGCCGAAGGCACCGCCCAGGAAGGCCATCCACATGGGCATTCCTGCCGGCAGGACGAGGCCCAGCAGGACACCCGTTATTACGGCCGAGCCGTCTGCCGCCGTCTCACGTCCGCCGAACGCCAGCTCGGTCAGCACCGCCCCGGCCGTCGCGGCCGAGATCACCAGCAGCGCGCTGGGCCCGAAGTAATAGACCGCCGCGGCGACAATGGGGACCAGAGTCGCTACTACGGTCCACATGATCCGCGGCGTAGAGTGAGTTGTCCTCAGGTGCGGAGACGCGGCGATGCGAAGAAGGAGGGCGGCATCGGCGGCGTCCGCGACGGCGCGGCCGGGTCCCGGTCCGCTCCCTCGGGCGCCACCATCGGCTGAAGCCGGATCCACGTCCGGAGCCGAAGCGCGGGGCATCACGCCGCGTCTTGCTTGTGCCTGCGGAGCATGTTCTTGCCGAGCGCGAACATCTGCGACAGCGGGATGTTCGAGGGACAGACGTAGGAGCAGCATCCGCACAGCATGCAGTCCAGCAGGCTCGCCTCCTCCATCTCCTCGTAGCGCCCGGCCTGCGCCAGGGTGCCGAGGAGGGACGGGTTGAGGAACACCGGGCAGGCCTCCAGGCAGCGCCCGCAGTGGATGCATGGATAGCGCCGTGGCGTGCGCACTTCCGCTTCCGTCAGGACGACTACCCCGGTGGTGCCCTTGATCAAGGGAGAGTCGAGGTCCGGCTGTGCGCTCCCCATCATCGGGCCTCCGAACACGATCTGCGCGGCGTTTTCCCTGAGGCCGTCACAGAACTCCAGCACGTCCCTCAGTTTGGTGCCCACCGGCACGATGAGGTTCGACGGCCGGCGCACCCCGGATCCAGTTACCGTCACCACGCGCTCGATCAGCGGGTACCCTGTTTCGAAGATCTCTGCGATGCAGGCGATCGACCCTACGTTCTGCACTACCACGCCCACATGCATGGGGAGCTTGCCGGACGGAACCTCCCGGCCGGTCACCACCCTGATGAGCATCTTCTCGGCGCCCTGCGGATACTTCACCGTCAGCGGGAGCACGCTGACGTCAAGGTCGTGGGGCAGGGTTTCGGTGAGCCTGGCGATGGCATCGGGCTTGTTCTTCTCGATGCCAATGACCGCTCGGTCCACCCCCAGCGCCTTCATCATTATCCTGATCCCGAACTGCACTCGCGTCGGGAACTCGACCATGGTCCGGTGGTCGGTGGTGAGATACGGCTCGCACTCGGCGCCGTTGATGATCAGCGTGTGCACCGGCACGTCGTCCGGCGGGAGCAGTTTGACGTGAGTGGGGAAGGCGGCTCCGCCCAGGCCCACTACGCCACCCTTCTGCACCTCCTGAACTACCTGCTGCGGACTCAGCCCCTCCCAGCGGGGGACTATCCGCGGACGCATGATCTGCGGCGAGAAACGATCGACGGATATGACCACCGTCTCCGCCATGCTGCCGTCCGGATGCGGCCACAGGGTGACGTCCTTGACCGTGCCCGCAGCGGACGAGTGAATCGGAACCGAGACGAAGCCGTCCGCCTCGGCTACCTTGTCACCACGCTCCACACGCTCGCCGCGCTTCGTCAGAAGCCTGGCCGGCGCGCCGGTGTGCTGCCGCAGCGGGAGGGCGATCTCCTCGGGGAAGGGCATCCTCCTGATGGGCACGTGCTCGGTAAGGTGCTTGAGTTCCGGCGGGTGCACGCCGTGACGGAACGTCAGCGAACCGAGCATGGCGCCTCCCTCAACCGCCCTTCTCTCGCCGCCTTAGTTGAATGGCTTCGCCCGCTCGATCCACTTGTCCAGGTCCTTTTCCTTGCTGTTGAGCGGCGTTCCCGGGTGGATTATCTCGGCCGTGCACTTCTCGGCCGACTGAACCAGCTCCGCGAAGGTCCCTGCCCGCGGGTCCTTGATGTACGCCTGCTTGTTCTCGTCGTACGCGAACATCTTCTTGTTTATGAGGATGCACTCGTCACACGAGGTGCAGCGGGCCGTCTCGATGTACGGCTCCATGACGAGCTCATCACCCTCTTCCTCTTCGGCCGGCGCCGGCGCCTCCACCTCTACTGGCGCCTCGGCCACCGCCACCGATCCGGGTCCGTTCACCGCGGGAGACGACACCCCAGGAGCCACGGCCGCGCCGGCCGGGACGCCCAGGCCAGAGGCGATCCCGGCGACAGACTCGGCAGTAATGGGGCTCAGGTCGGGGGTCGCCTGCGCCCGGGTGAGCAGTTCGGAGACGGTCAGCTTCCCGTCGCCGGAGGCCAGCAGTCCCTCGGCCATGCGCCGCGCCACCAGAGCCGGGTAACCCGCCTTCAGCTCGGCCATCTTCAGTTCGAACGCGTCGCGGATGGCCGCCGCCTTCTCCTCGAACTCCGCCTCCATCTCGTCGCCGATGGCCTCGCGAACCGACGAAGATACCTGCAGCCCGGCCAGCTCCTTGATCTGCGACCAGAACAGCAGCCGGTCCTCCGCCAGCTCGACCATCTCCAGGGAGCAGGCGAGCCTATCCAGCCGCTTCTCGTGGTCGATCGTCCACACGAAGGGCTTCCTGTCTACCCTGTCCTCGGCGGACATTGCCACGAATTCGTGAAACAACACCTGGTCGTCGTCCCAGTCTTCGCGCGGGATCTTCTTGAAATGCTTCTTGAAGCGTCCCTCCGTGGCCGCCCAGTCGGCCGTGGTCACCGGGAGGCCCATCGTCTGCGTCTCGCCGTCCTCATCGACGTATTCCAACTCGTAAGTCGGCCACGTGTCCTCGATCTCCGGGTTGCCGGACAGGTCCAGGCAGTCGCTGATAGTCGGTCCGGCGTCCGGATCGTAGACGAGGAACGGGAACGCCCTGCTCTCCAGCGCGAAACGCGCCGCGCTCGGCGCCCACTCGTCGGCCGTGCCGTGCTCCACCGGACACGGCGTGTAGATGTTGAACACCGCTGGCCTCGGCGACTTCAGCCCCTTGATGATCCCGCCGATGAGGTGCGAGGCCGAGGCCTGCGAGGACTGGAGCACGAACGCGCCCCGGTGGGCCAGCGCGATGAGCGAAAGTTCCTTGCGGGTCTCCTCTTTTCCGTGCTGCGCCTTTCCGTAGGCGGCCATGTCCGAGACCTGACCGGTGAACCCGCTGGTGCACGCCTGTCCGCCGGTGTTGGAGTACACCTGGGTGTCGAGGACGATGACCCGGATGGGCTTACCCGAGGCCAGCAGGCGTGACAGGTTCTGGAAGCCGATGTCCAGCATGGCTCCGTCCCCGCCGATGGCTACGATCGGGGCACACAGGTCGAATTCCTCGTCCGTGAACTCCTGCCAGCTCAGGGCGGCGAACTCGGGCTCGTGTGTTTCGGGGTCGTACTGCCCCGAGGCAAGGAGTCGTGCCCGCCGAACCTCGACGAAGGCGTCGGCCATCTTCCGCATGTGCCCCTCGAATATGCCGATGGCCACCGAGGGGGAATCCTGGAAGAGGTGGTTCACCCACGGGTACGGGTACGGATTGTAGGGGAAGGTGCTTCCCCATACGGATGAACAGCCGGTGCTGTTGCTGATTCCCATGGCGGCGCGGCCCTGCCCGGCCGGCCCTTCCACGTAGCGCCACTTGAGGTCCTTCAGAGCCGCCAGGGCTTCCGTGAGCAGCGTCAGCCGGGCCCGCTTCTCGTCATCCAGGGGCACCTCGGCGGTCCCGCCTTCCGCCACCGCAGCCAGGTCGAGGTCGGCGTCGGCGGACAGCAGCTCGCGGGCGCTCGCGTCCAGCGCTTCGATGAGCTCCTCGAGCTCGGCCACGAACTTCTCCACCCGCTGCTGCATGAGCGACTCGACGGCCGAGACGATGAGGTGGACGGCCGTCTTCTCCCCGCAGCCCATGCAGGCGCCGTCGCCGCCGGCCATGGTCCGGTAGTTCTCCTTCTTCAGCAGCAGCGACGACAGGACGCCGATTCCCTCCTCCAGATTACGGACGTTGATGTAGCGGTCCGAGGTGTCCGGGAGGTTCTCCCACAGCCGCCAGTTGCGCCGCAGGCTGTCGAGGTTCTCATCGTCCTGGCGTACCGTGACCAGCGCACCGTCTTTGCACACGTCGACACAGATGTTGCAGCCCTTGCAGGCCTCCGGGTTGACGGTGATGGACAGGAGGCCGCCGCTCCCCTTCTCCTTGTTCTCCGGCACCTCGAAGAAGGGGACCGTCCTGGCCAGCGGGAAGTCCGCCAGCACCGAGTAGACTGCTGCGAACTCCTCGTCCAGCGCCTTCTTCCGCTCGGCGTCCCACGGCAGCTTGTCCACCAGGTTGCGGTAGGCCGCGGACAGGGTGTCGCCGAAGGTAGTGAAGGGAACCGCCTTCAGGATCTTCTGCGACTCCCTCGCCAGGTTGCCGGCTATGGACTGGATCCGGTCCAGCGGCTTTCCGTTCCGGGCGGTGCGGATAGCCGCCAGGAGCACCTCTTCGACCGAGTTCACCACGCCGGGGATGGCCGCGTCCGGACACTGGGTCCAGCACTGGGCGCAGCCGGTGCACTTGTGCGGGATGAACTCGGGCACCTCGAACCGGATGTCCGACATGTCGCGCACCGTGCTGGTGGCCGCCGGTATGGCGCTGATGGCCGCGAACGGGTCGGCGATGACGTCCTGATCGATGCCGCACAGCGAGCACACCTGCTCCCAGAAGCGGCCCTGGTTGCCGATTCCCCACTCCTGGTTCGGGTTGTCCAGCAGGGTCGGGATCTGCCCGACCGCCGGCTCGGCCATGATCTGGTCCGCGCTCTCCGCTTCCTCCAGGGCCGGAACCTCGTACACCTCGTCGAATCCCCGCCTGATGACCCTCAGATTGGCCTCGACGACTCGCTCGCCCAGGTGGCCGAACTTCTTGTGGAGCTGGTTGCGTATTCCATCGAACAACCTTTCGTCGTCCAGCCCCTCCTGCTCCATCACAGGGGAGGCGCGGAAGAACGCTCCCATGAAGGCGGTCCCCTGCATGCGGTACCGCAGGTCGGGGTCCGTGGCCTCTTCCGTGGCGACCTTGAACGCGTCCAGGGCAAAGACCCGGATCGCCCGATCGCGGATCGTCTGCCGTGCCTGCGGCGGGAAGGCTTGCCACAGCTCCGCGGGGTCACGGTCGCTCTGGATCACGAACACGCCTCCCGCGGCCATCCCGGCCAGCGGGTCGGAGTTGCCGAACACGTTGGGGTCGGGCGAGAGGACCACGTTAACGTGCTTGAGCTCGCCGTTGAGCCGCACCGGCTCGTGCGACAGGACGCCGTAGAAAGTCGTCGGCTGCCCCTTCTTCTCCGAGCCGTACTTGGGGTTGGCCTTGACGTTGAGGCCGGCCAGCTCGAACGCGGTGAGTACCACGTTCTTGCCCATGGTTATGGCGCCCCAGCCCCCCACCGAGTGGATGCGGATGGAGATCGCGTCACGCGGCAGAAGGTTGATGTGCTCGTCCGGGACGAGCGCCAGGTCCTCCAGGTCGGGGTAGTGGTCCAGCAGCTTCTCCTGCCAGATCTCCAGCTTGGGCAGGTGGGTGCCGCCCCGGATGAAGTCGATCCCGAGATAGTACTGCCGCGTCCTCTTTCCTTCCGGGAGCATGTTCTCCACCGCCAGGACCAGGTCCGCTGGCTGGAGATCGCGGCTGCCGAAACCGAAGCCCGCCGAGTAGAAGTCGGGCACCTCGGCGGACCGCAGGTCGGCCAGGCCGGGGAACGGCCGCCCGCCGTTGCTCGACGACTGCGCGGCCCTCCAGTTCTCTTCCGCCTGGGAGAGGGCGGCGCGGATCTCCCGCAGCAGGGGCTGATCCACCGCCAGCGGCTGGTCGCACCGCTCGAGCACGGTGACGCCCTTCTTTCCCGCGAGCAGGTGAGTAATGAGATCGGCGGGGAAGGGCCGGAACATCACCACGTCGAGAACGCCGACCCGCAGACCGCGCTCCTCGCGCAGGTAGTCGGCCACCGCCTCGGCGTTCGAGACCACCGAGCCCTGTCCCGCCAGGACGTACTCGGCATCGTCCAGGCGGTAGCCCATCGCCCTCTCGTACCGTCTGCCGGTGAGCTCGCAGAACTCCTGCAAGGCCCTATCGGACAGATCCTGCACGTGGTCGAAGTAGAACGGCCGCTGCGCGGCGACGCCCTGCATGTAGCTGTCCTGGTTTTGCACCGGGCCCAGGAGGGCGGGGTAATCCAGGTCGAACATCTCGGGAATGCGACGGCGGGTCTCGCCGAAAGTGAGCACCTGCGCCGGGGTCGGAGACTCGATCACGTCGTCCGGACCCCCCAGGTATTCCCGCACCAGCTCGCGCTCGGGCAGGCGGATCGACTCGATCACGTGGCTGGTAAGGAAGCCATCCTGCGCCACCAGCCCCGGGTTCAGGCTCAGCTCGGCAATCCGGTGCGCCACCAGGTTGAGGTCTGCGATGCTCTGAACGTCCTTGGCGAAGAGCTGGAAGAAGCCGGTGTCATCCACCCCGTGGTAGTCGTCGTGTCCCGCGTGCACGTTGAGGGCGTGCTTGGTCATGGCCCGGGCCGCCACGTTCAGCACGTAGGTGAGGCGCTTTCCCACTGCCGCGTACAGGGACTCGTGCATGTAGACGACGCCCTGCCCGCTGGAGAAGTTGGTGGCGCGCAGGCCCGTCATGCTCATGCCCGCCGTGACGGCCGCCGCGGCATGCTCGCCCTCGGGCTCGAAGAAGATCAGGCGTCTGCCGTTGACATTGGTCTTTCCTGCCGCTCTGGCCGCGGCCCATCCCTCTCCCATCTGGGTCGACGGGGTGATCGGATACGCCCCGGCGCCCTCCGATCCGGCCGTCTCCATCTCCACCACGGCGGCGCTCCCATCCATCGCCGCAGGGATGCCCGGGTACTTCGGTTCGATCGTGGGCCCGTTGCTCTTCTTTCGCTTGATCATCCTGTAAGACTCCCTGCCAGTTCCACCTCGGCCGCGAACTGTGCTCCCTCCACCCAGCGAATCGCTCCCGTCGGACAGCGCGCGACTGCTACCGGATCCTGGTGCTCGATCCTGCCGTAGTCCACTACGGCCAGCCCGTTCTTCATCTCGATGAGTCCGGGGGCATCCTGCGCGCAGCGCCCGCATGCGTTGCAGGCGACGGCGCAGACGTCTGTCGCGGCGTCTCCCTCCAACAGATTCCTGCACTGCACGATCAGCTTGTGGTCGATCGGCATGAGGACGAACAGATCCAGAGGGCACGCTTCCACGCAGTCGTTGCACGCGGTGCACTTGTCCGGGTCGACTACCGGCAGGTCGACCTCGTTCATCACGATCGCGTCGAAGGTGCAGGCCACCGCGCAGTCGGCCAGTCCCACGCACCCCCAGGCGCAGGCCTTGCCACCGCCGCTGACGGCGACGGAGGCCGCACAGCTGTCGATTCCGTAGTACGCCGCCTTGTATGGCGCTACGTCGGATCCGCCGGCGCACAGGAGACGGGCCACCCGCTTGACGGCCTCCCCGGCTTCGACGCCCAGGAACTCGGCCACGTCTTCGATCTCAGCCTCGCCCAGCACTGTGCACTCGGCGGGGGCGGTCACGCCGTCGATGGTCGCCTCGGCGAAGGCCCGGCACCCGGCGTACCCGCAGGCGCCGCAGTTGGCTCCGGGGAGGATGTCGGTGAGCTGGTCGATGCGCGGGTCCTCCCACACCCACAGTCTTCGGTTCGCCAGCGCGATCAGGGTGCCGAAACCGAGGCCCACACCGCCCAGGATGGCTACGGACGTGAAGACCAGCTGAAGGCTCACCGAAGATCGGCCTGCCTGAGGATCCAGGCCGCAAGCATGTCCGCCGGGGCGCTCGGCGGGCCGACCTCTCCACCGGCGGTGGCATCCCCCACCCCCTCTGCGGCCGGCGCGGGCGGAGAACCTGTGACCACCTGCGCCATGGCCATAAGCTGACGCAGCTCTTCCGCCTGCTGGAAGGCGCTCAGGGCTCCTAGGGCCTGTTTCGGCTCTTCCTCGGGCAGGTACTCCACGGTAAGCCTAGGGGCCCTCCCGTTCGCGCCCGGGACGTGCACGAAGCGCGATGCCCCGGCTGCGACCACAGCCGCGACTGCCGGGCCTGGCACTCCCTCCAGACGCCCCAGAGCCTCGGTGCCTTCCACCTGCATGACGAACACGCTTGGGGTGATGAGGCGAACCAGAGCCGCCGGTGGAGCCTCGCCGGAGACCACCAGCACTATCTTCTGCGCCCCGTCCATGAACTCAGCCAGCCCGCCGGTCTTGAGGTCGCGCCCCTGCACCTCGACCACCAGCGGCGGCGCCACGGCCCGTTCCCGGCGGCTCCAGCGCCCCGGCGGAAAGTGGTCTATCCAGGCGTCGTGCTCCTCGGCCCGATAGCGGCCGCTGCGGGCCAGTTCCGCGCTTCGGGCGGCGCCGAACGCTCTGCCAGCCTCGGAGAGAGCGCTCTCAACCGTGTCGCGCAGGTCTCCATCCGGCTCCACCCGGGCCCGGAATAGGTCATCCTCCCTCTCGATCAACGACTCGAGCGTCCGGGCGGCGCGCTCCACCTGAGCTGCGTCGTCCTCTTCCAGGGATTCGCGGCGCTCAGCCAGGGCGCCGAAGCGTTCTATGTCGATTCGGCCGGCCGCGAAGTCGCCCAGCTCCGCCGTAGTGCGGGTCGTCCGCTCGACGTCGCTTCCGGCCCTCGCTTCCAGCATGCCGCGCACTTCCTCCGCGGTCGCCACCAGCGCCGAGTGGAACGCTTCCCGCGGGCCGGCGAGGGCCTCCAATGCCTTCAGGGCCAGGTCATCCGTTTCAGACGGCATACTCGTCGAGCTCTTCGTTCAGGATCGCGATCTTCTCCTGTGGCGTGTACAGGGGGAGATGCCTGGTCTCCTCATACCGAGGGCGGGACTCGTCCCTGAAGAATACGCCGAGCACTATCCTGCCGTCGTCCTCGGCCATCTCCCGGGCCGCGCTCAGGTTGCCCGGATCGTGTCGGACTCGGTTCTCGTAGATCTGCTCCAGCTCCGGAACCCGGATTCCATCGGGGTGCTCCAGAATCTCGATCCGGCCGGGGTCCCGGACAGCCTCCAGGTAAATGTCCTCGGTGTACAGCGGGCAGCGCTGCAGAACGCGCACGAAGGCGAACCCGCGGTGCCTGTATGCCGCGCGGATGGTGGCGAACAGATGCGCCGGAATCCACTCCGCCGTCTGCGCTACGAAGGACGCATTGGTGATGCCCAGGGTAGCCGACAACGGGTTCAGGGCCGGAAGCCAGCTCCCCTGGGGCTGGGTGTTGCTCTTGTAGCCCTGCGGAGTGGTCGGCGACGTCTGCATCTTGGTGAGACCGTAGATGTTGTTGTCCAGCATCAAGGACACCATGTCCACGTTGTAGCGTGTGGAGTGGACCCAGTGACCGGCCCCGATCGAGACGCAGTCACCGTCGCCCATGACCACGAACACGTGCAGGTCCGGCCTGGTGAGCTTGATGCCGGTGGCTACCGGCAGTGCCCTTCCGTGCAGGCCGTGGAACCCGTAGGCGTTCACGTAGTGCGGGAAGCGGCTCGAGCACCCGATGCCGGATACGAACACGGTCTCTTCCGGCTTGAGTTGCTCCTTCGTCAACACGCGCTCGGTTGCCGTGAGCACCGAGTGGTCGCCGCACCCGGAGCACCAGCGAGGCATCGCGCCCTCGTAGTCGTTCATGGTGTACTCCCGGTCCTCTTCATCGACCGGGAACATCAGCGAACATGCCACGCTCATGCGGCTCCCCCTTTCGGAGTTTTCGCCCGGATCGCCTCGTGAATCGCTCCCGGGCGCAACGGCTCACCGATCACCCGCGTCCAGCAGTCGACATCGATGAGGGTGTTTGCCCTGAGCAACAACGCTAGCTGCCCGCGGCGCCGGTTCTCTTCGGTTATGTAAGGCATGTCGGGTTCGTCACTGTAGTTGATCTCCACTGTCATCACTTTCTTGAAGCGGCTGAAGATCCGCTTCAGCCCGGGCTCCAGCGGCGACAGAAACCGGACGTGCAGAGAGGAGACCGACAGGCCCTCTTCCCGAGCCCGGTCGACAGCCTCCTCGATGGCACCCTTGGTACTACCCCAGCCCACCACCAACAGGTCGCCCGAGTCCGGCCCGTAAACCTGGGGTGGCTTAAGGGTGGAGTGGAGCACGGCCAGCTTGCGGCTCCGCATGTTCATCGCGCGCTGGTTGGTGGCGGCGGCGTAAGCCACGTGGCTCTCTTCGTCGTGCCCGAGGCCGGTAAGGGTGTGCATTCCTCCGGGCTGTCCGGGAACGAAGCGGCGGGACAGTCCGGTCTCGGGATCCCACTCGTATGGCCGCACGCCCTCCGGCGCCGGGCCCATGTCGGGCCGTGAGCCCTGCCACGCGGGATCCAGCTTTGGCCGCGGGAACGGCTGCACGCCGGTGGCCAGGTTGGCGTCCGTGAGCACCATCACCACCATGCGAAAAGTCTCGGCGATGCGCCGGGCGGTGACCATGGCGTGAAAGCACTCCTCGATCGTCGCCGGCGCCATTACCACGTGCGGCGCGTCTCCCGGCTGACCAAAGGTCGCCGCCAGCAGGTCCGACTGCTCCACCTTGGTGGGTAGGCCGGTGCTTGGCCCGCCACGCTGGACGTCCACCACCACCAACGGGATCTCGACCATCACGGCGAGTCCCAGGAACTCCGTCTTGAGCGCCAGTCCGGGACCGGAGGTGATGGTGAAGGCTACCTTCCCGCTGTACGAGGCGCCGATGGCCACTCCGACGGCCGCGATCTCGTCCTCGGCCTGGTGCACGACGCCGCCGAACTTGTGGAACATCTCCCCGAGCTGGTGCGAAACGGACGTGGCTGGCGTGATGGGGTACATGGCGGCCATGTCCATTCCGGCTGCCACCGCACCATACGCGATGGCTTGGTTCCCGTTCATGACCACGGCTTTCTCTGCGGCCAGCTTCGGGGGCACCTCAATGCGGAAGTCGAGGTTTTCCCCGGCCCAGTCATAGCCCAGCTCGAGCAGCCGGACGTTTCGCTCGGTCACGTCCTTCGCCTTCTTGCGAAAGGCGTGGGCGATCTGTTCCCTGGCCAGATCGAGTTCGCGGTCGAAGATCCGACACAGCATGCCCAGGGCGAACATGTTCTTGCCACGCCGCGCGTCCTCGACGACGGTGAGACACTGCTCCTCCATCGGGACCTCGATGATGCGGTAGCCGTGAGCGGACAGCTCTTCCATCACTTCCCGCCACTCGGCCTGGATGTCTTCGTCCCGGTGCGTGGCCCACATGTTCTCGACCAGAAGGACGGCGTCGTCCTCCAGTGCATCCAGCCGGTGCCTGGCCAGCAGGACCTGCTCGTTGAAGGCCACGCAGATGTTGGTACGATCGCCCCAGTTGGTGACGGCGTCGGAGCCTATCCGGATCCGGTTGCCGCTTGCTCCGGCCGGAATGCGTGGCGGTGGCTGGATCTCGGCCGGGATGATCTCGACCGTCCACACTCCGTTGCCCATCTTGGCGCTTACCGCCCCGAAGATCTGGCCACACTTCTGTGCTCCTTCTCCGGAGTCGGAGACGACTTCGACCGTGTGCAGCGAGGTGGTGATCGTCCGGACACCGCCCTTCGCTTCCGCCTTCGCTATGACCGTTTCTTCAGCCACGGGTGCTCTCGTTGACATGCTGGGTTCGCTGTATGGCCGGCCGCCGTCCGCGGTCCGAAGCCAACCGACCCACGCGGAACTACCGCCCGAAACAGTGGGACGGTCCCCAAACAATTGCGTTGGTGCATCTTCCATGCCCGGTACGGCCCGGTCAAGCGGGGCATTGGCGGCCCCCATGCGACTGCGGTTTCCGGGTGCTGCCGGGGAGCCGGCCACTTCCGACAGGATACACTGTTTGGGACAGTTTGTCACATCATCCCGGCGTAGGACAGTTCGGCTCACTTGAGCGGGATCAGGGGGTCCGCGCCTCGGGAGGAATGGTCCCGATGTACGGCAGGGACCGATACCGGTCACCATAATCCAGCCCGTATCCCACCACCCACTCGTCGGGGATGTCGAACCCCAGATAGTCGACGGGGATATCCACCTCGGGTCCGGGCTTTCTCACCAGCACGCAGCTCTTGAGGGAGGCAGGCCGGCGCGCCCCGAAGACCCGCATCAGGTAGGCGAGGGTGTGGCCCGTGTCGAGAATGTCTTCGACTATGAGGACATGCTTGCCGGTGAGGCTGGTACGAGAGTCCATGATGAAACGAACTCCGCCCCGGACCGATCCGTTCTCGTAGCTCGAGAGGGCTATGAAGTCGATGTGCCTCGGGATAGTCAGCCGGCGGGACAGGTCGGCCAGGAAAATGTACGCGCCGCGCAGGACACCTATCATGAGCACATCATCCGCATCCGCGTAATCCGCATCGATCCGAGCCGCCAGCTCGTCGATACGCCGTTCGATGTCCTCCTGCGGTATCAGCACGGGCGGTCGGAAGTCGTTCATCGTCTTGCATCCATGTACGACGGGGAACGCTCGACGCGTCGGCGGTGGACGCCGCGCGCGTCGACCATCGCGAACCTCGTGTTTCCGTTGGCGCTCGGCCTCAGCGGAGCCTCAATCCAATTCCAAACGAGATGACTATATCATTCTGCAGCCTGGACTCTCCGAAAGGCTCGCCGTCGAAGCTCGATATGTAGTCTCGCACGTCGAGCCGGGCAAAGACAGGTCCGCTGACTCCAAGCTGGGCTCCGCCTACCAGGCCGCCGGCGAACCTCGTCTCGTCCTCGACCACCACCTCGCCCTGGTCCGGGTAAGACAGCGAGATGACGCCCGCGCCAAGACCTACGTACGGCTTGAGAACGCCCGCGGACCCTCCCAGGTTCGGTCTGTACATTACGTTCGCCATCGCGAACCAGGCGTCCGTTTGCCCGAGGCCGACGGATCGGGTGCCGAAGGGGTTGTCCGGATCGGCTTTCTGCAGCGTCAGGTCCGGCCGGGAGTATCCTACCAGCATCCCTATCCCGAGACCGCTCGGCAGCCAGTAGTCGAGCTCGGCGCCGAACGCTGGCTTTGTCGAGAACTCGGCCGAGAGCGTGTCACCCTGGTCGGCCAGCCGGGCCAGTGGAGTCAGCAGGCCCGCGTACCCCGTGAGGTCCAAGGTGGCCGCCGCTTCGTATCCCGTCTCCTGGGCCAGGGCCGGCCGCGCACATGCAGCCGCCGCGCCGAGGAAGATTACCCACACAGAGGCCGCGCGAATCCTGCGCACGCTGTGACCCATCTTCTGTCCCTTGTCTATCGAGACGTGTGTGTCCTGATATTGGCCTCGCACCACCAGCCGCGCGTCTTCGCCAGCAGGGCCCACGGGTACCGACTCTTTCCTCCCGACGAGAAACGCCTGGCCCGTGTTTCAGTCCTCCCGAGCGCCAGCCGGTTCCGAGGTGCCCCTCACTTTCACCAAAGCGTACCGCCAGTTCGGGCCGATCGCTATACCGATGCGTGCTGGGCGGACAGGGAGCCGGAAGTCTATCTGCGAGCGGGCCTCTCCGCCACCGATGGAACATCTGCCCACCCTTTGGGCGTATGATGCTACCGGACCGCGGAGGGAGATGAGGTCGCGGGCCGGCCGCAACCGCGGCCCGGCTCGAGGAAAGTCCGGGCTCCGCAGGGCACGGTGCCGGGTAACACCCGGGCGTCGCGAGGCGACGGAAAGTGTCACAGAGAACAGACCGCCGATGGCGGCAGGCCTTCGGGCTCGCCGCACAGGCAAGGGTGAAACGGTGGGGTAAGAGCCCACCGCGCCGGCTGGAGACAGCGGCGGCACGACAAACCCCACCGGGAGCAAGGCCGAGCAGGAGCGAGCGATGGCCCGTCGCGTTCGAGCTCCGGGTAGGCCGCACGAGGCGCCGGGCAACCGACGTCCCAGAGAGATGACCTCAGCGGGCCGGCAGGCCCGCCACAGAACCCGGCTTACCTCCCTCCGCGGACCTTCCAGGCCGACGGGACGGAGACGTCTCACCCGGCCAGCCGAGCCCGCACCGGGCCGTTTCCCGAACGATTCGTATGCATCGCGGACCGTAAGATTTGCGCTGCGGGCGGCATTACATAGGATGAAGGCTCGATGAGTGCAGGGTACCATACTCGCTTCGGAGAGCCTTCGGCCGCGTGGACGAGCACGGTTTGACCCAGCCGATGCTGGCGAGCGTCCGGGCTGGAAACCTGGACGGTCTCGCGGAAATCTACGAACGCTATGCGGATGATGTCTATCGCGTAGCGCTGCGGCTGACGGGGTCGTCCGCCGACGCCTACGACGTCACGCACGACGTCTTTCTGGGGCTGCCGGAGGCGCTCCAGCGGTACTCCGAGCAGAGCTCGTTCGGCGCGTGGCTCAGGAAGATCGCGGCGCGGACCGCGTTGATGCGGCTCCGTGCGGAGAGACGTCGAGGCGAAGTCGCGCTCACGGTCGTACGGGGCTTAGCCCAGGGCGGACGGGCGGACCCGGCCATCGACCGGCTGAGCTTGGAGAGAGCCATCGGCCGCCTGCCGGAGCCGCTGCGAGCGGTGTACGTCCTGCGCGAGATCGAGGGCTTCTCGTACGACGAGATAGCGCAGGTGCTGGGCGTCAAGCGTAACACGGCCGAGGTCCGGCTCCACCGTGCCCGACAACAGCTGAGAGCCCTATTGGGGGCGGGCCAATGAACAGCTTGGGCAGACATCTTGAGTCACGGCAGCTACACCGGTTCCTCGACGGGGAGCTGCGCAGCGTCGAGCGCGGTCGTGTTCAGACCCACCTCGGACGCTGCGAGGAATGCCGGGCTCGCCTTGAGTTCTACACCCGACTGACGGAGACGGCGCGCAGCATCAGGCATCCTGCGCCGCCGCGGGAACTCCTCGACGACATCCTCACCAGTCGTGCCGCCGGTGAGCGCGTAATCCTCCCGGCTGCCGTAGCGCCGCCCCGCTCCAGCCGACGTTTGCCTGCCGCCATAGCCGCGGCCGGCCTCGTGCTGGCCGTCGGGCTCTCACTGCTGGTGACGCGGCAGGCAGGTGCTGGTGCCAGCGACCTGCGATTCGCGCCAACCCCGCCGAGCGGAGGCGAGGTGGTCGAGATCGAGTACCGCCCGTCGTCACTCCTGGCTGGCGAGCAGCGACTCCGGCTGCGGGCGCGCTACCGGACGGCCGGTGAGCGCCATTCCGGCGAACTGCCGGGGCGCATCCTGGTCACTGACCTGACTCGGGGAGACGACGGCCTGTACAGGGGCACTCTGAGGGTGCCGCCCGCCGCCGTGTACGCCAACTTCGCCGTGGAAGACCTCGAGGCGGAGAAGCTCGATACGAAGCAAGGCCGCCTGTGGGAGCTGCTTTTCGCCGGACCGGAAGGAACTCCGGGTCTGGAAGCCTACCGGCAGAGATACCGTGTTCTGGAGGGGCGCAACTGGCAGGCGGCGACCGAAGCGGCCCGACGCATGACCGAGCTGTATCCCGACCGGGCGGAGGGCTGGTCGCTCCTTCTCGGGCACGAGCTTCTCGTGCTCGATCCCGTCACCAGGACCACCCGGGCAGCGGAGCACCGCGAGGTATTCAAGCGCCTGGAGACCGAGGCCCTGCAAGCGGCGGACGTGCCGCCGGACGAGCTGGCCGCCCTGGTCAGCTACGCCTCGCGCCTGAAGGAGCCCGAGGCAGCAGAGCGACTCGAACGACTGATGCTCGCAAGGTATCCTCTGCACCCGGTGGCCATTCACCGCCGGGTGTTCCAGGCGGTCGAGCCGCCGGATGCCGATGAGCAAGCGTCGCTGCTCGAAGCCGAGTGGAGGCGCTCGGGCCCGGTGGATGCCGCCACGGCCCGGATAGGGCTTTCAGTTGCCCTGGAAACGGGCGACCGGGAGGCGATACTCACCTGGGCGGACCGCGCCGAAGAGGCCGGGCGGGAAGCGGCGGTTCGAACAGCACGCATGCTGGCAAGCACTCCGGGAGTCCGTTCCGAGGGGATTGACCGCCTGCGGACCATTCTCGCCGGGATTTCCGGGATCCCGGACAGCGAGCGCTCCCTGGCCGTGCCCAGATCCGATTTCCGGAAGCAGAACCTCTCACTGGCCCGGCGGCTGCGCGGCGAGCTGGGAACGGCGCTACTGGCGACCGGCCGCAACGAGGACGGCATGCGCGAGCTGGAAGCGGCTGCTGCGAGCGGGTGGGAGCCCGAATTGTTCCGCGCTCTCGCGGAGGCCCGACTCGCGGCAGGAGACGTGGAGAGAGCCGGCGACTTCTTCGCGCTACTGGCTGCAGACCCGTCCGCCACGCCGGAGTACGTGGATTACATATTGGCGCGCGGAGGGCTCCCGGAGGCCGGCGAAGGGTTGGCGTGGCGGCTGGCGGCGGCCCGGGCCGAGATGCGACGGCGCATCCTCTCCGAAGTACCGGCTCCCCGGCAATTCCCGGCGGGAATCACCGTGCTGGAGTCGGGGGGCGAGGCGCACGATCTGGTCGAAGTGCTGGGCGGGCGGACGACCCTCCTGGCCTTCTGGAACCGCCTCTCCGCGCCATCGCTGCGGGACCTGCCCTCTCTGGCCACCGTCGCGGGCCGCTATCGCGATCGCGACGTGCAGGTAATCTCGGTCACCACCGAGCCCGCGTCGCCCGAGCTGGAATCTTATCTCGCCACGCTGGAGACCCGTCTTGTCGTGTTGCACGACGTCGCTGACGAAGCGTCGAGCGTGCTGGGTGTGTGGGGCACGCCGCAGTACATAGTCGTGGATGGGTCCGGGCAGATCCGCCTCTGGTCCATCGAGCTGAATGACGCGGTACGTGTTGCAGAGGTACTCGAGACGGAGGACGAGCCCGGTCGCTGAGCGCCCCCGGCCGGTTCCCCATTTGACGTCCGTTAAGAAGATCATCTCTTCGTTGGAGTTCGTGCCCCGATTCTTGCTTCACTCCTGGTCATAGCTGCTCGTCCGCCGCGGGGAATCCCGGCGACGGACGGCGGGAAAGCGACTGAATCCTGCCGAAACGCGGGACGCAGTTGATACATCGTTGATCGGCACAGTGCAACGTGCCGTGGCAGAAATCCAACGCTAGGGCAGGAGGAAAACGATGCGCACGTGGAAAAAGCTTGCCTTCCGCACCCTTGCGGCGCTCGGGCTTCTGGTCCTGACGCCCCTGACCTTCTCGCCCGCCGACGGCGTGAGCGAGAACGAGATGTGCGGCCGGACGAACGCCGACCAGTGCATCCGCGAGATGGACTCACTGTGCACGGACGGGAAGACGAGCCAGTGGGACTACTACTACCTGATAGTGAACTGACATGAGAGCTCTCAGGCTCTCCCTGGGCCTGGTCGCCTTCGCCGGCTGGTTCGCGTTCGCGTTCGCGCCACGAGCGGACGTGACGGCCGGTCCAGCCGTGCTCGACGGCTACCCGGGGGAGGTCCCCACCCTCCACGGCTCAGTGGTCCACGAGAGCGATGGGCTGGCCATGCCGACGCAGGTCACGGTCGCCGGAGATAACCTGGTGGTGGTGGACCGGTTCGCGGAGCGGCCCGTCCACGTCCTGTCGGCGCGGAGTGGAGAGGTGGTGAAGTCGCTGGGACGTGAGGGTGAGGGGCCGGGTGAGTTCAAGGTGGCTCGCTTCGTCGACCCGGACCCGGTCTCCGAAGGAGCGTTCTGGGTGTATGACGCCGGTCTCTCGCGCCTCACCAGAGTGGACCTGGCGGACTGGGATCAGGAGCCGTCCTGGGAACACCGCATCGTGCAGCTGGAGGCGAGCACTACGGTGTTGAACCCCGTGTGGCTGGACGAGGAACGACTCCTGGCAGCGGGGCTGTTCCTCGACGGCCGACTGGGGCGCTTCGACGCCTCCGGCAAGGCCCACGGAGTGGTCGGTCCGCTGCCCGTCACTCGCGAAGGCGTTCCATCGAACGTAGTCCAGCACGCCTTCCGCGGAATCCTCAAGCCGCGTCCCGACCGAGCGCTGCTGGCACTCGGCACCCGTCACGCCGCCACAGTGGAGATCTTCACTGCGGAAGGCGAGCTGGTGACACGGGCGAGCGGCCCGTTCTCGTTCCAGCCCGTCTTCCAGGTCGCCGCGCGCGCAGGTGGCCCGAGCATGGCGAGCGGCGGGGACCTGCGCTTCGGCTACGTGGACATCGCAACGACGAGCGACCGCATCTACGCCCTGTTCTCGGGCCGTACGCGGGATGGGTTTCCCGGACGGGCCGTGTACGCCGAGTATGTCCACGTGTTCGACTGGAGCGGTCGGTACGAAAGGGCGTTCAAGCTCGATACCGAGGTCGCCGCCATAGCGGTCGACGACGACGAGAGTCGCCTGTTCGCCATCCGGCACCTGCCGGAGCCCGCCGTACTCGAGTACCCGCTCTGAGCCGCACGGAGGCAGGGCAGCCTGACCGGTTGCGGCTGCCACGCCTCCGCTAGCGTTGAGCGACCGCGCGGCACCGGATACATTCGCCAACCGTTCGGGGCCCCCGGAGGCGAACGAGAAACACGCCCTCCCGGGCCACCGGCTTGGTGTCTACGGGGGGCGAGCTCTTGAGGGCCGGCGCTGCCGAAATTCGTTTCGAATTTCAGACGCACGTCCTGGAAAACGGATTGCGGGTGATTCTGCATGAGGATCATTCCAGCCCGCTGGTGTCGGTTCATATCATGTATCACGTCGGGTCGAAGGACGAGCGCAAGGGTCGAACGGGATTCGCTCACCTCTTCGAGCACCTTCTCTTCCAGGGATCGCGGCACGTAGGAGAGACCGAGCATTTCCGGTACGTTCAGGGCGTCGGAGGGACGCTGAACGGGTCCACCTGGTTCGACCGCACGAATTACTTCCAGACTCTGCCTTCCAACAACCTGGATCTCGCCCTGTGGCTCGAGTCCGACCGCATGGGCTTTTTTCTCCCTGCCATCACCCAGGAGAAGCTGGATAACCAGCGCGGCGTGGTGAAGAACGAACGGCGTCAATCGTACGAGAATCGCCCGTACGGCCTGGCCGTGGAGACCGTCCTCCGGAACACGTATCCGGAAGGGCACCCTTACCGGCATCCGACGATCGGATTCATGGAGGACCTGGACGCTGCGAGCCTGGACGACGTACGGGCGTTCTTCGAGATGTATTATGCGCCGAACAACGCCGTCCTAGTTCTCGCCGGTGATCTGGAGTTTGACGACGCTCTTCAGCGCGTCGGGCATTACTTCGGCGAGGTCCCCGCCCGGAAGCCGCCCCCGGCGATCGACACGCCGGTCCCACCGCCGCCGGGCGAGCGGCGGGCCGTTCTCGAGGACCGGGTCCAGGTGCCACGGGTGTACATGACGTTCCATGCCCCGTCCTTCCGGCACCCCGCCTTCGAGGCATCGGGGGTGCTGGCTTCGCTCCTGGCGGACGGGGAAAGCTCCCGACTCTACCGCCGGCTGGTTTACGAGAAGAAGATCGCTGGCGAGGTCCACGCTTTCGTATGGCCGTTGGAGCTCGTGGGAATGTTGTGGGTGGTGGCCACCGCCCGCCCCGGCGTGACTGCCGCAGAGCTGGAAACGGAGGTCTCCGAGACGCTGGATTCCCTCCTGATGGAAGGCCCCGCTGAAGACGAACTGCTCGGCGCGCAAAACCGAGCGCGAAGGCGGCTGGTCCGGAATCTGGCCGGGGTTGGCGGTAGATCCGACGCCCTGGCGCACGCCGCAGTGCTCCGCGGAGATCCCGAGTACGTCAATGAGGCCTTCGCTCGCTATGCGGAAGTCGGCGAGGAAGACATCCGGCGATCGGTGGCCGACATCCTTCGCCCGGAGAACAGAAGCGTCCTGTGGGTAGTCCCGGCGGAAGCCGCATGAAGGAGCTCGATCGGTCGAGTCCGCCGTCCGCCGAGGCCGAACGACCGCTGAGGTTGCCGGCCTTCCAGCGGGAGCAGCTTCCCAACGGTCTGGAGATCCGGATGGGGGTGAGGCGCCAGCTCCCGGAAGTCTCGCTGCGACTGGTCGTCCAGGCCGGCGCCGGAGAGACGTCCCCCGCCTTCGCGGGTCTCGCCTCACTCACCGCGCGGTTGCTGTCCCAGGGCGCAGGAGACAGGGGCGCCCCGGAGATGGCATCCTGGCTGGGCCGCATCGGGGCTTCGTTCTCCGCCTCTGCGGGCTACGATGCCACGGTGCTCTCGATGCATACGCTGGCCTCCGAGCTGAACGCCGCCTTGGACTACCTGGCTGAGGTTGCTCTGAGACCCACCTTTGCCGACGCCGAGGTCGACAGGGTACGGCACGAGCGCGTCGATGAGCTACGTCGCAAGGAGGATGAGCCAACGCACCTGGCGAACGTGGGCCTGGCCAGGGCGATCTACGGTGAGCATCCCTACGGCGTTCTGTCCACCGGCACCGCCGCCGCTGTGTCCGCCATCGAAACGTCTATGATCAGGGACTTCCACGTTGAGCGATACGGAGCCGGCACCGCGACGCTGGTAGCGTGCGGCGATATCGACCCGTCTCACTTCGCATACCTGGCGGAGCGGCGATTCAGAGACTGGGACGGTACTCAGCCACTGGGCCAGCCCCCTGCGCTTCCGACCGCCACGCACGAAGTGGGAGCCGTGATTCTGATAGATCGACCAGGCAGCCGGCAGTCGGAGATTCGAATCGGGGGCATTGGCATCAGTCGGGGCGCCCCCGACGAGTTCGAGGTTCGCGTCATGAATGCCATTCTCGGAGGCGTTTTCAATTCGCGAGTAAATATGAACCTTCGGGAGGACAAGGGCTGGACGTACGGGGCGAGCACGAGTTTCGCGCTGAGGCGGGCGAAGGGGCCGTTCGTGGCCCGGGCCGCCGTGGAGACAGGGGTGACCTCGGAGGCGTTGGAAGCGATCCTGGCGGAGTTCGCGAGGCTGACCGCCGAGCCACCCAGCGGCGATGAGATGCGGCTGGCGAAGAGCGCCCTGACCCTCTCCCTGCCACTCCGGTTCGAGACATCCGGCAGGATCGCATCCCGGGTGGCCGAGCTGGCGACATACGGGCTGCCAGACGACTACTGGCTGCGTTACCGTGACCGTGTCGAGGACGTGCAGCTTGATGACGTGATCCGGGCGGGCGCACGGTACCTGGGACCCGAATCGCTGGTCCTTCTGGTGGTGGGCGATGGCGAGGTCGTGGAACCCGGGCTGGCTGCGCTCGGGCCGGTTCGCCAAGCCCCTCGCCTTGACTTTCGGTAAGTGTTCGGTTAGGCTTATGTCTGTCCCTGATGAGATTCCCGTGAACGACGAACCCTCAGCCGGATCCACTCGCGTCGGCCGGATCGCGAGCCGGTCCGTATTTAAGGGGAGGATCCTCGACGTGCGCGAGGATGAGGTCCGCTACCCCGATGGGAGCGTCGGGACGCTGGAGGTGATTCGTCACCAGGGTGCCGCGGCCGTCCTGCCCGTATACCGGCCGGGAGAGTGGTGCGGTGGAACGGGGGCGGCGGTGGTCCTGTTACGACAGTACAGGTACGCGGCGGGCCGGACCCTGTGGGAGATTCCTGCCGGAAGGCTCGATTCCGGAGAGTCTCCGGTGGATTGCGCGCGACGCGAGCTCGAGGAAGAAGCGGGCCTCCGGGCCCGGGAGATGCGGCGACTGACGACGCTGTTTACGACCCCCGGATTCACGGACGAAGTGATTCATCTGTTCGTGGCCAGCGGGCTCGAAGAAGGGAGTGCGGCGCCGGAGGAGCACGAGTTTCTGGAGCGGCACGAGATGCCGCTGGAGGAAGCGATGCGCCTGGTCAGGGACGGGTTGATCAGCGATGGCAAGACCGTCTGCGCACTACTGATGGCAGCAGCGTTTCCGAACAGGGGGACGCCAGACACGGAGCCGGGGAACAACGATTCGTCTCCTGTCGGTGTCTAAGTATATAGGGGAAGGGAGATGCAGCCGCCGCTAAATGCGGGGCGGCAGGCTTTGACCGCAGTTCAGCGATCGATGTCACTGCGTTTGAGGAGCGTGCGTGCGTGAAGGAGCGCGCCCGGCAGCGCCGCGCGTGACTCTCCGGCGTACCGCCGAGACGTGGGAAGATCGGGAGGGCAGGGGGAGTCAAATGCCGAAGACCAGACCAGCCGGTGAGGCCACCCGGGTCTCGACGCAGGAGGTCCGCTCCGGGCTCAAGGAGCTCGATGACGCGGCTCTCGTGGCCGAGTACCTCGAGGGTCGGCGGCTGGCGTTCCACGAGCTGGCGGAGCGGTACCACACGCGCCTCCTCAACTTCATCTATCGGACCATCGGAGACCGGGACCGCGCCGAAGACCTCGTTCAGGAGACCTTCGTGCGCGTGTACCGGCACCTGCATCGGTTCGACCCTACGAAGAAGTTCTCGACCTGGATCTACACGATCGCCAGCAACCTGGCCAAGAACGAGCTGCGCAACAGGTCGCGCAATCCGATGGTGTTGTTTCAGGCGATCAAGAAGCACTGGGAGGCAGACCACCGGCCGCTCCAATGGGAGGACAGCTCGTACGCTCCGGACGATCTGTATCGTAAGCGCCACCTCCGGGAGCAGGTCGAGAAGGCTGTTACCGAACTGCCGGAGCATCACCGTGTGGTCTTCGTCCTGCGGGAGATGGAGGGCAAGACCTACGAAGAGATCTCCGAGATCACGGGTGTGACCCTCGGCACGGTCAAGTCCCGCCTCAACAGGGCGCGGAACAAGTTCGCCCGGATCATCGGTCCGATGCTGGAGTAGCTTTCCCGGGAAGTGAGCCGGGTATCCGGAGGGGCCGGAAGGGGCAGGCACGGAGGAGGCGGTCGACAGGCCGCCTCCTCTGCTTTCCGTACCCTGTCCGATGACGGAACAACAGGCTGGGAGGCGCGTATGATGCGCACGCTGGAAGGCACCACGTGAAGGCGAGGGATCGCGAATCCCGCGCACGGCCGGGAAGAGATACTGTCTGAGTCGCGATGCGCTGCAAAAGTTTTCTCGAAGACTACTCCGAGTTCCGGGACGGGCTCCTGTCGCCGGAACGAACGGCGGATCTCGAGGCGCACCTCGGGAGCTGTTCGCACTGTGCCCGGTATCACCGGATCATGCGAACGGGCCTTCAGCTGCTTGCCACGATACCCGCCGCCGAAACCTCCGAAGACTTCATGCCACGCTTGCGTCACCGGCTGTACAACATCGATGACGGCATCCTGCATACCTCCAGGGGTCGTTTCGGCGGGAGCGCGGCTCTGGTAGGGGTAGCTGCGGTCGGGCTCCTGGCTCTCTTCTGGCTCCCCTTCGCCGCCAGCGTCCCGATGGAGCTGGAGCTCCCGGCAGTCGCGGTGCAGGCACCCGCCGCGGTGGCGAGCCGTGTGCCGGAGCTCTTCCGTCAGGGTCCTTTCGTGAGCTCGCTGCTGGAGGAGCGCCAATCCCACCTCGACGGAGATCACGTGCAGTGGCCGCCACGGTCGCACATTCATCCCACGGCGATACTCTTCGCTTCCAACCGAGGCCCGGAACCGGCGACACACTCACGCTGAGGCCGGCTGGAATGGAAGGCGGCAAGCCACGGTCGGATCGCCGGCCTCCGGAGAGAGGCCCCGGACGACCTTGAGCCTGGCGGCGGATCGGCGGCTGGAGCGGATCATCGGCAGCGGCGAACTGACAGGGGCGTTCTTCCTGCATGGAGATGCCGCGCGCTTGCGGGATGACGCGGCGCGGAGCCTCACGCAGGCGGCACTGGACCCCGTGACCGGGGACTTCAACCTCGACGTGTTTCACGCCGCGGAAGCTGCCCCCGACGCCCTGGCCGCGGCGTTGGCCATGCCACCCATCATGGCGGCCCGCCGAGTGGTGGCGCTGTATGACGCCGAGAGACTCTCGCCCAAGGGCTGCGACGTGGTGGTAGAGGCCATCAAAGCCCTGCCTCCGGACCTGACCGTCATAGTCACCGCCACTATCCCGAAGGGCTCGCGCAAGGCCTTCTTCCGGGTGCTGAAGGAGAAGGCGGTTTCGCTGGAATGGAAGGCCCCGCGGGACGCCGACATCCCAGGCTGGCTGATCGAACGCGCACGGACCAGGTACGTCTCCACACTCGAGGTGGAAGCGGCACAGGCCCTGGCCGGCGCCGTCGGCTCTGACCTCAGCCTGCTGGACGCAGAGCTGGAGAAGCTCTGCCAAGCGGGAGACGGCGTGATCTCGCTCTCGCAGGTGGAGCAGCTCGTGCCGAACGTGCGCGAGGTGAACCGGTGGGCGTGGCTTGACCTGGTGGCGTCTCGCGAGTACCGCCAGGCGCGGCGGCAGCTCCCGGTTCTGATGTCCGGGCCGGACGCCAGTGCGGTGGGTCTGGTCAGTGCCATGGTGGACCAACACCTGTACCTGGGAATCGCCCTCGAGGGTGGTGCCGAGCAGGTGGAGCAAACCCTCTCGGAGGTGGGAAAGCCCTACCTTCGGTTCAAAGCGCGCACATACGAGCGGCAGGCTCGGCGCTGGACACGGCCAGCTATCGAGCGTGCCCTCCGACTGCTCCAGCAGACCGACGCCCGGGCCAAGACGAGCGGAGGCGACCACGTCGGGGGGCTGCTGGAAGAGCTTCTGCTGGAACTCGAGCACTACGCCCGCGGGGCCGGATGATGGACGCGGAGCGCAAACTCCGCCCGGTGATGGTCCGGTGGTCTGCGCGATCTGCGGTGATCACTGCCGGCCTGACCTCGGGCTTCTGGTCGCTGGCTGCCCCTTCGTCTGCGAGCGGCCAATCGTCCGCCGACCTGGACGCGGCGGAGATCACGGCGGACGCCGGGGATCTGAATCGGGCCCGCGAGCTGCTGAGCGGATGGCTCAGTGCGAGAGGGGGCAATGCGGATGAGGCGCGAGCTCGCTTCCTGCGCGCGAGGCTTGCGCGAGACCTCGACTCGGCGGAGGTAGACTACCTGTGGGTGGCCGTCGAAGGCAGCGAGCCCTATGGCGCAACGGCACGCCTGCGGCTGGCGCAGCTCCGCCTGACCAGGGGCCAACAGGCACGAGCGGAGCAGGACCTCGAGCGACTGCGCACCGACTACCCTGACAGCCCGCTGGTCCTGTCGTCGTGGCTGTGGACGGGGAACAGCCGGGCCATGTCGGGAGACATGGCCGGAGCATGCCGGGCCTGGGAACGCGCGGGTCGTGAACCGGCACGACAGGCGTCGTCGACGGATCGAGCCTTGACCGATGCCGCTCTGGCGCAATGCGGCCCGGCAGACCAAATGTACGGGGAGGGAGTCACCTTCACCGTGCAGCTCGGGGCGTTCGGCTCCCGAGATGCGGCCGTCGGTCTGCGGAACCGGGCCGCCGAGACAGAAGCCACGGTGCGACTCGTCGCGCCGCAGGAGGAGGGCGGGCTGTACCGGGTGCGTTCGGGCCGGTTCGCCCGGCGCGAGGATGCCGCCCGCCACGCGGTGAACCTGGAAGCTGCCGGCTTCGATGCGATCGTCGTTCCGGAGGAACCGTGAGCAGAACCGCGGCCAATACGCCGCTGATACAGCAGTACTTGGACATCAAGGCCCGCCACCCGGATTCGATCCTCTTCTTCCGAGTCGGCGATTTCTACGAGATGTTCTTCGAAGACGCCGAAGAAGGCAGCCGTCTGCTCGGCATCACGCTTACTTCCCGAAACAACGGCTCCGCGGCGGACGTGCCCCTGGCGGGGGTTCCGGCCAAAGCGATGGGGGAGTACCTGCCGCGTCTCGTCCGGGAGGGGCGGAAGGTGGCCATCTGCGAGCAGATGGAGGATGCGTCCGAGACCGACGGCATAGTCCGTCGGGAGGTGACCGAGGTGGTCACGCCCGGCGCGACCCTGGACGACAGTCTGCTCACGGCTGGCCGCAACAACTTCATCGCCGCGGTGGCGGGGGAAGGTCCGATCGGAGTGGCCACGGCGGATCTATCCACCGGCGAGCTGGAGGTCTGGGAGTGCCAGGCTGAGGCACTCGCGGATGCGCTGGCGCGTCTCGAGCCGGCAGAGCTCATCGTTTCTGTGCAGGGCCCGGAGCCACCCCGTGGCGACTGGCTGGTGACCCGCCGAGAGGCTTGGCGCTTCGACCCCGACTTCGCGGCCGAGACGCTCAGGCGCACTTTCGGGGTGCTCGGGGTGGATGGCTTCGGGCTTGCCCGTCCCGAGGACGGCCACCTGCTGGCCGCTGCCGGCGCCGTCGTCGCTTACCTGGAGGAAGTCCGTCCCGCCGGCATTGGCCACCTGCGCGAGCCCCGGGTCGAGAGAGTCGGCCGGCACCTCCACCTCGACGAAATGACCCGGCGCAACCTGGAGATCGTCGAAGCGCTGCGTGGTTCCGAGGGTGGGACGCTGATCGAGGTTCTGGATCGCACTCTTACTCCCATGGGCCGCCGGATGCTGCGGCGCCGACTGCTACGGCCGCTTCTGGATCCGGCCGGGATCGAGGCCCGCCTGGAAGCCGTGGAGGAGCTAGTCCTGGATGTTGGGCGGCGGAAGGCCCTCAGGGACAGTCTCAAGGAGATTCGGGATCTGGAGCGCTTGGCAGCCAAGATCGCGGCCCGGCGCATCACCCCCCGCGAGATAGTGGCTCTGGCCCGGTCACTCGCGCCCTTGCCGGCGATTCCCACGACGCTGGCTGCGCCAAAGGCCGACTGCCTGCGCAGGCTGGCCGAGGACTTCGACTCGCTGGCGGATGTGCGCGAGCGAATCGAACGGGCCGTCGCGCCGGATGCTCCCGCGTCGCCCTCCGGTGTGGGGATCATCCGTCCCGGCTACTCGGAAGAGCTCGACGAGCTGCGGTCAGTGCGGGACGGCGCGGTGGACTGGATCGCCGGACTCCAGAGGAAGGAGCGGGAGCGAACCGGGATCGACAGCCTGAAGATCGGTTTCAACAAGGTGTTCGGTTACTACATCGAGGTGACCCGGGCCAACCTGGCGAGGGTGCCGGAACGGTTCCAGCGGAAGCAGACCCTGACCAATGCGGAGCGGTACGTCACTCCGGAGCTGAAGGAGTGGGAGGAGAAAGTCGTTGGTGCGGAGGAGCGAATAGCGGAACTGGAGTCTCGGCTGTACAGAGAGTTACGTGAGTCCCTGGCGGCTGGCGTCGGCCGTCTGCAGAAGACCGCCTCGCGGGTCGCGGAGCTGGACGTCGCGGCAGGGCTGGCGGACGTGGCCGAGCGCAACGGCTACGTGAGGCCCGAGCTGACCGCCGAGTACGGGCTGGAGATCCGAGCCGGCCGGCACCCGGTGGTCGAACGGATGAGCACCCGCGAGGAATTCATCCCGAACGACGTAACGCTGGACGAGGGCACGTTCGTGATGGTAGTCACCGGTCCGAACATGGCCGGTAAGTCAACCGTGCTGAGGCAGGTCGGTCTGATCGTGCTCATGGCCCAGACCGGGTCCTTCGTCCCCGCGGACAGAGCCCGGATCGGTATTTGCGACCGCATCTTCACGCGGGTCGGCGCCTCCGACAGTCTGGCGCGCGGCCAGAGCACCTTCATGGTGGAGATGACCGAGACGGCGACCATCCTCAACGGCGCAACGGAGCGCAGTCTCATTCTGCTGGACGAGATCGGCAGGGGCACTTCCACTTACGACGGAGTGGCCATCGCCTGGGCCGTGACGGAGTTCATCCACGATCGGCTGAGTGCGCGGACGATCTTCGCCACGCACTTCCATGAGCTGGTGGAGCTGGCCGACATACTCCCGGGGGTGGGGGCGTTCAACGTGGCTGTTCGCGAGACTGGAGATGAGATCGTCTTCCTGCGGCGCCTCGAGCCCGGAGGCTGCGATCGCTCGTATGGCGTGCACGTTGCGCGGCTGGCAGGGATCCCCCGCGAGGTCCTGGATCGAGCCCTGACCGTCCTGCATGAGCTGGAGGACGGACCGGGAGGCGGCAGTCGGCTGTCACACCTGGGCGACCGCGAGCGCGGTCAGCTTTCCCTGTTCGAGCTTCGGCCCTCGCGGGTGCATGAGCGGCTGGTTGAGCTGGATCCGAACGGGATGACGCCCCTCGATTCCCTCGTCGTGCTGGCCGAGCTGAAGCGCCTGGCGGAGGAAGGGAACGGGTGACCGAGGGCGCGCGGCGGGGTATCGTAGGGGCCGGTCTCCTGGTAGTGGTCGTCGTTGCCGGCTGTGCGGATACGGTGAACCCGGCGCTCGGCGGGCTCAAGATAGGTGTTCAGAACGCGCCGCTGAGGCCGCCCGAGCGCCTGGACGAGACGCATCCGTTCGAGTTCCCCACCGGCGCGTGGAGCCAAGGGGCGGGCGGGACAACCGTTCTCAAGCTGCTGATCTCCGCCGAGGGGACGGTGGATTCCACTTTCGTCCTCCAGTCCAGCGGGCATCCGGATCTGGATTCGGCGGCCGTCGCTAACGCACGCCGGCTCCTGTACCGACCTGCCCGGCAGGGAGGGCAGCCGGTGGCTATCTGGGGCCGGTTGCCGGTCATCTATCCGCTCCCCGGAGGGGTGAAGCCGAATGAACCGTAATCCCCGCCCGCGACCATTCGCCGATGAAGCGCCGGGAGCAGTGCTTGCCGCTCAGCTCGGAGAGACGTCACCCGAGAAGAGGGTGGTGGGGGAGGAACGGTGACGCACATCAGCGTGGCGGTGGTCCTGGGCGGGACCAACGAGGAGCGCAACGTCTCTCTGGCCAGTGGTCGGGCGGTGGTGGAAGCGTTGCGTAGCTTGGGGCACGCGGTGGTGGCGGTCGACCCGGCCCACGGGGCCGTCCCGCGTGAAGAGGAAGGGCGAATGCTGGGCGGTGCCGTCGGGACGGACCCGCCCGACCTCGCGGAGCTGGCCCGGCTCGACAGCTCGGCCGTGGGCGCGGCCCTGGCCGAGCTGCCGGCGATCCGCAATGCGGATGTGATCTTCCTGGCCCTGCACGGGGAAGACGGAGAAGACGGCAAGTTTCAGGCGCTTCTGGACCTGTCCGATCTCACATATACCGGGAGCGGCTGCCTCGGCAGCGCCATAGCGTTCGACAAGAGGGTCTCCAAGGAGCTTCTGGTGCAGGCCGATGTTCCTACCCCGCCCTGGACTTCGCGCGCTCTCGGCGCGCGAGAGGTGCAGGATGCGCTGGGACTGCCGCTGGTGGTGAAGCCTTCCAACGGCGGCTCGACCGTGGGCCTGACGGTGGTTCAGCAGCCGGAGGAGCTCGAGCCGGCGATGGAGCTGGCCGCCCGCTACGATGCCGATGTGCTTTGCGAGCGGTTCGTTCCCGGGCGCGAGCTCACGGTTGCCGTGCTGGGAGGCGAGCCGCTGCCGCCGGTTGAGATCATCCCCAGTCACGACATCTACGACTACGAGTGCAAGTACACCCCGGGGATGTCGCGCTACGAGGTTCCGGCGGACATCTCGGCCGCGGAGAGCGCCCGTCTGGC
>JBDHHR010000011.1:0-50284 GCA_039589295.1 Gemmatimonadota bacterium | reverse complement strand
GCCGCCTGCGCGCCCGCTGAAGAGCAGGCAGAACCGGCGGCAGAAGAGGCTGCTCCGACGGAAGCGGCACAGGCCCAGGAAGAGGCCTCGCTGTACGTCCGGCTCGGCGGCATCATGAACATCGCCCCGGTGGTGGACGACTTCATCGAGCGACTGCTGGTCAACGACGCCATCAACGCGAATGAGCGCGTCAAGGCATCTCGGGAGCGAGTTCCGGCCTCGTATCTCAAGTATCACGTGACGGCTTTGGTCTGCCAGGTCACCGGTTTCCTGGCGACCATGAATGAATTCGGTGTTCCCGAGCGCGAGCAACAGGAGCTGGTCGCAATCGTGGAGAGCACCAAGGTCGACATCGTGGTTCCTGAATAGTAGGCAGTGGCCCTGCTCCGCCGGTCGCTGTCCGTATCGAGCGATCGGCTATTCCTGCCGCTCGTATTGAACAAGCGTCGCTCGGTAGTCCTCCGACGCGATGTCGCCGGGCACCTTGTTTGCTGTGCCGGTTCATCCCGGCAGCAGGCCTAACGGTCCTCCATCTGGACCAAGGTGATTTGAGAATGGCGCATTGGATCAGCGAACCCATACGGACTCACGTCGCGACCCGCCGGTTTCTCTGACGCACAGAGACTACTCCGAGGCTGTCCCGGGAACCTGATGGAGGCGTTGGAATGGGAAGTGTCTATGCTGCGCTGAGATTTCTGCATGTGATAGGCTTCGTCTTCATGTCGATCCCTCTGTTCAATCTCATCGTAGTGAACGAGCGAGCACAGTTGGGACCGTTCAACTACTATGCCGACCGGTACATGGAGAACATCATCCGGCGGGGCGCCAGTAGATGCTACGCGTTCCAGACGACCGTGCTGGTCACGGGCATGCTCTTGTTGATCGTGGGCCCGCTCGGCATTGAGGCGCTGTGGGGCAACCGGGTGCTGCTAGTCAAGACGCTGCTGCTCTTCTCTCTGATGGGGCTGCTTTCATACGTGCATCTGGGGCTTCAGCCGAAGATCGAGGCTCTCCTGGCCGATGTAGGCCCGGAGACACCTGCCCCCGAGGGCCTGGCGGCTCGGCTCAAGCCGTACAGGGTTCGGCGCAAGCGACTGGCCACGCTGTGCCTGTTCCTGGTGATCGTCACGATCATTCTGGGACTGCAGGTCTACGGGAGCTTCAGTCCCGGTCTGACCATCGCGCTCATCGTATTGGCGGGGCTGTTCGCTTGGCGGGCGAACAGGACACTCCTTCGCTTCGGATGGATCTGAGGGCTGCAAGACACTGCACCGTCTGGCACACCCCCGGTATCACGCCGGGCGCTTTCGCTTGCTCACACGACGGCGGGCGGGGCCACTTGGGACTCGATGCCGCGGGGCAGTTGAACCACCGCGGGGGTTTTAGTAGCCTGGACTGATAGCACGTTCTCCGAGTACCTCCAGACAAGACGGATTCTCTCGGCTCTACACCGCGGCGTGGACAGGGACGCATGGAGACTATTTCCCATGACATTCTGGTGGTCGGCGGCGGGGGTGCGGGGTTGCGGGCAGCGATCGCCGTGTCCGAGACCAGTCCCGACCTGAGCATCGGCATCGTCTCCAAGGTCTATCCGATGCGCAGCCACACGGTCGCGGCAGAGGGCGGGGCGGCCGCAGTGGTGAAGCCGGAGGATAGCCTGGAGGCGCACGCCTACGACACCATCAGCGGCGGGGATTGGCTGTGCGACCAGGACGCCGTCGAGGCGTTCGTGACGGAGGCGCCGGAGGAGATGATCCGGCTCGAGCACTGGGGCTGTCCCTGGAGCCGCCAGCCCGACGGCCACATCGCGGTCAGGCCGTTCGGGGGGATGAAGCTCGAGCGTACGTGGCACGCGGCAGACAAGACCGGCTTCCACCTCCTCCACACTCTCTACCAGACCTCGCTCAAGTACGGAAGTGTCACCTACTACGACGAGTGGTTCGTCACACGACTCCTGGTCGATGAGGGACGGTGCCGGGGTCTGGTGGCGATCGAGATGGCATCGGGAAGGCCGTACGCGATGGTGGCCGGCGCGGTCATCATGTGCGCGGGAGGCGCCGGCCGGGTCTATCCGTTCACGACCAACGCGAACATCAAGACGGGCGACGGCATGGCTCTCGCCTACCGCGCGGGGGGGCCCCTCAAGGATATGGAGTTCGTCCAGTTTCACCCCACGGGGCTCCCGTTCACCGGTATCCTCATCACCGAGGCCGCGCGCGCCGAAGGCGGCTGGCTCCTCAACAAGGAAGGCTACCGGTACCTGCAGGACTACGACCTGGGGGTGCCGAACCCGGAGCCCGTCAAACTATCCATGGAGCTCGGTCCGCGGGACAGGCTCTCGCAGGCCTTCGTGAAGGAGATGGAGAAGGGCCGCACGATCGAGACGCCGCACGGTCACGTGGTCCACCTGGACATCCGGCATCTCGGCGCAAAGGTCATTGACACCGAACTCCCGTTCGTCCGCGAGCTGTGCCTCAAGTACGAGAACCTCGATCCGGTGAAGGAGCTCATACCGGTGCGACCGGTCGTGCACTACATGATGGGTGGGGTCCACACCGACATGCACGGGAGCACGCCGCTTCCGGGGCTGTACGCGGCCGGCGAGGTCGCGTGCGTGAACATCAACGGTGCCAACCGGCTCGGCTCCAACTCGCTCACCGAGCTGCTCGTCTTCGGCGCTCGTGCCGGAAGGGCCGCAGCCGAGTTCGCGGCGGGCGGGGCGGGCTCCGCAAACGGGGCGGTGCTCGCCCAAGCTCTCGACGAGGAACGGCGACTCCAGGCTACCCTCGTCGATTCGGAGGGAGGCCGGGAGCGCGTCTCCGGGCTGAGGAACGAGATGCAGGCCGCGATGGATGAGGGAGCCGGCATCTACCGGAGCGCGGAGGGGCTCGAGTCGGCGATCTCGACGATCCGGGAGCTCCAGGAGAGGTACGGCGACGTGGCGCTCGATGACCGGAGTCGAACCTTCAACACGGAGCTGGTGGCCAGCCTGGAGCTCGCGAACCTGCTGGACGTGGCGGAGGCGGTCCTGCATTCGGCGCTGAACCGTACGGAGTCGCGGGGCGCTCACCAGCGAACCGACCATCCGGACAGGGATGACGAAAGGCTGCTCTCCCACTCGCTGGCTTTCAGGACCGAGGACGGCGTGCCGCGGATCGAGTACGACCCGGTCACCATCACGCGCTGGCCGCCCGGCAAACGGGTGTACGGCAAGCAGGTCTCATGACGGAGCCGGTGACGTTCGAGATCCAGCGCTACCGGCCGGAGGTCGAGGACGAGCCGACCTGGGAGAGCTTCGAGGTGCCGTGCCGACCCGAGTGGATGATCCTGGATGCGCTGAACCACATCAAGGACCATGTGGACGGATCGCTCTCCTACCGCTGGGCCTGCCGCATGGGCGTCTGCGGCAGTTGCGGGATGCTGGTCAACGGCGAGCCGGTTCTCACCTGCGCCACCTATGTCACCTCCGTGCTGCCGGGGACGGTGCGGGTGGAGCCGCTCCGGGGCTTCCCCGTGATCCGGGACCTGGTGGGTGACATCACAGATTTCGTGCGCAAGCTCGAGCGCGTGAAGCCCTGGATCGTGAGGGAGAGCGAGAAGCCGCTCGAGGAGGGGGAGTACCTCCAGACGCCGGAAGATCTGGGCGAGTACAAGCAGTACAGCATGTGCATCAACTGCATGCTGTGCTACTCGGCGTGTCCTATCTACGAGCTCGAGCCCGATTTCCTCGGGCCGGCCGTGATCGCCCTCGCCCAACGCTACAACCTCGACTCGCGTGACGAGGGCTCGCAGGAGCGGATGGACATCCTCTCGCGGCAGGAAGGGATCTGGTCCTGCACCTTCGTGGGCGAGTGCTCGACGGTGTGTCCGAAGAACGTCGACCCGGCCGGCGCGATTCAGCGCTACAAGGTCACGGCGACGGTCGACTGGTTCAAGTCACTGTTGATGCCATGGGCGGGCCGGTGAATCCCGGCGACACTAGGCACCACCCGAGGTGGTACCGCCGGAGGATCCCGATCTTCTGGTGGCTCGGGAAGGTCTCGTACACGAGGTTCATCATCCGCGAGCTGACGAGCCTCGCCGTCGGCTATGCCGCTCTGGTCCTGGTGCTCCAGGTGTGGTGCCTGGCCCGTGGGCCGGAATCGTACGACCGCTTCGTGAGCTGGCTTCAGCTTCGGCCGGTGGTGGCGCTGCACATCGTGGTGCTGGGCGTCCTCGTCTACCACTCCGCGACCTGGCTGAGCCTGGCGCCCAAGGCTCTCGTGCTCCGGTTGGCGGGCCGGAGGCTCCCCGGAGCCGTCGTCCTCTCGATGCACTACGCCGGGTGGCTCGTCGCCTCCGCCGCGGTGCTGTGGCTTCTCCTGGCAGGGTGACGATGCGTCGCTCGCGAGAGCCTTTCCTGTGGGCGTTGTTCAGCGGCGGAGGCATGCTGGCCGCGCTCTTCCTGCCCGCCGCGATTCTGATACTGTGGGTCGCTGCGCCGCTCGGGTGGGTCGACCTCACCGTGTACGACACCTTTGCCGGGCTGGTGCGTCATCCGGCGGCGAGGCTCGCGCTCTTCGGGTTCGTGAGCCTGGCGCTGTTCCATTGGGCGCACCGCTTCCGCTACACGCTGTACGATGGGCTCCAGCTGTATCACCTGAACGACCTGATCGCGACGCTTACGTACGGGTCCGCCGCCGTCCTCAGTTTGGCCGCCGGAGTGATCTTGATCATACTGTAGAAGGGGACGGCTTCTCGGGAATGACGCCGGAACGATCCGCGTGACCGATCGCCGTCGTATCAGGCAGAGGTAGGACCATGTTCGAGCTCAAGGCGTTGCCCAAGGAAAGCGTGGCCGCGGCGCTCGAGAAGGCGGAGCGATACCGGCTTCTGAACGAGCCGTGGGAGGCCGGCAGCATCTGCCGCGACATACTCGAGGCGGACCCCGAGAACCAGGGGGCGCGGATCGTTCTCCTGCTCTCGCTGACCGACCAGTTCCGGACGAGCGGTAACGCGAAGGCGCTGGAGAGGGCTCGAGAGGTGGTCGAGGGTCTCAGCGGCGAGTACGAGCGGGCCTATTACTCGGGCATCATCTGCGAGCGCAAGGCCAAGGCGATTCTCGCCCGCAGCAGCCCCGGGTCGGGGCCCCTCACCTACGACTGGCTGCGGCGGGCCATGGAGTGGTACGAGAAAGCGGAGGCCCTCCGGCCGCCAGGAAACGACGACGCGGTGCTCCGCTGGAACACCTGTGCGAGGATGATCATGGGGGACGGATCCCTCCGGCCCGAGGAGGGCCGGCCGGTTCCGGCGTTCCTGGAGTAGCGGACAGGCGCCGCGGGTTCGTCGACTCTCCTAATTCAGACCATGGCAAAGGGTCTGTCTAACGGCCCGGGAGGGATGCGCTCAACGCTCAGATGAGCCAGTCAGCCACGCCTCGCGCAGCATCCGTTGGCGGTCAGTGGGTCGCGGGTCGATCTCGAACCCTACCGGCTTTCCCTGCTCGTCCTCGACGAACCGGATGCCCAGCTTGGCGTAGTACTCCCCGATCGGGAGCGGCTCGGCCGCGCGTACGTACCGCGCTACGAAGTCGGCAATCTCGGGATGGGTCATCTCCGCGATGATGTGGAAGAGCCCGTCTTCCGGGAAAGGATTCCCCTTCCCGAATCGCTGGAGGAGCTCTCGAATCAGCGTTTGCAGTCCGTGCCGCCCATCGGATAGATCCAGCAGCCGGATGTCGAGGAGAGCACCGACCACAGCTCCTCGCTGGTAGATGTTCGGGTACTGGCGCTGACCCTCGTCGGTGTACGAGGTGAGCGCCAACTTGCTCAGGCTGTAGTCGGTGTCGAAGCGCCGATCGACCCGGATCTTCGCCAGCATCGACTCCAGGTACTCCTCCGGGGTGATCAGCCCCGAACGCAGCTGCATGGCACCCGCCGCCCATTCCGTTACTCCCTCGTACAGCCACAAGTGCTCCGACGGAACGGGGGTCTCGAAGTTGAAGTTCTCGATGATCTCGCTGTGAATGTTAAGCGGCGTCACCACGTGAAAGAACTCGTGTGCTGCGATGTCTGTCAGAGACTTCCCCAGTCGGTCCGAATACGAGAGATCCCCGAAAGTGTACTCAGAGCTGGTCGAGTGCTCCCACGCCCCCTGGATCGGTCCGGGGTTCTCGAAGACGTAGAGGAAGGTGTACCTCTCCACTGGGATCTCTCCAAGAAACTGCCCGGCTGCGCGAAGCGTCGCCTCCATGGCGCCGAGGATCTGCTCGGAGGTTACGCCGCCGCTCTCGGAGTAGGTGTAGATCTGCACCGGCGTTGTCGCCACTCGGGTCTGGGCGACGGTAAGCTCTCCCAGAAGAACCGGGGAATCCACGAGGTGATCGTACCCCTCTGCCACCAGCGCGCCATCATCATCCGGGTTCAGTGAGGTACCCAGCGTCCACGCTTCCGGGTACGACAGACGGACCCGGATCGGCGCGTCCTGCATGCCTGTCGGAAACCCGAAGACGGCATGGGCGTTTATGAGCACCCAGTCTTCTTCGATGGAGGTACCAGCCATCGGGTAGATCCGGTGCTCGCTGATCTCCGTGTCCCACGTTTCCCCGATCGTGTAGCGGATCTCCCGGACACGGGTGACATCGCGAATCTCGAATTGATTCGTGGAGATTCGCTCGGTCTCCAACTCGCGCCCGTCCGAATCGAAGGCCGAGAAACCGTCGACGAAGCGACCGATGTCCATCACCTGGTATGTGCCTGGTGCAGTGGATGCGAATTGAAAAACAGCGTTGTCCGGCCCCAGCTGTTCGGTGTTTACGACGACCCGGAAGAGGTCGTCGGCCCTGTCGTTTACGTCGAGGCTGTAGGTCAGAGTGTTCTGTGCCCGCGCGCTACTACCGAGCACCAGGAGCGCCGTAAGCGGAATCCAGACCCGTCGTCCCATTCTTCCTCCCTTTCCCGGTTCAGGGCGCACTTATACGCTTGAACTGGTTCGAGAGTTTCCGCGGGCCTGCTGAGAGGAGGGAATATGGCCGTAACGCCGTCTACCATGCTACCGCTCGGGACCCCGGTGCCGGAGTTCTCGCTCACGGACGCGGTCACTGGCGGAAGCTTCACGCAAGCCACGTTCGCTGACCGAAAGGCCCTTCTCGTCATGTTCATCTGCAACCACTGTCCCTTCGTGAAACACGTGGTGGGCGAGCTGGGTCGGCTGGCTGCCGACTACCTGCCCCGGGATGTGGGCATCGTGGCCATCAACTCCAACGACCCGGTGGCGTACCCGCAGGACGCTCCGCCCAACATGAAGGACCTCGTCGAGAGCGAGGGGTGGACGTTCCCATTCCTGGTCGACGATACGCAGGGGGTGGCGAAGGCTTTCCAGGCAGCGTGCACCCCGGACTTCTACCTGTTCGACGGGGACGGAAAGCTCGTCTATCGGGGCCAGCTCGATGACAGCCGGCCGGGCAGCGACATCCCGGTGACCGGCCGGGACCTGCGCGCGGCGCTCGACTCGGTTCTGGCCGGCGAGCCGGTCTCTGATGAGCAGGTGCCCAGTGTAGGCTGCAACATCAAGTGGACGCCGGGGCGCGAGCCGCCGTACTTCGGCTGAGCCACCCCCTGTGGAGAAGTCGGTGTCGGACTCCTCAGGGCCGCAGGTTCGCCAGCCGCATGGCGTTGAGGGTGACCGCGAGACTGGCACCCATGTCTCCCACCAGGACCGCCACCAGGAGACTGACCGTTCCGGCTATCGCCCCTGCCGCGAGCAGGATCTTGAGCCCCACGGCCAGCGCGATGTTGAAGCGGATCAAGCGGCGTGCCACCTGCGAGACGCGGACTGCGTAGGGCAGCATGTTGAGGTCGTCGGCCATCAGCGTGACGTCGGCCGTCTCTACGGTGGCGGGCGACCCTGCTCCGCCCATCGCGATGCCGACCGAAGCAGCCGCCAGCGCCGGGGCGTCGTTCACGCCGTCGCCCAACATCGCCGTTCCCTTGTGCCTGGCGCTCAGCTCGCGGACCGCCTCCACCTTTTCCTCCGGGAGCAGGGAGGCCATGACCGTTTCGACTCCCAGGCGCTCTCCCACCGCACGGGCAACCCGCTCGTGATCTCCGGTAAGCATGATCTGCTCGTGAATGCCCTGCCGTCTGAGCTTCCCGAGCACGGGGCCTGCCTCCGGCCGGATCTCGTCCGACAGGCCGATGAAGCCCCCGGGCACGCCGTCCTGTCCTACGATCACCACCGTCTTACCCTCGGTCTCGAGCGCTTCCAGACGGGTCTCCTGTTCTCTGTCCAGGTTCGTCCACCCTTCCTGCTCAAAGAGCTCGGCCGTGCCGACGATGACCTCGCTTCCGTTGACCCTGGCCAGCACGCCACGCCCCGGTCGCGCCTGGAACTCCACTACCGACGGCACCGACGCATCCACCACGGGAGAGGACGGATTCGTCGCTCTGGCCACGATGGCTCTGCCGATCGGATGCTCGGAGCGGGCTTCTACCGCCGCTGCCAGAGCCAGCACTTCCCCGGGGGCCGTGCCATCGAGTGACACCACGTCGGTGACCTCGAGCCGCCCGTATGTAAGGGTACCGGTCTTGTCGAAGGCCATCGCGCACGTACCGCCTAGCGCCTCGAGGTATTCCCCGCCCTTGATGAGGACGCCGTTGCGTGCCGCGCTGGTGAGTCCGCTTACCACGGTCACCGGCGTGGCTATGACCAGCGCGCACGGACACGCGATCACCAGCAGCGTCAGCCCCCTGACGAACCAGGTCAGCCCGGTTCCCAGGCCCAGGATCGGCGGTACCAGCATCGTGAGGGCGGCGAGGAGGGTGACGGACGGCGTGTAGTAACGGGCGAACTTCTGTATGAATTGCTCCGTGGGCGAGCGCCGCGCCTGCGCCTGGCGGACGAGACGGACGATACGATCCAGAGCCGTGTCTCCAGCGTCGGTTGTCGCTTCGATCTCCAGAAACCCTTCCTGGTTGAGGGTACTGGCGTACACGGGGTCGCCGATCCCCTTCGCGACGGGCACGGATTCACCGGTCAGGTTGGCCTCGTTGACGGCCGACTCACCCTCGAGCACCACCCCGTCGATCGGGACCTTTTCTCCCGGCCGTACTCTGACCCGTTGGCCGGCAACGAGCTCGGAGGTGGCAACGGATCTTTCCCCGCCATCCGCGCTCACGACCGTGGCGTTCTCCGGGCTGAGGCGGATCAACAGGTCGATCGAGTTGCGCGCCCGCACGACAGCGCTGTGCTCGAGCAGCTCGGCCAGCGAGAACAGGAAGGCGATCGCGGCCGCCTCGAGGGGCTCCCCGATTAGCAGAGCCCCTATGATGGCCACCGTCATCAGGAAGTTCATGTCCAGCTTGAAAGTCCGCGCGGCACGCACTCCCTTGGGGAAGAAGTTCCACCCGCCGACTAGAGCGCCGGCCAGGAAGACCAGCCCCACGGCATCGAGCCGCACGCGCAGCCAGCCCGCCTGATCCGGAGCGTGGGTGCCGATGACCAGCGAGATGCCGATAAGCCACAGCGCGCCGGAAACGTACGTCCGCCTGGCCTCCTCGGTCCGCCACGGAGAAGGACGCCCGGCGGGCTTCACCGGCTTACTCACCTACGTGCTCCAGCCCCAGCCGGTAGATCGCCGCGATGTGCTCATCGGCGAGGCGGTAATAGGCCATCCGGCCCTCCTTGCGGTACCGGACGATCTTGAGCTGCCGGAGCTGGCGAAGATGGTGGCTCACGGCCGACTGACTGCTGCCGACCACCGCCGCCAGATCGCACACGCACAGCTCCCGTCCCGACAGCGCCTCCACCATCTGGAGCCGGGTCTGGTTCGCAAGCACCTGAAAAGTGTCGGCGAGGTACGTCAGAGCTTCCGGGTCCGACCTCTCCCGCAGTGCCTCGTGGACGGCGTCCTCGTGTACAACTACGACATCGCACAGCTCGTAGGGCACCGCTTTCCTCCCCTGGTTTGAACCGATCTCGCTTCTGGAGTACATGTTCATATGAACACTTAAGCATATGACATCCGGCCTGTCGCCGCAAACGTTGCGGCTTCGAGAGGCCTCCCGCACTCGGGAAAGGGTTGACACTCACTCTCTTCCACACGTACATCGGAACCCAAATTGGAGGGGGCGAGGCCCGTTTCCCGAGCCCAGATCATCAGATGAACGACCCGCAAACCATCCTGGATCACATAGGAAACACCCCCCTCATCCCCTTCCGGAAGCTGGGTGCGGATTTCCCCCCCCGGCTATTAGCCAAATGTGAGTTCCTGAATCCCGGGGCCTCCGTCAAGGACCGGATCGGAAGACACATCGTGGAGCGGGCAGAGAAGGAGGGGCTGATTCAACCCGGCGGTCTTCTGGTAGAATGCACCAGCGGTAACACCGGGATGGCGCTGGTGATGGCGGCCTCCGTCAAAGGCTACCGGTGCTTCTTCGCCGCTTCGGACAAAGCGACCCGGGAGAAGATCGACGCCCTCCGAGCCTTCGGGGCGGAGGTGGTGATCTGCCCCTACGATGTCCCACCGGAGGATCCCCGAAGTTACTACAGCGTGGCCCGGAAGAAGGCGGAGGAGACCCCCAACGCCTATTTCGTGAACCAGTACCACAACCCGTTCAACCCCGAGGCGCATTACCTTTCCACCGGCCCTGAGATCTGGGAGCAGACACAAGGGCGGATCGGGGCCTTCATCGCCGGCGTGGGAACCGGGGGCACCATCAGCGGAGTGGGAAGATTCCTCAAGGAGAAGAACCCGGACGTTCAGATCATAGGAATCGACACCTACGGATCCGTTCTCACCCACTACCACCGGACCGGCGAAATCATCGCAGGCAAGCCCTATATCACGGAAGGGATCGGAGAGGACTTCATCCCCTCCTCCGTGAACTTCGACGTCATCGACCGGTTCATCCAGGTGGAAGACAAACGGGCGGCGCTGATGACCCGGACACTGGTGGAGGAGGAGGCCCTATGGGGCGGTTACTCCAGCGGGGCCGCGGTGGCGGGAGCGCTGGACTGGGCCAGGGACGAAACCTCGGAAACCGTGGCGGTGGTGCTTCTTCCGGATTCCGGCAGTCGTTATCTGAGCAAGATTTACAATGATGCCTGGATGAAGGAGATGGGGTTCCTGTGAGATCCGGCTAGGCCTTCGCCCCGGCGAACGTGATGCCCCTGGTGTCGAACGCCGCCGCCGATGACTCGTGCCTGGAGCCCGAGAAGACGTCGATCTGCCTACCCCAGCGGACGCCCTCGAATCCGGCCCGGCTCAGAACCCAGTTCCACTCCGCTTCCAGCAGAGCGCCGGCGATTCAGCCGGACCAGAGCTCGATGTCGTCCTTGGCACTCTGCGGAACTTCCTTGTGGACAACTATGTCGGCGATCTGAAAACGGCCGCCGGCCTTGAGCACACGGTGGACCTCGCCCATCACGACCATCTTGTCGGGACAGAGATTGATGACGCCGTTGCTGATGACCACGTCGACGCTGCCGTCGTCCGCCGGGAGGTCCTCCGCGAGCCCGTGGCGGAATTCGACGTTCGTCATCCCGAGCTCGGCCGCTCCGGTGGCCGCCTTGTCGAGCATGGCAGGTGTCATGTCGACCGCGACCACTATGCCGGCCGGCCCGACCTGCCCTGCGGCTATCAGCGTGTCGAAGCCGGCGCCGCAGCCTACGTCCAGAACCGATTCGCCCCGGACGAGCTCGCCCATCTGAAAGGGGTTGCCCGTGCCGGCGAAGGAGTCCACCGTGCCCTCGGGAAGCGTGTCCAGCACAGACTCCGCGTAGCCGAGCATCCGTGCCAGCGGCCGGCCGGTGTGAAAGTGGAATCCCGTCTCGGGGGTCAGTGCCACATCCGTATACTTGGCCGAGATCTGGTTCCGTAGAGTCTCCGGATCGACCCGGGCGGCGTGTACGCTGGTGGTCATAGGCGATCCTCCCTCACGACTGGATGAGCTCGGCTGCACGTTCCACCATAAACAAAAAGGCCTCGCGACCGAAGGCCGCGGGGGGCGGTGAAAGAGAGCACTGGCCTCCAGGGCCAATCGAGGCGATTCTGGATGGGGCGCCGCCGTACGGGTATGAAAGGTCCTGAACTCATAGTGTTCCGCGTCCGGTGACTGTGGTGACTCCGTTCCGTGTCCTGTCCCTAGCGGTTCTCGGTCCGCTCCTGATCGCAGCGACCGGCTGCGGAGATGACGCTCCGACAGCGCCTGCGGACCTCGAATCGCGGGCGGCATCCGTGAAGATCACCGCGGGCCCGGCGTCGATCCGACAGGGAGACGTGCACCAGTACGCGGCGACCGTGCGGGACAAGAGCGGCGCCGAGCTCCCCGCATCTCTGATCCGCTTCGAGCTGCTCCCGCCCGAGTCGGGCCTGGTGATGGACGACGGCCGGCTCGTCTCCTATTCCACGGGCTCCCTGCGGCTCGTCGCGGCGGTGCGAGAGGCGGGCGACACCCTGGTCATCCAGTCCCGGCCGCGGGGGCTTTCCGGCTCGTTCGAGATCGTCGGCCACGGTCAAGAGACGGATCGGTTCACCTCGGACCTCTGGGTGCACGGAGGATACGCTTACCTCGGCTCCTGGAGTTGTCGTGGAAGATCGCCAGCCGAGGCCGTATGTGGTAACCGCCTCACGGTGTGGGACGTGCGGAATCCCTCCGTCCCGGTCCTCGTGGACTCTGTTCTTGTGGACGCGCAGACCGTGAACGACGTCAAGGTCTCGGCTGACGGGCGCGTCGCGGTGATCACCCATGAGGGATCGTCGGATCGTCTCAACGGAATCACGTTGCTGGACTTGGCGGACCCCGCTCGCCCGCTGCCCATCACGCGATACACGGAGGGACTGGAGGGCGGCGTGCACAACGTGTGGATCGAGGACGATCTCGTCTACGTGGCGTCGGACGGGATCTCGGGGCTGCACGTCGCGAACATCTCGGACCCCGCCATGACGGTGACCGTGTTCACTCGTCCTGCGGAATCCAGCTTCCTGCATGATGTGTACGTGCGCCAGGGTCTTCTCTTCCTCGCACATTGGGACGATGGGCTCATCATTCTCGATGTGAGCGGCGGGTTCCCCACGCCGGAGGAGCCGCTGAACGCGATGCTGGCCGGCGCCGACCAGGAAGTGGCTCGCATCGTGACCGAGGGAGGGCAGGTCCACAACGTCTGGTTCTGGCCGGAGGCGGGTTACGCATTCGTCGGTGAGGAAAACGTGGCGGCACCCGGCGTGATGCACGTCGTGGATCTGCGTGACATGTCCCGGCCGCGGGAAGTGGCGACCTTCCGGCTCCCGGGGGCGACGCCCCACAACTTCTGGATGGACGAGGAGCGCGGGATTCTGTACGCCGCGTGGTATCAGCAGGGTGTGCGGGCGATCGACGTCACGGGCGAGCTCCTGGGCGAGCTGGACCGTCAGGGTCGGGAGATCGCGTCCAGTCTATACGCCGGGACCGGCAACTGTCCGCGAGACGGGAGCTCTCTGCAGACCTGCACCTGGGCCCCTCAGCTCGAGGACGGGCTTATCTACGCTTCCGACCTCAACACCGGCCTGTGGGTGCTCCGGCCGGATTTCTGACATACCCTTCGCTCCCAACCCCGACTCCCGCGTCCGCCGACCGACTGCTCAGCTCCGCACCGGATCGAACGGCCCGAGGTAGGTCTGATCGACGTAGCACCAGCCCCACGTGTCGCCCCGCTCGTAGGACTGCATCACCGAGTGGCCGGTTTCGTGATGGTGATGTGTGGCGTGCCTGCCCGGTGAGGTGTCGCAGCAGCCCACATGGCCGCACACCAGGCACATGCGGAGCTTGACCCAGCGGCTGCCTTCCTGGAGGCATTCCACGCAGCCGTCTCCGCTGGGCGGGACCTCTCTTGCCTCGGACATGTGTTCGCAGGTGCGCTGCGGCGACATCTCTCCCTCCTGGCAGGGTGCGCTGACGCGAGAACGTGTAGCCCCCAGGCGTCGTTCCCAATCAACGTGAACGGGCGGGGCCCGTCCAGCCAGGAAAGGATGTCGAGCGGGCATGACTCTTACTTCCTTCGGATGAGCACCTCGCCGCTGAAGCTGCGGATGGTCACCGTGGCGCCGCTGTTGCCGAGAGAGAATTGTCGTTCCCTCCCGCGCATCCCCCCGCGGTCGTCAGCCTCGCCCAGGGGGAAGTCACTTTGCAGATCGCCCTCGATGGTGGTGTAGGTGACGTCCGCCCCGACGTCCGACGGAAGCCTCAGCTCGATGGTCCCGCTGTGGGTCTGGAAGCCGAGGGAGCTTCCCTTCTCTATCTCGCCCTCGAACAGGATGTCACCGGTCACCGACTCGAAGTGACCGAGGCGGAGCCGGGGGCCCATGACCATGATCGTTCCGCCAACCGTGGTGAACGACACGTCTTCGGCGTCTCCGCGGAAGGTGATGGGGCTGCTTCCCGTTTTCCCCCTGGCCGAAAGGGCGGTACCGACGATTTGCACCGAGCCGCCCATGGATTCCGCATAGACCTGCCGGGGCGTACCGGAGACGCGAATGTCCCCGGTGACGGAGTACGCGTCCACCCCGCTGGCGACATCGCCGATCTCGACCAGGGCGCTGGTGGTCTTGACCCACACGGTGGCTCCGGCCGGCACCCGGACATCCAGGTGCGCCTCGCCCGCGGAGTCTCCATCCGTCCACAGCCCCATCTTGGCCGCATCGCCTCCACCGCTGAAGGAGAACCGCCCGGCTCCGGAATCCCGGGTCCCGCTGACCGCGACGGAGTCCCGGTCCCATCCGGTCACGCGCACTGAGCCGGCGGCCTCGTCGTATACGCGGATGTAGGCGTCCGGCGCCACGGCCGCCCGCTCGTCGATATGCTGCTGGGCGGCCAGCGGCGCGGCGCCTCCGGCAATGAGGATCGCCGGGGCAAGCAGGTACGTGAACGGAAAAGCGGTAGGTCGTTTCATCGTCAGCTCTTCATGGTAAGCGCAGCTGCGGTCCGCAGGAACTCCAGCTTCTGCTCGTACGTCAGGATCACCGTCTGACGGAGACCGGCATCGTCCGGCGCGGCTTCCAGGGCGGCGAGCGCTTCCCGCAGCGCGCCGTCTATGACTAGCAGGTTCTCCTCGATCAGTGCCCGCGTCTCGGGCGGCAGTTCCTGACTGCTTCGCTCCAGCGCCGCCAGCAGCTCACCGATGGCATGCGCGTAGGCAGCCTCGAGGTCGGCGTGTCCGACAGGGCTCATCGTCGCAGTCGCCGCCACGGGCGCGGATCCCGGCGCACTCCCCATCCGCCCGGCCACTGTCGTGCCAGGGGCTCCGCGATCGCCCAGGATCAGCGCCGTCAGCACGGACGTGATCACCACCAGCACCACAGCGGCGGCGGCCAGCTGAACACGGATGCCGAGGCTCGCCCGCCACCAGTCCCGAATCGAGAGGTCCGAGGGCCGCGGCACCGTCGCCTCCCCCTCGCTCTTCCGCCACGCCCGCGCGGCGATCTCCGGGAGAAGGTCGCGCTCCGGATCGAGCTCCCGTGGAAGCCCGGCCAGGACGTCTCTCACCGATCCCAGCGGATCGTCCTCGTTGAGGCCGCTCTGTCGGCCGTTCACCCCTCGGTCTTCCCCGTCTCTCATCCGCGTCCTTCCAGCGCCTCCGTCAGAAGCTGCCGCGCACGGTGGATCCGAGCCTTCACCGTGCCTTCCGCGAGGCCTGTCATCCCGGCTATCTCGCGGTACTTGTACCCCTCGATGGCGTACAGGACCAGCACCTGGCGGGCGGAATCCGGCAGGCCGGCCAGTGCCCGCTCCACGTCTATCCATTCCTCGGTGCGCTCGCCCGGCACTGTCCGTCCGTACCTGCCGAGGTCCGGTACGCTCTCGACCCGCAGCCGTCGCCTGTCTCTCGCCCTCTGGTCGTTGATCACCACGTTCACGGCCAGCCGATACAGCCACGACGAGAAGCGGCTCTCGCCGCGAAAAGTCTCGATCCTTTCCCAGCAGCGGACGAATGCGTCCTGCGTCAGTCGCTCCGCCCTCTGTCGGTCGCTGCACATGCGCAGGCAGATGGCGTAGACCCGGCCCACGTGCATCCGGTACAGGTCGCCGAACGCGTCCGGGTCGCCTCGCCGGGCGCGGTCAACGAGATCCGTGTCTGTGTCGGGCGGCCGGTTGTCTGGCTGCTCTGCGGAGCTGATCGGCGCCTCTGCCACGCTGAAGTATCCCGCTGTTCATCGAGTTAGACAGCCGCTGCATCTGAATTGTTTGGTATGGAAGCGCCTGAGACAAGCGGCTCGCGCGTCGGGGCCGCTCGCCGACCCGGTCGGGTCGCGTGGCGAACGAGCGAGATGGCCCGTGCGGCGGGCCTGGCCGGCTCGCCCGATACGGCTCCCAAACAATTCCGCGGCGGCCGGCATCCTAAGACAGAACGTCGACGACCGTAAGCAGCGAGCCGACAAAGGAGGAGACGATGCGAGCGACGATGAGGAGGCGCTGCAGGAAGCTCACGCGCCCCGGAATGCTGGTCGCGGCAGCGGTTTTGCTGGCCACGGCACCGGCGCTGGCCGGCCCACCGTGGATCTCCATCGAGTACCCGGCCAACGGGATCGACCGGGCCACGCGCGGGGCCCTGGCCCTGGTGCACATCTACCACCACGAGACCCCGGTCGGATACCCGGTCGAGGGCATGGCCGTAGGCATGGTCGACGGCAAGCGCGTCACCTTGCCGCTCAGCATCGAGCCCACATCGAGGGTCGGCGTCTCGGCGATCCGCGGAGAGATCCCGCAGGAGGGCACCTGGGTGCTGGTGATCACGGCCAAGGACGGGTCGGACCGCTCCCTCGCCTCGGTCCTGGTAGCTCTGGGACCGGGAAACGATGAGGTCTCGCTGGTGAAGGTGCCGCGAATGCGTGAAGGCAACTGGCCGCGCCCGGCGACAGACCAGGATGTGGACGCGATGCTGGAGATGGCGGTTGCGGTGGCCGAGGCCGAGAAGTCGGTGGCGGCCCGGTTCCAGGTCGTGAAGATCGTCCGCGCGGTGCTGGTCGGAACGCTTGTTCTGCTTCCGGTGGGACTGGTGACGTGGCGGCGGCGGGAGGCCTAGCCGGCGGCACAAGGGGCAATCAGACATTCTGACCCCGAAGTGGACAGCAGCCGTGCCCTGTACGGTCGTCTCCTTGCAGCGACCTCCGTACATTGTCATCGTCGTGCTTCTGGCGGATGGCACCTTCGGGGAGACGACCCATGTCGCGCACGCAATTCATCTCCACCGGCTTTTACGTTCCCGAGCGCGTGGTGACCAACCGCGACCTCGAGGGCTGGATGGACACCTCGGATGAGTGGATCCGGCAGCGCTCAGGAATCGAGGAGCGGCGGTGGGCGGCGGAGGACGAGGGCGGCTCCGACATGGCGAAGGTCGCGAGCGAGCGAGCGTTGGAGTCGGCCGAAATGGAGGCGGCCGAGATCGACTGCATCATAGTGGCGACTCTCAGCCCGGATTACTTCTTTCCAGGAACCGGAGTCTTCCTGCAGCGGAAGCTGGGGATTAGGAACATTCCCTGCCTCGACGTGCGCAACCAGTGCACCGGGTTTCTCTACGGCCTCGAGATAGCCGATGCCTGGATCCGCACGGGCAAGTACCGGCGCATCCTTCTGGTGGGCACTGAGGTCCAGTCCGGAGGCATCCACCTGACGACCGAAGGCCGTGACACGGCGGTGCTCTTCGGTGACGGGGCCGGGGCCACGATCCTGGCTCCGACCGATGATGCCGATCGCGGGTTGCTGTCGGTGCGCACGCACGCGGACGGCCGGCACGCAGAGAAGCTGTGGGCTCCGGCGCCTGCCTGCGTCCGCAAGCCCTTCATCACCAAGGAGATGATCGATCAGGGGCTGGCACGCCCGCACATGGACGGTCGGGAGGTCTTCAAGCACGCGGTCACCAAGATGCCGGCGGCGGTCAGGGAAGTCCTTGATGAGGCCGGACATACGGCGGATGAGCTCGACATGGTCATCCCGCACCAGGCCAACCTGCGCATCTGCCAGACGGTTCAGAAGGCGCTCGGTCTGCCCGACGGCAAGGTCTATAACAACATCATGCGCTACGGGAATACCACCGCCGCCAGCATCCCGATCGCGCTGCACGAGTGTCTGGAGGAGGGCAGGATAGACGACGGGGACCTCGTGTGCCTCACCGCCTTCGGCTCGGGTTTCACCTGGGGAGCCGCCCTGATCCGCTGGTAGAACGGACGAGATCTACACGCCCGGGGCGGGTCCGGTGTTCTTGAGGGATGACCCGCTTTCGCTGCGTCGGCGGACCGCTGTTCCGCCGCATGACCTGACCCCAAAGCTGACCAGGAGTGGCTCCATGAAGCGCAATGGCCGGCCGGGAATGCTCGGCCTCGCGGCGCTCGCTCTAGTTTCTGCCGCCTGCGAGAATGCGGGTGACCAGGGCGAGAAGATCGCCAGCGAGTTCAGCGTCCCGGTAGAGTACTACAAGCTCGACAACGGGCTTCGAGTGGTCCTTTCCCCCGATGAGACAGCCCCGATCGTCACCGTCGCCGTCTACTACAACGTCGGCTTCAGGCTCGAGCCGCGGGATCGCACCGGATTCGCCCACCTGTTCGAGCACATGATGTTCCAGGGCTCGGCCAACTTGCCTAAGGGGGAGTTCGACAAGCTCACCTCGGGCAACGGGGGGATCAACAATGGCTCCACCCGGTTCGATTTCACCAACTACTTCGAGATCGTCCCCACCCATATGCTGGAACCGATCCTGTGGGCCGAGGCCGACCGGATGAAGGGTCTCAGCATCACCCAGGCCGAGCTCACGAACCAGCAGGGCGTCGTAGCCAACGAGGTCAAAGTCAACGTCATCAACCGGCCATACGGTGGCTTCCCGTGGATTGACGTACCCCAGCACGCCAACGTCAACTGGTTCAACTCGCACAACTTCTACGGCGATCTCACCGACCTGGAGGCGGCCACCCTGGAGAACGTCCAGGACTTCTTCGAGACGTTCTACGCCCCCAACAACGCCGCTCTGGCCCTGGTCGGAGACTTCGATCCGGCTCAGGCCAGGATGTGGATAGAGCACTACTTCGGTTCGATCCCGGCCGGCCCGGAGGTGCCCGGGTTCGACATCGCGGAGCCGCGGCAGGAGGAGGAGAGGCGCGGCAACATCGAGTACCCGCTCGCCAGCCGGCCGGCCCTCGCGATGGCCTATCACGTGCCCGGGCGCCTGACGCCTGAGTACTACGCGTTCGGTCTTCTGGACCAGATCCTGTTGCAGGGCGAGGACGCTCTTCTCCACCAGAGCCTGGTGCAGGATAAGGGCATGACCGGCGGCGTCAACGGCGGCATCAACCTGCTGGGCGACATGTTCAACTACAAGGGCCCGATGCTGTGGACCGCCTACCTGTTCCACGACGCCGACCGATCGTCAGACGAGATCGTCGCGGCGGCGGACGAGGTGATCGAGAGGCTTCGCACGGAGCCGGTAGACCAGGAGACCCTGGACCGCGCCCTGGTGAAGGCGCGCTCCGACATCTTCCGGTCGATGGAAGGATTCTTCGGTTTCGGACGGGCTGACCTGCTGGCCAGCTTCGCTCTGTTCGACGACGATCCGGACCTGATCAACCGCATCGAGGACGAATTCTCCGGAGTCACGCCGGAGCTGATACTGGAGACGGCTCGCGAGTACCTGCGGCCCGCCAACCGGACGATCGTCACGGTCGAACCCGGCGCCGCGTCGGAATAGAGGAGAGAAGACCATGAGAGTGACCATGAAGAGACTCGCGGGCGCGCTGCTGGGCCTGGCGATCGCGGCACCGTGGTGGGCGGCCGCCGCCGCGGCCCAGGAGGCTCCACCTGCCGCAGGCGAGCCCAAGGACTTCAGCCTCCCGGAGGGGACGGAGTACGCGCTCGACAACGGTCTCAGCGTGACCCTGGTGCCGTACGGAAAGGTCCCGAAAGTCACCGTGCGGCTGCTGATCCGCACCGGAAACATAGACGAGGCGGCGGACGAGGTATGGCTGGCCGACCTCACCGGCGACCTCATGAAGGAGGGCACCGCCACCCGGACGGCGGAACAGATCGCCAGCGAGGCGGCGAGCATGGGGGGATCCCTCAACGTGGGTGTGGGAGTCGACCAGACCACGATCGGCGGGGAGGTGCTGTCGGAGTTCGGGCCCGACCTGGTGGCGCTCATCGCCGACGTGGCCCTCAACCCGGCGTTCCCGGAATCGGAGCTCGACCGTCTGAAGGCGGACCGCATCCGCCAGGTGAGCATCGCCAGGACGCAACCGCAGGCCACTACCATGGAGCAGTTCCGCAAGGTGATGTACCCGGCCCACCCGTACGGAAGGGTGTTTCCGACCGAGGAGATGATCGGGGGCTATACGGCCGACCAGATTCGGGCCTTCCACGCCGAGAACTTCAACGCTTCGCGGGCACACGTGTATGTGACGGGCCGCTTCGGTGAGAGCGCGATGAGATCATCCATCCAGGCGTCGCTCGGCGATTGGGCCCCCGGCAGCCTGCCGACCGTCGACGTCCCCGAGCCCGTGGCCGGTCGCGCGGTGCACGTTCTCTCGCGGCCCGGTGCGGCACAGTCCACCATCTACCTCGGACTTCCCGTGGTCGACCCGTCTCACGAAGACTGGGTGCCGCTGCAGGTTACGAACTCTCTGCTCGGCGGAGCCTTCATCTCGCGGATCACGACCAACATCCGGGAGGACAAAGGCTACACCTACTCGCCGAACAGCTCGCTCTCGTCTCGCTACCGGGACGCCTACTGGGTCGAGACGGCGGACGTGACCACCGCGGTCACCGGCGCCTCCCTGGACGAGATCTTCTCCGAGATCGAGATGCTGCGAAACCAGCCTCCGCCCGAGGACGAGCTGCGCAGGATCCAGAACTACATGGGCGGGATATTCGTTCTTCAGAACTCGAGCCGTAGTGGCATAATCAACCAGCTCGCCTTCCTCGACCTGCACGGCCTGCCGGATGACTACCTCACCGGCTACGTGAACCGGGTCTATTCGGTCACTCCGCCCGAAGTGCAGCGCATCATGCAGGAGTACATCCGGCCTGATGACCTGCTGCTGGTGGTGACCGGAGACACGGAGCAGATCGAAGATCAGATAGGCGAGTACGGGACGCCTATCTTCGTAGAACAGGCCGAGTAGGAGCGGCGGGAGCTTGGTCCCGCTCCTTCTTTATGGGGCGGCCCCGCGTGCGGCTGCGCGTGGGGCCGTTCTGGCCCGACCTGCTCGGCCCTATTCCTCCGGCCGCAGCACGATCTCGGCGAACGGCAGATCCTCCGCCGCCAGCACCAGAGCGGCGGTCGGCATCCCTTCCACGGCAGCCCCCATCCGCTCGTAGTAGGCGCCGAACCCGTCATCCGGCTCGCGCATCCCGAGGAAGACGAGGTCGGCGCGGGCGGAAGACTCCCGCATGATATCCACGAACGGCCGGCCATTGGAAACCACCACCTCGGCCCGGGCTCCGCTGCGCAGGCTGTCTACGATCGATTCCAGGTTGGGGCGGGCGGAGCGCGCCGCCTCGTCGGTGGGAAGCACCATCTTCACCCGCACATCGGCTCCCCTCCACTGCACGCTGGTCTGCAGGAGGTAGGCGAGCGTCAGCATCAGGCCGCCGTTGCGCTTCAGTCCGCCCCACCACACGTCGATCCACCGGTGCTTCCCGAAGCCCAGCTCGCGGTTGTGGTGCAGTATGACCACGTTGCGGCGGGCCTCGTGCAGACGGCGGATCATGTGGCAGTACGAGTCCCGGTGCTCCTGCACCTCGCTGCCGCCGACCAGGATAGTATTGGGGCTCAGCTCTCCAAGACCGTACGCCTCCACCAGCCGCTCGGCGCCGGCGAAGGGATCTGGGGCGCGCACCAGGCGGATCAGCGCTTCCACCCCGCGGCGCGCCAGGTAGTCGGCGATGGTGGTCTCCATCGCCTGCTGCCGGTCCAGGGTGACCGTCTCGTCGGTGATCACGCTGGACACCGTGAGCAGCGTCCGCCTGTGCGAGACCCAGTCCGCGAAGCTGATGAGGTACCAGCGACGGGTGGGCGAGCCGGAGAGAACCAGCAGGTGCGGTCGCCAGTTCCGCGCGTCGGGCACCCCGCGCAGCCGGAACAGGCCGGCGCGGGTTACCGCCATCCACAGCCCCCGGCGAACGTCTCCCCACGCCGTCTTCAGCTCCCGCCGCTCCAGCCATACGTAGATGCCCAGCACCACCAGCACCGCGACCACCGTGGCCGCCGGATTCACCAGGAACATCACGGCGCCGCACCCCACCGCTCCCAGCGCCGACCAGTACCACGGGACGCGGAACTTGGGTCGGAAGGACGGGCTCCCCAGCAACCGCTCCAGCCCGGCGGAGACGTTGAGCACGCCGTAGGTGGTGAGGAAGAACATGGTGAGGACCGGGGCGATGATGTTCAGGTTACCCAGGGAGACGGCGGCCAGCGCGATCCCCACGGTAACCGCAGTGCCGGCGCGGGGCGCGTCCTCGGAGCCACTTCCCCGGCCCAGCCAGCGCAGCCGGGCCGGCAGGACCCCATCCCGCGCCAGGGCCTGCAGCACCCTCGGCGCGCCGAGGATGCTCCCGACCGCGCTCGACAGGGTAGCCCCCCACACGCCGAGCACTATGGCGTCGCCCCACAGGGCCATGCGGCGCATGATCAGCGGCTCCCCGATCAGCGTGTTCGCGTCGGCACGGAGGGCCAGCAGTATCGGGAGGATCATGTAGATCACATAACCGACCCCCACCGCTGCCAGCGTACCCCGTGGGATCGCCCGGCCCGGAGACTTCAGATCGCCCGACATGTTCACGCCCGCCATGATGCCGGTAACTGCCGGGAAGAAGACCGCGAACACGACCCAGAAGCTCTCCCGCGGCACCTGGGCCAGCGAAGACGTCACCGCGTCCGGAGTGCCGACGGAGTGCCCGAAGGCCAGCGACAGCAGGGAGAGGGCGATCGCCCCCATGATGAAGTACTGCACCTTGATGGCCGCTGTCGCCGAGCGAAGAGCCAGCGCCGCCACCGCCACGGTGGTCACCAGCCCGACGATCTTCTCGTTCACATGCGGGAAGACGTTGGCCACCGACTCGGCGAAGCCCACCGTATACAGCGCCACCGAGAGAGCTTGGGCGAGGAACAGGGGGATGCCCACGGCCCCGCCGGTCTCGATCCCGAGAGACCGGCTGATCATGTAGTACGCTCCACCGACTCGGACCCTCTGATCCGTGGCGATCTGGGCGATGGAAAGGGCGGTGATGAAGGTGATGGACGTGGAGATGGTGACTATCAGCAGGGTGCCGGCGAGACCGACGTGGCCGACCACCCAGCCGAAACGGAGGTACATGATCACGCCCAGGATGGTGAGGATCGAGGGCGTGAATACTCCGCCGAAAGTTCCCAGGCCCGCGCCCCGGCTCGCTACGACCTCCTGTACGGGTGGCGGGCGTCCGCCGGAGGCGTCTGTGTGCCGGGAGTTGCCGCGCGGCTCGCGCGATGAGCGTGGACTCATGACCGGGAATGCATAACCGTCCCTTGGCGCCCTGTCCATTCTCCTCCCGTTTCCGCGACGCATGCGTTTCGGGGCCGCCGACCCAGCCGTATTCTGGGAATCGGAGCGTCGGCCGGACCGAGCGGATAGCGATTCAGGACATGCGGCCGCCGGAGCGTTTCACCGAGGACGCGTAATACGGGAGACGGAGATGGAGCGCTGCTGGGGAGGCACCGACCCGCTGATGGTAGCCTATCACGACGAGGAGTGGGGCGTGCCACTGCACGAAGACCGGAAGCTGTTCGAGTTCATGCTTCTGGACGCCTTCCAGGCCGGGCTGAGCTGGGCCACGATCCTGCGGAAGCGCGAGAACTTCAGGCGTGCCTTTGACGACTTCGACCCGGCCGTTATCGCCCGGTACGACTCCCGCCGGGTGAAGCGTCTCTTGGCCGATGCGGGAATCGTCCGCAATCGCCTCAAGATAGCTGCGGCCATCTCGAACGCCCGCGAATGCCTGCGACTTCAGGAGGCGCACGGCTCGTTCGACGCCTGGATCTGGCAGTTCGTCGGCGGGCGGCCCATTCAGAACGGCTGGAAGGCGCTGGAGGAGATGCCCGCCAGCACACCCCAATCGGACCGGATGAGCAAGGCCCTCAAGGCGGAGGGGTTCAAGTTCGTGGGCTCCACGATCTGCTACGCCTTCATGCAGGCAGCGGGGATGGTCAACGACCACCTGGCGACGTGCTTCCGGTATGGGGAGCTGGGAGGAGGGTAGCGAATATGGACCGTCCGGGAGCGGTGGCTCGGCCCCGCACCGGGACCCGGCGGCGCGCCGGCCTCATCCTGGGGGCCGCCCTGTTCCTCCTGATCCTGGCCTTGCCGGAGCCGGCCGGTCTCGAGCCGCGCGCCTGGCGGACTGCGGCCGTGGGAATCCTCATGGCCACATGGTGGGTCACCGAGGCGATTCCTATCCCGGCCACGGCGCTTCTTCCGCTGGCGCTGTTCCCGATCCTCGGGGTGGCCTCGATGGTAGCCAGCGCCGCCCCGTTCGCCAACCCCATCATCTACCTGTTCCTGGGCGGCTTTCTCCTCGCTCAGGCCATGCAGCACTGGGGACTTCCCAGGAGGATCGCGCTGGGATCTGTCCGCGTGTTCGGCACGCGCCCGCGTGCGATCATCGCCGGCATCATGGTCAGCTGCGCCCTGCTCAGCATGTGGGTGAGCAACACGGCCACGGCCCTGATGATGCTTCCCATAGGCATCTCGCTGGTGGAGTTGGTCCCCGGCGACCGAACGGATCCGGCCCGCAGGCGTTTCGCCACGGCCCTGATGCTGGGAATCGCGTACGCGTGCAGCGTCGGCGGCCTGGGCACCCTCATCGGGACTCCGCCCAACGCGTTCCTGGCCGGCTTCATGCTCGAGAGCTACGGCGTCACCATAGGGTTCGCTGAGTGGATGGTGGTCGGCGTTCCCCTGGTGCTGGTCGGCCTGCCGCTGACCTTCCTGATCTTGACACGGGTCGTGTTCCCGGTGGAGTCCACTGAGCTCCCTGGAGGACGGGACCTGGTGGAGCGCGAACTGTCCTCTCTGGGACCGACGAGCGTGGCGGAGAAGCGCTTGGGAGCGGTGTTCGCGCTGACCGCTCTGCTATGGATCACCCGCCCCATCCTCAGCCGGTGGATCCCCGGGCTGAGCGACCCGGGAATCGCCGTTGCCGCCGCGCTGCTGCTGTTCCTCGTTCCCGCCGGGAACGGGAAGGGCGATCGCCTGCTCAACTGGCGACTCGCGGAGGGCACTCCGTGGGGAGTCCTGATCCTGTTCGGAGGAGGCCTGAGCCTCGCTGCGGCGGTGCAGGCCACGGGCCTGAGCGGGTGGGTCGGCGAAAACATGAGCGGCATGGCGAACTGGCCGCTCCTGCTGCTGCTGGTGACCGTCATCGGGGCGATCATCCTGCTCACCGAGCTGACCAGCAACACGGCCACCGCCGCTACTTTCCTGCCGGTGCTGGGAGCCGTGGCCGTGGGGATAGGAAAGGACCCGCTTCTGCTGGCGGTGCCCGCGGCGCTGGCGGCCAGCAGCGCGTTCATGCTTCCCGTGGCGACGCCGCCGAACGCGATCGTTTATGGCAGCGGCTCGGTGAGCATCCAGGACATGGTCAGGGCGGGAGTCTGGATGAACGCCCTGTTCCTGGTCCTCCTTACTGTCGGCAGCTACCTGCTCGCACCGGTCTTCGGGATCTGAGCGTTCGCCCTCGCACGCCTCTCTCTCGCAGCTGAGGACGACCGCGCCTGGTCACGGTTCGCCCCAGCCGCCGATGGCCGTTCCACCGCCGCGCCTCGGATCGGCTCCCACCGCGAAGCCCAGGCCCGGATCGCAGCGGGCGGCGCCGACACCTCCGAAGTACATGGAGAGCTCAGGGAAGGGTCGCTGAGGGATTTCCAACCGGTCCACCGGAATGCCTGGCTCGAAGGCCACCCGGACCCCCTCATCGTCGAACTCCACGTGCAGGCGCGGATGGGCTATGGCGTGCGCCAGAGGCATCCCCAGGTGCAGGTGGTTCACCAGCGTCTGCAGCAGGGCGGTCGTGATACGCCCTGCACCGGGCGATCCCACCGACAGCACGGCTCCGTCGCCCTGACGGGCCACGGTAGGGGCCATGTTGGAGACGAGCCTGGTGCCCACCGGCAGCCCGTGGTATCCCCTGCGGTTCAGCTCCAGTTCGCCGAGGCAGTTGTTCATCCAGATGCCCGTCCCGGGAGGCATCACCCCGGAGCCGTAGCCGGCCGACAGCGTTACGGAGCATGCGAGCCCATCGGCGTCCACCGCTGACGTGTGCACGGTCGACGGCGAGGTCACGAAGCGCATCAGTTCATCGTCCACGGCCTCGTCCAGCATGCGGCGGACGTCCTCCTCCAGACTGTCGCTGAGGTCTAGATGGCGGTGCCTGTAATCCAGAACCGCCTCCTGAACGCGAATCAGGTAGGCCGTTTCTTCCGGAGTCCACTCGCCTCTCGGCCTTCCGCGCATCAAGCGAAGCATGGCGATGAGGATGGCGCCGCCGAGGGCAGGCGGAGGATTGGTGGCGACCTGCCAGTCGTCGAGGGCCGCCACCAGCGATGAGCGCACGATCGGCCGGTATTCGGCGAGATCCTCTTCGGTGAGGACCCCTCCACCGTGCTGGCAATCGCGGGCGATCAGGCGGGCGAGCTCACCGCGGTAGAACTCGCCCGCCCCGTTGTCGGCTATGAGGCGCAGGCTGTCGGCCAGGTGCTCGATGCGGACTAGCTCCCCGGGCTGGAATAGGGTCCCGTCTTCTCTGTGCAGTGCCCGCAGGCTCTGCTCGTTCCACCCGAAGACTGCCTCGTGTGCGTACACCAGATACTTGTAGGAGGCGAAAGACAGCGCGAAACCGTTGCGGGCGTGCTGGTAGGAGGGCTCCACGAGCTCCTTCCACGGGAGCCTGCCGAAGCGCTCGGAGGCAAGCGCACAGGCCGCCAGCGCGCCCGGCGTTCCGACCGATCCGTGCCCGACGATCAGGTCGACCCCACCACCGTATCCGATCCACACATCACGGCGACCGCCGCCCAGGGCCTCCGCCGGGAGCCCGCGGCCGGGCATCTCGACGTAACCGTCCACGGTCACCGGATCCGCGTCGGGTGGCCAGATGGTAAGGAAGCCTCCCGCCCCCAGGGAACATATGGCGGGCTCGGTCACCGCCGAGACTAGAGCCGCCGATACGGCCGCGTCTACGGCGTTCCCTCCCTCCTCGGCGACCGTGGCTCCGGCATCCGCCGCGAGCTTGGTGCTGGAGGCGATAGCTACTCCTCGCATGAGGTTGACGATAGGCCGCATTCGAGGCCGCGTCCAATTCGCCCGCCGTGCTGCCTGATTCTGTTCGCACCCATCGGAAGGCGGTCTATTTCCGAAACGGAGACATCCGCAGCGTCTCAGGCGACCGCTTCGCCGAGCGGACCGGAGTAGGTGGAGTCGTCGCCGCCCGTGACGCGCCGGTGTGCTTCCCGGTGCCGTCGGAGGCGGACGAACCTCCAGATGAGCGCCGCCAGGATGAGCATGGCGGCCGCAGCGGCGGCGGTGCCGGTGAAGCCCACCGCCCAGTCCAACGCCCCGGCCACCCGGTCGGTGAAGAGATAGCCGAGACCCGAGTAGGCGGTGGCCCAGATCAGCAGGGCCACCGAGTCGGCAGCAACGAACACAGTGCGGCCTATCCCCGCCAGACCAGCCGATGCTGCGATGAGGTTCGCCGTTCCAGGCATGAACTTCGAGGGCAGGATATACAGCGGGCCTACGGTCTCCAGCTTCCGCACCACCACCAAGACGCAGGCATTAGGGTTCGAGGTGAGACCGCAGACCATGTCCACCAAGCGCCGGCCGCGCCAGCGCGAGATGGAGAACCACCCGAAGTCGGCCACCAGGCCGCCGGTCGCTGCGGCCAGGATGATCACGGGGAGCCCCGGGCCTCCCCCCGCCGCGGCAGCGCCCGCGACGACAAGCACCGGCACGCTGGCGATCGGTGCGCCGGCGAACTCGGCGAAGCCGACAGCGAGGAGCAGCCAGTAGCCATAGGACTCGAGCAGCAGGAGTACGGTTTCCACTCTTCTAGTTTGTCTTGAGTCAGCGCAGAAAGCACGCTCAGCGAGCCTTCGCGGCAGCTTGTCGCACCATAAAGCTCCGTAAGTAAACGCCGAAAGGCCGGCCCGAGTTGCCAGGCCAAGTTCAAAGACACTACAGCGAGCACTACAGGTAGGAGAAGGGGGGAATACGGCTCCCTAGCTGGAGTTCTCCAGCTCCTGCGCCGTCTGCTCGGCCTGCTCCACGTACCAGCGGTAGGCCAGTTCGCAGGTCTCGCACTCCCGACCGAGCTCGAAGCAGGGAACGCCGTCGGCCTGGGCCTCCGCGCATAGGACTCCGAGGGCGAGCTCCGAGCGGCTTCCGATACGCCTCGCGTGGCTCCGGCGATGGTCGGGGAGATCGCTGTACGGATCGTCGCTGAAGTGTCTCTCCGACCTGGTCATCGCGCTCTCCCTGCGGCCCTCGCAACGGCCGTCCCCTCTGGAATCCGCCGACGCGTCGAGCGTTGCCGACTGCCTCTGGAAGGGTGCTCCAATATGCACGCTTCTTGCAAACACTGTGCTACCGGGAGGGGCTGAGGGGTCCCCCTTCCGAGGCGGCCGTTTCGGCCTGTACACAGGCGAAAAGAAGATCCGCGGAAGAAGCGGACGGTTCCGGACAGCGTTTCGGATGAGCGGTTCAGGCAGCTTTGGGACATTCTGACCCCGAAGCCGGGACCCTGAATGCGCCCGCGGTCCTGCTCTTCGGCCCCCGGGCGAGGAGCCGATGATGCGCGAGATTAGAATCCACGGACGAGGAGGCCAAGGGGCCGTCATCGCCTCCAAGCTCCTGGCCGTGGCACTATTCAGGGAAGGCAACTGGGTGCAGTCCTTTCCCGCCTTCGGCGTGGAGAGGAGGGGAGCACCTGTCACGGCCTTTCTGCGTCTCGACGACAAGCCGATTCTTCTTCGCTGCGAGATCATCCGTCCGGACGACCTCATCGTTCTGGATCCGACCCTCATCGACGCCATCGACGTGACCGGAGGCCTTAAGCCCGGCGGAGCGATCCTCATAAACTCGGAGAGGCCGCCGGGAGAATACGTGTCCCTGCTGGAGAGCTTTCGGGTCGCGACCGTCGACGCCGGCGGGATTGCCGCCCGGCACGGCCTGGGCACGAAGACGCAGCCCATCGTGAACACGGCCCTGGTGGGGGCCTTCGCCACCGAGTTCGGCCTCATAGGACTCGACAGCGTCGAGGAGGCGATCCGCGAAGAGGTGCCGACCAAGCAGGCGGAGAACATCGCCGCGGCGCTTGAGGCGGCAGAGGCGGTGCGCGCCGCAGCGCCGCGGGCGGCGGCCGGGTCGTCGGGAGGGAGGGAGGCGTCCCGTGTCTGACCACCGGAAGGACTTCTACACGCCGCGTGACGCGGGACGCGGAATCCCCCCCATCGCCATCAGCCACGCTTCTACTCTGGAGAACCGGACCGGCTCGTGGAAGTACATCCGGCCCAGGTACGAGGACCGTGTTGCTCCGTGCAACGAAGGCTGCCCGGTGGGAATCGACATCGAGGGCTACATGCACCTCATCGGGCAGGGGAAGCTCGAGGAGGCAGCCGATCTCCTGCTGCGCGAGAATCCGATGCCGGCCATCACCGGCCGGGTGTGCCACCACCCGTGTGAGGACCACTGCAACCGTCTGTCTCTCGACGAGCCGGTAGCGATCCACGCGGTGGAGCGCAGGTTGGGAGACATGGCCCTGGCGGCGCCCCCGCCTCCCCGTCCGGAGGTGAGTCGGCCCGAGCGCGTCGCCGTAGTCGGGTCCGGACCAGCGGGTCTGGCCTGCGCGTATCACCTTTCCCGCCTCGGCTACCCGGTCACCGTGTTCGAGGCGGCCTCGGAAGCGGGCGGCATGCTGCGCCAGGGGATACCCGAGTATCGGCTCCCCCGGGCCATCCTGGACCGCCAGATAGAGCGAATCAGGGCCGCCGGTGTGGAGATCCGCTGCGGTGCGCGTGTCGGCCGGGACGTCCCCTGGTCCGAGCTCGATTCGTACGACGCGATCTTCGCCGCCCCTGGCGCTCATCTCGGGAAGAAACCGCGCATAGGGTCGGGCGAAGCGATCCCGGGCATCCGTCCGGGCCTCGACTTCCTCAAGGAGGTGAACGCGGGCGGGCGCCCGGATGTCGGCGAGCGGGTAGTCGTGGTCGGCGGCGGCAACACGGCCGTGGACTGCGCCCGCTCCGCGCTGCGGCTGGGCGCCGAGGTCACGGTCCTGTACCGGCGTACACCGGTGGAGATGCCGGCCATCCCGCAGGAGGTAAAGGAGGCCAGGGGCGAGGGCGTCGACTTCGTCTTTCTCGCCGCCCCCGTGTCCGCCTCCGCCGCGGCCGGGGAGCTGCTGGGAGTGGAATGCCAGCGCATGGAGCTTGGCGAGCGGGACGACTCGGGGCGCCGCCGGCCGGTGCCGGTGGATGAGGGTCGCTTCAGCATGCTGGCCGACACCGTGCTCACGGCGATCGGGGAAGACTGCGACCTGTCCTTCCTGCCGGAGGCGGTGCAGACGGAGTGGGGCATGATTCGGGTGGGTGAGCTCAACGAGAGCACCTCGGCTCCGGTCTTCGCCGGCGGCGACGTGGTGGACCAGCCTCGGTCGGTGGCGGACGCCCTCGGCTCGGGAAAGCGGGCCGCCATCGGAATCGACCACTTCCTGCGCCGTCGGGCCGGCGAGGAGCTGGAGCCGCTGGTCATCGAGGAGCTCCGCCTGGGAGGAGCCGGTAACGTCAGCGCCACTCGCTACCGCCGGGACGATCCGGTCCGCAGGGAGTCCCCGGTGAACGAAGTCGTGACCTGGGCGCAGATGAACCCCAACCATTTTCGCCGCCTCTCCAGGCACGAGGATCGCTTTCTCTCGGCGGTGGAGATACGCAAAGCCTTCGGAGAAGTGAACTTCGGCCTCTCGGCGAAGGAAGCGCTGGACGAAGCGGAGCGCTGTCTCAACTGCGGCGTGTGCAACCGCTGTGAGCTGTGCCTGATCTTCTGCCCCGACATGGCCATAACCCGGCGCGAGGACGGCGACGGGTTCGAGATCGACCTCCGCTACTGCAAGGGCTGCGGGCTGTGCGTCGCCGAGTGCCCGCGCGGCGCCGTCGTGATGACCAGGGAGGACTTGTGAAGAAGGTGATGATCGGGAATCACGCAGTCGCCTGGGGCGTGCTGCGTTCCCGGGTGGAAGTGATCTCCGCGTACCCCATCACGCCCCAGACGCAGGTGGTGGAGGCGCTGTCCGACATGGTCGCCGACGGCACACTCGACGCCCGCTACATCAAGGTGGAGTCGGAGCACTCTGCCATGGCCGCGTGCATCGGAGGCGCCATCGCCGGGGTGCGGACTTTCACCGCCACATCGGCTCAGGGGTTGGCCCTCATGCACGAGCTGCTGCACTGGGCGGGTGGGGGCCGGCTTCCCATCGTCATGGCCAACATCAACCGGGCCATGGCCCCGGGCTGGACCATCTGGGCCGACCAGAACGACAGCCTCTCGCAGCGCGATACGGGCTGGATCCAGCTGTACTGCGAGACGAACCAGGAGGTGTTCGACACCACCGTCCAGTCCTTCCGGCTGGCGGAGATGGTGGACCTGCCCGTCATGCTGCTCCTCGACGCGTTCTACCTTTCCCACACTTCCGAGCCGGTCGATGTCACGGAGGCGGACGTAGTGGACGGGTTCCTGCCCCGGCGCGAGGCCGAGTTCAGGATCGACCTCGAAGACCCGCGCGCATTCGGAGCGCTTGTGCGGCCGGACTCGTACATGGAGATGCGCTGGCAGCAGCAGGAAGCGATGCAGCGGGCGCACGGGGTGCTGCGCGAGGTGGAAGACGAGTGGGAGCGCCTCACGGGCCGCCGTTATGGTGCGCTGGAAGAGTACCGTACGAAGGACGCCGATCTGCTGCTCGTAACATCGGGCACCATCACCTCGACCGCGCGGCATGTGGTGGACACACGACGCGATGCCGGTGAAGCGGTCGGGCTGATCAAGGTGAAGATGTTCCGGCCGTTCCCAACCGAAGACCTGCGGGCGGCTCTGGCCGGCGTCGAGCGGGTGGCAGTTCTGGATCGCAACTTCTCGCCGGGGCACGGCGGCATCTTCGCCGAGGAGATCCGCTCCGCCCTGTACGACGTCTCGGCGGAGGACAGGCCCACCCTGTACGGCTACGTGCTGGGCCTCGGTGGACGCGACGTCACGCCCGAAGTCGTAGAGGACGTGATCGACCGCACCCGGCGTGCCTCAGAACCCGAGCGGCAGGACCTGTGGGTGGGGGTGGAGCTATGAGCCAGACGATAATCCGCGACCGGATCCCAAGGGAGGAGCTGCTGGCCTCCGGGCACCTGGCCTGTCCGGGATGCGCCGCGCCGATCGCCATGAGACTGGTACTGAAGGCGCTCGGGCCTCAGACGGTTGTGGTCCTTCCCGCGTGTTGCTGGAGCATCATCGCCGGGCCGTGGCCGCAGTCCTCGCTCAGGGTCCCGCTCTTCCACACGGCATTCGAAACGGGCGGCGCGGCGGCCTCCGGCATCAAGGCGGGCCTCGAAGCGCGCGGCGACACGAAGACGACTGTTATCGCCTGGGCCGGGGACGGCGGCACGTTCGACATCGGCCTTCAGGCCTTGTCCGGCGCGGCCGAGCGGAACGAGGACATCATCTACTTCTGCTACGATAACGAAGCGTACATGAACACCGGAATCCAGCGTTCCTCAGCCACGCCGTGGGGGGCCTGGACCACCACCACGCCGGCCGAGGAGCCGGAGTCGCAGCCCAAGAAGGACATCGTGTCCATCATGGCGGCGCACAGGATCCCGTACATCGCCACGGCCTCGGTGGCCTACCCGGTGGACCTGGTGGAGAAGGTGATGAAGGCACGCTTCATCAGAGGCACACGCTTCTTTCACATACTGGCTCCGTGTCCACCGGGCTGGAAGACGGGCAACGACGAGACCATCGATTTGGCGCGTCAGGCAGTGTTGACGCGCGTCTTCCCGCTCATGGAGGTAGAGGACGGGGCACGCTGGCGCTTCACCGCCGAGCACCCCGGTGACCCGGTGGAGCCGTACATCCGCCGGCAGGCGCGCTTCAAGCACCTCACGGACGACCAGGTGGCGCACATTCAGCGTGAGGTGGACGCTCGCTGGCAAGTGCTCGAGACGCGGGTCGAACACGGAACCTGAGCACAGCACCTGAGCACAGCAGCCGAGACGAACCCTGGACGCACGCTCCTGCGCGTCCCGGGGCGCGAGGACCCTCCCGGCCAGGAGGCACACTATGGCAGGCATCGTAGGCTACGGGGCCTACATCCCCCGCAAGCGCATCACCACCGAAGAGATCGCCCGCCAGTGGGGCAAGGACCCGGGCACCATCAGCCGGGGCCTGCTTCTCCAGGAGAAGTCGGTGCCCGGATTCGATGAGGACACCATCACCATTTCGGTGGCGGCAGGGCGCGGAGCGCTCGAACGGGCCGGGGTGGACCCGTCGCGAGTAGGCGCAGTGTACATCGGGTCCGAGTCGCACCCTTACGCGGTGAAGCCCAGCGGAACGGTGGTGGCTGAGGCCCTAGGAATCGGACCGGAGGTGCACGTGGCCGACTTCGAGTTCGCTTGCAAGGCGGGCACGGAGGCCATGTTCGTGGCTCTGGCCCTGGTGGAGTCGGGCCGCGCGGACTACGCCCTGGCCATTGGCGCCGACACCTCGCAAGGCGCTCCGGACGACGCTCTGGAATTCTCGGCGTCGGCGGGAGGCGCCGCCTACCTGTTCGGCCGTGAGGAGTTGATGGCCGAGGTGATCGAAACGTACAGCTTCACCACCGACACTCCCGACTTCTGGCGCCGGGAGGGCGAGTTCTACCCCCGGCACGGAGGTCGCTTCACCGGCGAACCGGCTTACTTCAAACACGTCACCGCTGCCACGCGCGGCCTGCTGCAGAAGTCAGGGCTCGCTCCCGAAGACTTCCGCTACGCTGTGTTCCACATGCCCAACGGCAAGTTCCCGCTGGCGGTGGGCGGGCAGCTGGGCTTCACGAGGGAGCAGCTCGAGACGGGGTGGGTGGTCCCGACCATGGGCAACACCTACTCGGGCTCATCGCCCACCGGGCTCGCCGCCATACTGGACGTGGCGGACCCGGACGACCTGATCCTCATCACCTCCTTCGGGTCCGGAGCGGGAAGCGATTCCTTCGCCTTGCGAGCGACGGACCTGTTGCCGGAGAGGCGCGGCCGCGCACAGGCCGTGCGAGCGATGCTGGACGGCGAGCACCGGTACGTGACCTACGGCCAGTACGCCAAGTACCGCGAGAAGATCATCGTGAACGAGTGATGCGGAGGAGATCATGCGAGAGGTAGCCATCGTCGCGGCCGGCATGACCCGCTTCGGGGAGCTGTGGGGCGCGAGCCTGCGCGATCTCTTCGTGGAGGCCGCGCTGGATGCACTGGCGGGGGCCGGGGCCGACCGGCTGGACTCCCTGTACGTCGGGAACATGGCCGGCGGGCAGTTCGTCGGGCAGGAGCACCTCGGTCCGCTGGTGGCCGACCACATGGGAATGACGGGAGTCGCGGCCACGCGGGTCGAGTCCGCCTGCGCGTCCAGCGGGGTGGCCCTGCGCATGGCGTTCATGGAAGTCGCCTCCGGATTCAGCGACCTGGTGCTGGCGGGCGGGGTTGAGAAGATGACCGATGGGGCGGATGTGGCCGAGGTGCTGGCCACCGCCTCCGACCAGGAGACCGAGGTATACCACGGGGTGACCTTTCCCGCCCTGTACGCCATGATTGCCCGCGCTCACATGCAGGCGCACGGCACGACGGAAGAGGACATGGCCTGGGTGTCGGTCAAGAGTCACCGGCACGGCGCGGCGAATCCCAAGGCGCAGTTTCCGCGCCAGGTGACGCTGGAGCAGGTGCTGGGCTCGGCCATGGTGTCCGAGCCTCTGCGTATGTTGCACTGCTCGCCGGTAAGTGACGGCGCGGCGGCGGTCCTGCTGTGCCCGCTGGAACAGGCGAAGCGGTATACAGACCGGCCGGTGCAGATCCTGGGCAGCGGGATGGCGACGGGGTCGCTGGCACTGGCCGACCGCGACGACATCGCCTCCCTCGACGCCGTCAGAGAGTCGGCGAAGCGGGCGTATGCCATGGCTGAAGTCGGCCCGGAGGACGTGGATGTAGCCGAGGTCCACGACTGCTTCTCCATAGCCGAGATCTGCTGCATAGAAGCCCTGGGCTTCGCGGATGAGGGTCAAGGCGCCTCGTGTGCGCGTACCGGTGAGACTGCCCTGGGCGGCCGCATGCCGGTGAATACGAGCGGAGGTCTCAAGTCCAAGGGACATCCGGTGGGTGCCACCGGGGTGGCGCAGGCGGTAGAGGTGTTCGAGCAGCTACGTGGCGAGTCCGGAGAGCGGCAGGTGGAGGGAGCTCGAATCGGCCTTACACAGAACATGGGCGGGTCCGGGGCGAGTTCGGTGGTTCACATCTTCAAGGGAGTCTGATCATGCCGAGTCCGAGATACTGGCGGGAGATCCCGAGCCGGTACCGGCTCGAGGCGACGAAGTGCTCGAGCTGTGGCAAGGTCACCTTCCCAGCCCGGAAGGTGTGCCCGGGCTGCCGCAGTCGCGAGCTGGGCAAGCTCAGGCTGTCCCGCAGTGGCCGGGTGGTGACCTGCACCGTGGTCCACGTGCCTCCGGGGGATTTCCTCATGCACGCGCCATACGCGCTGGCCATCGTGGAGACCCCCGAGGGGGCGCGCCTCATGGTTCAGGTGGCGGACTGCGACCCGGCCGCGGTAGCGCCGGGAATGGAGGTTGCCCTGGAATTCCGCTGCATCCGGAAGGAGGGACACGGCGGCATCCTGTGCTACGGGTACAAGGGCGTGCCGACCCCGCCGGCCGGCGCCGAGGAGCCGCCGCTCGCCGCCGGGAACGATGCCGCCGCCGAGAAGCCGCAGCCCGCAGCCACGGGGACTCCGGAGGCGAGCCATGCGTAAGATCCAGGTGTGGGCCAGGCTGACCGACCAGCATTACCACGCCTATGAATGCGAGGCCCGCAGGCAGGGCGTCCCCCTGGAGAATCTGGTGGAGCAGACGGTCAACGCCCTCCTCCGCGAGCTGGAACTGGAGGAAGCGGAAGGCGGGAGCCACGACCTCTCCACGTCGTAGACGCGACGGATGAAGGAGGGCCCCGCCGCGCGACGGGGCCCGCAGGAATCTGCGATCAGAACTTCGCGTCGATCATCAGATAGAACCAGGTCATGTTGTCTTCCAGTCGACGGCCGACGAACGCCCACGTGTCGTCCTGGAAGATGTGGGCGAATCCGCCCTGCAGGTTGACGTTCTTGCTGTATGCGTAGGTGGCTTCGATGTTCACCTCCTCGCCCAGATGCCCCGACTCGAAGACCCCTTCCTTAGCCAGCCGGAAGGAGTGAATGTCCGCACCCAGCTTCCAGTCCTTGACGGGCTTGAACGACCCCTTGACGGCAAAGTCCTGCAGCCCCTGGCCGCTGGTGTGCGCCGGGATGTTCAGGAACATGTCCGCGAACCCGTAGAACTTGTGGTTGGTAGCGAACAGTGTGTCGAAGACCTTGATCTCTCCGTCGGTCGCGTCGTCGTCCCCCGACAGGTAGTCATACCACAGGGTCACGGCGGCCCGGCCTTCGGCGAAGCCGTATCCGAACCGTGCCCCAAACATGTAGGCGCTGACGTCGGTGCCGGCCCGCTGGCCGGTCTGGAACGACGCCTCCGCGCGGTAGGTAAAGTCCTCCGTCTTGCCGACCCAGCGGGCCCCGAAGGTGCCCTGGCTGGTCTCGGTGTCGAGGAACTCGTTCTCGCTGTCCTGCCTGTTGTAGATGGCGTACAGATCGACCGCCTGATCGTCGGCTACGTCGAGCGTGCCGTAGCCGAGCAGCAGCTCGCTGTCGCGATCGACGTCTGAAGCCAGCTCGTTGCCGAGCTGGGCGGCGAGGATGTCGACCCGGCCGAAATCGCCTTCAGTCGCCAGACGGACCCCGTCGAAGCTCCGGCTCTGCTGTGTCCACCCCACGGGCCCGATGAGCCGCTCTGCTCCGAGTTTAACCTCCTGCCTGCCGAACCGCCCCAGGAACTTCCCCTTCTCGGCGCTCTCGAGGTCGATGTATCCCTGATGGAGGTCGAAGTTGTCGGCGCTGAAATCTCCAAGCGTGTTCGTCTCTTCGCCCCAGATCCTGACATCCTGGACCTGAAGGAACACGGAGACGTTGCCTTCCAGCGCGGCTGTCACGTTCGCCCTCGCCCGCATTGACACGAAGGCGTCCGCGTCTCCCTCACTCAGGTCGATCGGATCGCGGACTTCATAGCGGGGCCTTAGCTGGCCATCGACCTTGATCTCCTGCGCGGCGGCGGTCGCCGCGGCCGCTACGAGCAGCAGCGTGGACAGGCCCAACCTGTATGTTCTCATGGTGCCTCGCCCCCGGTTTCGCTCAGTAGATGTCGTTGGCGGTGTTGTAGACGTTGAACTTGCCCGTCGGCGTGACCAGCCAGTCTCCCGTGATGCGGGTGATCTCTTCGAGGGTCTTGTCGTTGTAGACTATGACCTCCCCTTCCTTGTCCCACACCGATAACCACACTTCATCGCCTGCCTTGTTGTACTCGAAGTGAACCGCCCGGCCGTGGTCGGCCGCAATCCAGCAGCGGTCGATCTCGGCCTGCTCCTTCGAGTAGACGCAGATCTTTCGCGTACCCTCGGGATCGTTGTTGAGCGGCATGTCCATCCACACCCATTGGGAGTTCGGGTGCGTCTTGAGGAACAGGCTGCCGGTCCCTTCCAGAGGCAACGAGCGCACCACCTGCCACGCGTACTCGGGATGATTCTCGGGATCCGCACCGTACACGGACAGCAGCCCCTGGCCGATGTGGGTGGTGCCGTTGACCCACCCGTACTCGGGGTCCTCCCAGTTGGCGCCGCGACCCGGGTGCGGCTTGATTCCGGTCGCGAAGGTCGTGACCAGCTTCTGCTCCTTCACATCCACCACCGCCATCTTGTTGCGCATGTTGGCAGCGGTCAGGAAATAGCGACCCGTGTGGTCCCACCCGCCGTCGTGCAGGAAGCGCTCCGCCGCGATGCGGGCAGTCATGGGGAAGCCATCCTGAGAGTAGTCCACCACCGCCACGTGGCCGGATTCCTTGAGGCCCAGCACCCACACCGGATCGAAGTGGGAAGCCACGATTGCCGCGATGCGGACTTCCTCGAGAGGCTCGTTCGTGTCGAAGGTCGTGCCCTCGACGCTGGTGACGGTGAGGGGCTCCAGCGTCAGCCCGTCGAATACCACGTACTGGGTGGGCCAGTAGCAGCCCTCGATGACGTAGCGGTCCTCGAAGCCTTCGTATTTGCTGGCGTCCACGCTGCGCGCGTCGATGCAGCCCTGTGCCTGCGCCACCAGCGTCGGCTCCTCCGGCCACAGGTCGATCAACGTCACCCGCCCGTCCCGGCCGACGGCGTAGAAGTAGCGGCCGGTGGACGAAGAGCGGAGGATGTGCACCGCGAAGCCGGTCTCGATGACCTTGACCAGCTCGTAGGAATCGCCGTCCATGATCGCTACCTGGCCGGCGTCACGCAGGATGACTCCGAAGAAGTTCTCCCAGTTGCGGGACGTCATCGGCTGGCCGGGTCGGTCGCTCACGGGCACGCGCAGGTCCCATGAATTGCGGATCTCCTCCAACGGACGCGCCGGAGGACTCGGCGGCGGTAGCTGAACGTACCTGGCCAGGATGTCGATCTCTCCCTCACTCATGATTCCCCCGTCGCCCCAGGCGGGCATTCCGCCGGGCAGGCCGTGGGTGAGTGTCGCCTTGAGGGCTGCCGTGCCGATTTGAGTGGTGCGCTCCGGCTGGATGTTCGGGCCGGTCGCTCCCGCCCGCAGCGTGCCGTGGCAGCCAGCGCACCGTTCGAAGAAGATCCGCTGGCCTTCGGCGAACTGGGCGTCGGTCAGCTCCACAGGGCCTCCGTTTCCGACCTCGGCGGCGATCTCGCCGGTGCTCACGCCCTGGATGTAGTCGAGGACCTGGCCGATCTCGTCCTGCGAAAGGAAGCTCTTCGCCATCGGTGTGTTGTTCCACTCGGCGAATAGCTCCTGGCCGATGGGATCGGTCTCGGCCATGCCGATGGGATCGTCCACCCAGCGGACCAGCCACTCCCTCTCCCGGCGCAGATGCAGGTCCTTCAGATCCGGGCCCACTCGCAAGCCCTCTCCGATGCTGTGACAGGCGAAACAGTTGCGCTCGAAGATCGCCTGTCCCGGGTGCGCCGCGGCCTGAGCGACCTCACCTGTCTCGCCCGCGTCGGGGCCCTCACCGCCGCATCCCGACGCCAGGAGAAGAGCCAAACCAGCGAACGCGGCCCTGACCGCGCGCGATATCGTGTTACAGTCCTTCATGAGCCTTATCTCCGTGATGCTCGTGGGATTCCTGTTAGGAACAATCATCAACCCCGCTATGGAGTTAGCTGGAAATTATCACCCGTAGGTGAGAATTACAACCGGGGGCCAGAAAGCAGCGACGCTGGAGCGGGCCGAACTTAGATCGGCCCCGCCCCGGTGGCCTGATGGCAGCGGGCACAGGTGGCGAGAAACTCTCCGTACAGCCTGGCGCGGTCCTCCGATTCGACGGCCTCGAGTGCCTCCCCGCCCAACTCGTGTACCCGGCGCTCGATGGCCGCCACCTCGGCCAGGACCTCGATGTCCGCCTCGAATTCGTCCGTAGAGAGCGGCGCTTCGCCCAGGATGCGGGCTCCGCCGTCCCACACTACGCTGGAGGGACCGACCAGTCCCTCCCACATGCGGCCCGCGGCCCACGCGTGCCGTTGCATATGGGGAACTCTCTCGGCTCCCTCCACCGGAGCAGCCTCCACCGCAAAACCCACATCCTTGGCCAGCGCCTCGTGGCATCCGCCACACGCCGCGGCCAGCTCGGCAGTGGCGCGTGCCGCGCTCAACAGATCCGGCGCTTCGACCGCGCGAACGGCGGCGTGCCGCATCGGCCTGATCCAGCTCTCCCACGCGGCCGGCATGGCGGCCGACGTGGGGTGCTCGGCCATCCAGGCAGCCGGCTCGGCCACGGATTCGAGGCTTCCGTTGATCACCGCCCGCTGAATCTCAGTGGCCCGGTAGAAGTGGTCCTTCATATGGGCGGCGACGACCGCCGGGGTGTACTCGGTGGAACGCGCCTCTTCTTCTGAGCCGCCTCCCTCGCCACAACCAGCGAGAACGCCGGTCAGGAGCGCGGCGGCGATCGCCAGCCCCAGCGTGTTCTGTGACAGCATGGTGCCGCTCCCGGATTCAGGTGCTCAGCACTCCGACCCGGCGGGAGCCGGAAACACCAACCGGCGACAGCCAGCTCACGCCCCCCTCGCTTATCGCTTCGTGAAACTGGCTGCCACCGGTGGCGGGTCAGATTCGTGGGACCAGGCGCCAACCGGGAATTGGGGGGGCCGATCCCGGCCTCGCTCTGTTCCTCCAAACGGTGTTTGCGCTGCAAGTTTTGTGCGTCTGGAGCGGGTTCGGCGGAGGCGCCGGAAGGCTGACAGATGTGGTCTCGTAAGCGACGCCGCAGACTGCCGTTGCGACGACGCGCCGGCAAGGGCGTCGGTGGGCGCGTTGTCGCACTTACGCGGGGCACGCGCCGGAGTGGCGTCATGTGTGACACAATGGCTTGCGCCAGGATGGTCTACCTCAGGCGTCGAGCGGCGGCCGCCTCAGGTGGAAGTCCGTGGCCTCCTGGTAGGCGCAGGCCACCGCCAGGAGGTCCGTCTCACCGAACAGCCGCCCGGTAATAGTGATGCTCGTCGGCGTACCGTCGCCCGCGCGGAACCCGTTCGGCAGCACGACCGCCGGATGTCCGGTGAGGTTGGTGAGTAGCAGGTGACCTCCGCCGAAGGTCGGGGCCACGAAGACGTCCACGGCGGCCAGGGCCTGTTCCATATCCCGCATCAGCAGGGTCCTGATCCGGTTGGCCCGGATGTACTCGACGGCGGGTATGAGCTGGCCCTGGCGGAAGACGTTCGGCCACGCGTTCTCCACCTGCTTCACGAGCTGATCGTCCCGGCCGCTTCGAGTGAGCTCGTCGAAGGCGGCGCTCGCTTCCGCGGTGAGGATCAGACTCAGAGGGGAAACCGGGTAGGTGGTCGGCAGTTGCACCGGTACGAGGCGGAAGCCCGACTCGCGCAGCGTCTCCAGCGTCCGCCGGTCGAACGAGCGCCACTCCGCCTCACGTCTCCAGCCGGCCCGAGCTTCCTCCGCCTGCTCGGGATCGAGGTCCTGCAGGTCGGGCTCGCCCGGATCCTCGAAGAGCTCCGGGACGTAGCCCACGCGCAGCGCGCTCGGGTCCCGGCCTGCCGGACACCGGAACGGACGGTCCACTGCCGTCGGGTCCAGACCGTCGGAGCCGTGGATGGCCCCGAACACAAGGGCGCAGTCCGCCGCCGACCGTGCCATGGGTCCGATCTTGTCCATGCTCCACGAAAGGGCCATGGCCCCGTGGCGGCTCACCCGCCCGAAGGTCGGGCGCAGCCCGGTGACTCCGCAGCGGGTGCTGGGGGAGACTATGCTGCCCCACGTCTCGGTGCCGATGGCGAAGCCGACCAGGCCGGCGGCGGTCGCGGCCCCGGGGCCGGCGGACGAGCCGCTGGAGCCCTGTGCCGTGTTCCAAGGGTTCTTCGTAGTCGCGTCGAACCACACGTCGCTCCAGGCCAGCGCGCCCACCGAGAGCTTGGCCACCAACACGGCGCCCGCCTCTTCCAGGCGTGAGGCGACGGTAGCCTTATCCCGGCGTACCTGGTCGCGGTACGGATTCGCCCCCCACGTGGTGCGGTAACCAGGCACGGCCAGCAGATCCTTGGCTCCCCACGGGATGCCGTGCAGCGGCCCCCGATAGCGCCCGGCTGCGATCTCCCTATCGGCCCGCCTTGCCTGGTCCAGCGCAAGCTCCGGGGTAAGGGTTATGACGCAGCGGAGATCAGGATCATACCGCTCGAGGCGCTCCAGATAGAGGCGGGTGAGCTCCTCTGACGACACCTGGCGGGAGCGCACGAGTGCCCCCAGTCGAGAGGCGGGCATGAAGGCGAGATCCTCGTCGGATGAGGGCCGTGTGGCGTGCCTGCCCGCGATCGTGGCCGCGGATTCGCATGCGCCGGCGCCGCGCCCCTTCGCTCCGGTCCCGGTACCGGTACCGGCCCCCGGCCCTTCGACGTCGCCGCCCTCCGGAGACGCTCCGCTACCGTTCGCCCTCGTCCCGGCCGTCGCGGAGAAGTACACCGCCGGGGGCACGGAGTTGTCCAGTTCCACCTCGCGGAGGACCGCGTACTCGGACAGCGCCTCGCTGACGCCGTCCAGCATCAGCTCGCGCTCCTCCTCGGTGAATTCGAGGCCGGCGACCCAGGCCGCCTGGTCGATCATCTCCGAGGTTACGTCCCCCGCTTCCTGCGCCAGGGCGGTCAGCGCCCGGGCGAAGACGGCCGAACCGACGCCGGCTGCCGCTGCTGTCCTCAGTACTTCCCGTCGGGTCCAGTCAGACATAAGCCGCCTCACCCAAGCAGGTTACACAGATACGCCGTCGCCACCCCCAGGTAGTTGCCGAGGCCGTAGCCGATGAGGGCGAGCATGATCGAGATCGGCACCAGCTCCTCCCGGTGGTATCCTGCCGCCACGGGAGCCGAGGCGGCTCCGCCCACTGCCGCCACGCTGGACACCGCCGCCATGCTCACGTCCAGCCGGAAGATGCGGGCACCGATGACCACGAAGACCAGGTGGATGGCGATGCAGGCGAATCCAGCCACCAGGAACCACTGAGCGCCGCCCAGCGCCCTGAGGTCCGCCGACGCTCCGATCATGGTCATGTACAGGTATACGAAAGTCATGGCTAGCGGCTCAGTGCCGGGCACGTTCTTGAGCGGCGTCGCCGAGAGGGCGATCCCGAAGGTGGTGACCAGGAGCAACGCCCAGGTTCGCTGGGTAAGGACCGGCGGCAGAGCAGGTACCAGCTCGGACAGCGAGTTCGCGACGAGAATCGCCATGAAAGAGAACCCGAGCAGGGTCAGCACGTCCCTGAAGTGTACCTCGTGCGTCTTGCGCTCCACCTGCGCCGTGGCCTCCACGAAGTCGTCTATCTCCCGTTGCGACACTCCGGTGAACCGGTTGAAGCTGGGCGCCCAGCGCTTGCATACGAGAATCAACGGGAAGTAGAGCACGTACACGAAGTTGTCCACCAGGACGACGATGCCCACCAGCTCGCCGGGGGTCCCGAGGCTCTCCGCGACCGCGGCGAGGTTCCCCGTCCCTCCGATCCAGCTCCCGGCCAGGGCTCCGAAGCCGGACCACGCGTTCTCCGGCAGCCCGCTACGGAACAGGTAGAAGGAGATCACCGCACCGATCACGATCCCCACCGAACCGATGACCAGAACCGCCGCCCCGCGCCATGCCACGCGCATCGCCTGGCGGATGTTGATGTCCAGGAGCATGAGGACGATGAACATCGGCACGGCGAAGGACTTGAAGGTGTCGTAGACCGGGCTCGAGCGCGGGATGATGTTGAGATTGCTGAGAAAGATGGGAGTCAGGAAGATCCATATGATGGCGGGCAGGAAATCGAAGACTCTCCAGTGCGTCTTCCTCTCCAGCCACAGGAAGACGACCGGGACCATGGCGATCACAGCCATCACTCCGATCAGGTCGGTGAACAGCGGCTGTGAATCCATTGACTCTCTCGATCGGGGTCTCGGTAGTGCCGTGCTATGACAGGCGACGGACCTCGGCAATAAGGGAGCCCTTGATCGTCTCCCACTCGACGTCCCGAATCAGGCGCTGAATCGGTTCTGACTCGGCGTCCGCGAAGTACACCAGGCGCGTCCGCGGATCGACACCTCGCTGCCGGACCGCATCCCGGATCGCCCCCTCGCCGTAGAAGAGGCGTGCGGCCTCGCCTGGCCCGGTCCCCGTATGTAGGCGGCGGTGCGCACGTCTGCAAGTCGTGCTGATCGAGGCCATGGCCTGTGGGGCAGTACAACTCGTTCGCTCCACGGCTGCAGCGGTGGCGGCAGCTACGGACGACCTCCGGGGTTCTCATGCGCTCCGGGTTCTCTTATGGTGGACTGATTGGTCGGTGACACTCCTGTGGTCCTTCAAGCGAGGTGAGTCCCGTGGGAAGAGTCATTTCTTTCGTGTATGGCGTGGCCAGCTACGCGGTCTTCTTCCTCGTCTTCCTGTACGCCATAGGCTTCGTCGGCAACCTTGCCGTTTCGAAGTCGATCGACTCCAGCGATGGAGGGCCGTTCGCACAGGCGCTGATGATCAACGCCGTGCTGCTGGGGCTGTTTGCCGTTCAGCACAGCATCATGGCACGACCGTGGTTCAAGAGTCGCTGGACCAGGATCGTGCCCAAACCCGTCGAGCGAAGCACGTTCGTCCTCCTGGCGAGTCTCCTGCTGGCACTTCTGTTCTGGCAGTGGCGACCCATGTCCGGCTCCGTGTGGAGCGTAGAGAATCCCACGGGCGCGCTGGTGCTGTGGATTCTGTTCTGGGCCGGCTGGGGCCTGGTTCTAATGTCCACGTTCGTCATCGATCACTTCGACCTCTTCGGGCTGCGGCAGGTCTGGCTCCATCTCACCGGCAAGGAGTACCGGCCTCCGGCATTCAAGGTCTCGGCTTTCTACAAGCACGTCCGGCACCCCTTGCTGCTGGGATTCATCATCGCGTTCTGGGCCACGCCGACGATGACAGCGGGGCATCTCGTGTTCGCGGTTGCGACCACACTTTACATGCTGCTGGCGATCCAGTTCGAGGAGCGCGATCTGATGGCGTTCCACGGACAGTCCTACGCGGATTACAGGCGTCGCGTGCGGATGCTGATTCCTCTCCCACGACGCCGCTCGGCTGAAGAGCCACGCGCGGATGTCAGCGCCAGCCTCGAGGCACCTGACTTGTAGAGGCAACCAGGCCTGGGGACGTCAGGCGGGAGGAGAGGTTGGCGGGTTCGGGATTGTTCCCGGCCGGGACTTTGCCGCGGCGTTTCCGCCGCTTACTCCAAAGCAAGGTCAGCCCAGACGAGGCGGTGGTCAGAGGCGGCCTCCGCCAGACGGGCAGCCTCCGGGTCTTCGTCCGGATCGGGATCGAACGCGCCGCCTCCGAGAACATCCAGATTCCAGCTCGGTAGCACGTAGTCCACCCGCACTCCTCCCAGGAATTCGGCCGACCTTCGGAGCGTCGGGGTCGGATCCTGAATCCGCGGGTGGCCGAGCAGCTGATCGATCGCCGACACATCGTCGTAGACCACGGCGGGATCCGCTGGCCTGGCGTTCAGATCACCGGCGATCACGAACGGCGCCGTCGAGCCGTATCCGCCGGGGCGCCCGGCGTCGTCCACCAGCGCTGCGGAATCCTCCAGGTAGAGAAGCCAGAACCGGATCTCGTCGAAGTTGCGGCGCCCGTTGCGGTCCTCCGGGCCGTCGAACCCGGGTGGCGTGGGGTGGCTCACCCACAGGTGCACGGTATCGCCGTCCACTACGACGGGAAGGTCCCAGTGGGATTTGCTCGAAAGGCGGAGAACAGAATCCGCGTCCGCGGGGAAATGACCCCGAGGCATATGATTGCCCGGGAGTTTCGACCAGCGGAAGAGCTGGAACGTCCTCGCGCCGGCCGAGTCCAGTGGGAAGCGCGACAGGACGGCCATCGCGTACTGTCCGGAGTAGATGCCGTACCCGAAGGCGTCCTCGCCATGCTCCCGCGTCCCACGGTCGGCCTCGGTGGCCACCCGGCCGTCGCCGTTCAGGTCGAAACCCGATAGCAGGCCCGTATTGCTCGGTGCCGCGAATGCGTAACGGTAACGCACGGGATGGAGGCCGGTCGCCAAGTACGCCTCCGCAAATCGGCGGGCGTTGAGCGACGGATCTTCCGGGTGACTGGAGTCCAGGTCGATCTCGTTCAGCACCAGCACGTCCGGCTCAACCCGCTGGACGATTTCCGCCGCGCCGCGGGCCTGCTCGTCGAGGCCGCGACCTTCGGCATCGGTTGAGGTGAGCTTGCCGGTGCTTAGCTCCTTGATATTGAAGGTCGCCACGCGCACAAGACCCGGCTGGCTCTCCCCGGCAGCTCCCCGGTTCGTGGTGGGCACCTCTTCCCTCTCAGGACCCGAGCACGATGCCAGCAACATCACCAGGCCCCACCGCCGCAGTAGCCGGGCGACGCCGGTGAGCTCTCGGGTGTTGGGCCTTGGTCCGCTTGCCGTGGGGTGGCTCATCCTCGTCGTATCGATTCAAGAGCGGGCGACCGGTCTCGAACCGGCGACCTTCAGCTTGGAAGGCTGACGCTCTACCAACTGAGCTACGCCCGCGAGGGGAAGGAAATTCGCGCTGGGCTGCGGCTCTGGCAACCCCGGAGGGCCCCTGGATCAGTCCATTCCCGCCCCGAACACGAAGGTGGCCGGAGGCGTCTGGCCGGCCACCGGACCGGCACCCAACTCGACCTCGAGATCGGGATACCGCCCGCTCCTGACGAACAGGACTGGATCATCCGCTCGTCCCTCCGAACCTGCCTGCCGACCGCCGGAGAGTCCCGGCTCTGCCGACGAAGACTCGCCTCTGCCAGCCGCATCGCCCCCACGCTCGAATGCCCGGATCCAATCGTCCCTCGCTTCCATCTTCGCGAACTCGGCCCAGCCTCGGGGCATGAGCACCAGATCCGTGTCGTACTCGTCCAGGAGACCCTCCCAGCCCTCGGCCGCCGCGTGGAACCTGAGAAAAGCACCCTCGGCGGCCTGCGGGTACACCGTGCGGAACCGTCCGTCGAAGGCGACCCTGTTGATTCGGTGCAGGTACCACAGAGCGGACTGGGCCCAGTCGAAGTGCACGGCCAGGTTGCCCGCGAGACTGCGACTCTCCAGGAAGCGGTAGGCGTCCAGCGGGTGCCGGCGGCTTTCCACCAGGATCGTGTCCGGGCGGTGACCCTCCCGGGTGTGCACGCCGACGGCGTAGGCGCCACAGATAACGGCCAACGCCGCCGCGAACTGGCGGCTGAAGCGCCGGGGCCGCGCCAGCCAGGGAATGAACGTCTCAAGATGCTTCGGGAGGTAGATGGCGGCCGCAATGGCGAAGAACACGCCGTGCCGGTTGGACCTCATCGCGGCGAGGGCGAGGAAGCCGAGGAGGGCGAACTCGAATCCGCCGCGGGTGCGGCGCGTGAAGATCAGCGCCAGCACCGCCAGGGCAGCCAGCAGGTAGAGTCCCAGGACCTCGGTCTGCGGGGTTACGGAGAATACGGGCGCCCATTCGGTGATCACAGCGCCTCGCGGCGCGGACAACGAGTCTCCCAACCACCGCCACAGTCCCACGCCGTAGGGGTTCAGCAGGGTGGCGAGCCCGGCGCCGAGGACGGAAATTGTCAGGATCGCCATCCGCCGCCCGTCTCCCCACCGCCTTTCGCCCAACGCGGTCTCTGCTCGGGGCCCGTCGCCCGGTCCGGAACCGGACCGCTGTCTGCCGACTCTCTCCCGCCCGAACCGCACGACCCGGTACGCGAGGTACAGAAGCACCGTCGCGAAGCCCACGAGGAAACCGCCGTGGAGGTTGGCCCACACGGCCAGAAGCGGAACGAACAGGAGCGGGGCCCATGCGGAGAGGCCTCCTGTCTTCCCATTGGCCCCGTTCATCTCGTGGACCAGCCACAGCAGCAGCGCGAAGCCGGCATAGGTGAAGAGCTGTGGCCGGATGGCGAACCCGCGGGTCATCTGGTACCAGGCGACCACGTACACGAGCAGGCCTGCCCACAAGCCGTCCGTGGTTCGCCGGATCAAGCGCACTACGATCGCCAGCACCGCGGCCACCAGCAGCAGGCGGATGCCCCACAGGCCGACAGCCCCGAGGTTGTCCCAAGCGACGCCGAATGACAGCTCGCTCAGCCACTCATGGTTGATCCAGGCCGCGCCGGACGCCGTGTAGCTGTAGGCATCCGTACGGGTGAGCTGGCCGGTCCTCAGGTGCTCGAGACCGTACAGGACATGACCCCACAGGTCCGGGTCGCTCACGACCATCTCCGACGCCACCCGGGCGACGCTGAGGAGCCAGAAGACCCACAGGAGAAGCTGCCCGTCGAGCCGACCGTCACGCGAGGGAGATGTGTGCATCTACGCCGACCACCTGCCGAGAACCGGGCTCAAAGAAGAGGCACCGCCGCAGAACGGTCTGCCCCGATGCCTGGCGTCACAATCTACGACACAACAGCCCGGTTGGGGACGCGACGCCACGGGAGCGGGACGGCTCAGCAGTGTCCAAGTTGACAGCGGCCCGTTTCAGGGCGTTCGTGGAACGTGTGCCCGTGACGCTGAATGATAGCACCTCTCCTGTGGCGTCCAGGTTCCTCCACAATCTCGTCAGGGGGTTGGTAGCAGATGTTCGGCCGTCTTCTTCTCCCACCTCTATCAATGCCAGGAGCTCGAGCGATGACCGGCAAATGAAGGCTCTCGCGACGCTGGTGGGCGTCATCGTGTTCAGTCCCTTCGCTGTTGCCCAGACGCCACCAAACGTCTACGAGGCAATCCTGGTCGAGGACACCCCGAAAACGACCAACATCTCCACTGAGGAACTGCGACGGGTATTGCGGGAGAAGACCGCCACCGTGTTCGACGTCCGCACGTTTGAGGAATATGCGATCGACCACATACCTGGTGCAGTCAACGTTGCCGGGAAGCCTGGTACAACGAGGGAAGAATTCACCTCCGACGTCGATCAGATCGGCAGTATTGTCAAAGGGAATAAGGCAGCGCCAATGGTCCTGTATTGCAGCGGACCGTATTGCGGCAAGAGCAAACGTGTGGCAGACGAGTTGGTTGAAGCCGGTTATAGGAATGTACGCCGATATCAGTTGGGCATCCCAGTGTGGCGAGCTCTGGGTGAAGTGACGGAGATCGAGCTCGAGGGCATTCAATATGTTCTCGGTAGGGATCAAACGGTCGTCCTGATAGACACTCGCGATGCTGAGCAGTTCAGGGCCGGCACGACGGCCAGCGCACGGAACATTCCGGCAAGCCGCGTCGAGGAAGTGAAGAAAGCCAAGAAGGATGGACGCTTGCCAATGGAAGACCACAATACGCGCATTGTCGTTTTTGGCGTGGACAGGGTGCATGCGAAGGCGGTAGCTGAAGCGCTCGCGAAAAACTCGTTCCACAACGTTTCCTATTATCCCGGAACGTTTGAGCAGTTGAGGGCTGCGCTGGAGTAGAATCTCGAGAGTCCACGTGTCGGTCAGAGGGGTGACAGCTCGACCTTTCCTACGTACGTTTCTGCCATCCCGACGCGAGCGCTACCAGGCGTCCCTGGAGGTGCAACCGATGGCCTTCTACGAGTACAAATGCGAAGCATGCAAGACGGTCTTCACGGTTAGCCATAGCATCTCCGAGCACGACAAGCTCAAGAAGGCGCCCAAGTGCCCGGAGTGCGGCAGCCAGCGCACGCAACAACTCCTGAGCAGCTTTTTCGCGAAGACCAGCTCCAAGACGTGAGCCCGGCGGGCGCACCCACGGCCCAGGCGAGCGACGGGGCTCCAGCAGGCGCCTTCGTTCGCCCACACAGCGGCTAGCCTTGGGCTTCGATCGCGGGCTCGATACGCTCGGGACGTGGCCAAGCCCAGCGGTCCGCGCCGAGGGCGAAGACCGCGAGGGCCGCGCCAAAGAACCCTATCTCCCGCTTCACCGAGTCCAGTCCGGGTAACAGTCCCTTGGCGACGAGGTTCGCGGCTATCAGGTACAGCATCCACACGGCCACCAGGCCGGCCAACCACCTGGGGTAGACGCCGATCGCCAAGAGTAGCCCGAGAATCAAGACGAGAAGCTTCGGGAGCGTGGTATTCAGATGGTTGTCGAACAAGCCGCCGGCGAAGAGGGCCGATGTAACCAGGGTGAAGGCGAGACTCAGACGAATCACCAAGACAACGGCATCCTTCCGCTCGTCGATTCTCAACCGTCTGCCGAGTAGACGTGAATCCAGGCTCCATCTGCTGGGGCCGGCCAGCGCGATGGCGAAGCAGATGCCCATGAGGGCCAGGTCCCGGCTCAGCCGGATCTGGCCCACGGCCGGGTTGGCCACCGTGAACGCCCAGTACATGAGACCCATGACGACCGCCACCACCGGCGTTAACAGCCCGAGGATCAGTGCCACTCCGAGAAGGATCTCGACGATCCCCTGCAGCTGCAGGAACAAGCTGACCTGGAACCCGAGCTGA